>CBDICS010000036.1:0-53360 GCA_965277415.1 Saprospiraceae bacterium
ATCAGGATGTGAGTTTTCGTATGCCAATGACAACCACTCCTGTAAGTCAAACCGACCCTGATGTACCTCCAGGCTTGGATATTACGGAGATCTCGATTTTGAATATTTCTAATTTGCCTCCGGGACTTTCCTGGGAAACCAATGCGACTTCTTATGATCCACAATCTGAAACAGATGGCTGTATCAAATTTTGTGGTACGCCACTCGTTCCAGGTTTTTATGTTATGGATGTAACCGTAGAAGCTACTGTGGTTATATTTTCTCAAACGGTGACTTTTCCAATGGAAATATTAATCGAACCAGCCTTTAGCACAAATGATGGTTTTTCAATGACTAATAGTTCTGGTTGTGGATCAGTGAATGTTTCTTTTGAAAATAATGTCCCTAGTAATGGACTGACAGGATATAATTATAATTGGGATTTCGGTAATGGCAATAGCTCTCTTGATGAAAATCCTAGCGATCAAATTTATTCCCAACCGGGTACTTACTTTGTAAACTATCAAGCAACGATTGATACGATTGGATTTATTCTGACTAGGGTAGGGGTGAATGATGTGAGTTGTTTTGATATTCCTACTGCACCTGACTTTTCTAATAATCCTGATTTGCATTTGGAAATAACTGACCCAGATGGAAACATTATTTATGAGTCGGCAACGATACCAAATACGGATCCTCCGGTTGAGTTTTTTCCAAATATTACGATTGGAGCTGGTCAATATCATATGAGGGTCATTGATCAGGATAGTGGAATCAATGGAGCTGATGATGTCTGTGGAGAAATAAACTTTAATCAACTTTCAGAAGGTATTTTCTCAACCAATGATTTTGAAATGGAATTGAATATTTTGCATCCTGTTGATACCATCCAGACAAGTGACACTGTATTTGTATATGCTATACCGGATCAACCTATTGTATTTAACTCAGGCCCAAATGATTTCTGTGCAGGCGAAACAGTAACACTTACTTCCTCTTATGATGAAAATAATCAATGGTATTTTGATGATGAATTGCTATCAGGAGAAACAGGAATGAGTTTGGAGGTTTTTGAATCTGGTAATTATCAAGTCGTGTATACCTCTGGTGAAGGTTGTACCTCTAGTTCCGAAGTAACAATGATCACTATTTTTGACAATCCAGAAATTCCGACATATAGTAATATGAATAATTTATTGAGTCTGTTGGACGATATTATCTTTGATGGTGATTTTATCTTTCAATGGTATCAAGATGGTGTTCCAATTACAGGCCAGACAACAACAGAATATTGTGCATTAGAAGATGGTATTTATACGCTTGAAGTTACAGATCCTAATACGGGGTGTTTGAGTATATTTACACAAACTATTGATTATGACGGAGACTTAGATTGTTTTTCTTCTTCATCTTTATTAGCCAATGAAATAGATCTAAAAATATATCCCAATCCAGTAGAAGCTGAAATTAATATTTCATTGAATATTTCTGAAGCTCAAACTATTGAAATTCGATTTTATGATATGTTGGGCAGGCTTTATAATAATGAAGTTTTGACACGACAAGTTTTTGGTATGAGTCAATTACAAGCTATTCCTGTCGGCCATATGCCAGCTGGATTGTACTTTATAGAGCTTAGTTTTGGCGATCAGCGTATTCTTCAAAAGATTGTAAAAAATTAATGGATTTACTGGCCATTGCTTATTCATAATTTTCGAATAAGCAATGGCCAATTAACCAACCAATATCTATTCACATCCTAAGTCAATTCTAGCAATTGGATCATTAAAGGGAAAACAATTTCCAGAAGGTAAACTTTCCGGTTCATACCGCCTTAAATTTGGATCGTAAAGAGAAAACTTCAAAAAAGCTGTAATATCGTCGATTTGTTGCTCAGTTAGATTTAGAGGAACGAAACCTTCAGCTAGTTGTGAGGCAGGAACGTTTGTGTTTTCTGCAGTGGCTAGATTTTTATATTCAACAACGGCTTTTATTGTTCTAAAACTAGAACCATGTCCAAAAAATGGAGAGTCTTTCATATTATAAAGTTGGGGTACTTTAAATTTATACATGTCTTCTGCTAAACCTGTAAAACTTCCTCTTCCTTTATGGGCAGGATCATCAGTGGCTGTTTTAAATATTTCTTCTGGACAGTCGTAAAGGTCATTAAATCCAAGCGCATGAAATTCCATATTATTTAGCCCAGGACCATTGTGGCATCCTGCACATCCAGCATCTCCAAAAAATAGAATAGCACCTCGTTTCTCAACATCTGTTATAGCATCAGTATCTCCTTTGAGGTAATTTTGAAAAGGAGCTTGATTAGAAAGCAGTGTCCGTTCATAAGCGGCTATTGCTAAACCTGTTGTCTCTTTCGTATATCTTTCACTTTCAGGGAAGTTACTAAATGCGGCATCAAACATGGATTTATATCCCAAATCTTCTAAAATATTTGGTAATGTATCAATATTCATTCGGTGAACACCCAAGCCTGCAATAGCCTGAGTTTCAAGCCCTTCATAACCTAATTCGTTTACAGCTATAGGTGTGCCAGGTGTCCAGTAAGCATCTGTTCCTGTATTGATACCGGTAGCTCCAAATTGTCCATTCCAAAGTAAATTGCTTTGAAAAACGGTATTCATTGCACTTGGCGTTCTAAGGGGTTGAACGTCCAATAATTCTTCCGGGTAATTTGGATTTCGGATTCTCCCTTCTCCGTTAAAACCAAAACCTTGTCCTCCTTCGGATATACCTTGGAATCGGTTTGCTTGAAAACCTGCTGCTGCAAAATGGCAACTTGCACAGGAGTATTGTCCTTCACTTTCAGCCATCATTGGCGAAATTCCAAGTCCAGTCTCATGATAGAGGAGTTTTCCAAGTTCAACTTTTTCTGTAGTCAATGGATTTTTAGGATCCTGGGGTATAGAAGAAAAATCTGTACTAGAAGGAAGGATGTAATGTGACTTTCCAATTCCATTGGATGCACTTATTAAAACATCTTCAAGATCACTGTCAAAATCAGTTGGTAAAGAATCATCATCTTTTCTACATGCACTTATCAAAATAGCACAACAGAGAATAGTCCAGAAGCTTACTTTATTAATATTCATTATTAATGGGTTAAGATAAAATTAGGTTGATTTGAATAACTTCAACATTACTGAGAGTGTAACATTTACTTAGGATGTACAAATACAATACTAAACTGTCGAAACAAGGACATTTTAACATATGTAAAAATAAGGCAATTGTAAAAGGTAGGTAATTAGGTAGAAATGAGTTAAATTATTTCTGTATTTGAATTTTAAAATAAGAATGCCCTTATTGATTTACTTTATCAATAAGGGCATTTAAATTAAGTACTTACTTAAAAAATCAAAATGATTATCTATCTCATCACTTCAAATTGTTGAGTACCAAGAGCAGATCCATTGCTATCTATTAGTTGGATAAGGTAAGATCCATTGCTAAGATTAGAAACATTGATGCTACCATCGACTTTATTCGACCGAACAAGCTTGCCTGTAATATCAAGTAGGCGATATTCAAGGTCCTCTTTATTTAAAATTGTTCCTTTCAACATTAAATAATCTGAAGTCGGATTGGGAAATAGCTCTACCATATTTTCCTTAAATACGTCTTCCGTGTTCACAACATCCAGCACGCCATTTGCAAAAGCATAATCCCCTTTCTGAAGATTATTGATCGCAACTGTTCCTTTTCCATCATTAGGGATACCTATCAATTTAGAGTAGTCAGCATATTCTGTCCAAGGATAGCCTGGATAAGGACGATAAACTAAAATTAAGCTATCCTCCGTAAGCGCTGTAAGGTCTGCATCTAGTTCAGGTCGATTAATACCATTATAGGTAACCACTCCTTTGGCTTCAAAATTATCTGACCAGATACCATCAACTCTCCAATAATGATTATCTGAAATATTCGCATCATCAGGATTGATGCCTATTTCATCTGCTGCAACCCAATAATGTTCGACTCTAAAATAGATAGAGTCAACAATTTGTTGAACCTGAATTTGAAAATCTGCAAAACCAAAGTATCTGTTTATAGGCGCAACGAGAACTTGCTCATTTTGCATTTTTGCTATATTTAGTCGGCCATCACCATTTAAAAACCAAATTGTTGGTTCGAAAGGCACATTGACTTGAGTCGTCGTAAATTCACCAGAAACGAGAATTTCGGTTGTATACTCATTCCAGTTATTATCCATGAAAGTGATATCAATAGGCGTATTGGTATGGAAATGAGGTGCAGCACGGAGTTTCTGCTGAATGTGAATGGTTGCTTCATATTCGCTTCCACTTGGTTCTATAAATACAGAGTCAATTTCATATGCGGCAAAGCCAGGTGCATAAATCCAATCATCGAAAAAAGAAGTTAATTTATCCGTTTCTCCTGTAGCATCAATGAGTTCATCCCTATACAATTCAGCCGTAAGCGCTGAATAGGCATAAGTATCTAGCACTTGTCTTTGACCAATTCTAAAAAGAGAATCTCCAAGGTATCCACGAAGATTGTGTATCATTGAAGCGCCCTTTCGATAAGTATGCGTACCATAAGTATGTTCATAGGGTATCCCCGAAAGTGGTTGATAATCATCATCATCATAATGCGCACTTTTAAGGACTTCAGATAAAAAGTTATTTTTTACATGATTAATAAATGCATTATGACCACTGATGTATTCTGTGAATAAATGCGCACCATATTCTGCATTGCCTTCTTTAAACCACATATCTGCTGGTGTCGTCAAAGTAACAATATCTCCAAACCAGCAATGTGCTAACTCATGCGCCATGAGCCTTTTGTGCCCAAAATTATCGCCATCTGTTGCAACATTCGCTGGATAAGCAATATTACCTGGATGTTCCATTGCTCCTACGGTAGTCGCTACATACCCAACACGATCCCAGACATATGGTCCATACCAATATTCAAGTGCATCTACAGCATCTCCTAAAGAACTAAATGTAGCAATCATATCATTTAAATCTTGAGTTCTGGCGACTAATTGTAAATCAACGGGACCTGTAGCGCCCATATGAACTTCATTGTATTCTGAATAGTCAGAGACTGCCACTCCTGCAAGGTAGGTTGGAATTGCTTGATCTAATACATATTGACGCATAATTGTATCTCCCCCCAGTGCCGTTTGTCCCATAAAAGTACCGACACAATATCCTTTTCGCCCATTGGAGGTGATGATATTAAAATTGTAGGTCGACCTTTCAACAAAATTGTCAAAACATGGGAACCATGATCGACCAAAATTATAAGGATTTGAAGATAATCCAATACCTAAATTGTAAGCATAATGTCCAGAAAAATCAAATCCACCAAATCCACTTGGGTCTGCTGTAGGGGTACCTTGGTAATAGACTGTAATAGAAGTTGTATCTGTAGAGTTAAGCGGTGTACTGAAGAACGTTTCAAGTAATATACCATCAAAGTCATAGGAGACTGGTGCTCCATTCCATATGACAGAGTCAATATCCAAATCCAAAAAGTCCAGTGCCAAATAAGAAATATTATCCATTTTGGGAGAAAAAGTGACCTCGCAATTTCCATTGATGATTTTATCAGAAAAGTTTATCACTTCTAGGGTAATTCCATAGTTGAGGATATCTATAGTATCACTTCTCTCATTGGAGGCCAAAATCATAGCTTTTTCTTCAGGACTTGGCGGACTAAGTTTTATTTTCTGTTTAGCTTCCATGCAACCAATCGGTTGACTCATTGCGATAAACGGAAAGCTTATTATACTAAGAATAAGAAATAGAGGTAGTATTTTTTTCATAATCGGGTGTTTTGTTGCTATGTGAAAAATAAAGCCCATTTAGACCCATGGCAATTGGAAGAACGATATTTTAAGACTTGTGTGATAGTGATCGCTTCACTTATGATCGACCTTCGGTCTTGTGATCAGCCCTAATGGGCTTTGTGAAGTCTTGCTTTCAGCATTCTTATAAAAATTTGATATTTCATCTCCACTATATTCAAGTTTTCAGTGAATCTTGCGATTGCCATACATTTAGACCAGCTCTGTGTGAATTTCGCATTTTTCATTTTTAAATCAAAACTTATCAGACTATTAGTACAGTTTAAAATTAAATCCGACATTTTAAATCTCCTTCATTCTGAAAAACCCTTTGTAATAAAGACAAAAAAGCCGCATTTTAATTAAAATGCGGCTTTTTTAAAGCATTAAAATCTTACTAATAATTATGCTTCATCTTCTTCGCTCTCAACTTCAACAGGATTGATCATGCTCAAACCAATTAATTGCTCTTCAGATCGGCTGATGCTTCCAAATCCAAGAAATCCGCCCGATGCTTTAGCAACATGCTCAGCAAAACTTAATAATCCTTTATAATAGCTAACTGCAAAATTAGTATCAAGTGAAGGAAGTATATTATTTAAGCCAGCAAGTTTTTCTGTGATTTCTGTTGTTCTAACCGCTACATCTGAAGATAATGATGATATATAGTGATCGAGTTTAGCAGAATAAGTTTCTCCCATCTTGGTGTAAAAAGTCCTAAGGACTTCATCATATGAATAACTTCTGATCTTTGTAACCTTTTCTGCCCAATCTTTTTCATCCTGATCTATTTTTCCATCAGCTCCTGCGATATAGATTGTGATCAAGGGAATAGCATCATACATTAAGTCCTTTTGATCCTCTGTAAGTCCTTCAAATTGTGGTATCATAATTTCTATTGGGTTTAATTTTTCTTAAAATCAGCGCAAATATAAGAATAAGGTATTGGGTTTTTGTAAATGTTGGTGAAAAATATTGAGAAGTGAGCTAGAGTAGTCAGGAGGTCAGGAGGTCAGGGTGGTCAGGGTAGTCAGGAGGTCAGAAGGTCAGAAGGTCAGGGTGGTCAGGAAGTCAGGAAGTCAGGAGGTCAGATAAGTCAGATTGGTCAGTTCTGATGAACTTTGCTTATCTGACAACCCTGACAACCCTGACAACCCTGAGAGATATTTAGGAAGGTTGGAGTCTTATTTTTTCGAACGAAAGAAGTATCTTTACGGATAAGAGAAAATTATAAATATTTTGAGTAAAAAAGGGACAAAAGAAACAAAAGTTAAGAAGGTAACGCCTTTAATGCAACAGTATTTTAAGGTAAAGGGCAAACATCCAGATACGATATTATTATTTAGGGTGGGGGACTTTTATGAGACTTTCGGAGCAGATGCAATTACCACTTCTCAAGTGCTGGGTATCACACTTACGAAAAGAAACAATGGTGGAAGTGATATTGAATTAGCTGGTTTTCCATATCATTCTTTGGATACTTATCTCCCTAGAATGGTAAGAGCCGGGTATCGTGTTGCAGTGTGTGAACAATTAGAAAAGCCTTCAAAAGAAAAGAAGATTGTAAAAAGAGGGGTTACAGAAATTGTGACACCTGGCGTAGCGATCAATGATAAGCTTTTAGATCATAAATCAAATAATTATTTAGCTTCGGTCTCTTTTGGGAAAAAAGGCCAATATGGAATAGCTTTTCTTGATGTATCTACAGGGGAGTTTATGGTGAGTGAGGGGCCTCATAGTTATATAGAAAAATTGCTTCAAAGCTTTAGTCCTTCCGAAATTATCTTTTCAAAAGGAAAAGTAAAAGAGTTTGAAAAGAGCTTTGGAAACAAATTCTACACATTTCCATTAGATGAATGGATATATGGTTATGACTTTACCAGAGAAAAATTGACGGGGCATTTTGAAGTGCAGAATTTAAAAGGGTTCGGAGTTGAAGAATTGGAATTAGCACAAATTGCTGCTGGAGGGGTTTTGCATTATTTAGCAACTACTGAAAATACTAATTTAAAACATATTAATTCCATCCATCGACTTCAGCCGGATCGTTATGTTTGGCTAGATCGATTTACGATAAGAAATCTGGAATTAATCTATAGTAATCAAGCTTCCGGAATTCCATTGATCAGCATATTAGATAAGACAATCTCTCCTATGGGAGCACGTTTATTGAAAAAATGGGTCGTTCTTCCTTTGAAAGAAAAAAATGCGATTGATGCTAGATTGGATATGGTCGATTACTTCATGAATGAAAGAGAATTGGATGGAGAAATCGAAAACATATTCGCTCAATTGGTGATCTGGAAAGACTAATTTCAAAAGTGCCGCTTGGAAAAATTAATCCTAGAGAAGTCGTTCAACTCAAGCGTGCTCTCCGAGCAATTGAACCCATCAAAGTAATACTAGGTAGTAGCGGAAATAGTTATTTGATGAAGATTGCAGATGGATTGAATCCATGTAAAACCTTAAGTGGACAGATCGAGAAAGAAATACTGGAAGAACCTTCAGTTAACCTGGCCAAAGGTGGTGTTATTGCAGAAGGTGTAGACGAGGAATTGGATGAATTACGCAATATTGTAAATAATGCAAAAGACCTCTTACTGGAAATTCAGCAAACGGAAGCTGCAAAAACAGGAATCACAAACCTGAAAATCGGATTTAATAATGTCTTTGGATATTATCTGGAAGTAACGAATAAATACAAAAATCAGGGGATGGTACCTGATAATTGGGTTCGAAAACAAACGTTGACGGGTTCAGAACGCTATATTACAGATGAGCTTAAAAAATTGGAATCCAAGATTCTTGGAGCAGAGGAGAAAATTTTAGCTTTAGAAGATCGCCTTTATGCTACTTTGGTTGCTTCTATTATGGATTATATTGAACCGGTCCAGCATAATTCGAAGTTGATCGCCAGAGTTGATTGTCTTCAGTCATTTGCTCGAGTGGCCATCAAAAATAATTACTGTAAGCCAACAATAAATGATAGTTTTATCATTGATCTTAAAGAAGGTCGACATCCGGTGATTGAACAGCATCTTGAATTGGGAGAAGCTTATGTGCCAAATGATGTTTACCTCGACAATGAAGATCAGCAAATCCTAATGATCACTGGCCCGAATATGGCTGGTAAATCTGCTGTTTTAAGACAAACAGCCTTGATTTGTTTAATGGCTCAAATGGGATCATTTGTTCCGGCTGAACAAGCTTCAATAGGATTAATTGATAAAGTCTTTACACGAGTTGGAGCTTCTGATAATATCTCTTCTGGAGAATCCACGTTTATGGTTGAAATGAATGAGACGGCAAGTATTATGAATAATATTTCGGATCGTTCCTTAATATTGCTTGATGAGATAGGAAGAGGAACCAGTACTTATGATGGGATTTCAATTGCTTGGTCTATCGCTGAGTTTTTGCATAATAATCAAAAATTTAGACCAAAGACGCTTTTTGCCACCCACTATCATGAATTGAATGAGTTGGCGAATAAATTTCCAAGAATAAAAAACTATAATATTGCTACAAAGGAAATCGGTCAAAAAGTGATATTCCTTCGAAAGCTGGTAGCTGGGGGAAGCAATCATAGTTTTGGAATCTATGTTGCAAAAATGGCTGGTATGCCAACGAGTATTGTAAAAAGAGCCAATGATATTCTTAAGCGCTTAGAACAAAAATCAATTGAGCAAAAAGGAGATTCAAACAATAAGGAAGAGCTAAAAGATACACTGCAGAACATGCCGACAGATTCGAGTCTCCAATTAAGTATATTCGAAACTGTCGATCCGCTTGCCGGAAAGTTAAAAGAAGAATTGCAAGATTTAGAGATAAATGCGATGACTCCAATTGAGTGTATGATGAAACTAAATGAATTAAAACGTTTATTAGAGGAAGATTAGAGGTTTACTTTGCAATAGATCGGTAAAACTGGTCAATATTGATATTTAATCCGAGATTGAAATTCCCTTTTTCATAATAAGCAGATCTTAGTCGTGGATTATATTTTTCTCGAATATTGTTATAGTTTCCATATAATTCGAAAACTCTGGTTTTGAAACATATTCGATAAGTACTTTCTTTCAATGGATGAGGATTATCTTTTTCTACGTCTTCATATAAATGATCAATCCAAAAGATATCGTTTATATTCCCTCCTACATCTCCTGCTTGAAAATCAAGTTGAAGATATCGATTTGAAAAACTAAGCTCCAAAAAGCCAAAATCAATACTTATTCCTGTTCGAAGAAAAAAAATCTGATGTTTCAATTTAACAAAGGTTAGATCCTCTTGAATATTATCAATGGAACCATTACTATAACCAAGTTGTGCATGAATTAAAACACCTTTTATGCCTTTGGTTAGGAAAAAATTGTGCTTTTTAAGTTTATGAATATACCTATACCAACCTAAAGCGCCTGTGAAACTTTGACCTTCCGTTTTAGCTGTAGATCTTGGATGGTTACGCTTTGTCTGTTTATGATGAAAATATGCACCTGAAACACTTATATATTTGAAAGGACTATAACCAAATTGAATATTTTGCTGACGATACAAAGGAGCTGTTAGGCTTAGGTTTATTTCATGCTTATCTGTAAAGTAAAGTGCATTGATATCATTATCAGGGATATAGAAATACTGCCCAGACAATATAGATACAATAAGACTCATAAAAAGACTGAGGTAAGTTTTTTTTATAAGCGCTGATTTAAAGCATATTGAGGGTTTAAGACCTGAGCTGCAAATACCACTTTTTCGATTATACTTCAGCTCATATGAGGTATTTCTGAAAACTGAGTTCTCAAAAATACACTAAGCTAAACCTTGATTTTAATGCTTTGTTGATGAAGTCCATTTCTTTTTAATTCCTTTATACATATCATTTATATCAACGATCAAACCAATACTATAAAACTGTTCATCATAGTGCGTATAATTGGATGATAATACCAAACTAGGATCTAAGGACATTGCTTGAAAAAAGAAATCGAAATATTTAAGTCTATATTGGATGCTAAGCGTTCTTTCCGTAAACTCTTGCCGAGGATAATCTTCTACATAAAAGTGTAATCTGGTAAGCATTATAGATTGATTTGGAAATGCTCCAATAACGTCAACATTTGAAAAGTCTAAAACGATATACTTAGTAGAATATCCAATGGAAAGACGATTGTATTTTAATAAAAGACTCCACTTAAAAAAATAATTTTGAGAATATAAACCGATAAAGGTACCCGCATCAAGGGCATTTACAATATGATTTTTACTATAACCAGTATAGCTCTGAAGAAGAAAACCATCTAATTTTTTGAGAACAAAAAAATTAGAAGTAATCGGATTTTTGAAATAATTATAAAAACCAATCGCTCCTGTATAGCTATTACCTTTAGTCTCAACAGTTGGAAGATTATAATGCTTATCACGAGCTTTATACTTAAATATACTTCCTGTAAGACTGATATGTTTTATAGGGCAGTAACTAAAAAAAAAACTCTTTCTATTCTCAAGAGGGTAGGAGAGCCCCAAGCTTAAATCTCCTCGTTCAGAGACTTGGATATTTGTTCCATCAATATTAGCTATATAGAAAAATTGACCATGCGCAATGATACAAGCCATTGCTATGATGAATATTGAGCATATTATTTTCAAAAAAGGTTTCATATTTTGGAAAGTCTATTTCCATAAATTAAAACAGCAAACTAGAGACTATTCTTTAGTTGGCTTTTCTTTTTTGGTAAATATTTCATCAAGTTCAAAGATCATTCCCGCAGTAATAGAGACCCTTCTAGCATCGTTAGGGCGAATATTATCTTTTTGATGTTTAGTCGATACACCAGTATAAATCCTAACTTGACGAATACCAATGGAGTATCGAAAGGAGGATTCGTAAAAAGAAAAAGGATCATTAGATTTTATTCCGCCGTCAAAAAGATCTCTTAAGTCTTCTTCTTGTAAATCTCCTTGAGCCCGGCCATTACTATAATCTAAGTAAACTGCTCTAAACGCATAACTTAAAGTACCAATTCTAAAAGCCCAATGAGCACCTAATTGCACATAAAATTTATTGGTGTCAAAATGAGATTGCGAAATGCCTTCATAAAAATTATGAATCTTTCCATAGTTTACTCCAGCATAAATATCAAATAAGAAACCTTGATCCATCGTAACATTCTTAGAAAGAAAAAACCGTTCAGGCAATGCTTTTTTCGATTTTAAGAAAAAGTATGATCCTACTGCAGCATTGAGGTTGAATCCTCTGGAAATCCGTTCAAAAGGACCAATAAAACTATAACTGGTTCTACTGGTTTTATCATGTATGAAAGAGCCAACAAGACTCAGGTGTTTGATAGGACTATATCCTAATTGAGCGGTATAGAGACCTTCTCCAGGAAATATACTCGAAAACTTAATATCTTTTGGAGCAGAGATCATCAGCATATCACCTTCATTTAATAGATAGTAATGCTGAGCTTTTGCATTGTATTGTATCAAAATGATCAATATGCAGGTAAGGAGAGATAATTTCTTTTTTAAAAGTTTCATTTAGTATAATATTTTTGCTGTGAAGTTTTTTATTTCTTGTTCCTTAAGGATTGAAAATCAAAAGATTGCTGATTTAGTTTTTTTTGATTTATATAAAAATCGGAGCTAGGTGATTTCGTTTGGTCGAAAAAATTAAGAAAGAAAAGGTTTACTAAACTAGCTGAGCTATTTTAGCTTGAGTAGTTTAGTAAATCGCCACCAAACGATTTCATTTAGAACCTAAAAACCTATATTTAAAGTTAATAAAATCACAATCTAATTCCTTCTTTTTTTAAAAAAATTATTAATGTCAAAAATCAGCCCTATATGAGAAGATCTATCTGAAAATTTGACATATTGCAATTTTGATGAATTCAAAAAAGTTTGAGTGAAAAAGAACTTCATGTAATTGCGTTTTATATGTAATCGCCATGAACTTTCGATAAAATCATAAGGATCATTTAGTTCTACTTCTTGCAATTCTGTAAGGTCATTATCTCCTACTGCACCATTTAGCGATCCATTTTTGAAATCAAGATTACCCATCTTTATGACTAAATCAAATCCGATTATAGATCCTTGCCAATGTAAACCTCCCTGGATAAAGACTTTATTAAAGTGAAGTTGAGATCTTCCTTGTTTAGAATAATTATTGCTTACTTCTCCGCTTTCAAAACCGGTATAAAAATCTATTAATAAACCACCTTGAGCTGCTTTTGCTTCTAGTTCATTTGATGATTCTTCCTCGTCTTTTTTCAAGGGAAAAAAATAATAAGAGCCAGCTGCAAGATTCGCAATATAACCAATCCCAGAGGCTTTCCCATCTCCATCTTCATTATACCCAGAAGCCCTTGCTCGAAAATAACTCGATTGAAGCCCTAAATGCTTTATCGGACTGTAGGCGACCTGAGTAGATAGACTTCCTCCACTTCCTAAAAATGAACCAAGTCCAATTGATGCTTGTAAATCTTTCTTTTCGTCTAATGTCAGTAGAGTGCCTTCATTTGGAACATAATAATAATGATTGCAAGAATTCAGTATAATAATTCCGAAAAAAAGAATCAATATTTTTAATTGATTTGCCCCCATGTGTATTAAAGTTTATTAATTTTTTTTCTGAAGAACTTATCTAATCCTATAATTAACCCTAAATGATATAGATTATCAATAATATCTATTTTATCCTTTTTTGGGAATCTCATCCATGTAGCTGAGGCATACAGTTGTACATGTTTAATTCCTAAACTCATTCTTAAGGTATGTTCTGTGAAATTATAAGTATCATAGCGAATTACATTATGAAAGCCAGAAATATTTTGTAGACCATTGGATGATGATACTATAGCTTTTTTATAGTCTATTAGGCCGATTTTTTGGACATAATTGAAACCAAGCACAGCTCCTTGCCAGTGTAATCCTAGTTGAGCATATCTTTTTGTAAATTCAAAGATGGAGATATCTGCCAGTGAATGACGGTTTTCAATGTTCCCGTTTTCAAAACCAACATAAAAGTCAAATAAAAAATTTGAGTATATCGATGGGTTTTTATTTTCTGGTGTTTCATCAAGACGACTAAGCTTCAAATTAAAATTAATATACGTTCCGAAGGCAAAACCATTCATTTTATTATGAAAAAACCTGGTGAAAGATTCTTTATTAGTTGCTGAAGCAAAAGAGTATTGGACGCCTAAATGTTTTAATGGGCTATATCCTGCTTGAACGGAAAAAGCCTTGCCTAATAATTCAGTATACCCGAAAGCATAGGAAAGTTTGAAATCATGTTTTTCACCTAATGCCAAAAGATTTCCTTCATTAGGAACATAATAATTCTGACAGCATGACACTATAGGATTTATAAGTCCAAAAGCGATAAATGCGAAAATTGAGATTATTTGCTTCATTGCTTACTTTGTATATCTAATGCTCTATCTCAAACAGATTCTAGTTATGATTTCTTCTCCTAAAGAACTCATCTAATTCAACAATAACCCCAAAATGATAAACATTGTCGAAGATATTAAGCTGACCTTTCTTTGGGATGTTTATCCATGTGTTTGAAAAATAAATTTTTGTAGTTTTTAAACCTAAAATAACTCGAATTGTGCTCTCTGTAAAGTTAAACGTATCAAAACGATTAATATCTTCAACTACAGCAAGCGGAAAGGAATCGGCAGTTGCGATTCTAAATTTTTTATAATCTAAAACCCCTTTTTTTACAATGAAATTGATACCAAATATAGGCCCTTGAAAATGGACACCTAACTGTGCGAAATTCTTATTGAAGTCAATGAAGGCTTCTTCACTTTTTCGATATTCGTTTTTAATTTCTCCTTTTTCATAGCCAAGGTAAAAATCAAATAGAATTCCGTTCTTCATCAGGTTCTTAGTCTTAGTTTGATCACTATTCGAATTGGATTTATAAATATCAATAAAGTAATAGGATCCAATAGATCCCCCCCTCAGCTTTCCCTTAGAATCTCTTGATGATTGATTCCTGCTCACTATTGATGCAGCACTATATTGAATACCAATATGTTTAATTGGGCTATACCCTAATTGGAAAGCCCCTGCTTTATCGGATTGTTGATTAGCTCCTCTTCCATAGGACAGTCTTAAGTCATGTTGTTCATTCAAGGCAAGTAGGGCACCTTCATTGGTCATATAATAAAGTTGACCAAATGCATCCAGCGCGCAGAAAATCAAAACCACTAATAATATTGATAGTTTGCAATTATTCATCTATGGATCAATTGTTATTGGTTCAGATTCAGCTGTCTTTTTCTTAAAAAATTCATCAATTTCTATAATTACTCCCCCATGGAGGGTGCTCTCAACAAATTTTACTTCAGCTGATTTAGGAGAATTAAACCAAGTCCCAGTAATAAAAAATCGAGCATGTTTGACGCCTATATGAAACCTAATGGAGTTTTCTCGAAAATTATAGGTATCATTTTTTTCAACATCCATGATATCAGCGAGGTGTTCTTGCGATATTTTCCCATTGACTGTTCCATTTTTAAAGTCGAGGACACCGAATTTTGAGACATAATTTATTCCGAATACCCTTCCTTGCCAATGAAAACCAAACTGCCCATATGTTTTATTGAAATCGAAATGGGAACTTGAATTTAAAGTGTAATAATTGTTTACAGATCCATTTGATCGACCAGCATAGAGGTCAATCAAAATTCCTCTATTCATTGTATAATTATTTACCAGGTCTGGACGTCTACCTATTTTTTTTGTTGGAAAGAAATAGTATGTCCCAATTGCTGCAGTTGAAATGTGGCCATTACCGCTTTCCGTAAAACTATTTCGAACTCCGCTTTCTCTATAATTGAAATAACTTGACTGAATACCTAGATGTTTGATCGGACTATAGCCGACTTGCAGTGAATAGTTGAATTCGCGATCGTCGGAGGAATTTGATTTTCCAGCAGAGACTTTCAGATCATTTTTTTCATTTAATGCTAAAAGAGCGCCTTCGTTTGGTGCATAATAATAATGGCTACAGGAATTCAGTAAAAAAGCAATAGCAATAAATAGATATTGTGGTATTTTGTTAGAGTTCACCATGATAAAAGATTTAGTATTATACAAAAGTATGCTAACTAACCTACAGTGGAACTGTTAGACCTAATTAAATAGGAATATATGCTTTGAATTTAAAAAGGAAAGGTGATAAAATTTGAACCACTTTTCTTAAAATAGAAAAGTGGTTCAAATTTGAAGTTTAAATAAACAGAGCTTACTGCTTGAAAGGATCTGAGTATTTCGGATTGTTGAGGAATTCATCATCCGTATAAGTCTTTAAAAAGGCAACTAAATCAGCCTTTTGACCTTCAGTATAGTTAAAACGCATAGGTTGGTTGCCAACTCCTTTAAGCTCGTCACTAAGGTTTTGGTGACTTTGGATACCTGAACTATAATGCTCAACTACATCTTCCAATGTTGCTAGACTACCATCATGCATATATGGACCAGTTTTTTCAATGTTTCTTAAAGTTGGAACTTTAAATAGACCATTGAAACTAGAACCTTCATTAACTCCCATACCTTGATCTTCATAACTGACTGCAAGACCATTATTGGCTTGAATCAATCCAGGTGCACTAACGCCTTCTTCAATATTTCCATGGCAACTGCTACAATTATTAAGATATAATTGACGACCTCTTTGTTCTGCATCAGAGAAACCAGAAAGGTCTGCAGTTCTAATGCCTATAAGAGAACCATTAGATTCTAGATATTTATCAACTGCTTGATCGTATCTCGTATTGAATGAACCAATGCTATTCACAAATACAGCAATTGCATCTAAGATTTCCTGCTCATTTTGGATTTCATGACCAAAAGCAGCTTTGAATAAAGGTGGGTAATAAGGTTGTTCTTCGACTCGACTTCTTACTTCGTGTAATTCCATATCCATTTCAAGTGGATTTGCAAGTGTAGCTTGAGACTGCTCTTGAACAGAACTTGCACGATTATCCCAGAAAAATGGTACTCTACCAATAATTGCAGAGCCATAATATTCATTAAAACTGAATACAGATCCTAATGCTAAAGAGTTTCTAGCTGTCTTTCTTTGATCTACACCATCACTAAATGGAATATCATCAGAAAATGCTATTTCTTGTTTATGACAAGAAGCACAAGAGATTGATCTATCCTTTGATAAGTTTTTATCATAGAATAAAACTCTACCTAGCGTAGCTAAATCTCTATCATAAGTTCGAATTGAAGAAGAATAATAATTAGGAAAATCATTCTCATAACTTACTGGAACTGGTTCAAGTTCAAGGTATTGAGACATCAGTTCATAGTCTTCTTGTGGGTAATAATGATATTCAATATCAACACCTTCTTTCTTACAAGAAGTCACTGAAATTAAAACAACAAGACTAAAGAGTAGGAATATTTTGTTTTTCATAACTCAGAATTTATTTAATCAAGATTTTTAAGTTTTTAAATTATTTCTCAAATATAACGATGATTTGTCATAGTTATGTAGAAAAAACCAATAATAACATATTACAATTTATTAAATAGTAATACAAAAAAATGACTGTTCTTTTACAGTATTCATATATATAGACGTACCGATTATTAGAAACGTTGGGTCATATACAAACTTTTTATGATTTTTTTTGATGGATAATTAACTTCGAAGTAGAAATAGCTCCATTTTCAGAAACAATGTTGAGCAGATAAGTACCTGGGCTTAGTTGTTTGTCCGAAAAATCAAGGTAATAAGGCACTGATTTTACGCTTATTTGTTCTTTAAAAATAGATTTGCCTAAAATATCTATTAATTCTATTTTATACTCCTGTTTGGAATCAAATAATTCAATATAAATGCCCGCTGTAGCAGGGTTTGGATAGAATTTAATACTTATAGACTTTTTATGTTTTGCGGCTATATTTCTATTATCAGCGTAATTCATTGCCTCATTAATCGTATAAAAGGTATTAAATTCTAAGGGCTTAAGAATGGATTGGAACTGTATAGAGTTGTTTTGCTTTCCATTTTTAAAATCGATTGATGTTGAAATATTAGAATGATTAGCAGATACCAATCTTGCTTGTTCAGGGGAAATAGAGACGATTTCCTGATTTTCCTGCCAAAAAGTGGTACATAATAGTTCACTTGCCTTTGTTTCTATATTCCATGCAATGGCCAATGTATGTTGATTATCATCAAAAACTTCAGGCGCACTTACAATTCGGACTTTTATAGGGTTCTCTGAATCAGCGTTTTCGAAAAAAATTGGATTATAAGAATTTTCATCTTTTCCAATTGGAAAGAAAAAAGGATGATCGCTATTCTCTAAAACAACTTTTCCTTGTCCATCTGTAATGATATAACTGTTCTTAGAATAACCACTTATCTCGGCATTTTGAATGAAATTGAGATGCTGATCACCCAACCTTAATAGATTGGAAGATTGAAAATCAAGTAGTTTATCAATAGATAAATCATCAATAAGACTTAATTCTGCATGAGCTGATTTTAAAAGCTTGATTTCCTGGATAGTCGCGCCATTTGATTGAATCTCACTATCGTGATTTCCCGTGAATGTTATATCCATATTTTCAAGTGATCCTTGATTGATTAAATTTCTATCTAGGATAAACCGTCCACTTAAGATACTTTCTGCACTATTCGAAATACTACTTTCTGTAATTAAGGTTCCTTGACTAAGTAAAGTGCCCCCTTCTACATTTTGTACCTCTTCTGAAGTAAATAAAGTGGTGTGTTTCTTTATGATGATGTTTGCTCCCTGGTTTATGATCTGTGCTGAAAGGTGATAGACATAGCATAATAAGAGACAAGTATTTATTAATTTTTTCATTTAATTCGATTTTATGGTTCTAGGATAATCTATATCTAAGGCCTCAATTGCTTAAATTTTTGTTCTAACAGCTCAATTCTCTTTGCTAATGCATCATTCCTATTGGCTAAAGCTCGGATGGCTTCGACAAGTAAAGGGTCATAAGAACCATAGGCAGTTTGTAAATAGCCGTCTTTATCTTCACTTACCATTTCGGGAAAAACGGATTGAATATTTTGAGCACTAAAACCGTATTGACTTCCATTTGGCCGATTCATTCCTGCTCTAGAGTCATTCCATTCATAATTAATACCTTCTAATTTTAACAGTTGTTGAAGAATGGTTTCGCATTCTAAGGTTTTAATATTCTTTTTTAAACGAATATCCGAATTACCAAGCCAACTACCTGGTGTACTTTTACTTGCATTTCCTCCAACTTCAAGGGTATTGGTACTGGCTATTCTATTGATGCCTACTTTTCGAAGTGCTAAATCATTTGGAGAAAAATCACCATGAATGAGTGGAACGGCATTTCCATTATTGTCAATATGGAGTTTATTGTCTTCTGTTTCATTAAAACCAGCTTTATAACCAATTGATACATTGCCAGTTCCGAGAATATTATTTTTACCAGCTTCTGTTCCGATATAGACATTATTGATACCACTAGAATTATCTTCTCCTGCTGAGGTACCTACAAATGTATTATTGTCGCCCGTAGTATTTCCTTGCCCAGCGAAAGTTCCCATAAAAACATTTCCCAAACCTGTTACATTTCCAAAACCAGCATATCGACCTACAAATAGGTTTTCAGAACCAGAGACATTGGAGAAGCCTGCGCCTCCACCCAGCATTGTGTTGTTATTACCACCTTGATTATTCCATCCTGCAGCAAGACCAATAAAGGTGTTGTAATAACCGGTGGTATTATTCTTTCCTGCGTCATCTCCAATGATAGTGTTATAATATCCGGTGGTATTGCTGAGTCCCGAAAAATTGCCAATGAATACATTTTGATAGCCAGTTGTATTTTGTTGTCCGGCATCTCGACCAATATAAATTAAGCGAGAACCAGTTTGATTATAATAGCCGGCATTATAGCCCAAATAGATATTTGAATTTGCGCTTGTTGAATGCCTCCCAGCTGATCTTCCTATTCCAATATTATAAAAACCCGTAGTATTGGAATATCCAGCATATGCTCCTATGAATGAATTGTTATGTCCACTTGTATTTTTATTTCCAGCAGACCTTCCCAAAAAAATATTGAAACTGCCAGAAGTGTTATAATAACCAGTAGCGACGCCATAAAAGCAATTGTGATTTCCTGTGGTATTATTATATCCTGAAAATGGTCCATAAAAAGCATTACTGTTTCCTATTGTATTATTATATCCTGCAAAAAAACCATTAAACGTATTATAAAAGCCACTTGTATTATTATAACCAGCATAGTATCCATAAAAAGAATTATAGCTTCCAGCCTCATTTGAAAAACCGCTATGAGAACCTGTAAAAGTATTTGCGAATCCACCTATATTATTATATCCACTATTTAATCCAATAAAAGTTCCATGATTATTTGTCGTATCATCATTGACTCCGGCATTGAGTCCAATGAATAGGCTATTACCTGGAGCAATTAAATTGAAAGTTTTTCCATCTGCTGTCAGGAAATTCGTACTATCGACAAAAAATCTAATCTTATCTTCATTAGGTGTTTGTTCAGTGGTCAGCCAAGTATCTTGATTGGTATCTGCAATCATAGAAGCATTTGTAGATGGTGGAAGAATTCCATTTCCTATTTCTGCCCATCCCAGACCATTAAAATACATAAAAGCGTTTTCATCATAGTCAAAAACGAGTAAACCCAGTGCTGGATCTACAATGTTTTCTCTTTGAGTTGAAGCCATTCTTGGAACCAAAATACCTTTAGTTGAAGATTTCAGATCTAGAATTGCACTCTCATCTGGATCAGACATAAGGGGATCAATACTCACAGGAGAACTAATAATAACCTGTGCTTGAATAAGGGAAAATAAATAGATAAATAGGGTAGTGATCGTTAATTTTTTCATTTTTTTTGAATTTAGGTGACTCAGAGTCCACTGTAATCGGATAAAAGACATTACAGAATTGTATTATAGTGATCAGTCTTTTGGATTATGTGGTTTAGTGATTGTTTTGCTTGTGATTTACCTTCGGTTTGGTGATCGCTTTGCTTGTGATCGACCTTCGGTCTTGTGATTGCTTCGCTTGTGATTGACCTTCGGTTTTGTGATTGCGATGGCTCGTCCTATAAGAATTATTCTTTCAGATAGAATAGGTTTTTAAACAAAATTCGTAAGGTGGTAAATTATTATAAATCACCACCTTACGAGACCTGTTTTAGTTTTTATAGATCATATACTTTCCAGAGTTTCCTTTGTTTGAAATAATAGAATATACATAGTTTCCAGAAGGAAGATTGTGGAGTGAAATTTCAATAGAAGCTTCTTTTCCTGATTCCAAATCATGGCTTTGAATCTGTCTTCCATTAGTATCAACAACTATTAATTTCGCTTGATTTATTTGTTGTGGGATAAAATAATTTATAGTCGTTGATCCCCTAAAAGGATTTGGAATATTTTGATCCAATCGAATCTCATTTGAGTTTTCTTTATTAGATGGAGATACTGGTTTATCTAATAATAAACTTTCTAAGCGATTGATTCGATTTTCTTGATCTTCTACTTGTGTTTGATATTGCTCAATAATATCTTGTTGTTCTTGGATGGCTTTAATTAGAATGGGTACGAGACCAATATAATTTACTGCATTGTACTTCACCGGATTGTCATCAAGTGCATTTTCAGTATTTAATCCATGTGCCTGTTTAGTAGTAACTAAGTGAGGAAATACTTCTTGTAGTTCTTGTGCGATGAATCCGGTCTGTTGACCTTTGGGTAAAATATTGCCTAGTTGTGGATGATCGTATTGATACCATCGAGGGCTTAATTTTTTAATGTCTTCCAAGACCGCATCCATTTCTTGGATGTCCTTTTTAAGTTTTCGATCTGAGCCAATCCATAGATTACCGGTAACATGTGCATCACCTAAAGCCAGAATAGCATTGGACCCTATTGAGTCAATATCCGCATATCCTGTAACGCCATTATTTATACCAGGGCTTAAGGCTAATCCAAGTGTTGAGTAATTCGTATTGCCTAATGTCGGTTCGTTTGAAATCGTCCAGAGGTAATTAGATATGATACCTCCATCTACAGCAGAAAGTCTGATTACATCATCGCCATCTTGATTTTGTACATTAAAACTTTGAGCATTAATAGTTGAAATAAAAAAAGAAATAAATAAAAGAGTGAGAATAAAATTTGAATTTTTCATAATTTTTAGTGTTAGGTGACTCACAGTTGATCCTTATTATAGGATACTGTAAAAAATAAAGTTATTTGAATTTTGCCTTATATCTAAGGCGGGATTGGGTTTAAAATTTTATGCTTTAGAAAAGATATTTTTAAGTGTAGGAAATAATAGATCATGATAAATTTCATTTTAGATTATTTGAATAATTCCACTTCTAGGATTAATAAATTCATAGTCAAATTGTATTTTATCCGGAAAACAGGAAACACACAAATCAGTGATTTTTATAATGTCATACAAATAGATGAATGACTCACCTATATAGGTGAGTGTCTAACTGATATAGATGAATTGAAGTGAAAATGATGTCGATAAATATATTATTCAGGTATAAATTTTTATTTTGAAGTTCCAAAATGAAAAGAACACCTATAATATTCGGAATATTACTTTGTTGTATTTGCAATCTATGCAATGGAGAATGCCTAAGTCAAGTATACTATCCACAAGTAGATTTCAAAGGGACTTTATTATTTGGAGATCCAGTGATGGTTGTCGAAGATCCAAAAGGCACGATGTCTTTAAGTGATGTAATGGATTGGTGCGAAAAAGAAAAACCTTATAAGACCTTACAACATTTTCAGTTTGGATTGACGACATCTGCACATTGGTTAATTTTTGCAGTAGCGAATTCTGATTCTTTAGACCATGCGTATATTCTAGAATTAGTTGATCCTTATTTATATGACTTTCAAATTCATATAAAGAGTAGTAATGGAGAAGTTCTAAGCGATACGCTTACCTATTTAGATAATTTTAATTCTAGAAAATCATTTAAAAATATTGTTGATCATGATCATCAGAATTTTTTGTTTTCACTTGATTTAGAACCAGGTGAACAAGTTGAATGTTATTTGAAATTTAAACCAAGTAAGCAGCTATTAAATTTTAGATTATACCTTTGGGATGAAAAAAATCGGCTACAACATCAGAAAGGATTAGAGAGTGTATTATTGAGTGCGTTTTTTCTGTTGTGTATTATTTATTTATTAATATTAGGTGTTTCAATCTTTATCACTGGCTTCCGTTATTTTTGGTATTACTTCTATTATGTACTTTTTGGGGCATTATTTATTTTTACAGATATGGGCTTGGGGTATCGGTTTATTTGGCCTGAATCCGCATTATGTCAACAAATAATTACACCAATTCTTGCAAGTATATATCTGGTATTTGGAACCCTATTTGTTCGTGCTTATTTTAATACCCGTCATTTTTATAAAAAGTTAGATAATCTTCTATTAGTTTTATTGTTTTTAGCTATATGTTTTATTCCCTTAGCACTATTAATACCTAAGATAGAAGGTTTTCAATATGCACATACTTTATATCGATTTGCTACTTTACTTTATGTAACTGCTTGTTTAGCATTCTTTTGGATACTTTTTGATTCAACATTTAGGTCAAGAAAATTTACTTCCGGTTTGTTTCTTTTTGGATTTTCTCTACATGGTTTGAGCATTATAGTGTCTAACCTTCAATATATAGGAATTTTACCGGGCGGCTCTTTATTTGGAATATTATCCGGAATAGGTGCTTCTTTAACTTTCTATACTCACATTACCTTTTTAGTTGGGATGTTGATAGAAATGGCAATGATCTTTTTTATTGCACTGCGAAGATTCGCAAGTATGTATAGAAAAAATACACAGACTTTAAAAGAGTTAGCTTTTCAAAAAGAACAAAACATGAATCTTCTTGTCATGGGGATAGAGTCAGAGAGAGAAAGAGTTGCTCAGGATTTACATGATGGGCTTGGTGTATTATTAACTTCTGTGAAAATGAAATTAAATGTATTATCAGAAAAAATAAATTTAAATAATAATAGCAATAAATTAAAAGAAATAACCAGTGATCTTGATGAAGCGCATTCAGAACTTAGACGTTTATCCAGGGATTTAATGCCAAAAACTTTGTATAAATTAGGTTTGATTGCAGCAGTAGAAGAATTGTTGCATCGTGTAAGATTAATTGAACCAGAATTAAAAATTACCTTTTATAAAAATATTACTTTTGAAAAAGCTACTCGTTTGGCACAGTTGCATTTGTTTAGGGTTGTTCAGGAAATGATTAATAATGTAGTGAAACATGCGAATGCAAAATCAATTATTTTACAATTTGTAAAAAGCGAAAAATTATTTTTATTAAGCCTTGAAGATAATGGAGTAGGTTTTGATGTGAATCAAAGTATGCATATTGGAAATGGATTAAAAAATATTCAGTATCGTATATCTGCCTTAAATGGTCAGGTGTATTTTGATTCTTCTCCACGAGGCGGAACAATTGTCTCTATTGAAATTCCTTTGGAAAATATCTTCAAGGACGAGGAAAAATAACTTACTTCTATTCTCTGCCCCTAATCTTGACTCTAGATTTGGATGAGCTCTTTTTTTATTAACCAATTAATCAATTCGGCTACATTATTTATATCTAATTTAGCATGTATTCTTGTCAAATGTGAACCCACTGTATTTTTGCTAATAAATAATTGACTGGCTATTTGTTTGCGTTCCATACCTTTAGCCCTAAGTCGCGCGATCTCCAATTCGCGAAAAGTAAGCGGGGCATATTGGGATTCTTTTATATCGGGTGAAGTAGAATCAATAAGCGAATCTTTTGGCTTTTCTTCTGTAGAAGGTTGAAAAGCAGGAAGTAGTTTTTCTATTAATTTTGGATGTGCATATCTTTCTCCGGAATAAACTTTTTTAATGGCATTAATTAATTCTACTGTATCTGTATTCTTCAGTAAATATCCTGTTCCTCCTTTTTGAAAAACTAATTGTAATGTTGCAAAATCATCAAAACTTGATAAAATTAAAATCTTTAAATTTGGAAATTTAGGTCTAAGCTTTGAAAGAATATCCAAGCCATCTATTTCTTGATCTTTGAATCGTAAGTCCAATAATACTACATCTGGTGAAAGGGATTCAATTAATTGTTCAGCGTCCTTTCCCTTTGTCGTACATCCTACAACTTCTACTTCTTTTGATGCTTTAAGTAAAGAAATCAGCCCATCAATCATGAGTCGCTGATCATCGATAATGACCGTTTTTATTGGTTTGGGTGTGGTGTTCATTTTACAAATATTTAGACAAAATCAAATTACTTGCTTGAATAAATATAAGCTTTTAAAATTGGAAATCATTCCTCCGTAACTAAACTATCAAATAGCGCATCTTCTTCAAACTCTACATCTGTTTTGTAAAATACATCAGTTCCAGATATAGAATCATGCCATTTAGCCATTGGGTCAGACAAAAATGAAAAGGGTTCAAACGGAATATATCGGCATAAAGATCGACCTAGAATTTTTCCAAAACCTGGACTTTGACCATTTGCGGATCGGACATAAGCACCTGAGAGTACCTTCCCTAAGGTTTGTTTAAATCCTGCCTCACAAATAGTGTAATAAAAGAAAGGTACTATAATGATCATAAAATAACCTATGATTGGATAGAGATCATTTCCTCCGAAACCATATCTCGAAGTGAAAAAATAAACACCACTACTGAAAATCATTAAAGTAATATAAACTCTATCAATAAAAAAATGTAAAAAGCGTGTACTTCGGTTACTAACAGGTGCCGGCAAGACTCTTATTTTTTGATTGCTATAAACCATAATCGAAATAATAGCCAGGAATACGGATAAAAGGTAAAACACATGGTAATACCATTCCATTGTAAAATTTCCTGATGGAGGAGCAAAAATTCTTATAAGTCTAAAGGGTAAATGACAAATTAGGGTAAAAGTGTGGTGGATTAAAAAGAACTTGAGGAATCTGTTATATATATTATTATCTTGAATGAAATAGAAAACTACTCCGACTATCCCAATAATGTTCATTATAATGACAATAAATTGATTGAAATATTGGAAAATATCTGTAAAGTCATAAAAGGATAAATTGAATATATTACTCAGATACCGTAATGTCCCAGGAACATAATACAGGAAAAGAGATAATTGAAGAATAACCAGTATGATAAGTAAATCTTTGAGCTTCATTCTGTAATCGTTTTGTATTGATATCTTTTATTCAATAAATGTAACAATTGAATCAAGACTTTCTAGAAAATATCTGATGGTTTTTAAAATGTAGATTATTGATTAGCTGGTTGTTATTTGTAATAGATTGATTATTAGTGCTTTGTGTTTTTTTGATCTTTTTATGTTCTGAAAAGGATTAGTAGTAGGAACGCGTTTTAAGTTTCAGAGGAATCCTGTTTTCTTTTTTTAAATTTCTGAAACAAACCAAGGAAGAAAAGCATTGCTCCTGAGATAAAGTCTATTTGCATGCCTATATTAGAATTGCCTAGTAACATGGTTGCAAGTTTATTTCCAAAAGGATTATCATTGATAACATAGGTCCAAGTTGAAGAAGGTTTTTGAATGCCCAATTCAATTAGAGATTGCCCTGGATTATTCAAAAAGTCAGCACAACTTTTTTGAATCCTTTGATCTAGTTGTTCTATAAGTTGTTGAAAAATTTGATCGCCTGTTTTCTGAAACTCCAAGAGTGGAAGCTGACCACCAAAGCGTACCATATATATTCCTTCTTTTACTTGTTGTAATTCATCAAGGTGCATGGCCCAAAACCTGTCATAATGAAATAGTATTATCGTTCTGATTTTTTCAATAAGTTCTTGCTGAAATTTGATTTCTACTATTTGATATAAATAATCATCGTCTAATAAGATTTTTTGCCTTTCATTTTGGATGATTTTTCTTTGATGCTCTGTCAACTCAGCATAGATATTGGCAGTTCGACGAATTTCTGAGGATTGATCTTCAATTACTTTTTGAATATGAGTCACGAATTTTCGAATTCCCTGTTCTTTGATTTTAAGATCTCCTTCTAGGTTTTTGTATTTTTTTGGCAATACATCCCATAATTTATATCGGATCATCAAGTCATCTTCTAAGCTAATGAAAAAGCGAGAACTACCAATATCTCCCTGTCGACCAGACCGTCCTCTAAGCTGTTGATCAATTCGCTCACTTTCATGTCGATTTGTTCCTATGACATACAATCCTCCAAGTTCAATCACTGCTGCTTTATCTTTTTCATCCTGGCCTCCCAATAAGATATCAGTTCCTCTTCCAGCCATATTGGTGGAGATGGTAATCGCTCCGAGTTTTCCAGCATCAGCTATGATACGCGCCTCTAATTCATTGTTTTTCGCATTGAGTACATTACATTGGATATGATGCGTTTTTAAAAGTTGAGCAATGTTTTGAGATTCAAGGACCGTCAATGTGCCTACAAGGATAGGTCTTTGAGTTTTATGAACACGTTTGATTTCATCTAGCAGAGCATTTAGTTTAGCTTTCTTTGTTGTAAATATTTCATCTGGATGATCAATCCTTCGATTGACTTTATTCGGAGGAATAATGATAACCTTCATGCCATAATGTTCTAAAAAATGCTCAATAGATTGATGAGCAGTTGCAGTCATTCCAGTCCTTTTCGGATACTGTAATATAAAATGTCGAATGGTAATGGTATTCAAGATGATTCCTTCATTTTGAATTTCTAAACCTTCTTTGGCCTCCACAGCAGCTTGAAGACCATTTCGCCACTTACGATCTTCTACTATTCGACCTGTGAATTCATCGACTAGTTTTACCTGACCATTTTGAATGATATAATCAATATCTTTTGTCAGCAGTTCTTTGGCATGAATGGCAAGGTTAATTGCAGAAAGCAAGGGATTATATTCACTCGCTAAGAGATTATTAATTCCAAGTTGTTTTTCAAGCTTTTCAAGGCCTTTTTCAGTTAAGAAAATATTGCGGCCATATTTGTTAATCTCAAAATCCAGGTCTTTTTTTAATTTTGAAATAAGGTGACTAATCTCTTTAATATCAATATCTGCTTCGAAGATATCTCCTGCTAGAACCAATGGATTTCGAGCTTCATCAATCAATAAGGCATCTGCTTCATCTATGATTGCAAAATTAAACGGGCGCAATATGAGTTCCTCTTTTTGATAAGCAATAAATGACCTTAGGTAATCAAAGCCCATTTCTTTAGCTGTCCCATAAGTAATATCAGCTTGATATGCATGCCGCTTTTCGTCTAAGGGCATTCCTTCATAAATATAGGCGACTGAAAGACCAAGAAAGGTATAGACTTTACCCATCCATTCTGCATCTCTTTTAGCTAGGTAGTCATTAAAGGTCATGATATGCACTCCCTTACCTGTAAGTGCGTTCAAAAAAGCAGGAAAAACTGCTGCTAGTGTTTTTCCTTCACCAGTTTTCATTTCTACTAATCGACCTTTATGCATCGCAATTGCGCCCATGATTTGGACTTCATAAGGCTTTAGACCTAATTGACGATGACAAGCTTCATAAACGAGTGCATAAGCTTTAATTAGGATATTATCAAGATCTGAATGGTCTTTGACATTTGCTCTAAGAGATTTGGCTAGATTTTGTAGTGCTTGATCGGAATAGCCCTTTATTGTTTGGTGGAACGCATGGATTTTTGATATTTGTAGTTTATATCCTTTAAAATCAGTTTCCAATATCCCTTGGGAGGATTTAATGAAATTACCTAGTTTTTGAAATTTTGTCATGTATAATCTATTTTCTAGTGCTTCTCATTGAATCATACAATAAGCAAATTAGAATAAAAATTTCAAAATAGTTTAGATTTGTTTCTATATATCATCTATTAAGGGACAGGGAATCTAGCAATGTTAATTGGAATGAGCTTTGTTTTTGAAAATTCAGCTCTATAACCTATATTACGAAAGAATTGTATCTGTAAGGATGTGCGTATTAAATTTTATCAAAAAAGTACTTTGTTTACAGATTCAATAAGAGGATATTGAAGATTTGGGCTTTGAGTCGAAAACTGTCATTTGTAGGCCAAATGCTAAATCCTAAATATGCTCTAACCTCAAGAAACAATAATTTATGAAAGACCGCCATTGGAGAAACCTCATTAAAGATATCCAAAACCAGCGATGTATTCTGTTACTTGGTCCGGGGATTTCAACTGTCAAAGACGAACCTCTGATAGAAGCCTTTTCCAAATATTTAGTAGAGGAGCTGGAAACAGAGTCAATTGCTTATGAAAAGAGTGCAGTAGCAAACCTTTCCTATATCGCTCAACGTTTTATGACCATTCCTGATATTAGAAGGATTGATTTAGAAGACGAAGCGGTTTCCTTTTTTAAAAAACAGACAACTGAAGTTCCAGGTGTATTTAATTTACTGGCAAAACTTCCTTTTTACCTGATTATCAATTCGACACCCGAAAACTTTATGGGAACGGCTTTAAATGAGGCAGGGCGATTGGAGGTACATTCATTACATTATAATTTTAAAAAGGATCGTGATCAGACTATTCCGGCATTCTCAAAGGAGCAGCCATTGATTTATCATTTGTTTGGTAGTCAGGAGGATCCGGAGTCTATGGTCTTTACAGAGAAGGAACAAGTAGAGTTTATGAAGAATGTGGTACGAGACAATCCTTCCATACCTCATAAGATTACCAGCGAATTTGATGATCGGAAAACTTACCTTTTTCTTGGTTTTGATATTGAAGACTGGCGGTTTCCTTTATTACTGGATAGTCTGCAAATTGAAAGCCTGAACTCAAGCTATGCACCTGAAGTTGTACAATATCCAGTTAGCAAAATCACTAAATCGTTCTTTGAGGATTGTTATCGATTTCGTTTTATAGAAAACAATGTTGCCGAGTTTGTGAAGGAATTGGTTAGTCGGTTTGATGAAGAAAGTGAACCGGAGACAAAGGCTAGTCAACCTGATCATGCTACTAAATTTGTTATACTGTACGCAGAAAAAGACGAAGCACATCGCGACGAATTGATCAAACACCTAAGTGATTTGGAGCGCAATAAGTATATTGAAATCTGGCATAAGGGAAAAATTGAGTTTGGTGATGAAGTAGAGACCGTAATCAATGAAAAACTAGATGAAGCTGAAGTCGTTTTGTTTTTGATTAGTGCTGATTTTTTATCTTCAAATGATATTTTTGAGGCGCAAATCCCCAAAGCTTTACAAAGAAAAGAGGCAGGTGTAAAATCATTTCCGATTCTGATCCGAGCAGCTGATTTTGAAAATAGCGAAATCGGCAAACTGCCGCTTTTGCCATTGAACAAAAAAGCTGTAAATAGTGATTTTTGGAATAGCACAGATGAGGCATATCAACAGATTGTTAGTGAATTAAAAAAAGCGCTAAATGTATAATAAACTTAAAAATCGTTATCCAGGCATTCGCTTTTTTGAAAAGGAAGAAGAGCAACTTTTCTTTGGTAGAAATGAGGAACGGATTGATTTGCAGAGTATGATAAAAGTGAAACCTCTAGTTGTACTTTTTGCAAAATCCGGAATAGGTAAAAGTTCATTGATTAATGCTGGACTAATACCTTCTTTGGAAAAAGAAAATTTTAATGCTATTCAAATTCGCTTACAAGATTTAAACCTTTCCCCAGCTGATTTTGTAAAAAAGGCTTTGAAAAAGCAGTTTAAGCCTGAAGTCTTTGAAAAATTTGCATCAAATATAAGCCCTGAAGTTGCGCTTTGGGAATATATTAGAGCCTGTTCTTTTGAAAATAAGGATAATGCCAGTACGCCATTATTTATATTTGATCAGTTTGAAGAATTCTTTAATCATAGTTGGAAAAATCAAAAGACCTTAATCTATACTTTGGCAAATCTAGTCAATAACCGGCTTCCAGATGCGGTGCAACAACAGCTGCGTGCAATACCCAGAAGGGAGAGAACCCGAGAACAATTGGCTTGGTTTAGTCCAATACCTATAAAAATATTATTGTCTATACGATCAGACCGATTGAGTTTATTAGATGACTTGTCCGTTGATATTCCAACAATATTGAGAGATAGATATCATCTCAAACCACTTAGAATAGAGCAAGCCAGAGCGGCTATTGTAGAGCCAGCTGCATTGGAGGGGCAGGGCTTTTTGACACAACCATTTATTTATAAAGAAGAGACACTCGATGAGATTCTTTCACATCTGAGTAATGAACACAAAGAAATTGAATCTTTTCAACTACAGATTTTATGTCAGCAAATTGAAAGAGAAGTATGGGATAGGCAACAAGCAAGTACGTAAAGAGACAGGCAATCCGATATACAATTAAGATTTTAACATAAATTAATGAGTACAAAAAATCAAATAATAGTTAAGTCAGATTTTTATGGTGGAAACCAGGGGATTGATAATATCCTGAATGACTATTATGAAAGAGAGATTCGAAAAATCGGAAACCAAGAAGATCAAAGCCTTGCCAGAAAATTTATTGAGGAAGGTTTAATTATTGAAGGAAGCCGAGTCAGTGTATCTGAAGCAAGCGCAATCAGTCAATTTGACCTTTCGGAGGATCTTCTTCAACGATTAAGAGATAGCAGACTAATTCGCGCAGAAAATACACATCTTGGAAAAGCTTATGAAGTGAGCCATGATACTTTAGTCCATCCAATTTTAAAATCTTTTGAAAAAAGAAAGCGAGCAGAAGACCAAATAGAAATTGCAAAAAAAATAAAGGAAGAGCATAAAGCTTTTGAAAAAGAAAAAAGAAAGAAACGCAGAGCAAACTTACTGGCTGCATTAGGATTCTTACTCTTTTCTGTTGCAATGATTGCTTTGTATAAAGCAATAGATCTAAATAAAGAAATTCATCAGCAAAGCCGGATTGGGAAATCTAGCGAGTTAACAGCTCATTCAGTTACTCAAACTCAAGTCAGTAATAATGTTACTAAAGGATACGCATTAGCAAAAGCTGCTTTAGAATTTGATGACAATGTAGAAGCTCGTAAAGCATTATTTTCCGCATACTATAAAGCTACTAATGTTCCTTCAAATTATTTTTACACCAAGGATTTAAATTGCCAAAATAGTTCATTGCTTTCTGCTTATTATTCTCCTCAGAGTAATTATATCATTGCTAATGCCTGGAATAAAAAAGCTTGCCTCTATAAAAAGAATGGCGATTTTATACGAACCTTTAACATTAAAGCTCACAAACCCATAAAACGCGCAGTTTTTTCAAATAATGAAAAACACCTGCTCGTATTTGGGTCAGAAAACAATGAAATCGAAGTATATGCATTAGATAATTTAAATGAAGAGTCAGAGCCGATTTATACTTTAAAAGGACATTCAGAATTGATTCATGGAGCAGCCTTTTCTAGTGATGATCAAAAAGTTTTGACCTATTCGAAAGATGGTAGTGTCTTATTATGGAATAAGGATTGGCAATTAGAAAAAGAAATAAAGGTGGACAAGGAAAAGATATACTACGCCAATTTTTCTCCGGATGGCCAGCATGTTTTGACTATTAATAAGAGTGGAAATATTCAGTTGTTTGATGAAAAAGGTGAATTCATTATTCGAATCGAAAATGAAAAAGGAAGTACTCGGACTGTCAGTTGCTCTCCAAATAGCAATTATTTTGCCATTGAATGTCCTCCTAATAAAGTTAAAATATGGAATTGGGAAGGCAGCCTGGTAAAAGAATTAAATGGACATGAAGACTTTATAAATGATATAGATTGGTCACCAGATAGTAAATATATTGCTACTTCTTCTCCTGATAAAACAGCCAAAATCTGGGATTTGAAAGAAGATGAACCTATCGCCAATATTACAGGGCACCATGCAAGTGTGCTGTCTGTAGACTTTTCTCCCAATAATCAAACCTTATTAACTTCTTCTGTAGACAATACTATAGTAGTTTGGAATCTTGAGGGTGAAATTCAGGGGACTTTGTCCGGACATTTTGAAAAAGTAGGCTCTGCTGAGTTTAATAAAGATGGTAGTCGAATACTAAGTTACTCGGAAGAAGATAATACTGTAAAAGAATGGGTGAAGGAAAATAATGCTGTATGGGTTTTGCCTATTGCATCCGAAGAGGCATTTATAGGGAAGTTTTCTTTCAATGGTCAACATGCCCTTACTTGCGGTTCAGATATTGCTATGTTATGGGAACTAGAAGCCAATAATAAGGTACGTGAAAAAGAAAAGCTAACAGGACATACTAGAGGGGTCAATTATACTTCGTTCTCTCCTAATGATCAATTTGTTGCAACAGGTTCTTTAGACAATACAGGTAAGGTTTGGGATATGGAAGGGCAGTTAATTGCTAACCTGGTTGGACATAAAGATCAGATTGTCAGAATTCAATGGTCTCCAGATAGCAAGGAGATTATTACAGCTTCTCATGATAAAACAGCAAAAATCTGGAATACAAATGGGGATTCCTTATACACATTAAGGGGGCATACTAGTGCCTTATTATATGCCGGGTTTTCACCTAATGGCGATCATGTAATTACTACCTCTTCGGATAAAACCATTAAAGTTTGGGATCGAAAAGGGCGATTAATCCAGACCTTGAAAGGGCATGATGATAGGGTGATTGATGCTGAAATTTCTCCAAATGGAAGATTTATAGCAACGGCCTCCGATGATAAAACGGGTAGATTATGGAATTTGACAGAAGGTACTGACTTTGGAAAATCTATAGTATTGGAAGGACATACAGAAGTATTGAGAAGTATTGATATTTCATCTGATGGAAATTATATTGTTACTGCTTCAGATGATCGTACGGCAAGGGTATGGGATCGAAAAGGAAACTTAATATCAGTTTTGTCTGGCCATGAAAGACGTTTGCAAAAAGCAATCTTCTCCAATCAAGGACATATGATTGCTACAGCTTCCTCTGATAATACTGCCAAAGTATGGGCCTTAAATGGGGTTTTAATCTCAGATATGATTGGCCATAAGAATACCGTGAATGATGTGAACTTTTCTCCTGATGATAAAATGATCTTAACTGTTGGGTCTGATCATCGGGCTAAAATATGGCCCATTATTTCTGTGGATGAAGTTATGCGTAATGTGGAAGAATCTGGATTTGGAGGACTTGATGAAGAGACTAGAAAAAAGTATAAGATTGATTAGGCCAATTTTGATGGAGGTTTACTAAACTAAGTAAGGCAAAATAACTCAGCTAGTTTAGTAAACCCACTCAGATAATAACTCTAGGTAGGTTTTACCTGACCAAGAGTCCATGTTAGTTTAGTAAACCCACTTTGGCAATAACCCCAGCGCGATTTACTAAACTACCTAATTTTTTTTCGACCAAACGAAACCATCTAATTTCTCTAAAAACAAATACTCGACAATAATTATTGCCGAGTATCTTATTTAGGAATTATGAACAAGCGCTAAGCTTCTCTTTGAATTGTTTTTGAACGTGTTCTAACTAATCTAATTAGAAAGTAAAATTCATTATTTGTTTATAATCAATCTTTTAGAGATAAATTCCTCTTTTGTCTCAGCTAACAAGACATAAATTCCATTATTTAAATAACCAAACTTTAATATTTTAGACTGTTCAGTAGGATTATTTTCCTGCCATAATAATTTACCACTGATATCATATAGCTTTAAACTATTAATTTTAAGGTGACCTGCTTCTATGCTAAATTCACCATTTGAAGGATTGGGATAAATTTGAAAACTGCTTTGGGAAATGTCGTCCGTATCCGTAATCACGCCACACCAGCTATTGAACTTCATATCATACATTTGTTGGATTTGATCAATTTCTGGATACATCTGATCTACAATTTCAAGGTGATTGCCTATATTTGAATATCTATGAAAAGTATAAGCAATATCTAAAGTCAATACTTCTTGTGCCGCAAAATGATTATGCGCATATGAACTGAGTACTCTTCTATCGCCATCGGGAAGCGCTTCATTATACATCGACCAACCATTTGGATCATTTGGATTATCTGGAAAAACATGTTGTACAATATCTCCAGCAGGACTATATCCATCATCTCCATATGTAAAAAGTGTCCCGTCTGACCAAGCGCCAGTCATATAGTTAAAGTGTTGACCAGGCGTTTCGGGAGCATAGGTAGAAGGAGGAGGAGGAGTTACACCTGGAGGACCATTATGATAAGTAAAGTAAGTCAGCTCTTTATTTAAAAACTGAATAGATTGAGCAGGAATTGTTTCTCCATATGTCGGAACACCTTCACAATCTATTATTGAAGTTACACCATCTAAATCATCGGAATTATAAACATAGAACGCATTTTTTTCAGGATAGGACCCCATATAATCATCCAAATAACAACCTAAGTCAAAATCTACCCAAAGCCCAACATGAAATGAATCTATAGATGCTAAGGATTTATTTATAATCTTATGAGATGTAAATACCGTATTGCTTAATGGGGCATTGGCAAAACAATCGAAACTCCAGGAGGTTAGTTGTATCTCAGCTTTTAAAGGATCTCCAAAAGATTCAGTATGTAGTGTATTATCATTAAATACAGACCAGGTCATAGAAGCAGGGGCTAATCCAGGAATTGTATTCGGCGGATGTGGATAATCTCCTGCCTCCGGATCATAAATATTATCCCCATTTTGATCGAAGAAGGGAGCACCATGATCCATATCATAAAGAAGAAAATCATTATAATAATAAAACTGATTATTATGCCTTCCTGGCCATCCAAATATACTAGCGACCGGATCATCAATAATACCATTATCCTGAAAATCAGCTTTATGCAATTCTATATCTTCTTTGCTGACTTTCCATATTTTATTGAAATGCTCACAATGCTCATAGTTGATTGATCCATCTTCGTTGAGAGGTCCGGGCGCATAATCAAAACTAAAATTATAACGACCATAATTTTGAGCCGCTACCTTTAAATTTCCATTGGAATCCATTCCACCCATCCAAAGACCTGCTGCAAAAATGCTGGATTTAGGTATAAGGTCATTTGCTGGAGCAATAAACTCACCATCATAAAAAAGGTCGCCTCCATTAGTGATTAGGGCTTTTATATTATTACCATCTTGATATTCTAATGCTTCAGGACTTGGACATTGACTGTTTAGTGTAGGAAAAATTATTAAACAGCATAGTATAGTAAGTAAAGTTTTCATTGCTAATCTTTATTTCTTATGATACTTATGATATAATTCTGCGAGTTGCTTAAATCAGAAAAAATCAAAAGTAAAAATAAAGCAGGCGATCAATTATGTACAGAATAAATTTGGAAAGTAAATTGATCACCTGCTTAAGTTTTCAATAGCTTTATTATTTACAGTAAAATTAATCCATTTGAATATCATTATAAAACCGAATAAACTGTAAATGTCAGGTTTTTGAATTTTAGATTACCCAAAACTTTAATTTCTGACCACCTGACCACCTGACCACCTGACCACCTGACCACCTGACTACCTGACTACCTGACTACCTGACTACCTGACTACCTATAGCAAGAACGATATTTTAGATTTGTGTTATGGTGATCAGTCCTATGGACTGTGTGATTTGGTGATCGCTTCGCTTATGAGTGGCTACTTTTGGCAGGCTTCAAAAAATTTGATTATTTACTTTTTACACAGTGTATTTAATAGGTAACCTAAAGGTTTGCCATGTCTGACCACCTGACAAAGTTCCTAATCAAGGATTATAGAATTCTTCGTACATAATTGTATCTTTGCAGCTTAATAACTAAAGGACTATGTCTGATCAATACAAATACGATTTAAGAGGCGTTTCTGCAACTAAAGATGAAGTTCACGCAGCCATAAAAAACCTAGATAAGGGATTATATCCATTAGCTTTTTGCAAAGTTATGCCTGATATCACTGGTGGCGATGCTGAATATTGCAATTTGATGCATGCTGATACTGCGGGCACAAAAACAAGCTTGGCTTATTTATATTGGAAAGAAACCGGGGATTTGAGCGTATGGAAGGGGATCGCACAAGATGCTATTGTGATGAATCTTGACGATATGGCTTGTGTTGGGTGTACAAAGGATATTTTACTCTCTTCTACCATTGGTCGGAATAAACGATTAATTACCGGAGAAGTTATTAGTACTATAATCAATGCAGCAAATGAGTTCTTGGAAATGCTTCGTCCTCATGGTATTGAGGTACATCTTGCTGGAGGAGAAACAGCTGATGTTGGAGATATTGTGCGTACAATTGATGTAGGTTATACTGCATTCGCGAGAATGAAAAGATCAGAAATTCTGGTTAATGATATAAAAGATGGAGATGTGATTGTGGGATTGTCCTCTTCTGGTCAATCAAACTACGAGACCAATTATAATGGCGGGATGGGCAGCAATGGATTGACCTCTGCAAGACATGATGTCCTGAATAAAGTATATGGAACAACATATCCTGATAGTTATGATCATCAAATGCCAGAGGAGGTTGCTTATATTGGGAGTAAAAAGCTGACAGATGCAGTAAGTATTGATGGCATCGAAGGTTTGAATGTAGGTAAACTTATTCTTTCCCCTACGAGAACATACCTTCCTGTAATAAAGAAATTGTTTTCAGAACTGCATCCTCAACTGAATGGAATGATCCATTGTACAGGTGGAGGACAAACCAAAGTGAGTAAGTTTATTAAAAATAAACATGTAGTTAAAAATAATTTATTAGACACGCCTTATCTGTTTCAATTGATTCAGAAAGAATCAGGTACGACCTGGAAGGAAATGTATCAGGTCTTTAATATGGGGCATCGCCTTGAAGTTTATTTGCCTGAATCAGATGCTCAATCAGTAATTGACATAGCTCAAAGCTTTAATATAGATGCTCAAGTAATTGGGCATGTTGAAGGGTTTGATAGCGAAAAAGTTACAATTGAAAGCCAATACGGCAAATTTGAATATTAACGTAGTGAAGACTTCATCCGCTATTTACTTTCTTTTAATGAATAAGTTCGTTCTTTGATAAATCCCGTGGACAAGCCGTAAATAACATGAATCATCCCGAATTTTTGAAGATCTATAAATCAGCGTCTTTCAGTGTCAAATAAAAATAAGGGATGACTGTTTATGGCTTTGTCTCAAACACGGGGTTTGTCAAAGAACCAATAAGTTTAAACAGGCTTTGAGCCTTTACCAACCCGCAACAAATCTCCCGATCCAAAAAGTAATAACTAAAAAAATCACAAGGTAAATAGCTCTATAACCAAATAGGAAATTAAAAACCTTTGGGAATCTATTTTTAAGCGAAGTATAGTCGAAAATTAGATTAATCAAAATATAAGGTAAGGCCATCACAAAAAGTGCATTGTATTGGAAGGCTCCAATTATATTGCCTTGTAATAATTGATGAGTTGCTCTTTGAGCGCCACAACCCAAGCATTTATACCCAGTCATAGAATAAAAAGGGCACTTTGGAAAAAAACTATAAAATGCAGGATCATACTTACCATAAATTGCTAGCCCTAAAATAATGAAGACCAATAGTATAATATATTTCCAGCCGTTCAACATAGTTTGAAGAATGACAATCTTAATAAAACGCGCCGCTCAAAAGCGCAACGAGGTACAAAAGAAAAATTAACCCACCGACCACTAAAGCAATAATGAGAGATAATTTAGCATTTTCTGAGGCCTTTTGAGCACCTTCAGCATCTCCTTTTGCCCACCTCGAATCTACCTGAGAAGAAAAGATAATAGCAATAATTCCTGCAATCCCTCCTATAGCTCCAAAGAAACAGCAAGCTACTGTTGTAATAATGGACTCTACTAGCCAAGTCTTTGGCTTTTCACCTTCTGGTGGATTATATTGTTGCCTATATGGATCGCTACTGCTAGTTTGCCTTTGTTGATAGCTTCTAGCCTGATCATTTGGCAATGCAGGACGATTAGTATAGGTTTGATCTAATGGCGATTCAAATAATGGATTTAATTCCGGTAATTCTCCAGCTCTTTTCCAATCCCCTAATCCATCATACCAGATATATGTTTCTTTTTTGATGTTTTTTGATCGTAACTCTTGAAAAGTGAAAGGACCTAATTGTTGATCCCCATTAGCGTAGTAATATTGCTTCATTTTTTTAAAATTAGTAGCGTCTTCTGTATTTAAGCCTCAAGATAATTAAAGTTCATGATTTTTCATCGGATAAGTACTAAGGTGATATAGCTATGGCAAGATTAAGGACCCGTTTGACTAGAGTGAAAATGAATGCTCAAAATTTTGAAAGAATACTGAAAGCAAGGCCACTCACAAGCGAAGCGATCACTTAATCACATCGTCCGGAGGACTGATCACTACCTCACAAGACCAAAGGTCGATCACCAATTCCGCAGGAACGATCACCAATCACTATCCTAACTAGCTCGAGCAATTAGAAGGAAAATTTTGATAATAAATAGAAATAGAAAAAAGATACCCGTTATGCCTATACCAGAATCACTGCTACTATTGCTATAGTTTGATCTGTGGCTTATTGCAGAGACATTGGATTGATTATAACTTCTACTGTATTGTTGATTGGCAACTTGTTTTGCAATTTGAGGATTATATCCTAGATCAGTGAGTCTATTTAGTTCTTTATTCCTTTTTTCTGCTGGATCAAATGAGTTAATATTTTGAGGTGTAATCAGTTTTCGCTCTAAAGCAATCTCTTTTGCAATCTCTACAGAATGTTGACTGAAAAATCCTTGCTGTCGGACATTGTTCATGATTCTTTCATTTGAATAACTTTGCATTTCTCTTTTTAAACTTTGTTCCATGATATAAGATTTTATTTTGTATTGTTTTATAGTTTATACCATAGGTTTCGAAAGTATAATAGGGTTTAGTGATTTTTTTATTTGAATAATTATTCTTTTGTTTTAGATGGATTCTTAAATTGGATTCAATAGCTAGTAAAGAAACCATTTTTTCGATTTTTTCAATTTCGTTATTTATGCATTGTTCCTAAGCAAACAACTTTAGCAACAGTTGCTTGTATTATGACTTTTTTTTTCTATATTGCACAAGTTAATTGTCTGATTATATATCATATGTGACTATGCAGATATAGTTTGAACAAACATAATTATAACCCTAAAAATAATACCATGTCTTTAAAATTCAATTGTCCAGTCTTGGTCTATAAGAGGTGAACTATCACTTCAAATTTATATGAAATGAGGTTTATAAAAACCTTGTATTTGTTTATGTAAATATTCAGTGTATAAGGATTATTTGCTTAGCCATTTGTATGTTGCAATGGTTAATATGGTATCTGTATATGCATGAATTCTAATAGGTACTTTCTCAAAAAACTAAAAATACCAATAAATTATGCCAGCAAAAATTAACAATTTATCTATTGGCTTAAAAGTAGGAAGCCACAACCTGATTCTTCAAACTGATGCTATTCCTTCTACTCAAGAAATACAGGATGCCGCAGCTGGGTATGCAGCTCAATTAAAAGAGATGATGCTAAATCTATCTTTTAAAATGGACGAAGGAAAAGTTATTACTGTCGCAGTAGAAGATTTTTTTACCGCTGTAGCAGATAAGATTGGAGAAGCTGGAATTGAAGATTTGCAAAATTTCTTCAAAGAAGTAGCGGGTGCTACAAAAGGCATCTATATCGATTTATGGGGCTTATCTTTTAGTACATCAAAAATTGTCGGAGACAAATCTAACAATGCAGCAGAAGGAGATAAAGCGGATAAAGGAAAACTAAGTTTTGCTTTCAATGTCCGGGTCAACCTGACCACCGAATTTTATACTAATATTAATGTACCCGCTGAAATTACTAATTTGATTGCTATTAATAGCCTTGGGTTGGGAATGAGATACGATAAAGACTTTGCTATCTAATATGCGGGTTTTTATTACTAAAGAAATAGGAAGTACTTCTGAAAAGTTTGTTTTCTCTTCAGAAATTTGGGAAGGAAATTGCGATCTTGCTAAAGAGATTGCAGTGATAGGTAATGCTGTCTTTGAATTGGAAATATCTGAACCTAAAGAACCTAATGCATTAAAACAAAGAATCATTGGTTTAAACACTTTAATGGATTTCTTAAAAGTGGATGAAGACACAAAGCAATTGTTTCAAGATTGTTATGATCCAAATAAAACCAATGAGCCTATTCAACTTTCTGTTGCCACACTTTCTGTTTCATCTTCAGGAAGGGTAAAAGTCTTCATCTCTAGTCCTGAGGTTGATTCTGGACTAGACTTATTACCCAATAGTGAATCCTTAGAAGTAGGTCTGGCATTGACTTTTCAATCTGGAATTACTTTTTCAAAAGATGAAATGAACTGCAAAGAGGCGGAATAGTGATAAGTCCATATCGGACATTTATTAATTCTCTGTCCCTAAATATCGGATTGTTTTAAAACAACTTCTTTATTAAGATACCTGTAACAATGTCCTTAAGAGTAAACTTATTATTGGATTTTAAAGTGGTAGGCCAGACAATTGTCCTAGAGGCTCAATATGATAATAAGGTCAATCCATCTTATGAATTTATTGGTCGTACTGTCGGTCTAAATTTAAAACTTACAGATATACTTAATGACTTACTGAAAAAGTTGACAGGTGAGGATGTTAAGGACCTTTTGCCAGATGACCTTTTACCAGATTTAGACTTAAAGGATATTTACATTTCGTATAAAACAGATAGTGGTGAAATAAATTTTATAGCCATTACGAAACTCAATGGTAAAGAAATCCAATTCGTATTTCATTATAGGCTTAAGAAAGATGCTGTAGCAAAGCGCTATGCTTTTGGTATTCGTACTAATATTTCTGACCTCACCGGTTTACCTTTGGTTGGGAAGGAAATGAAAGATGTAAAACTAACAGGCTTAGGATTTATCTATACTTCTTTTGATAGTAGTGTTAGCGGTGACAATGTATTTAATTTACCGAAATTATCAGGAACTAAGGGAAAACGAATTATCTCAAGAGCCAATCCTGAAACATTGAATTCGGGAATTAATTTCTCAGGAGAACTTAATTTACCACTTTTACCTGCTCCGTTTTCTTTATCCATGCCGGTAAGTAAAAATGAAAACGTTGCAGACCCTGTAGACAAGAAACCAGCTGCGCCAAAAGATTCTTTATCTGCTAATACGAAATGGTTCAAACTCAATAAGAAAATTGGCTCATTGACTGTAGGTCAAATTGGGTTCAGGTATAAAGATAATATGCTTGTTTTATTGATCAGTGGAGACATGACTATCGCTGCGTTAACAGTAAGTTTAAATGGACTAGGGATTGGCTTTGAAGTTTCAAAACTTTTCAAAAAGAAATTTGAACCTTCTTTTCATTTGGATGGAATGGGGATTGCTTATAGTGCGCCACCAATTGAAATCTCTGGTGCATTTGTTCGGACACAACAAGAAATTAATAACGAAACGATAGATGTCTTCAATGGAGGAGCTATTATCAAAGCAAGCCAATTTACGATTTCTGCAATAGGTTCTTATGCAAAAGTAAAAGGTCAAACTTCCTTATTTATTTACGGTGTTTTTGATGGCCCTATTGGTGGTCCTGCTTTCTTTTTTGTAACGGGTATTGCCATAGGTTTTGGATACAATCGTAGAGTGAATATTCCAACGATTGAAGAAGTTGCTCTTTTCCCTTTAGTCGCTCTGGCGATGCAACCGCAAAATGACGGTGGCTTACCTGCTATTTTATCCTCACTGGATACGCCGATGAAAAACGGAAAAAGGCCGATTGAGATTTCATTGGGGGACTATTGGCTGGCAGTGGGTATCAAATTTACTTCATTCAAACTCATTGAATCTTTTGTCTTATTAACTGTCAATTTTGGAACTCGTTTAGAATTTGCAATTCTTGGCCTCTCTAGATTAAGTTGGCCAGAAAAATCGATTGCTACAGAACCCATTGTATATATTGAATTAGCTATTTTAGCACATTTCGGTCCCGATAGTGATGTGATAGCGGTAGAAGCGATCATCACACCAAATTCTTATATTCTTTCTAAAGATTGCAAACTAACAGGAGGATTTGCTTTCTATACCTGGGTTAAGGGACCACATGAAGGGGACTTTGTAATTACTTTAGGCGGCTATCATCCAAAATTTGACAAACCTGCTCATTATCCGACAGTACCACGTCTTGGTCTTAGTTGGAAAATAGGTAAACTATTATCAATCAAAGGAGGCTTATACTTTGCATTGACTTCCTCCGCTATTATGGCAGGAGGAAAATGGGAAGTCTTGTTCAAAACTTCTGTTGTCAAAGCTTCTATTGTCCTTTGGGCGGATATGTTGATCTTTTGGGCACCATTTCAATATACGATTGATGTTGGAATCACGATTAAAATAGAAGCAAATATAAAAATTGCTTTTGTCAGAGTTCATTTTAGTCTTGAAATGACGGCACAATTGCATATCTGGGGACCACCATTTGCAGGGGAAGCTTATGTGGATTGGACTATATTCTCTTTCACTATTCCTTTTGGCGATCATGCTAAAAAAGCACCAGAAAAATTAACATGGTCTGAATTTTCAAGTGGTTTTGTACCTCAGAAAAAAGTAGGCACTGGACCGGATCCGATCAACGTGACAATTAGCAATGGTTTGATAGATGTAAAAGGCGAGGAAAAATTTCCAGTGATTAATCCTCAAGGTCTTGCGATTTCTATTGACTCATTTATACCTGTAACTGAACTGAAAGTTAATCAAGAAGCGATCGATGATCTTGCCTTAATGACTACTGCGACTCAAAATATTAGTTATGATCAAAGACAAAAAGCAATTGGAATCAGACCTTGCGGGTTTGATGCAGAGAGTATTGATCTAAAAATGAATATTAGAGTGAGTTTGGAAGGAGAAGAGATGGAGATGACTTTCATTTGTGTGGCAAAAGGTGTTGCCGAAGCTTTATGGGGTGCCAAAGCATCTACTAGTAATAATAATAATCCAGGTCGTTCTAAGGTGATTAAAAATGTATTGACTGGATTGATATTACAAGCTCCTTCTTTGCCTCAGGTTTCACAAATCAGAACCTTTGACTTTTCAAAATTATTTGATCGATCTGCAGCATCCTTCGATTGGAAGTTTACGCAAATGAGCATAGGAGAAGCTTACCATTCCTATGATGTTTTGGGGTATTTTGATAAGAAAAAAGTAGAAGGGACACTAGAGAAGACTTACTTATCAGTAATGGATAAACGAGAAAAAATATATGAATTGCTACAAACAACTTTTGATGATGACTTACCTGAAATACAAGAAACTGAAATCAATGTGAATGTGATCGAAAAAGGAAATAATTATTTTAAAGCCATTCCAGTATTATGCGAAATTGGCGAGATACCCCAATATTCAACAGATGTAAAATAATGCTTTTAAAGCAATTATAATTTAAAAAGAGATGAGTGAGCAAACTAAAATAATTCAGAGTTTTTTACCGCCAATGGTTGCTGGAATTTATGCTGTTGATGTGACTCAAGAGGTATTCAAAAATGATAAAAGCATCCAAGGTATAGACAAGAATTTTGAATTTGGAGTGGACGCCGCCAGGTTCAAACTTAACCCTGAAGATATTTATTCCGTCTATCCTCCTGCCAATCAATATGGGCGTTTTTCTGAATCCTTACCCCATCTTGTTTTTTCAAGAAGAACATTGCCCTGGGAAAGAACAATAGATGGAATGCCTCCAGTTTTTCAAAGAGGAGATACACCTCTCGAAAAACGAAACCCTCAAGAGTCGCCTCCAGTGCCTTGGATGTCATTGATCCTATTGAATGAAGAGGAGATGGAAGATTTAGAAATAAGAATTAGGACACTCAATGATATTATTCCACCTTCTGAATCAGATGATATCATTCGCCCGGAAATTTTTGATATTAGTGAAGATGATGATGGCATCCTGACTTTGATGCCTTGGGAAAAGAGAACGGATCCTTGCCTTACTATTGATATATCGAAAGAGCAGTTTGAAAAACATATTCCTTCCATGGAAAGCCTTTCTTACCTTGCTCATGCCAAGGAGGTTAGCATTGAACATAAAGATAAAAATGGAATTACCGATTTGAACACTGAAGGAGAAGGTGTCTTTTCTGTAATTGTTGGCAATAGATTACCAAGTCCAGGAAAAAACCATACGGCTATTTTAGTTTCTTTAGAAGGCTATGCGGATTATCTAAAAGATGCAAGTACTCAAAAAACGATACCGCTTAATAATAAAGTTCGATTGGTCGTATTGGCGAATTGGAAGTTTAATAATTCTGGAGAAGATAGTTTTTTAAAACTTCTAAATACCATTGATATAAAAAGCATGAAGGTCGATAGGGGGCAAGAAGCACCAGAATTATTGCCTTATTTTGATTCGGGCTATGTGCCTTTAGAACATCTGACTAGGGTAGGAGCAAGAACCTTATCTTGGTATCATGGGCCAATGATTCCTAAATTATCACCCACGAAGTCAAAAAGCATCACTTTTTCTTCTTCGGATGCTGCTTTGAGGTATGATAAAACAACGGGGTTTTTCGATGTTTCCTTTGCGGCGGCTTGGCAATTGGGTCGAATGCTTGCACTTCAAAATCAAGGTTTTTCAAAAGCAATATTAAAATGGCGAATTGAACAAAAGCAAGAGACCTTAATGGTAAATAAAAAAAATAAACTTAATAAAATTTTGAATGATGATAGTAATATCTCACTTAAAAACAAAGTCATTAATTTTTTAGGACAAGTGAATGCAATTGAAGTAGCCCCATCAAAAGCATTACCTGTATCGGCGACTTCTGAGATACCAGAAGAAGTAAAGGATTTTTTAGATCATTTATATCATTTAAAAGGCGTTCCATTTTCTTATTTGGTTCCGCATGAATTTTTATTGGAGAAAGAACATACAAAAGGAAACAAAGCATACTCTGGTAGTCTCTCCTTATTTTATATTGATCCTAATTGGATAGAAGCTTTACTTGATGGTGCTTTAAGTATTGGTAGAGTGAATAATACAGATACGATTTTGGAAAAGGCGATGAGTGGCAATTTTATTAAAGGGTTTGAAGATCAATCAAGAAAGAACCCAAATGAAAAATTGGATAATATCTCCGTTCGAATATTAAATATTACAGGTTTTCTATTTCGATCAAATCTTATTTCGGGTTGGCGTGGAATTGAAATTCAAGCTTTTGATGCTGATGGAGTATTGTTGCCTGCTTTACGATTTGAACGAATTGATGCAGATGTTTTCCTAGGAATATTTAATGGAAATGTATCTTCTATTATTATTACTCAACCTTATGAAGGGCTTCATTTTGGAATAAAAAGAGATGGGGAATTATATCAAAAGAATCTTAAGAATGAAGATGGTAGCAATCAAACCATTACAGATGGTTCTGCGGACTTGAATACCGAATTGAATGCAGGATTGATTACTAATGGTATCTTGGATATTGCTGAAATAGCTAAAAAGATGAAACAAAAATTAACAGATAAAGGCTGGATGAATACCCTCGGGAAAAGCAAAGGGAAGTATTTTACCTCCGCTGAATTCGCTTATCAGATGGTTGACAGTCCTATAAAACGAACTATTTCAATTAAAATGGACGTCTCAAACCCTTAGACTTTATGAACAATGATTCAAAGCTTTTGGTACCGATGTATCTGGAAGCATTACTTTTAAGGAATGATAAAAAGGACTGCCTTGACCTCAGTCCAGCATTGCAAAAGCTATATGATGAAGAGAGCTTTTTGGGTGATGCCCTTGAAGCTGATCTTAAAAGTAAGATTACACTTGAAAGAGGAATTCATTTACACTGGACATTACCTAAAGCGCTGAAACATGCTTTTGTTGACCAAGAAAAGGAAATGAAATTCCCGCTTGTACCTAATCGATGGATGGTGCTAAGAATTCAAACGGATCAGGGGATTCAAGCGATGCCTTCAAAGATGTGGTTAGTTGAAAGTGATAGCCCTGCTGATGAAAATACCAAAACCAATTTAGTACTTATAAAGGATGATAAATTTGAATTTAAAAATATTGGTAAAAAAATAGATTGGCCCAATACGCCATCTAACAATTCCGAAGTTGAACTAACCGCTGTAAGTGCAGCCAATCCTTTTTTCGCTTCTTTCTATCCGGGCTGTAAAAATGTTTTTGGGTTTCACGACGATTTGAAAGATGTACCTTCCGAATGCTTTCTAACTTATATCGTGACGGGTTGGTATAGTGATGCTTCTAATGATCCACTTGCACCACTTAATTTTTCAGGAGAAGCACAAACAAAAGAACAAAAACAAAGGAAAAAAGAACGAGACTGGTTCATGCATCAATGGAAATGCAATGTGGATGAATATCCATCTTCTTGTTTATTGCATGCCTCTAAGCATAGTATTCATTGGAACCCTGAATTACAAAGCGGAGTTCCTGAGGGTGCAGTACAAGTATATGCAGGCAATACGGCTATTGAATCTTTGAGCGCCCAGATCATAAAAAGTTCAGGAATCAATCAAGCGGGTATTGAAGAATTATTAAATGCTTTGCAATATCAATTATTAGAAGATGATAAAAATCAACCTAGCTTAGATAGCTTGAAATCTGATATTCACAAAAGAGGATTTACCCCTAAAGATAGAGGCGGAATGTGGGAGGTGACTAGGAGAGAAACGACAGATAAAGATTTAGAAGATAAAGAGACAAAACCACAATTTCCTAATAATATCGACTTACTTCATGATCTTAAAAAATTGAATGCAACACAAATAAAAGCGAATGGAATAGAACAAGAAATATTGAGTCTGCAACAAGAATATTATTTTCTATGGTATAAACAGGCAAACAAGACAATCAATAATTATACACTTAAGGATTTCAATTATGAAGGGGCTCGGAAAAAAATATATGATCCGGAAGTTCCTGAGGGTAGTCAATTAGGGCAATTATTAGACCAATATAATACATTAAAAAATGAAATTGCTTTAAGCAAAACTAATCTCGAAAAATACGATGAATTAGCAAAAGCTGATTCAGAATTTGAACTTAAAGAGAAAGTGGAAGATCGATTTTGGGAACCCAATGAACCTGTTTTACTTCTTTGCGGAGATGGAGTTGGAAATACTAAACAAACACATTTTCAAACAGCTGATAAAGAGGTCAATTGTAGAGTGATTGAGCAATTGTACAGTGACTTAGAATTATTAGTACCACATCCCAATAGTGCGATACCCGTCTCCATTTCGACGGCTTCTTTTGCCGTTCCAAAAATTGATAGTTTAAGCAGCACTGAAATCCCTTTCGAAGCAATTAAGGCCTTATCTTATGAAACGCTTTTATTTGATCAGGTACTGTCTTTGGATATTGCTTTACTGGCTTATAAAGCTGCAAACTTAGGAGAAGGAAAAGATAAAACAAGTGCAATTGTCAAAGACTTCGCTGAAAAAACAGTATTTAGCTTACAAGAATCTATTCTTGAAAATGGTGTAGATACCGATGCAGTTGCGGGAAGTATTCAAGCGCCAGCAGTATATTCAATTAGCAAATGGCAACAAGCTTGGGTCCCATTATTTATGTTATGGGAAGTACAATATTCCCCAAGTGAAGAAGAAATTAAAAATCTGAATCTTTTAGAAGCACACAATAAATGGAAATTAGAAGATGGACTATTCTTTAAAAATCAGTCTACAAAAGCAGAGCATCTTCATGCGACTTTTCAAGGGCTTAGCCCATTTTCGAATGCGGTTTATGCTAATTTAAAAAGATTAATTCCCGATGAAATTGTAAACAAATATGGTGATTTAAATTTAATAGCACAAACCTTGAGTGGTCTGCATAAGTTTCTATTAATGCAGCGACCAGATATTCAATTGCCTCCACTTAAATATAAACCGGATGAGGATTTTAATTTTGAGTCCTCCTATTCGATTGATGAAGCGGAGTTGAATATTATTGGCCCAGAAGCTTATCGTTTAGGTTGTGATCCGGGCATTATAGACGGTTCCGAACCTAATTTATTTTACCCCTTGCGGTCCGGCTTAATTCAGGTAGTCAATCTTTCTATCGTAGATGTTTTTGGGCAGGTGAAAAAAGTGATCGTAGAAGAAGGGACGAGTAATCCAGAGATAAATTGTTCTGTATCTATCAAAGGCCTTGATACGACTGAGAAAAACCTCATTCCGTTGCCACCGAGGATTATCCAACCTTCAAGATTGCAGTTTCACTGGCTTAATAATAAGGATGAGGTGATCTACCAAGATGCGGGGGAATTGGATAATCCTATTTTTGCCTGGTTGATTCCTAACTATTTAGACAATAGCATCATGGTCTATGATGGCGAGGGAAATGAGGTAGCGATACTTCAAATCACCACTGATATTTCTAAAGACAAAGGACTCTATTTATCAAAGATTCCTTTTCCTGGCAGTTTTGATTTTCCTGACCTTAGCGATAATCCGTATTTGACAGATTTACTTGAAAGCATGGACAAGGGTAGTATTGCTGCTGGAATCATGGATCTTGCAAGTAAAGTAAATTTAAACCTAAGTGGGATCAATTCAATTCAAAATAATACCAGTGCTATGTTATGCGGTCAAGCACTAGGATTGGCTCGTTGTACGGTTGGTCTGGAGTTATTAGGTTTACCTACTTATAATCAGCGATGGGATGAATCTGGAAAAGAAAATACCGGAGATATTGAATCTATTCAAGTACCCCTTTTTATAGGAAATTTCAATCATGAAAATGATGGCCTTCTAGGTTATTTTAAGGAAGCAGATTATAGTCAACTATACACAACTATTAATGCACCTGAATTTAAGTTTAGCGAATCTGAAACTTTCTTTAAAAGCGATACGCCAGTCAAATTATCCTTGAATCAAGGCAATGTAAAATTGACTTTATTGTTAGATCCCTCAGCTGGGGTTCATCTAAGCTCTGCTATTTTACCTACCAAAATGGTAGAATTATTTGCTTACCATTCCAATAAATTATTATCTACTTTGAATACTAGTTTTATGGTGGCGCCATTTATTGCCGAAAAGGTAGAACCAGGAATTCCTATCCCGACTAGTATAGATGCCAATTGGAAATGGACTCATAAATCAGATGTGACTACTTGGAAAAAAGAAGAAATAGAAGAAGGTAAAAATAAACAATTGAGTAATTTTAAAAAACAACAGCTTTATGAAGGTTGGCTCAAACTGAGTAATTTAAAAACTAATGCTCCTTGATAATGCTTATTAATGACAATTTACTAGATCATTCAAAGAACCAAAACTTATAAAAAGATGACTTATATAACTACAGGTAGTAGCAATTCAGTAACAAACGGTAGTCCACTTGATCTTCTGATAAAAATATCAAACGATTCATTAAGTAAAATTCTTTTAAAAGGAAGGTTTACAATTGAAGGTTTTAATAAGATTGCTATTGGAGATGATTTAGAAAACCTTACATGTAAACTAAGTGGTAAAACAGATGACACCGGAACGAATGCGACGAGCCCAGTTGATATTCAAAATTTTAAATATGATCCCAACAATCCCGGTACTCGCCAAATTGTTTTACCAAGAAAGTATAAAGATCAATTCATTTATTTAGAATTGGAGATAAAGGGAGGAAAGTGTACGATTCAAGATTCAAGTACAGAGCTTAAATTACTATTTAAAGATAGCAATCAATCAGATGAAGTTGTAGAAATAGATTTTAAAATTGAAGGCGAACAGGCTAAACCTGAGATTATCTCCTTCTCAGTAAGTCCAACCGTTCTCCAAGGAAATACTAATCCAGTACATTTGACTTGGACTATGAAAGGAGAGAATTATACTTATCGGATACTAGATGGTCTTAAAGAACTGACAAGTGGAAATGGAACTAGTACTCAAACGGATACTAAAGATATTATAAGTATTCCTATCGGTGATCATGCATATACTTTGGAAGTTACTCAAGGTAGTGTTACTGTTACAAAAACAGTTTTGCTTAGGGCCTTAGATCTATCTGATTTATCACTAAAAGGAAATCCGCCGCCACCTTATTTGATTGGTAATATGTGTGTAAGCCAGGATTCAGAATATCTTTTTAGCTTGATGTTGAATGATATTGATCAAACAAATACACAAATAGATCATATTGGATATACGCATGAAGGTTTTTCTGGACAATGGTCAAAATTTGAACTTTTACCCGAAGATATAGAGCGATTAAAACCTTTTGCGAATGCTACTATGGTTCACTTAAAAAATGCCCAGGATACCACTTATGGACGATTATTCTTTATAGGAGGGAGTTATGTGAAACCAATGGAGTGCCAGAATGCCCTTGCGATAGTAGATTTAGATTTTGATCCGGATACTGGAGATGGTTCAATGATTACTATCCATAAAGACCTGCCTTGGGCTTCCAGGATGGGACATTCAGCTGTAGTCTTTCCTCATGGTAGTGTAGATAAAATATGGCTGATGAGTGGTATTAATGAGTGGGGAGAAGCACTAAATGATGTCTGGGTATCCGGCGATGGAAAAAAATGGGAAAATGTTGATAAAAATGAAGCAGTCAACTCAAATTCATCTGCTCCAAAAGCGATGGATTGGGCGAGTAGGTGCTTCTCTGGAATATCTATAGAATTGGATGAAAATAGAAATAAAAAAGCATTATGGATTGGTGGTGGCTTTTCTGAGGTAGGAGGGAAGGAGACCGCTGATATTTGGAAAATGGAATCCAAAACCTGGAGAAAAATTCAACCACTGATTATTAATGACGCATCTTATCGGTCTTCTGGCTTAGCTTTTTTAGGAAAAGATACAGTTGATTCAACTGGCATCTTTTTATTAGGAGGTTATTTGGAAGGTACAAATAGGAAAAAATATTCCTATAAGATAAATTTGATTAATGGAAAATATAGCACAGAGCAATTAGATACTTCTTCAGGTGCGGAGAGTTTTGCAACTACTAAAAATGCCCGAATCATTACCTTCTATTTTAAAGGATGTTTGTGGTATATGGTTTTTACAGACGAAGGAGACATGGGGATGACTTATTCCAAACTCTATTACTATGTTCCTGTGGTTACGGGACGTACTTTGATTTTATCTTAAGTTAAATAATAATTTATCATGAATAAAAAACACAAAATTAGCTTAGCAATTGTATCCTTATTAATGATGCTTAGCTCTACAGTATTATTAGCTCAATCCAAGTATACCACTTTACTCCCAGATACAGATGTAGCCATTTCGAAAACCGATAATAATTTAAGGATTGCAGCAGACGATCAAGGCAATGAAATCGCAAAATCTTTTTTTAAATTCAATTTTAAATATTTGCCTCAAAATGCAAAAATTGAATCACTGAATCTAAAATTATATAAAGTCCCAAATCCTTTGGTTTCTGATTTTTCAACTCAATTTGTAACCGTCCTAAAAGGAACAAACGCTTGGACAGGTAGAGAAACCAATTTGATTGATAATAAATTAAATTGGGCGAAAATTAAAATTAATAAACCCATTGGTCGAGCTGAAGTCAGAAAAAGTACGACTTCGATTGATATGAAACTAAGAATACCGGATGCGCCTAAATATGTCTCTAAGTTTATTCCAGACGGGATACTTTCATTGGCGGCACGTTCTCCAGAAAAAGGACAGGACAATCATTTCTATGCTTCCTCGACAGCAGAATCTTCAGGCAATTTTTCAAAAAAACCTAAATTGATCGTAAAGTATGAAGTAGACCCATATCCTTTTCGATTTGACTGGGCACAGATTTTTGGTACAGCTAAGCATGATAGCTATCTCAATTGGGGGACAAATGCGACTACAAATACTGCGAAAGTTACTACATTACCCAATCCTTCTAGTTATCTGATTGTAGATGTAGATCCAACGGGTGCTGTGGCTATCTATAAAAACAAACCAATCATTTTTACACAATCGGCAGGTGGAACAGGTACCGTATATGCCGTTAAACAATTGGACGCTAGTGGCGATGTGTTATGGTCGAGAGGAGTAGGTAGTATGGCTAAATCCTGGCCTGTAATTGATGAGCAGGGTAGACTATATTATTTTTCGCCATCTGGTAAACTATCCATCCTTGACCTGAATGATTCCGGTAGGGTTTTAAATGAAGAAATTCCACTTTCAGTGTTGTCGAATAATCAGATATTTTCAATAAATAACAATGCAACAATTGGATATGATGGAACACTTTACCTGACTAGTGATGAATCTATTGTGGCACTTTCTGCTCATCCAAAATTTAAAGTTCGTTGGAAATATAAATTGGAGTCAAATGAACGATGTGGGTCTGTTTCTTTAAGCCTCGATGAAAGTAAAGCCTTTTTTATTTCTGTAAATAAGACCCAGAATAAAAGTCGACTCATTGCTTTGAACAATATGGATGGTAGCCCTTTAGCTGAATCGGATGCTGTATTAGGAGGGTACGCTGCTGATGAAGAGAACTACTATATCCCTGCTCCAGTTGTAC
>CBDICS010000037.1:0-7937 GCA_965277415.1 Saprospiraceae bacterium
TGGCACTTAGCAACAGCTAGGCAAAAACTAAAAGCTTTAATCGAACAAAATTCAAATTATAGATTGAATGCAGGGTAATGAAAGAAATAGCGACATGATAGATCCGCAATTCATGGATCATGCCTGGACGGAGATGTCAAAGAAATTGGATCAAGAAATGCCAATTCCTAATGCACCTTCTTCTAAGAATCATAGATCCTATGGCTTACTATTGCTTTTCCTTTTGATTGGGTTTGCTTCTGGGATTGGAACGATGGTTTTCTTTCAGTCTCCGAAAACAGATACTATTGAAAAAAAGCCAGCCCTAAATTATGATCCTTCTAAAGTCGCTCAGATTGACAATAATGCAGTAAATATGAATGCTGCTGAAACAGATCAATTAGCAAGTGTTAATCAAAGTAATAAAAATATAGAGCAACGAATCAAAGAAAAATTATCAAAACCAACAATCTCAAAATCAAAGCAAGGTAATTCAGCAATTTATGATAATAAACTTTACAACAATTCCTCTTCAGTAATAGCTTTTAACCAAGAATCTTTAAATACTAATAGTAAGCTGAATGAAGATCAGCCTTTAATTAGTACTGGACTTCCTAAAGTAAATACTTTTGAACTTCGCTCCAAAAATGAGTCATTGAACTCATTTGATAACAGAAATGAACAAATAGCCGCTTTAGATTTGTTAACGACCAGTGAATTATCATTATTAGAAATTCCTAATAAAGAGATTGTGATGAATTTGCAATTAACGAATTCAGCACCCAGACTTTCTTACGGGATTTATCTAGGTACCCAAACACGTGATTTTGATGGTATGGATGGATTATCTGCTGGCTTATATGCTAGCTATCGGTTGGATAGAAAATTCTCGATACGTTCTGGCCTAGGATATAGTTTGATTACAGGATTTCAACTGGAATCTCTCGGAATTGCTGATCCACTGACTCCAGCTTTTTTTGAACCAATTGAAGTGGTCGACCTTCAATCATATAGTACGGTTGCTGCTATTGGCAATAATCAGGATTTGCCAATACAGGGTTTACATTATATTGACGTGCCTATAGCATTGGATTATCGAATGTCTGGCAAGTTTGGCATTTTGATGGGAATGAAGTTTTCATACCTTTTAAATGCTAAAACAGATGGATATTTTTCGAAAAACCTAAGTGCAGAAGAAGCTGAACAATTGGATATAGCTTTATATAATAGTATGAAAAAAATGGATATAGGAACCATTTTAGGCCTAGGAATCTATCCATCAAATAGAGTAGGAGTAGAACTAAAATATAATCACGGACTTATAGATTATACCATTGATGAAAAATGGCACGTCCGTCAATTGAATACAAATAAGACATTTGAATTGAGTTTCAATTACTTGCTTCGATAAAAATATTTTTAATTGCAGTATAATTTTAAGAGCTATTAGCTTTATTGCTGATAGCTCTTTTTGTATGTCTATAGAATAATCTGCTCAATATCACACCATTTTTAGTAGGCCTTAAACAAAATTAAATTTCAATAACTTCAGCAAAACTTAGTTAAAAGTTTATATTTCTTTGTTAATAGCTTCATTTGATTAGCCAATATCTTGCAAAATTGGCATAATATTCTTATATTAAAAATAAATATCTATTTTCCTTCCATGAAAAGCCTAAGATCTGAAATGTTATCTGATAAGCTAAGCTAAAAGTTTTAGCTATATCCCAACATACCCTAAGTACGACATCCACACCTCCCTTATGAGATATTAGTCTCTTGACTAGTGATTTATAAACATACTTAATGAGAAAGTGATGAAAAACATACTAATAGCCTTATGCTGTTTGGGGAGTTCATTCCAAACTATTGCTCAGCTTGCTTATACCTCTAAAAGCTTTGTATCTCTAAAGCATTCACCAGTAGAGATGAAAAAAGCTATTGTAGATTCTAAAGTAATCCCTTTTCAATTATTAGGAGGTTTAATTATGGTAGATACAGAAATAGAAGGCATTGAATCTTCCTGTATTTTTGATACTGGCGCGCCTTCGGTTATAATCAATAAAGATAAAGATTCAATAAAACATGCGGATAGCTACGGAGTCGGGGTGAATGGAAAAATGAAAATGAAATCAATTGTTGTATCAAATTTTGCAATGGGAAATATAAAGAAGAAAAACCTACGAGGCATGGAGGTTGATATTTCGCACATTGAAAAAATCAAAAAACAAGCTATTCAGGGCATTATAGGAGTCGATGCGTATATAGAACAAGAAGTTTTAATTGATTATAAACAAGAAGAGTTATTATTAATGCCAAGAAAGAAGATGAAAAGAGTAGGCAATAAGAAAAAGATTGCTTCGGTTTCTTTTTTTATGGAAGAGCAGCTACCAGTAATCAGAGTTAAGATTGGCAATAAGCATTATTATTTTGGAGTGGATACCGGTGCAGAAGTAAATGTAATCAATAAGAGATGTATAAAAAAGCTAAAAAGAAGTAAAATTGATTTGGAGGAGACTAAATTAATGGCAGGAGTAAGTAATCGTAAAAACTTAGCATCGACTACAAAGATCAAACGATTAAAAATCAAAAATCAATCTTTTCAAGATATAGAATTCGTTTTTTTAGACCTCGATCAATTTAATACAAGCCACGGCATGCAGATAGATGGTATCCTTGGTTTTCCATTCTTGAAAGAAAATCTTGTCAGTTTAGATTTTAGAAGATCAAAACTAAATTTTTGGATAAAAGACAAAGACCAAGAAATAGAAGACCCTATTGAAAATGTCGCAATGACTGATCTGATTAGTAAAAAATAATATCTCTAAAACAATCCAGTAATATTTCCATCATCATCAATGTCAATCTTTTCTGCTGAAGGAATACCGGGAAGTCCTGGCATCCGCATGATATTTCCTGTAATAGGAACTAAAAATCCAGCTCCGGCAGCAATCTCAATCTCTCTAACGGTAATTGTAAAATCTTTTGGTCGCCCAATTAATTTTGGATCATCAGAAAGCGATTTTTGAGTTTTGGCAATACATACTGGAAGTTGCTCTAGTCCTAATCTTGCTATTCGCCTTAAGTCGATTTTGGCTTTTGATGCGTATTCTACTGATTTCGCGCCATAAATTTTGGTAGCCACAGCTTCAATTTTCTTTTCGACTGACCATTCCCAATTATAAATAGGCTTAAATTTTCCTTCCGAAGATTCTACAGCTTCTACGACCGCTTTAGCCAAATCCTCAGCACCACTTCCACCTTTACCCCAGACATTAGCAACTACAGCCTTCACATCCAAGACCTTACATCTATCTTTTATAATTTGAATTTCTTCTGGTGTATCTGTTAGAAATTGATTAATAGCGACAACTGGTTCAATATTAAACTGCTGGATATTTTCAAGATGCTTTTCTAAATTGACTAATCCCTTAGAAACAGCACTTGGATTGGCCTCAGTGATGGTTTTTAAATCTGCGCCACCATGATATTTTAAGGCGCGAATAGTAGCCACGATGACTACCGCTTTTGGTGAGAGCCCAGCACTTTGACACTTAATATCTAAGAATTTTTCAGCACCTAAATCTGCGCCAAAACCTGCTTCTGTTACAACGTAATTTGATAGAGATAAACCCATCTTTGTAGCTAAAACAGAATTAGTACCCTGCGCTATATTGGCAAAAGGTCCTCCATGAATGATGGCTGCATTGCCTTCTATAGTTTGTACTAAATTGGGCTTGATCGCATCTTTTAAGAGTGCAGTCATAGCACCTTGTGCATTCAAATCTCTAGCATAAACAGGTGTCTTATCATATTTGAAACCAACAAAGATATTACCAAGTCTCTTTTTTAAATCAGCAAGGCTATTTGAAAGGCATAAAATCGCCATAATTTCTGAAGCTGCTGTGATATCGAATCCAGTCTCTCTAGGAATGCCAGAACCTGTACCTCCCAAACCAATGACTACATTCCTAAGTGCTCGGTCATTCATATCTATTACTCGCTTCCATAAAACGGTTCGAGCATCAATATTTAACGAATACTTTTTACTTTGAAGGTTATTGTCAATCAAAGCTGCCAAAAGGTTATGAGCTTTTTCAATGGCTGAAAAATCACCAGTGAAATGTAAATTGATATCTTCCATTGGAAGCACCTGAGAGTGCCCACCTCCAGCAGCGCCACCTTTGATGCCAAAAACAGGCCCTAATGAAGGTTCACGAAGTACAACCACAGCTTGCTTTCCAATACGATTAAGCCCTTGAGTCAAACCAATAGACATTGTTGTCTTTCCTTCTCCTGCTGGTGTTGGAGAGATTGCCGAAACGAGAATTAAATTGCTGGATTGCGCCTTTTGTTTATCAATAAGGGATAATGGAATTTTTGCTTTATACTTTCCATAGAGTTCTAATTGATCTGGATCAAGGCCAATTTTTTCTGCAATTTGAACAATAGGTTTTAATTCAATGGATTGAGCGATTTCAATATCAGTTGGCATTTTTTCTTATTTGGTTTAGTCTTGCAATGTATTTATAAATTCTGATACTCTTAAGAACCAGTCTAAATTTATTTTCTTTGGATCTCTATCTATTTTAAAACAACTTCTGTGGATCTTAGAATTTTTCTCTTACGAGTAGACATAAAAAAAGCTCATTTAAACTAAATGAGCTTTTTTACATCTTCAATTTTTATTCCAAATGGAGTGCCGCTTTTCTACCTAAGAGGATGTCCTCCGTCTCTTCTCTATCTGGATCAGGTACGCAACAATCAACAGGACATACTGCAGCACATTGAGGTTCTTCATGAAATCCAACGCACTCTGTACATTTATCTGGAACGATATAATAATAATCCTCTTCTACAGGCGCATTTTGATCGTTTACAGCTACATCTACTCCTGTTTCTAATTTATAAGTACCTGTAACACTCGTTCCATCTGAGATGGCCCATTCCACACCACCCTCATAGATGGCATTATTTGGACATTCTGGCTCACAAGCCCCACAATTTATACATTCATCAGTTATTATTATTGCCATTATTTTTCTTTTTATACTATAACCATTCTAGCTACAAATAGTTCTTACTGGAAAACGCAAAAATAGTGCTATATTCAATAAATATCAACAGAATATAAAGAATTAAATAATTAGATTCAATAGATTTAGATTTGGCTATCTTTGTTTCAGTAAATATTTTGTTAAATCAATGATTATTAGTTTTTTACAGAGATGAATGAATAATATATAATAATAGATTCATTGTAAGAGGTAAATAATTAGTACTCGCTGTTTCACCTCAGCGAGGTCAATGTCTTAAAATATGCATATCATGAGTACAGGCTATTCAAAAACACCTCTAATTAAAAAGCTAGGAATAAAAGCAGGATATAAGGCAAGGTTTATCAATGCACCTGATTATTATTTAGATATATTAGGACCACTCCCAGAGGATTTAACCTTATTAAAAAGCAAAAGAAAACTAGCGAATTTCATCCATCTTTTTTGTAAAGATATTGCTTCATTTGAAAAGCACTTTTTTAAGATAAAAGATGAAATTGAAAAGGATGGTATGATTTGGGTATCTTGGTATAAAAAAGCTTCAAAAATTCCTACGGATCTAAATGAAGATATCATTAGAAATACGGCATTGAATCTTGGTTTGGTAGATGTGAAAGTATGTGCAGTAGATGAAAAATGGTCAGGATTAAAGATTGTTTGGCGAAAAGAAAATAGATAAGCTATTTTTGAACATATTCAAAAGCCACTGCCAGATTTAACTGACAATGGCTTAGAAAAGATTGATTTTTTAGAGCCCAGCTAATAATTTTTAAAAAGACTCTTAAATTATTTTATAAATCTAAAGTTAAAAGGATAGTCATAATATTCGCCTTCGCTTGCTTTAATCGCACCTTTGATTGAAAAAATCACATCAACTACAAATGCGGCAATGATCATTGGAATTCCTATCAACACGATACACAATAAGCCACAAATGAAATAAATGATCATCATACTTATTTTAAAGTTTAAGGCTTCAATAGCATGATCAGTAATAAACTCAGACTTTTCTTTATTGATCTGCCAAATGATTAAAGAAGTTAAAATATTTCCAAACGGTATAAAGATTCCTGCAAAGACGCCCAAGTGAGAAAATAAAGCCCAGTTTTTTTCTTCTGAATAAGACATTGAGGTCATCATATTGCTATCTTCCATTATTTTATAATTTTTTTATTAGTTAATGAATACAAGGACAAGATGATGTTCTTTGTGCTGATTTGCACCTTTCCTAGACATATGTAGGCGGAAATTCGATGAAGTTGAAATTATCCTTTTTTACTAACCAAAACTACATCTCTATCTTTAAAACCAAGTGGATTAAGCTTATCCTTTTCAAAAACCATTAAATCAACCTGAAAGCCAACATCCTCCAAGCGTAATTTTAAGCCATCTTCAGAATAAATCCGAACATGATCTGCCTGACCGAAATGTTGAAGTCGATCTTCAGGCGAAGTGATAGCTGGATTCTCGTATATATCTCCAGTTTTAAAAGGAGTTTGAATAAAGCATTGGCCACCTGGCTTTAGGATTCTAAATAATTCTGCCATTGCTTTAATATCTTCATCAATATGTTCAAGTACATGAAAACAAATAACAATGTCAAAACTATCGTCTGATAATCCAGTTTGACGAATATCCAATTTCTGATCAGCTAGAAATTCATTTTCAAAATCTGTAGAAAGGTATTCGATAGTTTGTAAAGACTTGAACTTTCGGTACAATACTCGTGAAGGAGAGAAGTGAAGGATTTTGACATTACTTCCTAATAGAGGAGCGACTAATTTCCATAAGCGACGTGTACGAGGCAGGCTTCCACATCTTGGACAAAGCAAATCATTTGAGTTCAATTCCACAAATTTCGATAGCTTTGCCTCGCAGGTATTACAATGATACTTATTGCCTTTATAAAAGAGATAGCTTAACTGTCTCATCAGTTTTTCATTCCTGAGCAAGAGACGCTGAGGTAAGAAATATTTAATAGCCGACTTTAGTATTTTGTACATTAGAAATTATACGATTTTCTATTGAGCAGCAAAAGTAAGCTTTAAACTCAAATTTCTAAATGGAAATCTCTATTTTCAGATTAGAGTTTGTTTGAATTTTCATGATTGAGCGAAAGTGAGCAAATTTTGTTCTGAATGAGGCAATTTTTGCTTCGGATGCGGGCAATCCGGCGAAAAAATTAACAAAATGCAGAAGAAAATTTGCCGCTTGTAGCCGGTTAATGAAATTTTAAACAAGCTCTTAAATTAAAAACTATAATATGAATACTCGCTTAAAGATTTATGCAATTCTGGTTTCTATATGTTTAATTTTTGGATGTTCAAAAGAAAAAATATACCCAGATGCTCCAGCTTTGATACCACAAGCTAGTAGTGTTAAAGTTTCAGAGGGTTTCTTTGAGATAAAAAAGTCCTCAATTGTCAGCGTAGAAAATGAAAGTCAAGCTGCCATTGCGAATTTATTTTTTGATCAATTCAATAATAAAGTTGGATGGAAGCCTTCAGTCCAAATTGGATCAGGTGGTAGTATTGTTTTTAAAACAAGCGAAAACGTTTCGAGTGAGGCTTATGAACTAGTTTCCAGCCCTAAATCCTTAACAATAAGTGCCGCTTCAAATGCAGGCTTCTTTTATGGCTTGCAAACCTTACAGCAATTATTACCTAAATCTTTTGCTTCCAATAAAATAAAAGCCGATACCCGACTGGTCATCCCAATTATAGAAATCAAAGATCAACCTCGATTTGGCTGGCGGGGATTTATGCTAGATGTTTCGCGCCATTTCTATGAAAAGAAATACATAAAAAAGATATTAGATCAAATGGCTGCTTTGAAGCTCAATACTTTTCATTGGCATTTGACAGATGATCAGGGTTGGAGAATCGAAATTAAAAAGTATCC
>CBDICS010000038.1:0-26009 GCA_965277415.1 Saprospiraceae bacterium
ATCTAAATTTTTATCCAGATAAAAAGTAATCTCTTCAGTTTCGAAATCAGATGCTAACCAGATGACAAGTGCATTTTTATTAGGCTCAACACCTTTAATCAAGCCAATTAGAACCGTAATATTGATATTTAAATTTAAACCCTCCAAATCAAGCTTTAAAAAATTCGGTGCTTTTAGCTTTGGATTTTTTCGTTTAAAATCTCGCAAATCAATGCTTTCTCCCTTGAAAGGATAAGCATAAAAGTCAATCTGATCACTATTGATTTTCCCTTCACGTTTATCCCCAACATCATAAGGTAAAAATAAAGATTGTGCAAAACTGGCAGTGCATACAAAGAAAAAACAAAGCAATAGAATGTAGCGGTATACCATTTTTATTGTTATTTAACACTAACTTAGGAATAAGAATTTAAAAGGGCTTTAATACACAGTGCATTTAATTCCCTCCCTCTAAAATACAAAAACTATACGTTTTATGTAGTTAATTCGAAGACGACCACCGACAGAGGAGGCAGTTTTAGTGTTAAAGTATAGGCTTGATTGTGCCAATTAGACCTCCTCGCATTGAGGCGTCCATTATTGGAAACATTGGAACCACCATAAATATCTTTATCACTGTTCAAAACTTCATTCCATTGTCCTGATGAAGGTACTCCAACTTTATAGGCTTCTCTAAGGTTTGGAGTGAAATTGCAGATAACTAATAATGGTTTGTCTTTTGATGCTCCTTTTCTAAGAAAGACTATGACACTATTTTCATGATCAGCATAATCTATCCACTGGAAACCATCCGAACTGAATTGTTTGCTATAAAGAGCTGGGTGACTTGTATAAAAATTATTTAGATCTCGAACCCAGTTTTGAATACCTTTATGAAATTTGAATTCGAGTAGCCACCATTCTAATTCTTTGTCATGTTTCCACTCACTAGTCTGTCCAAATTCACTGCCCATAAATAATAATTTTGTCCCCGGGTGCATATACATTTTACCAAAGAGTAAACGCAAATTTGCAAATCGCTGCCATTCATCACCTGGCATTCGATTGATTAATGCACCTTTCCCATGGACAACTTCATCATGTGAGAGTGGTAGCATAAAATTTTCGGAAAAAGCATAAGTCAAACTGAAAGTAATGTTATCCTGATGATATCGTCTATAAATAGGGGCCTTCTTAAAATACGTTAAATTATCGTGCATCCAACCCATCATCCATTTTTGACCAAAACCCAAACCCCCTTCAAGACTTGACTGTGTAACGCCAGGCCAGCTTGTCGATTCTTCTGCAATAGTCACTACATCAGGGAAGAACCCATAAACAGTTTCATTAAATTCTTGTAGAAAAGAGATGGCTTCTAGATTTTCTCTACCACCGTACTTATTGGGAATCCATTCGCCTTCTTCTCTAGAATAATCTAGATACAACATGGATGCTACGGCATCTACTCGAAGTCCGTCTGCATGAAATAGATCTAACCAAAAAATGGCATTGCTGATTAAAAATGCTCGAACTTCATTCCTCCCATAATTAAAAATACAACTTGTCCAATCTGGATGCCAGCCTTTTCGTGGGTCAGCATGATCATAAAGATGTGTCCCATCATAATCTGCTAAGCCATGAGCATCTACTGGGAAATGTGAAGGTACCCAATCTAATAGAACGCCAATATTAGCATTATGGAAGGCATCAATCAATGCCATGAAATCCTGAGGTGTTCCATGACGACTGGATGGAGCATAATAGCCAACTCCCTGATAACCCCAAGAACCAAAAAAAGGATATTCCATGACGGGCATGAATTCGATATGTGTAAAACCGAGGTCTTTTACATAAGGTACGATCTGGCTTGCCATTTCTTTATAAGTGAGCAGACGGTTTTCTTCGCTTGTTATTTTTTTCCACGAACCAATATGTATTTCATATACTGAAAAGGGTTTGGAATGGCCAGCAGATTTATGACGAGCGGCCATCCATTTTTTATCTTGCCAGCGATATTTTAAGTCCCAAACGACAGAGGCCGTTCTTGGCGGAACTTCCCATGAAAACGCAAATGGGTCTCCTTTTTCTAATTGACGACCATCTGTAGCAGCAATATGATATTTATAAATAGTTCCTTTTTTAAGGTGAGGGATAAAGCCTTCCCAGATTCCGGATCCATCCCAACGTGGAGAAAGTGGATGTTCATACTTATTCCAGTGATTAAAATCGCCAATTACAGATAGAGAGGTGGCATTGGGTGCCCATACTGCAAAGTAAACGCCTTTGAGGCCATCAACTTCCATAAGGTGGCTACCAAGCTTTTCATAAAGTTTGAAGTGCTTACCTGATTTAAATAAGCTAATATCAAAATCAGTAAACCTGCTAATATTGGTGCTAGTGATGCTGGACATGATATGATTTTATCTAGAAATTGTTCATAAGTACCTGCTAGTATTGAGGCAAAAGATCGTTTTGTAGCCATGAACAACTTATATATTTATGCCTCGTCTCTTAAGAGCTCTTGTTAATGTTTTAAACGCGGCTTATCAATCATAGTTTCAAGGGATTTTTTTAACTTTAAAATTTAAATATCCAAAGAGAACTCTATTCCTTAGCTACAACCTGTTAAAGCATCTATATACAAATGAATAAAATATACTTTTATCTATCTCTTATTGGCATACTCTTTAGCCTACCTATTTTGGTGTCTGCACAAGCACAGGCCAAGCATAAAAAAATAGGAGTAGCACTTAGCGGAGGAGGAGCTAAAGGTATTGCACATGTAGGTGTTTTGAAAGTATTAGAGGAAGCAGGCATTTATCCTGATGTGATAACTGGAACGAGTATGGGGAGTATAGTAGGAGGTTTATATGCTATAGGTTATAGTAGTAAGGAACTAGAAGATATGGCGAATACCTTAGAGTGGTCGGCGTACTTTTCTGATACTTATGAAAGAAGTTATCGAACGATTGAGGAAAAAGAAACAGTAGAACGGTATATTTTTTCTTTTCCATTTGAGAATAGAAAAATTAAATTACCAAATGGTTTTGTAGATGGTCAAAAATTGTCAATACTATTGTCAAAGCTGACTATGAAAGTACATGGAATTGATAGCTTCGATGATTTTCAAATCCCTTTTCGATGTATAGGTACCGACTTGGAAACGGGCAAAGCTGTCGTCTTTGATCGAGGTTCTTTAGCAAATGCTATCCGTGCAAGTATTAGTATCCCTTCAGTTTTTGAGCCTAAAGAAATTAATGACCGCCTCATAGTAGATGGCGGTTTATCTAGAAACCTTCCGGTACAGGACGCATTTGATTTAGGTGCTGATATTGTAATTGCTGTAGATGTAGGAGCATTATTATATAAAAAAGAAGAATTGAATTCTATTATAAATGTATTGGATCAAACCAGTAGTTTTCAAATTGCCAAATTTAATCAACAGCAATTGAACTTGGCGAATGTTGTAATCAGACCTGATATTAGTGCCTTCTCTGCTTTAGTATTTGATCAACCAGATTCGCTCATTTTAGCAGGCGAAACCGCAGCAAGGAAAATGTTACCAGAGATTCTGAAAATCCTTAATCAAGAGCAGGTTTCTCAAAGCCTAAGAAAAGGCATTTTAGAAGAATTGCCTAAAGAGGTGGCGATATCAAATGTTGATATTATTGGTTTAGATGCAAAAGCAAAAGTTACCTTTCAAAACATCCTACAAATAAAAAAGACAAAAAAATATGAGATCGAAAAAATTGATAAACAAGTTTCTCGGCTCGTCGCTACAGGACTTTTTGATAAAATGGATTATCAGTTAATTCCTGAAAATGATAGTTTTCACTTGAAGATAGTAACTCGTAAGGCAAATAATTTTTCGCTCAAGCTCGGGGCTAATTACCATAGTACTTATAATGCAGGCTTACTCATTAATATTACAGCATTAAATACAATTTTACCCGGCAGTAAATTTTCTTTTGATGTTAGAATTTCTGAAAACCCAGCTTTACTTGCAAATTATTTAGTATACACTAAAACGCGGCCAAATATCGGATTTCGTTTGACCGGTATCGGTAATCTATACCCTGGTTTTTTGTACTTAAATAATACACTAGTTGATGAGTATAATTTCTTAGTAGGAAAAACGCGTTTGGATGTTTTTTCCGGATTAGGAAGAAACATTTCATTTGGGGTAGGGATTAGTGCGGAATATAAACGATTGGACAAGCGTTTTTTTGAAGAGGAAAACAGAAACCCATTAATCGAACAAATTACTACACACCTTAATTTTAATTATGACTGGTTGAATCGGAAATTTTTTCCTACACGAGGCGCTCAATTAAAGCTTTCGGCAAACTTTATTTTGAGTGGTTCATTACAATCCTCAATAGCTGCAGACTCTAAAATTAATACTCGTGGGAATGCTTATAATTTATTTAGCTATAGGCAATTGTTTCCATTAGGCCCTAAATCCGTTTTGGAATGGTATAGTTGGGCAGGAAACTCAAAATTTGAAGGAACAGACTTTACCCAGCTATTTTTCTTGGGAAGAGCACTGCCATATGAAGAACGATACATTCCTTTTTCAGGATATAATTATATGGAGCGACCTGTTGGTGATTTTGCTTTTTCAGGACTAAAACTTCAATTAGAACCCATTAGTAATATTTTTACTGCTTTGAGTTTTAATTATGGTGTATTTACGACTCCGAGTTTTTCTTTTATTGATGATAATGGTTATAATCTTGCTCCTGAGCTAAAAGATAATATGTCAGGAATTGGATTAGAAGTTGGAGCGCTATCAACTTTTGGCCCTATCAGTTTGACTTCAGAATATAATTTTAAATCAGAAAACTTTAATTTCCTGTTTCAAATGGGTTTCTCCTTTTGAGTTTGATTATGAAATATTATGAGATAGAAATGTCATTCATCAATAAGCATAGGAGTGAAATCCTGAATGGTTACTGACGAATGACATTCTTTAGAAATAGCAGTTTAGCAAGCGGTTAATTATCTTCCTCCATTCATAGTATCCTGCATTTGTTTTAGGGCATCCCAATCGCCATTAGCCGCTAATTTTGCTTGTGTAGGCCAAGAAGTAGGATTATGCATTTGGTATCTCTTACCTGCATTTGCTAAAACATCTTTGAGCATTGATGGTGCTGTATTTGCTAAATCGGCAAAAGTCGAGATACCAGCTTCATTAAGGATTGATGCAATCTTGGGACCAATACCTTCTATTTTTTCCAAGCCATTTTTTTTGCTTGAAGCCTTTTTTGTTTTTGCAACTGTAGCATTTGAAGGGACTACTTCAGGAATGACTACTACAGAATTATCTGCACCATAAGGTGATGGTACATAGCCGTCAGCTGCCCAGTCATTTTCCCATTTTTGATTATCAATTAGATATCGAAATTGATAATTTCGTCCAGTTTCCAAATCTAATTTAGCGGAATAACCAGTTTTGGTAGCCTTCATAGGAATGCCTTTAGCTGGATCCCAATTATTGAATTCACCAAGTACAAGAACTTGATTTCCAGTCATTATAGCTTCTTTAGGGAGCGTAAAAGTCACTTTACATACTGGTTTTGTTTTCGAAAATTGCTTTTTTAAACTCATGTTTTTTTTATGATTAAAAGATTAAAAAAATGGTAGTGGTTTTAGATGGTTTTTATCTTTTGAATCTTTGAAGTTGTTTATGAAAATCTCATATAGTCCTACTATACAGCGATTTTAAAGCCTGGTCTTAAGGCAAAAAATCTATTTCTCGAAATAGCAGCCATTTTTGAACAACTTCTTTTTTTGAATAATTTCTATGTTGATTTTTACGCTAATGCTCTATTTTTGATTCATTCAGTACCGTTTTTCGTTTAAAGAAAGGGCTTACAAAATTAGAATCTATTGTATTTTTCCTTCTCAATATTAACTAATCTTTAACCAGCCTATTCAGAAAAAAGGGCTAAATTAGAGCCTTTTTTATAATCTTTAAACTTTAATAATGAAAAACGTAAAAAAAATTTATTCAATAATAATGGTCTGTGCACTTTTAGGCTTTAGTACTGCAATACAGGCGCAACAAAAGATTGCTCATGTGAAATCTGATGAGATAATTTTAGAAATGTCAGAATATAAGCAAGCTAAATCAGAGGTTGAGGCATATAGTAAGATTTTGCAAAAACAATTGGAAGGGGAGCAAGCAAAACTACAGGAATATTATGCTGATGTAAACAAAAAACTACAAGCAGGAATACTTCCTCCTGTAGAGCAGCAGGAAGCCGAAGCTACACTTGCAAAAATGCAGCAAGATTTGCAGGTTCAAGCTTCTGAGGCAGATCAAAAACTAGCTGTAAAAGAACAAGAATTGACAAAGCCTTTATATGACAAATTCAATGTTGCGCTTCAGGCTGTGGCAAAAGCCAATAATCTAGCTTATATTTTTGATATAAAACTAGCACTTTATTCAGGAGGAGGTCAAGATGTTTCGGATCTTGTTAGAAAGGAATTAGGCCTTTAAGGGACAGCGCATCTTGAAGGTTTGGACTTCAAACTAGAAACTAACGTTTGTAAGCCAAATGTTTAACTTTCAAAATGTTCTTTTGTTAACTTTCAAAAATAAACTATCGTGAAAAGAATATTATTTTGCTTATTCCTCGTTTCTAGTCTCAATTTAATTGCACAAACATCAGATGAACAAGCAATTATTGCTTCTATTCAGACCATGTTCGATGGTATGCGAGAAAGCGATAGTACGAAAATAAAATCTATAGTATTTGGAGATGCTAGTCTAAAGACAGTTTATGTAGATCGATCAGGTAAACCTCAAATTCGCGAAGGGAGCATGAAAGATTTTATAACTGGGGTCACAAAGCCGCATGAAGAAATTTACGATGAAAAAATTTGGTCTTATGAAATTGAAATAGATGGTTTACTCGCTACTGCATGGACGGAGTATACATTTTATTTGGGAGAGAAAATGAGTCATTGCGGAGTAAATGCCTTTCAATTATTTAAATCAGATGATGGCTGGAAAGTTATCGGGATTACGGATACCAGAAGAAAAGATAAATGTCAAACAGCTCCATTAGATCATGAACAAGAAATTAATGATTTAATGGATGCTTGGCATAAAGCGGCTGCAGAAGCAGACGAGGATGTTTTCTTTGATCAGACTATGACGGAGGATGCGATCTATCTTGGAACGGATGCTTCAGAAAGGTGGCTTAGAGATGAATTGAAAGAATGGTCAAAAAAGTATTTTGCGAAAGAGAGTGCTTGGTCATTCACTGCCAAACAACGAAATATATATTTTTCTAATGATGGAAAAACGGCTTGGTTTGAAGAGTTGTTAGATACATGGATGGGTGATTGTCGAGGTTCTGGCGTTTTAGAAAAAACTAGTATGGGCTGGAAATTAAAGCATTATGACCTTTCAATGCTTGTTCCAAATGATAAAGTACAAACTTACCTTAAATTATTGAAAGAGTAGAGAACCATAATTTATTAAGGGTCATTAGAAGTTTTATTCTAATGACCCTTGACAAATAGATTTAAGGAAGAAAGTTGTATATATTAAGGTTTGGGAAACCTCATATTTCCTCGTTCCCTAATTTCCAAAAGCACTTGCCCATGCTAAAACTCCACCAGTGAGGTTTCTAACATTAGTAAATCCTGCTTCTTTCATCAGGTGTTGAGCCATTCCACTTCTAGCACCTGAACGGCAATGTACAATGACTTCATTATCTTTTTGATCTATCAGGTCATCAAGAGCCATTTGGATTTCTCCTAAAGGAATCAATTTAGCACCAAGGTTGAATTCTTCATATTCGTGTTTTTCTCGAACATCAATGAATAAGAATGACTCACCTTTATCTAGTTTTTGTTTAAGTTCTTGAACTGTAATATCCATTTTTATAATACGTAATTAATTTATAATTCTTTTGTAAGGTACAAATAACTTCTATACTAATAAAAGCACTTATTTAAATATAACAACCTTATGTGTGGAAAGTTGATTGGAATTTAAGTTTCTTATTTGTACATAATAAATGCCATTTTCGAAGCGGCTTAAGTCAATCCGAGCTTTTTGTAATGGCTGCTGAATAAGGACTTGACCGATTGTATTGAATACATTGATCTCATAATCTTGTATATCATGACTGTTCAAGCCTAAGTTAATAATACCAGTTGAAGGGTTTGGATAGAGCTTAAGGTTTAAAGTTTCTTCTATAGCGATTTCTTCTGTTGGCGTATTTACTGGGGTTTCACTTCCTAATACAGGACGAAGCATCATGGCGCCCAAATTACCCAAAGTATTCCAGACTCCATTGAGTTTCCTATATTGAAAAGCCTTTGCTTCTGGTGTATTTTTATCTAATCCAACTCTGGTAGGTGTTATAGAATTGTTTTGTTCTAATTCCACATAAAAATCTCCAGCAGGAATACCTACGGGAGAAAGTTCGCCAAAATCATCAGTTAAAGGAATAGAAGTAAAACCCTGCAAAGTATCCAATACCGTATCTGTAAAATAAGGAGTGAGACTAAATCGTTCATAGACTACATTCCCTAATTCGCCGATATGTACCTTGATATTATAACGAGCATTTGTTTGGTTACTATAATGTGGAAAATGAATCTGAATTGCTCTTAATGTATCGTCTTCTAAAGTCGTATAAATAGCTGCTACAGCTTCGCCTGCTGCTTCACCAATGAACATAGAAAGCTCAGCACTACCATCATCATAAGCGAAGTAATTATCAAAAACAGTTTGATTTTTTACTGTATTATTTCTTTCCACAAGTGGAAATAGGCCTGGGTTTTCATTATCCACTTCAAAACGATATTCAGTTTCAAAGACAAGTCGTTCTTCATTAAAACTAGGTAATCCTGTAAGATTTAATAGATTAGTATGGAATTGATGTTCAAGTGAAGGGACATTTCTTTGATTTTCTGGTATGGCTAAAAGTAATACCGGAGAGTCAAATACAACAGCCCCTGTTTCTAATTCTGTAACTTTTATACTACTGGGATTGGCTGTTTCTACAACATCGAACTGGCTGAACAATTCAATATCAATTGAATCAATTAACATGGAGTTTTCAAAGTGCCTCCAGGGTACACTAGAATATTGTTTTATTATATCATTCGGTGTATTAGTGAAAGCGATGTCTTCAAATGTGCCATCCGGTATTTCATTGGCTGCTAATCGAACATAATCTATGTGCCAGATGTCTCGGATTCCGCTTCGTTGAGCATAATTGACAAACCGAAATTGGAAACCATTATACAAATAGTTATTTGAAGTAATATTATATGTGAAAAACTCATCAAAGTCAGGAAGGAAGTTTTCATTTACATTACCTGAATAACCTTGAAAAGCGTGTACTTGTTCCCAATCACCATTTGACTGTTTGAATTCGACTACTAATGAGTCTCCTTCGTTCGGATAATATCCATAACCTTTTGGTTGTACATAGCAGCTTAAGTAGACATTGCTACCTGAGTTGAAAGGACTTAAATCCAAATAATTAGATGTTAGGAAGTCCGCACGTCCATATCCACCTCCCCAAGGTCTGCCATTTTCATCTAAACCATCCATAGTTGCAAATCCTACTGTTGGAGGTTGATTAGCCCAATGATTATTAACATATGCATGTTTATCTAGCCATTGGTTATTAGGATATGGCCCATCATAAGAAAAGTCATCTAAAAAAGGTAAACTAATGGTATCACCAATAATCTGAAATGGAAATTTAAAAGTATCGGAAATACAAAAATCGTTTGAGATTTCCAGACAGAAAGTATCCTGTCCAGCAAATCTATTGGAAATTAAAAGTACACAACTATCTTTACTATTACCATTAGCAATGTTTACGAGTGTCGGGTCATGACCATCTAAAATAGCACTGGTCTCTATGTCTCCAGGTAATATAAAATTAGAAGGATCCACGCAAATAATTGCATCTGACTCTGTTGGTATGGACGTCGAAGTTTCTTCAAATAATTGACCCGTTCTTATAACAGCTACTGGAAAAGTTCTAATTGTACAATTATTATCAGGCAAACATAACTCTACCCTTAATGTATCGCCTATTCCTAAATCAATGCCAGGATTAGAAACATAAGTAAAACAACCATCTTGGGTACTTACTGTCCCAAAATTTCCATCAACACTCAAATTATTAAAAGTAACAAAACCTGTGGTATCCAGACAAACTTCTTTTGTCTCTCCGCTTAAAATATAAACTGTTTCTCCACTAATGTAAACGCCATCATCTTCACAATTGCTATTGACTGATCTGGATGTTGTCTCATTTTTTCCAAACAAACGGACTAATTTATCTGCTCTGGCTTTAGATTGAATGACCTCAGCTCTTTGAAGGACTGAATTGGTTTCTAAAGGGCGCTCTTCCACGCTGATTTGAGCTTCAGTAATTGTAATAGTCAGTATAAAAAATAAAATGGTATAAAAAAACCGCATAATCTTTATATTAGGATGATCCAAATGGAGCTGCCGGTGGTTAAAAGTAATTGTTATAAAAATGAAATTGTCAATAAGGTGTTGAAAATCAAAGTTTTACAAGAAATATTTTTTTCTTGCTGGCAAATATACAAATTTCGTAACTTAAGTAAAGACGAAAAGATAAACTCGACCAAATGGATAAATTATTCTTTTGACATTACATAGCTATTTTAAAAAACGAAGAATGATAGCAATTGTTGCCTATTAATATCCTGAATAATGGTAGGTAAATGACGGAACAACTTCTATGTCTAAGAACTTATAAGCCTCCAAAATCCTCTTCTTCCTCCTCTGGTACTGGTGTCGCTTCGACGGGCTGTGGAGATTCAATGTTTAGGCCTTGATCACTACAGCTTTTGGGCTTGTATTGAGTAAGATAAATATCAATTTGTTCTCCTATACGCATATTGCTTGTAGGCGTATATCTTGGACTTTGTCTCCAGACATAGGCGGTATTCTCATCGGTAACCGTGTTATCCGATATGACAGAACCAATTCGAAGATTAAAATTACTCACAAGGAATACTGCTGCATCATATTTTTCGCAAACTAATTTTGGAACAGGTACGAAACCACCACCTTGTTGAGTAACGACACAATGAACTGTATCGCCTTTGGGAATATCAAAACCCTCGTCTAGCAGATCTGTAATCTCTTTGCCCTTATAATAAACCTCAAGAATCGTATTGGGTTCGAGTTTATTACTAAAAACTTCTTTGCTTTTTACTACTTCAATAAACTTTCGATTGCATTTGCTAGAGAAACTATTAAAGTCATCATTACCGCCACTTAAATTGGGTAAAGTAGTTGGGTCTGGAACTCGTTTAGTGACCGAGACATAAATTTTTCTATTCTTTTTTACTTGAGATTGTGGTTTTGGGTTTTGTACTAAGATAATATTTGGCTTTTTGCCAGGAATAAAAGTAGAATCATTGATTATAATCTCAAAGCTATTATCCGCCGCGTTTGTAATTGCTTCATCTAGATCCATTCCTATATAATCATGTACGAGAAGTGATTCGCCATGTTTAGTATAGCAGTTAATCCACCAAAAGCTAAGGATGAGAAACACAGTAATGGTGGCAGCGATGCCTCCAAAATTGCGAAGGAATATTCCACTACTTACAAAAGCATATAATTCTTGCCCAGCTTTCTTAGACCAGGCTTTTATTTTATTTAGTCTTTCTTTCATTAATTTTGGGTTCTTAATTACCAAACATAGAACAAATTCATAAAAGGTCAATACAAAGCTTAAAGTTATTGCTTGTTTTGAATAATTTTTATTCAAACGATTAATCGTTAACAAAAGGCTATAATTCGTTTATTCTTTTGGAGCTTTTGTTAAAGAATGTATTCCCTGTTCCTAAATAAGCTAAATTTGCCACCAAATTTAGCTTATTTCTATTAAAATTGAAGATGGTTTGAATATAAAATTGAATAAGGAAATTCTTTGGCTTGCGATTCCAAATATATTGAGTAATGTATCTGTACCATTATTAAGTACTGTAGATACCATTTTGATGGGTAGGGTCTCTGCTTTGCATCTTGGGGCTGTAGGGCTCGGTGCGATGGTATTTAACTTTATATATTGGAATTTCGGTTTTCTTCGAATGGGAACTACAGGTATTACTGCACAAGCATTTGGAGAAAAAAATGATAAAGAGGTCATTGCAACGCTTAGTCGCGCATTATCAATCTCACTATTGTTATCTATATTTATTCTTGCCTTTCATGAGCCATTTCTTGAATGGGGAAACCAATTACTCAATATTTCTTCAGCGCAACAGCCTTTAGTGAATACTTATTTTAATATTCGAATTTGGGCGGCGCCAGCTACACTTGGGCTTTATGCTTTAATGGGCTGGTTTTTTGGAATGCAAAATGCCATCTTTCCATTAATTCTTACACTTGTGATTAATGGTGTAAACATTATAGGCAATTTTGTTTTTATTTATTACTTCGGAATGGAAGTAGATGGAATTGCACTTGCTACTGTCATTGCCCAATATACAGGACTAATCCTGGGAATAGTCTTATTAGTATTCAAATATGGCTATTTATTCAAACATGCTTCACATAAAGCTATACTGGAATTTAATAAGCTAAAGTCATTTCTTGTTATCAATAGAGATATTTTCATTCGAACACTCTGTCTTACTTTTGCTTTTGGTTTTTTTTACAGCCAATCTTCTATTGGAGGAGAGACGATCTTGGCTGTTAATGTAATTCTACTCCAATTTATAAATTGGATGTCATATGCTGTAGATGGATTTGCCTTCGCTTCAGAAAGTCTTGTAGGAAAATATAAAGGAGCTAATAAAAATAAATTATTGCGTCAAGCAATTCTGTATTCTTTTGCTTGGGGAATGGCGCTTGCACTAACCTTTAGCCTTGCATATGCAATATTTAGCAATGAGTTGATGGCCATATTTACGGATAAGACCTATTTGATTGAAGCTGCAAAGCCCTATCTTTTTTGGATGATTATATTTCCAATCATTTCTACACCATGTTATCTATGGGATGGTATATATATTGGTTTGACCGCATCCCGAGCGATGCGGAACACGATGTTATTAGCATTAGGGATATATCTCATAGTCCACTATTACTTATTTCCGATCTATAAAAACCAGGGGCTTTGGTTTGCTTTTTTAACTTTTATGTTGTTGAGAGGTGTATTTATGATGCTTGTATATGAATGGTATTTGAAAAGACAGTTCTCAAAATGATCGTTTAACCCTTCAATCCTGCAAAAAAAAATATTAGCCGAGGGGAGGCTAATATTAAAGGTGACTGTCTGTGGGGGAAAAACATAAATAGCAGAATCGGTTATTTTTAGTAAAGTCAGATGTATTTGTCATTCGACCTTAAGGTCGAAAACTACCAATGTTTATTGATGGATGATATCTTTCAAAAGGTGTATTTAGAAGTAATGAGTTTATATTGATCTTCCATCTCTCTCCACACGTAAGCTGTCTCCTCATAAATGAATAATAAGGTCTTATTTCAAGCTAAAATTTTTAATAGGAATTCACTTTTTAAATTAATATTTTAATCCATTGATAATGAATTAATAATACATTAAATGTATTTTGTATTAATAAAATACCATTAAGTAGGTATAGTGAAATGGGTGTGGATAACTTATCTTTGTAGCGTACTTAGGAAACGTACAAAACCAAAAAGGTTCGCTTTATCAGATACTTATAATAATTCAATAAGCGTGCCAAAAACTTACAAGACTTACAAAATTTACAAAAAAATCCCCTCCAACTTACAATTAATTTTCCCCACTACAAAACTTACTAGCAGAGATAGAAATTACCAAAATCTATTTCAATTCGAAAAGCAAAAATTGAGGCGTTTGCTTTTCATCCGGGACGAAACAACATAAAAAAACTTGAACACACACTAAAAGGTATTTTGAAACACCCGTATCTTATTATGAGATACAAAACTTACTAGCAGAGATAGAAACTACGAAAGTCTATTTCAATTCGAAAAGTAAAAATTGAGGCATTTGCTTTTTAACTGGGACGAAACAACATAAAAAACTTGAACACACACTAAAAAGGTATTTTAATACACCCGTATCTTATTATGAGATACAGAACTTACAAAGAGAGATAGAAATTACTAAAGTCTATTTCAATTCGAAAAGCAGAAATTGAGACATTTGCTTTTCAATAGGGACAAAACAGAATAAAAAACTTGAACATGCACTAGAGAGGTATTTAATTACCATTCCTGCCGTCGATTATAATTTTTAGATTATTATTCTATTGGAAATATTTATAGGAACTAATTGCCAAGAAATTAGATAAGGCTTTGGCGTAGTATATCAGAATGAAGAAAGATTAAATAAAAACAGACCTTATATTTTTAATGTAAAAAGAGTTGTATAGGTAAATAGCTAAAAGAAAGAGAAATATAGATTAAGTATATTTTGTATTAGTAAAATACCATTAAGTAGGTATGGTGGAAAGGATAAGGATAGTTTATCTTTGAAAGGTACTTAGGAAACGTACAAAACCAAAAAGGTTCGCTTTATCAGATACTTACAATAATTCAATAAGCGTGCCAAAAACTTACAAGACTTACAAAATTTACAAAAAAACCCTTCCAACTTACAATTAATTTTTCCCCACTACAAAATTTACTAGCAGAGATAGAAATTACCAAAATCTATTTCAATTCGAAAAGCAAAAATTGAGGCGTTTGCTTTTCATCCGGGACGAAACAACATAAAAAAACTTGAACACACACTAAAAGGTATTTTGAAACACCCGTATCTTATTATGAGATACAAAACTTGCTAGCAGAGATAGAAACTACAAAAGTCTATTTCAATTCGAAAAGCAGAAATTGAGGCATTTGTTTTTCAATAGGGACAAAACAGAATAAAAAACTTGAACACACACTAAAGAAGTATTTATCCTTTCTTTATTATTATTGAAATCATACAAAAAATTATTAGAATCAATTGTATTCACTTGCATATTGAAAAAAACGTAGAGTGGAAAAAGACGTTTTTACAGACCAACTAATAATTTTAAAAAAGACTTTAATTCAAGAGAGGTATTTAATTACCATTCCTGCCGTCGATTATAATTTTTAGATTATTCTATTGGAAACATTTATAGGAACTAATTGCCAAGAAATTAGATAAGACTTTGGTGCAGTATATCAAAATGAAGAAAGATCAAATAGAAATAGACTTTATATTTTTAATGTAAAAAAGATTGAATAGGTAAATTATTGAAAGAAAGGTGAATATAAATTAAGTATATTTTATATTAATAAAATACCATTAAGTAGGTATGGTGGAAAGGATAAGGATAGTTTATCTTTGAAAGGTACTTAGGAAACGTACAAAACCAAAAAGGTTCGCTTTATCAGATACTTACAATAATTCAATAAGCGTGCCAAAAACTTACAAGACTTACAAAATTTACAAAAAAATCCCTCCAACTTACGACCAACAAAACCTCCCACAAAAAAATTAACTAGCAGAAGTAATATTAATATTGCTTCAAACCGAAAGGTAGAGATTGAGGCCTTTACTTTTCAAAATTTTAACAAAGCAACACTACAACACGATTTGAACAACACTTTAGGGAAACATTCTTTTATCCATCGAATGCTATTCTGACTTTATTATACCAATTGGTATGGTAAAGGATTTTTAGTGTTGACCAAATCGATTTAATGAGATTTATTCCATATACATGGATTAAAATCTGTTCGCTAAGAACCGAGATCATAAAAATCAGCAGTCTGATGACTGTCTTGGTCCTATCTTTCCTATTGTTTCCCATCCTTTCACCTGCCTGTGTTGTTACCTGTAAAAGCAGTTTAAATGTTTCACTAGATGGCTCAGGACAAGCCATAATTACACCACTTATCTTACTACAGGATCCTTCTTGTGATCCTAACGATTTTACTGTAAATATTACCGATCCTAATGGTATTTCAGTAGGTAACTTATTGACATGTGATCATGTCGGACAAACTATGACAGCGACAGTTACACAAACAAACACTGGCAATTCTTGCTGGACTTTAATCACTGTTGAAGATTATATTAATCCTCAAATTATTTGCTCTGATACAGTTGTTTTATGTAATCAATCAGTAGATCCATCTGTAATTGGTTATCCGTTGGCCACGGATAACTGTTCGGTGTTTGCAAATACTGATTTAAATTACGTTGATGAATTCATGGATCTTGCCTGCTTTGCAGTGCAGGGCACAGACACCATTACCAGTCAAATCCAAAGAACTTGGTCAGTTCAGGATGAGAGTGGGAATGTAAATACGTGCATTCAAATGATTTATTTGAAGCGGGTTACCATTGATGATGTTACGTTTCCTGCACATCGAGATGGTTTTGCTGCTCCTGCACTGAGCTGCGGTCAAGATCCTACGAATTTATTACTTACTGGAGAACCTTCAATCAATGGTGTAGCGATTGATAATTCTGGTAATTGTGAGTTAATTGTATCTTTCTCCGATCAACAAGTGCCACTTTGTGGATCTGGAGGATTTCGAGTACTTCGTACTTGGACAATTATTGATTATTGTTCTGGCGATTTTACATTAAATGTTCAGATAATTAATATCGAAGATAATATTGCACCTGTTATTATTTGTCCAGAAGATATAACGGTTGGTACGAATCAGAATGATTGTTCTGCTACAGTAAACTTTCCTTTTGCTACAGCAACAGATGATTGCTCTGATTTTGATATCTCAGTATCTTGGGCTTTTGGAACAGGGTATGGTCCTTTCTTTAATGTTCCTGTGGGGATTCATGCTGTTACTTATACTGCTCAAGATGACTGTGGAAATATTTCTACCTGTACTATAAATGTAGAGGTAGTAGATAATATTCCACCTACGCCGGTTTGTAGTTATATTACTACTGTTGATTTATCCGTTTTCGGAAATGCTATTGTTTATGCAAATACTTTTGATAATGGTAGTCATGATAATTGTACTATTGATAGTATAAGAGTGAGCCGAGATGGAATTAATTTTGGACCTTTTGTTTCATTTAACTGTGAGGATATTGAAAACGCTCCAGTTGAAGTGACCTTGAAGGTTTGGGACGCTGTTGGAAATCACAATGAATGTACAGCTTATATAATAGTTGATGAGAAAATCAGCCCCGCGATATCTTGCCCCCTTGATGTAAATATCAGTTGCTATGAAGATTATAATGATTTGAACCTTGTTGGCTTACCAATAGTAAGTGATAATTGTGGAATAGATACTTTTTATTACTCAGATATTATCAACCTCAATGATTGTAATGAAGGAATAATCACAAGGACTTGGACAGTAGAAGATATAAATGGAAATACTTCTTCTTGTAGTCAAGCTATTATCCTAGAAGATAATACGCCATTAAGCATAGCTTGGCCTGAAGACTATGTAAGCTCAATTTGTAATGCAAATACGGAAGAATCCATCACAGGAGAGCCTCTTTTTATCAATGATGATTGTGAAAATATATCGATCAATTTTGAGGATGAAACGTTTTATGATTCTCCATCTTGTTATCGAATTTTGAGAACTTGGTCTGTCTATGAATGGTGTGTTTATGATCCTAATGATGGAACAGATAATGGATATTTTACACATGTTCAAGTTATTGATATAGAGGATCATACAGCTCCATTTCTAAATTGTGCAGCAGATATAACTGTGGATATGTTCTCTGCAAACTGTAGTGGTGTTTATGTCAACCTGGAAATTCCAGAAGCTACAGATTGTAATCCAAATGTAGAAATTACTAATGATTCACCTTATGCAAATGGCTCAGGAGAAAATGCCAGTGGATTGTATCCTCCAGGAGTTCATATTATCAAATATACCGCAACAGATGACTGTGGAAACTTTACGCTTTGCACAAGAACGCTTACTGTTATTGATGCTAAAACACCGACGCCAGTTTGTAGTGGAGGGCTCAATGTGAATATAGGAATAGATGGGACAGCAAGTATTACGGCAGATATGATCAATTATGGTAGTTATGATAATTGTACAGCTAGTGAAAATCTATTAATAACGGTAAGTCCTTCAGTGTTTACTTGTGATGATCTTGGTGCTCAGACAGTTACGTTGACTGTTATTGATGAAGCAGGGAATAGTGCTTTCTGTACAACTATAATAAATGTTCAGAATAATGGAAATATATGTGATGTACCAACAGCTATGATTGCTGGAGTAATTGAAAATGAAAATGGTTTACCAGTTGAACTAGTAGAAATTAGATTAGATGGGGATGCAGAAGATACCCATATTAATGATTCCGAAGGGTATTTTGAATTTCCGGAAGTACCGCTTGAAGGTAGCTATAGCATTACACCATTTAAGGATGTTTATCATTTAAATGGTGTTTCGACCTTTGATTTAGTGCACATGCAGCGGCACATTTTAGGAATTCATGAAATCACGTCTCCTTATAAATTGATTGCCGCCGATGTTAATAAATCAGGGAATGTTTCAACGATTGATCTAGTAAAATTGAGGAGATTGATTCTACTTTTAGACCCAGTTTTTACAAATAATACTTCTTGGAGATTTGTTGAAGAATCCTTTGCCTTTCCAAATCCAAGCAATCCTTTTGCTACAAGCTTTCCAGAGAGTTTAGTTATAGATGAACTACAGACAGATATTTCATCAGCAAATTTTATAGGAATAAAAATAGGAGATGTAAGTGGAAATGCCAATCCAGGTGCTTTTACAGGGGAAGAAGGAGATGCTCGAAATGGTAATTCAATGTTAGAGTTAAGTTCACCGATGCAAAATATTAAAGCGGGAGAAACCGTAGAGATTCCAATATTCGCAGCGTCTTTTGATGACTTACTGGGTTACCAGCTGGTTTTTGATTTTGATGAATCTGTACTTGAGTTTGAAGAATATGAAAAAGGTATCTTAGAAAACCTAGACGATGAACATTTTAATTTTTCAAAAATTAATGAAGGTTATATCATTACGAGTTGGACAAGAGTGGTTACTGAAAGATTAGACAATACTAAACCTTTATTTACCCTAAAGTTTAAAAGTTTAGAAAACGGAAAATTAAAAGATTATTTTAAAATTTCCCCTAAAGTATTGGCTGCAGAAGCCTATTCTGACAAAATGGAAATATTAGGCATCAATTTTGAATTTTCAAGAGTAGAACAGGAGAAAAAGGAACAATTTATGCTTTACCAAAATTGTCCTAATCCTTTTAACGAAGTGACAAAGGTCCCTTTTTACCTCCCGACTGAACAAACAATAAGGTTTGAGGTGATTGATGCAAAAGGATTTATTGTTTACAATATTGAAAAAGAATATAAATCAGGCCATCAGGAGATTATTCTAAAGAGAAATAATTTAAGTGCTGCTGGAATATACTTTTACCAGGTGATACTTTCAAATGGTGATCGGCAGACAAAGTCATTTATAGTAAATTAAAGACTATTGATCTCAAGAAAATGTGCTTTTGCACACAACTTGTAATTTGTTCTTATAAATAGGGTTTGATTGAGAAGGTTGACCTTCCGCCTGGAAGGCTTCCTTCTTACCCTATTTTTTTAGTAAATCATTTCTTTCATAATTTTTTTCGACCAAACGAAATTATCTAGCTCCATAAAGTATTTAAAGAATAAAACGACTCGTATTATATTTGTTAAATAATGGCAATCAGTGAAGTACAAATAACAAATAGAATGTATGGGATAAATACCATTTTAAGGGTAAGCATTTAATATTAAATGTCCGTAATTTTATACTATCAATAACGACGAACAAAAAAGGCCTTAATACTTTTAAGGTTTTAGAAAGTTTCGAAATGAATTTGTGAACTTACAGCGTAATCAGATCCCCATCTAAAATTCTTTTCTTCGAGCTTTCATTCTACCTTCCACTTACAATTTTACTCCCTTATTAGTTTAAATTTTATTCTTGATTTGCATACTGCTAATCCTGAATTGATATACTTAGAATTACTTTTTTAACCAAATAAACTACAATCCCATGATACTTAAAACGTTAATTTTCGTTTTTATCCTAATGATTTTACGTGATGCTAGTCAAGTAGTTACTGAAGAACAAAGCTAATAAACGACGGATCGATTGATACAAAAACTAAGACGCTTTCTTACCCATTTTTAGTTTAGATACTGCTTGTCTCAGTCATGAGATAAGACCAAGAAACAAAACACTACGTACAAAACACTTTGACTGATTTTATACGGTCTCTTACCAGAACAAAAACAAATACTATGACGAAAACCTGGAAACGAGTTTATGATTACTTTTTTTAACCAACTATACAGTCATTTCTTATCCAGGTTTTCATTTTTGTTTTTACTAAAATACTATACTCACTTTCCAAAAGAATTTTAATAGCGACCTAAGAGGTCCAAAAAACTAGAGCTTTTATACTTCCAAGACAAAAACAAATACTGTGACGAAAACCTGGGAACGGATCTATGATTACATTTTTTAACCAAATATTACAATCATTTCCAAGCCAGGTTTTCATTTTTTTTAGAAAGAAACTTATTCTGTTCGAGTTTAGGCTTTTATACCCAAGCTCGAAAGTCAAGGGATGAAACAAATTCCAAAGGGTGCAAACTCTAAAAAAACTATAGAACACACTCACACGACAGTATTTGTAAACCAAAACCTATTCTAGATGAGTCAAATTTTGAAAGTAAATCTTCGAGCGATTACAGGGTGGAGAAAGATTGAAAATAAAGTAAATTGTGAAAGCATTTGGAAGATTCAAATTTCTAAGCTCTTATTTTTGACACTTACCTTCATGGCGGTTTCGATTACTTTAAATGGCCAATGCTCCATGAGTTGTAACAATGGCTTACAAATCTCTATCTCTGGAATTCCCAATTGTGAGGCAATTATAGATGCACAATTGATGTTGGCCAATCCTGCTACTTGCCCAGGGCCAAAAAATACAATAATTACCAATGAATATGGTCAAACTTTACCACAAACAAGCTTAGCTGATGGGTCAATAGCATCCATTGTAGGCGTTAATAATATTGGCCAGACACTTTTGGTGACCGTCTCTCACCTTGCATCTGGAAATTCTTGTTGGGGATATATTAATGTTGAAGATAAAATTGCTCCTGTGATTAGTAATTGTGGTCCTGTAGATATATTTTGTTTTCAAAATACAGCTCCTATGACAGAAGGAGGTAATGTACCGGTACCTACTGCTGATGATTGTTCCTTGGTAAGTAGTACTTATTATGATGTATTTATTGATGAAGAATGCGATGCTTTAGCAAGTGCCAGAATCAATAGGAATTGGACATTTACTGATGTTTATAATAATGTAAGCACTTGTATTCAGGAGATTTCCATTGAACGAGTATCTATTAGTGACTATACACCGATTTGTCCGGAGACTAAAAGTTTAGAATGCAATGCTGCTGATCAGCCAAGTATTCATCCAGATGATACAGGATATCCCTTTATAGATATTGATGGAAGCCTAAGTACTACAGGAGATTTATTTGTCTTAGATAATAATGAAATAGGGCATTGTGAATTAGGGATTTCATATAGTGATGAAATTATTGAGCTTTGTGGTCATAGTTTTAAAGCAATTCGGACTTGGACGGTTTATGATTGGTGCGCTCCTACTCAACCTGGAGTAAATCCATGGACTTGTATACAGATTATTAAAGTAGAAGATACCACAGCACCAGTCATGACACCACTTTCTAATATTACAATTGGGACGGGGTCAAATAATTGTTCTGCTGTTTTGAATTTGCCATCCATACTAGTTAATGATAATTGTACAAATAATATTGATGTTATTACTGTCACATCATTAGGCACTTTAAATAGCAATGGGGGAGTAGTTCCTTTTCCTGGATTGCCACTTGGTAATAATGTGATTACTTATATAGCTACAGATGAATGTGGAAATAGTAGTAGTTCGAACTTGATCGTTACTGTCGAAGATAATTCACCTCCCGTTGTAGTTTGCGATGTAATCACTAGCGTTTCTCTGAAAGCGGATGGGACAGCAATTATCTATGCAGAAACTTTTGATGATGGTAGTCATGATAATTGTGGTATTGCAGGTTATGCTGTACAGCGAATGACAAATAACTGCTTACCAGAATCACCTTATGGCCCTTTTGTAAGCTTTAATTGTTGTGATATTGAAAATGGCCCAGTCACTGTAGCTATGCAAGTGACAGATATACATGGCAATACCAACCTTTGCATGATCAATGTGGCAGTACAAGACAAAACAGATCCTTTGATTTCTTGTCCACCTGAGAAATACTTGGATTGCTTTCAAGATTGGACAGATTTAGAATTAACAGGCACTGCTACTGCAATTGATGCATGTGGAATCGATACGATTTATCATCAGGATTATGGAACTGTCAATGAATGTGGTTATGGAGACATTCAGAGAGTTTGGACTGTTCTTGACAATCATGATAATATCTCGACATGTATACAATGGATTCATATCTCCAATAATAATCCATTCACTGTTGATAATATCGTATGGCCATTAGACTATACTACTAATACTTGTGGAGGAGGTCTAGAGCCTGAAGATATACCTTCACCCTTTAATGAACCATTGATCACAGAAGGCTATTGCGACTTGATAGCGCTTACTTTTGAAGATACTTACTTACCAATAACAGCTCCTGCTTGCTTCAAAATTCTTAGAAGATGGATTGTTGTTGATTGGTGTTTATATAATCCGAACGACCCCAACACAGATGGTTATTACGAATACAATCAAATAGTCAAAGTCTTAAATTCTGAGAATCCTGAGTTTACGTCTAGTTGTGAATCGCAATCTTTTTGTAGCTATGAGGCAAATTGTGGTTCAACACTCATTACACTGACAGCAAGTGGCTCTGATGATTGTACGGCTGCAAGTCAATTGAACTTTAGCTATGAAATAGATGAAAACTTTGATGGAACAATTGATCACTCAGGAAGTGGAAATACTTTTCAAGGATATGTTGGTTTAGGTACACATTGGATTAAATGGTATTTGGAAGATGGGTGTGGTAATCTGGTTACCTGTGATTATGAATTTGTGGTGTCAGATTGTAAAAATCCAAGCCCATATTGTCTCAATGGAATTTCGGTGGACTTAATGCCTGAATTTAATAGTGTTACGATCTGGGCAGCGGATTTAGATGCTGGCAGTTACGATAATTGTGGTATAGCTGAATATAGAATTCACGCACCTTCTATGGGATCAGGACAAAATATACCTCCTACAGGGAGTACAAATTCTTTCACTTTTGATTGCGATGCTTTAGGCACGCAGGAAGTAGACTTTTGGGTCTTAGATATACATGGTAACTGGGACTATTGTTCAACATATGTTATTATTCAAGATAATGCTCAGAATTGTATCAATAATACACCAGCTATTGTTTATGGGCGGATAGAAAATGAAAACGGTGTAGGGATTAAAGGTGTAGATATCAATATTTCAGGCAATAGTAATTATTCGGTGACTACTGAGACAGATGGAAGTTTTGAATCTCCAAACCTAGAGCTGGGCGGAAACTATACCTTGACTCCAGAAAAAGACATTAATTACCTTAATGGTGTTTCTACATTCGACCTAGTACTTTTAAGCAGACATATTTTAGGAATTAATTATTTAGATTCTCCTTATAAAATGATTGCGGCAGATGTAAATAATTCTGGTTCAATTTCCACGATTGATATAGTTTTTTTAAGAAAACTAATTTTGCAAATAGATGATTCATTTTCTAACAACCAATCTTGGAGGTTTATTGAATCTAATTTTGTATTCCCAAATGCTTCTAATCCTTTTGAAAGTTCTTTTCCAGAAGCAATTGACTTTAATGGTTTGGATCAGGATGTTTTAGCTGACTTTATTGCAATAAAAGTTGGAGATGTAAATGGAAATGCAATTCCGGGTAATTATGCAGGAGGCGCAGATGATAGAAATATAGGTAGCATAGCATTAAATATTCAGGATCAAAAATTACAAAAAGGAGATGATGTTAGAATTGCTGTTTTTTCAGATGATTTTATAAACATCAATGGTTTTCAGTTTGCACTGGAGATTGATCCTGAGTTAATGATCTTGAAGGAGATAAAGGCAGAAAACTTGAACGGCTTTAATTCAAGTAATTACAACCTCCAAAAACAAGAGAATGGAAAGATTATGGTCAGTTGGCACCATTCCGAAAAGATATCTATTCGCGCTGATGAACCAATATTTGAATTGGTGTTCGATATAAAAGAAAATATTCAGTTGAGCAATAAAATAAAACTTAGTACTTCAGTATTAAAATCCGAAATATATCAGGAAAACGGATTGGGTACTATTGATCGACTTGGACTCAGCATGAATTATAAACCAGAGGTATTTGAAAGTAATGGACTGGCGAATGATAAAGGGCAGTTATTACAAAATAAACCCAACCCTTTCTATGAAAATACAAAGATTCCATTTTTTATTCCTTCTAATGCATCAGTAAGCCTTACGATATTTGATATCAATGGAAAAGTACTTTGGAATAAAGTTAACTACTTTGAACAAGGGTGGAATGATTTTGAGCTTCAAGCAGCTTCCTTAAAAGGTAGTGGACTTATGTACTATCAAATAGAAACAGATACATTCAGAGCAACTAGGAAGATGTTATTTATTGAATAAGTAAGTGACGGGACAAAATTAATGATAAGCTATTTTGACATTCTGAAATTTCATAAACAATCGACTAAAAGGAGATTGTGTTGAATATTTTGGGATGTCTTAAAAAAATAGCTTATTATTAATTCCGTCTAATAACTTAGACTCTAGACCTTGTTTTTAGTCTATAAGCTATTGGATATTTATTTTTTCGCTAAGTATGGAAGAATGTTTATAGTGTTTTATATTGATTTGATTATAAATAAAATATTTAAATGATTGATTTAGTGAAAATTACAATAAAATTAAAATATAATTTATGTTTTATTAGATGTATTACGATTTTTTGTAAATTAAAAATTACCAACTTTTGGGTATTGGTAAAAGCAATCAATCATTGTATATTTGTAGAGCAAGAAAATAACACAGACATATACACTTTAACTTCCACTATAATCCAACAAAACAGAATATTTAAAATCACTATGACATAATTTAGAATCAAACTTACAAAATCTCTATAACGTAGAAGTCCCAGAAACGCTGTAACAAGCTTTAAATTTTACCCCTTCTAGACTTCTCTATTCTTTCTAAGTTAAATTTCTTCTCCCCCCTTTAGAAATTTTTCAGCAAAGTACCAACAGTGTCTTTTGAGTTATAGCTCAGCTAAATAATTAACTTATAAGTTGTTATTCATAGCTTTCTTAGTTCAAATTATATACAGAACGAACGTGAACATATTTGCAATTTTAAGAAACGAATTTTTACATTTTAAAACCAAAATTATAATCCCGATGAAGTTAGAGATCTACACCTATCTCATTCATTTTTCAAAATTTACATTAACGGAAATATCTCTTAGGAGATAAAAATTCTGCCAGGTAGAAAGAAACATACTTAGGCTTTTTGCTCGTGGTATGAATTAGTCGCTTGTAATGGTTTGCACCTACAATGCACTAGAATCTTATGCCTTGACAGAAGGCAACTCGGGATATTTTAAATACGGCTTTTACACATTATTTTATTATATTTTTTAATCTAAAATTTTATCTCATGAAAAAAATGTTTTTTCAATTTCAGGCAGAGAAGATGGCGAAAGTATTAGTACTTTCTGTTCTGTTTTTCTTTGTAGGGATAGCAAGCATTAACGCCCAGTATTTGGGAGCTGATGAGTCTATTGCCATTCTGAAGGCTGATGTTGAATCATTTACAAATGATTATGACAACAGTCCTTCTTTAGAAGTGAAGAGCAATCTACTTCTAAAAATTAATTACTATTCAGCTATTATTGTAGACTTGGCTGAAGGTGAAAATACTGGAGCTATCCAGGATAAT
>CBDICS010000039.1:0-32855 GCA_965277415.1 Saprospiraceae bacterium
CTCCCTCTTGTCAAAACGATACAGAAGGAGATCATTCAGAAACGACTCAACGCCCAGCCAATCCATGGGTGTTTCGATCAGTACTAGATATAAAACCACGGATGGTAACTTTCGCACTCAATGACAATCTTTGGGTTGCTTATAGTACTCAGACAGGGGCATTATACAAAGCATGGAAAGGATATGTGGAGTTTGATGGTGCTGTATACACTACTGCTCATGGTCCACAACCTACTTCAGTAGGAGATGCATATATTATTGGGCAACATGAATCTCCTTGGTATGTCTTAGAAGATGGAAAAGAGATCAAACCTAAGTTCCAATATAAAGGGCATCGCTATACAAAAGGAGGCCATGCAGAACTTTTATATGAATTAATCTGGAATGGTAAATCTGCAATGGTAAGTGAACAACCTGAATACTTTACAACAGGAGAAGATTTGGCAGGTTTTGAAAGAAACTTTACAACAAGCAATGTTCCCAAAGGAAGCCAAATCGGTCTTTTGACTAATGTCAGTTCTGTCGTATCTAAAAATAAGGTCGAAACAAATGGTGACTTTCAAATTGCGAATGAAGTATCCAGAGCGTATAAAAAACTATCTGGTTTAGACCTTGATGGAAAATTGATTTTAAATTCAAATGGAAAGACAAGGTTTGCTATTCAATTCATGAAGTATCCACTGATTCCTGATCCTAATAAAAAATCAGATGAGGAAGAAGAAGTCCAGCCTCTAGGTCAGCGGCTTATTGCTCGTAGTGATTGTAAATCCTGCCACAATACATTCCGAAAAACAATCGGTCCGGCTTATAATGATATTGCAAAAAAAATATTCTAATACGGAACAAAATATCGCCTTACTTTCTGCTAAAGTAAAAAACGGAGGATTCGGAGTATGGGGTTCTCAAGTCATGAGTGCGCACCCAAATGATTCAGATACGGATATCAAAGAGATGGTCAGCTACATTATGTCATTGGATGCTGAAGAAGAAGCGCAAATGGAAGCAGTGGCTAGTGAAGCTCCTGAAGATTTAGACTATGTATACGGCCAAAAAGATATTGTTGATACGGATTTATTGCCTGGAGCATTGATCAAAGTTTATCAATATGATTTTGACATCAAGAAGTTAGCAGATCTTAAAACAGATGCCAGCCCTATTTTCACAAGTATCATCCCGCAGGTTCACGCTGATGCGAATGACTTAAAAGCACTAGAAAGCAATTTTGCGATTATCATTGAAGGTTATCTAAATATTCAAAAGAATGGAAATTACCATTTTCGATTATTAAGTGATGATGGTTCTCGATTAATGATAGATGACAAAGAGGTGATCAACCATGATGGACTCCATGGAGCAGAACCCAAAGACGGGTCTATTCCTTTAGCTGCCGGACATCACAAATTCAAAGTAGAATATTTCCAAGGATATGGTGGCAAGAGTTTTTCTTTGCAATGGCGATTAGGTGGGGAATATCAAAAAATTCCTGCTGTTGCTTTTCTACATAATAAAAAGGATGAATCATCAACACTCATTGTCAATGCCTTGAATAGTAGTGGAAAGATTCCAGGAGATGCAAGTGCGCTGAATGGTGTCCATCCAAGCTATCAATTAAGCCAGGCCCGACCGACTATGTTTACACCACGAGTTGGAGGAATGGACTTTTTATCTGATGGTCGTTTAGTAGTCTGTACTTGGGATGCAAACGGATCTGTGTATATAGTCGATGGTGTTCAAAGTGGAGATCCATCTAAGATGACTTATAAATTGATTGGCGCTGGGTTGGCTGAACCCTTAGGGCTTAAAATCGTGAATGATGAGATTTATATCCTTCAAAAACAAGAATTATCTAAATTGATAGATACCAATGGCGACGATATCATTGATGAATATAGAACAGTTTGTAATGCTTGGGATGTCTCCGCTAATTTTCATGAATTCGCTTTTGGATTAATTTTCAAAGAGGGTTATTTCTACGGCACTCTTGCTACCGCTATTAATCCGGGGGGAGCAAGTACCCAACCGCAAATTCAGGATCGAGGAAAAGTTGTTAAAATCTCCAAACAGGATGGTAGTATGCAATTGATCGCTTCTGGCCTTCGTACACCTAATGGTATCGGACTTGGTGTAGACAATGAAATCTTTGTTGCAGATAATCAAGGAGATTGGCTTCCTGCTTCTAAGATTGTACACATCAAAGAAGGCGCTTGGTATGGCTCTCGTTCTGTTGATTTTGAAGGTACAGAAGGTATGAAAGAAAAACTTCCCGTTGTATGGCTACCTCAAGACGAGATTGGAAATTCTCCTAGTACACCCATGTATATCAATGATGGTATCTATAAAGGTCAGATGATTCATGGTGAAGTGACCAATGGAGGTGTAAAAAGAGTATTTGTTGAAAAAGTAAATGGTGATTATCAGGGTTGCTTATTCCGATTTACTCAAGGCTTAGAAGCAGGGGTCAATAGAATTGTATGGGGCCCTGATGGAGCATTATATGTTGGCGGTATTGGATCTAATGGCAACTGGGTACACGATGGTAAGCTTTGGTATGGTCTTCAAAGACTCAAAAACAATGGTACTTCCACTTTTGAGATGCTGGCAGTCAGAGTGAAATCCAATGGTATGGAAATCGAATTCACCGAGCCACTTAAGGAAGGTGATGCTTGGGAAAAATCAAACTACCTCGTCAAGCAATGGTATTATAAACCAACTGCAAATTATGGAGGACCAAAGATAGATGAAAAGCCTTTAAATATTCGATCTGTTAATGTATCCGAAGATCGAAAAAAAGTCTTCCTGGAATTAGATGGTATGAAGCCTAATCATATGGTTTATATCAAATTGAATAATGAATTGGTCAGTGCAAATAATCATGAACTTTGGTCTACAGAAGCCTGGTATACTTTAAATCAAATTCCTCAAGGTCAAATAGGATTTAAATCCAATGCTCCTGCCCCACTAGCAGTAAACACCCTGAGTGATGCCGAAAAAGCAGCTGGCTGGACATTACTTTTTGATGGACAATCAACTACAGGATGGCGTAATTTTAATAAAAAGACCATTGGTAAAGGCTGGGTTATTAACGATAATGCCATCCATTTAAATGCTAAGAAAAGAGATGATGGTGGCTGGCAAGCTCAAGACGGCGGTGACATTATTACAGATGGAATATATGAAAGTTTTGAATTATCTCTAGAATGGAAAATTGCTAACTGTGGCAATAGTGGTATTATGTTTAATGTCGTTGAAGACGAAAAATATGATTTCGTTTGGTTGACGGGACCTGAAATGCAAGTCTTAGATAATACTTGTCATCCTGATGCCAGAATCCAAACCCATAGAGCTGGAGACTTATACGATATGATCGAATGCAAATACGTCACGGTCAAGCCCGCAGGCCAATGGAACAAAGCTCGACTTGTCATCAATAATGGGAAAGTAGAACACTGGCTTAATGGACGAAAAGTTGTCAACTATGAACTATGGACAGATCAATGGAATGAGATGGTCGCAAATAGCAAATTCAAAGATATGGCAGATTTTGGAAAGGCTAAAAAAGGACACATTTCGCTTCAAGATCATGGCGATCCAGTTTGGTATCGTAATATTAAAATCCGGGAAATAAAGCCAGTACAATAGAAGCTTATATTTTGTGGTATATAAAATATTTATTAGTTTAGAAATTCAAAACAAAACGAAAAACAAACATTATTATGATAAATGACAAAAGGCTTTTTTATGGTAGCTGTTTCGCTTTAATTACTACCGCTTTATCTTTTAGTATTCGAGCGGGTATTCTGCCTCAGCTTGGCGAAGAACTTAGTTTGAATGCAGCTCAATTGGGTAGCATTAACTCTATGTGGTTCTTTGGTTTTCCCATATCAATGGTTATTGGTGGTTTAATTTACCATTCTGTAGGCGGTGCAAGAATTATGCAGTTTGCATTTTTGGCACATGCTTTAGGTATTATTTTGACCATTTATGCAGGAAGTTATTCTATGCTAATGCTTTCTACTTTTCTTGTAGGATTAGGTAATGGTTGTACAGAAGCAGCTTGTAATCCAATGATTGCGGATGCTTATGAAGGCAACAAAATGAGTAAGATGATGAACCGATTTCATATGTGGTTTCCCGGAGGAATCGTCATCGGTAGTTTAGTTTCCTTATTTATGACGAATCAGGAGATGAGTTGGCAATCGCAGATTTGGATACTCATTATTCCGACATTAATTTATGCTTATTTATTCTGGGGACAAACATGGCCAAAAGCTAAAGTTGTAGAAGCAGGTACTATAAAAGGGAATTTCAAAGCGATGATCTCGCCTCTTTTTATATTCATGATGATTTGTATGTGGTTTACAGCTCAATCAGAATTTGGCCCAACTCAATGGGTTGAGTTAATTTTGAAAAGTAGTGGCGCCAAGCCTATGCTAGTTTTAGCATTGATTACAGGAACTATGGCTGTCGCTCGTTACTTTGGAGGAAGTGTTGTGCATCAGTTTAATACGACAGGCGTTCTTCTAGGTTCTGCCATATTAGCTACATTAGGTATTTATCTATTGACAACTGTAACGGGTAGCATGGTTTATGTTTCTGCTTTTGTATTTGCTTTGGGTATTGCTTACTTCTGGCCAAATATGATTGGATTTGTTGCAGATTATATACCTAAAAGTGGGGCGCTGGGTATGTCAATTGTCGGGGCGGTTGGAATGCTTTCTTCATATTTCATGCAACCAATCATCGGAGGATGGATTGATTCAAATCGCGCATTAGGAACAGAACAAGGCTTGACAGAAGGCGCATTAGAATTATTTACAGGACAGGAAACACTTAATACGATGTTAATTTTCCCAGGTATCCTAATTGTATTATTTAGCATACTTTATTTTTGGATGAAAAATAGAGGTCGTGCTGAAACAGCCTAGATAAACATCTTTATTGGATTTGTTTAAAATAACCGTTCTTTGATAAATCTCATGGTCAAGCATTTTTCAAAACGAAAAAAATTAACAATGAAACCAACAGTAATCTTTTCTATCCTCTTTATCGGAATATTAATTTTCAGTTGTGGTGAATCTGCCCCCAAAGAAGAAACACCAAGTAAACAAGAAGTCAAACCAGTAGCAGCCCCACAACAAAATGCACTTACTGCTGAAGAAAAAGCAGCTGGATGGCAATTGCTATTCGATGGTAAAACGACGACTGGCTGGAGAGGATATAATAAAGAAACTTTTCCTACTAAAGGTTGGGAAGTTAAAGATGGCGAATTGCATGTCATCAAATCAGGAACCGAAGAAGAAGGCTTTGGAGGAGATATAATAAGTACCGAATCTTTTGAAAATTTCGACCTTACACTAGAATTTGCAGTGACGGACACTTCTAATAGCGGTATCCTCTATATGGTAAAAGAAGACGCGGATAGTCCAATTTGGCATAATGCGCCTGAATATCAAGTACTTGATAATGACACTTATGCAACAATGGGCATTGACAATTTACATTTCACTGCTGCCAACTATGACCTGCATCCTGCGGAAGTAGATTATACCAAACCAAAAGGAGAATGGAATCAGGTAAAAATCATTGTAAACAAAGGCAATGTCCAACACTGGTTAAATGGTAATAAAGTAGTAGAGTATGACCTTTGGACACCTGAATGGGAAGCACTCGTCCAAAAAAGTAAGTTTAAAGATTACCCAGATTATGGTAAAACTAAAGTAGGACCGATTGGATTACAGGATCATGGTCATCTGGTAAGATATCGAAATATTAAAATTAGAAAGTTGTAGTTGAATGATGGAATTCTAAATAGGTTATAAGTTTTTTCTTTGTCTGTTTAGAATCTATAAACCTCATAATAACAAAGAAAATCCTTACTTTTAATAGAGTAAGGATTTTTTCTTTTTGGAAAAGTCCTAAAACAATCCCATTATGAGAAACATCACTAGCCTTAGTATTGCTATTCTATATGCCATTACTTCTTTTAATCAAACGATTTATGTTGATGCCAGCGCGGTATCCGGATTAAATACGGGACAAGCTTGGGAGCATGCTTTTACAAACTTACAAACGGCTCTGCAAACGGCTAATGGGGGGCAAGAAATATGGGTTGCAAAAGGAACTTACTTTCCAACGTCGAGTACTGATCGAAGTATTTATTTTGAATTGAAAAGCGGTGTTCGATTATTAGGTGGATTTCAAGGGAATGAAAGCAATGCTTCAGAGCGAAATTGGCTGATTAATGAAACCGTACTGAGTGGTGATATTGGTATACCAGGCGATTCTACTGATAATGCCTATACTATTCTTTATGCTGCCTATACAGATACTACCACCACAATTGATGGTTTTACGCTAAAAAATGGCTATGCCACCAATGATTCAAGCATCGTTTCATTTATAAGCCCTAAAAAAAATGGTGGCGCGATATACCTCAATGGAAATGGCGATTATGCCGCATTAAATATCTTAAACTGTCGAATCCTAAATAATAGTGCAACTAATGATGGCGGTGGTATTTATTTAAATGGCCTAAATGAGAGTACTGGTGTGATCATTCAAAATTGTTTGATACGAAATAATCATGCTACTACAGGTGGAGGGCTCTACCAATTCGGAGGAGTCATCAGCTTTTTTGGAAATCAGATTATCAATTGTTCTTTTGAAAATAATTTAAGTAAAGATTCACAAGGAGGAGCAATTAGTTTTGATGGTATTGAGGGCCAGGTTGAATATAAAATCCAACATTGTACTTTCTTTCAGAATATGGCTATTGAAGGATATGGTGGTGGCGCTATTTCTTATTTTAATGGCCTGTTTTTTAGTCATAATGATTTAATTATTGAGGATTGTTTATTTAAAGAAAATAGTTCCGATGGTGGTGGCGCTGCAATTTTATATTTGAGCTCTTTTTTTGGTGGAGAATCTCTTTTGATTGATAATTCTGAGTTTTCAGAAAATTTAAATAATGCCATTATCTCAATTACTAATTCCGGAAATTTAAACCCTCAGCTTAATATTAAAAATTCTCTTTTTAAAAAGAATAAAGGAGGAGTAATTCATGGTTTTTTTACAGGTATAACTAATTGTATTTTTGAAAATAATTTTAATAGCGCCTATTCAATAGGAAATTATAATGATGAACAATCTCCAACCATATTCAACAACTGTACTTTTTTCACCAACGATTCTACCAAAAATAATATCATCTTTACTAATCATGATCTAATCGTCAATAATTCAATCTTCTATAATAACTTCCATTCTCCAGATACGATTATTCAGTCTACTAAGTCTTTAACACTCAATAACTGTTTGTTTAGTTTTCCTAGTTGTGATTCCGCGATCATCATTTCTCATGATACACTCCTGACTTGTAATAATACCATCTTTAATGTTGATCCATTATTTAGAGATACTACTATGAGTGACTTTAGTCTATTGGCTTGTTCGCCTGCTATTGATGCAGGGGATAATAGTGCTTATGATCTTTTGTCCACGCCATTTGATTTCGATGGGCAAGATCGAATCATCCACAACACCATTGATATAGGTGCTTATGAAGCGCCCATTGCCTTAAGTATTGATTCCATCCTCCATGTCGACTGCTATGGAGATAGTTCAGGGCACGTATTCCCTTTCTTTAATGGACTTCAACCTTTTGAGTATAGCTGGACCAATGGATCATCGGTTGGAGATGATATTGAAAACCTTGAAGCAGGAATTTATTCCCTGATTGTCACAGATACTTTAGGTTGCAGTGATTCTATTTCTTTTGAAATTACTCAGAGTCCACTATTAACTGCCGCCTTTATTACCGATTCCATTTCTTGTCCTAATGGTATTGATGGCTATGCCCAATCTATACCTTCAGGTGGACTCAGTCCTTATATGATCAATTGGCAAAGCGGAGAAATGGGAAATGAGGCCAGCCTATTGACAGGTGGATATAATCAGGTTTCCATAACAGATGCACATGCCTGCCTCTTAGTCGACAGTGTCTTTATTGATCAGCCGGCTCCATTTGCTGTAGCTGGCGACATTACCAATGCCTCTACATCAAATACCTCAGATGGCAGTATTCAGATTACTGAAATCAATGGCGGTACAATGCCCTATAATTTGCTTTGGAGCAATGGAGACACCACTGATCTGATCGAAAACTTGCCTCATGGTGATTATATACTAAGCATCACAGATGCCAATGATTGTCATTTTGTTATTGGTTTTTTGGTAGGATTTCTTGATGCAACACATACTTTTGAAAAAGCAAATATTCAACTCTTTCCTAATCCGGTATATATGGAGGAGCAAATTTATATTAAACTCCCCGAAGAAATGCAAAGAGATGATATTCAAGTATTTTTATACGATATTACAGGTAGACAAATTGAGTTGTCCTTAAGGTTAAATCAAAATACAAATGAACTAATCATACCTGTTCCAGGTACTGCTGGTTTGTATATTGTAAGCTTGCGAATTGCACATCAGACATTCTTTAGTCGGCTTCTTGTCTGGAAGTAAAAAGGCCAAGGGATACGGGATACTTTGATAAGCCCTTGAAAATCTATTTTCAAATGCTCTTCTTCTAGTCGCTTTCTGAAAAAGCAGAGACATTTTAACCTTTATTAACGCTCTTTTTTGGAAAAGTCCACTTTATAATACCTAACTTAGTGAGGATTTAAAATCGTTTAACCAAAATCCAAAAGAATGAAATATTTTTTAACGCTTTTTTTCGCTTTTGCATTATTAATAAATGTAGAAGCACAGGATACTGGAATTCAATTTGCTCATACAGATTGGGAGACTACGCTCAAACAGGCAAAAGAAGAAAATAAATTAATTTTTGTAGACTGTTATACGGATTGGTGTGGTCCATGTAAGTGGATGACTGCTAATGTCTTTCCAGACGAAAAAGTAGCGGAACTTTACAATGATAAATTTATCAATGTGAAAATAGACATGGAGAAAGGAGAAGGGATCCTTTTTGCCAAAGCATACAATGTAAGAGCTTACCCAACCTTAATGTTTATTGATGCAAAGGGGAATATGGTACATCAGGCAATTGGTAGTCGCGCTGTTGATAAGTTTGTCGACCTAGGTATGGCTGCTACTGATCCTGAGCAACAAATAGGAAGCCTAACTTCAAAATATGAAGAGGGAAATAGAGACAGCGATTTCCTCATGGCTTATGCCAATGCGGCTAATGATGCTGGCATGAAAGAATCATCAGATATAGCAAAAGAGTATCTAGCGAGTCAATCAGATTGGAATACAGAAGATAATATGAAGTTTATTTTCAGCATGGTTGATTATGATATGGATTCTAAGCTTTTCCAGCACATTAGGGATAATAGAGCTGCTTACCATAAATTAATGGACAAAGGAGAAGTGGATGGCAAATTAAAAGCCGCTGCATATGTTTTACTTCGAAAAATGGGCAATCCAGTTGAAGAACAAGTTTTTGTTACTTATAAGTCTGTCTTCCCTGATAATTATCGTCAATTTGCAGAAGAGCATATTATGAATTCATTGATGCGTAGCAAAGAGGAAGGCGCTACAGAGAAATACTTAGCTTCTGCAGTTGCTTATTTGGATAAATATGAAATCAATGATTCAAGACAATTGAATTCCATTGCATGGACATTTTTTGAAAAAACAGATGATCCAGCTATGTTAGAAAAAGCTAGAGCTTGGGCTAAAAAATCTGTAGACCTTGAAAGTACTTATTATAATAATGATACATTAGCTGCAATCTGTTTTAAACTTAAAGAAAAAGACCTCGCAGCAAAGCATGCGCAAATTGCAATTGAACTTGCAAAAAAAGATGGTGATGAAGCTAAAGAGACCAAAGAACTCTTAGAGAAAATTAATGCCATGTAATATTTTGAAAAGGCGTAATTTAGAACTGCTTAAGGTCTATCCAAATTACTTCATCCTAATAAAAAATCCCGCACTAAATATTTAGTGCGGGATTTTTTATTTTCAGAAAGGAAATAAGTAAATTGATTCTTTGTTTATAAGAAACCAACACATTACATTATGAGTAGAAAAATTAGAATGGGGATGGTCGGCGGTGGACGAGGTGCTTTCATTGGTGCCGTACATCGAATGGCTTCCGCTATTGATGGAGAAATCGAATTAGTTTGCGGTGCATTTAGTAGTGACCCTAAAAAGTCAAAATTATCGGGAAAAGATTTATTCCTACCTGCTGACAGGTGCTATGGTAGCTATAAAGAAATGATTGAAAAAGAAAAGGCTCTTCCTGAAGACATCCGTATGGATTTCATTTCTATCGTTACACCTAATCATGTACATTTTGCTCCAGCAAAAATGGCATTGGAAAATGGCTTTCATGTCGTTTGTGACAAGCCCCTTTCTTTCGATATGAAAGAAGCAAAAGCCTTACAAAGCCTAGTCAAAAAAACAGGTTTACTATTTGCTTTAACGCATAATTACACGGGTTATCCAATGGTCAAGCAAGCCAAAACGATGATCAAAAAAGGAAAAATCGGAAAGGTTAGAAAAGTTGTTGTCGAATATCCTCAAGGTTGGTTATCTACTCGTGTAGAAGCTACCGATCAAAAACAAGCGGCTTGGAGAACAGATCCCAAAAGATCAGGGATTGCAGGAGCAATGGGAGATATAGGTACACATGCTGAAAACCTTGCCGAATACATGACCGGACTCCAAATCAAAAAACTCTGTGCAGATATTAATATTGTAGTGCCTGGCCGATTATTAGATGATGATGGAAATGTATTACTCGAATTTGATAATGGCGCCAAAGGTATTTTATTTGCAAGTCAGATCGCAACAGGTGAAGAGAATGCTTTACGTATCCGTATTTATGGTGAAAAAGCAGGCTTAGAATGGTCTCAGATGGAACCCAACAGTCTTATTGTAAAATGGTTGAATAAGCCAATGGAAACCTTACGTACCGGAGTTGGTAATCTTTACCCTGAAGCTCAACATGCAACAAGAATTCCTGCTGGTCATCCAGAAGGTTATCTTGAAGCATTTGGAAATATTTACCGTAATTTTGCAGCTTGTCTTAGAGCTCGTATTGCGGGTAAAAACCCCAAAGCAATTCATCTAGATTTTCCTACGGTAGAAGATGGCGTACGTGGGATGCGCTTTATTGAAAAAGTAATAGAATCCGGAAAGAGTAAACAAAAATGGATTAAATTTTAAAAATAAGATCGCCATTTCAAAATATGGATTATGCTGAAATAGCCATAGCCCTTGAAGAATCACTACTTAATTTATACTGTACTAAAATCATCATTCATCTATGAAAAATATCAAAGGACCTGCAATTTTTCTCGCCCAATTTGCAGGAAGTGAAGCCCCATTCAATACACTTGATGGGCTGTGCAAATGGGCTGCCGGACTCGGTTATAAGGGCATACAAATTCCTTCTTGGGAATCGGGTTTAATTGATTTGCAAAAAGCGGCAAAAAGCAAATCTTATTGTAATCAACTCAAAGGAATAGTAGAATCTCATGGTCTACAGATTACAGAACTTTCCACACACCTTCAGGGGCAATTAGTAGCCGTTAATCCAGCTTATGATGCTTTATTTGATGGTTTTGCGCCAAAGGAGGTTCACGGTAATCCAACGGCAAGAACACGCTGGGCAGTCCAACAATTAAAATGGGCAGCAAAAGCAAGTGGCAATTTAGGCTTGAAAGCACATGTTACCTTTTCGGGCGCCTTGATTTGGCACACGATGTACCCTTGGCCTCAGCGACCACAGGGTTTAGTAGAATCTGCTTTTAAAGAACTTGCCAAAAGATGGGTACCTATTCTGAATGCTTTTGAAAATGCCGGCGTTGACCTTTGTTATGAAATTCATCCCGGAGAAGACTTGCACGATGGTATTACTTTCGAACGTTTTCTCGAAGCAACCGGCAACCATAACCGTTGTCATATTCTTTATGACCCAAGTCATTATGTTTTACAATGTCTGGATTATCTTTCTTTTATTGACATCTACCACGAACGTATAAAAATGTTTCATGTAAAAGATGCAGAGTTTAATCCAACTGGTCGTTCTGGTGTATATGGAGGATATCAAGGATGGGTAGATCGTCCGGGAAGATTTAGGTCTTTGGGGGATGGACAAGTAGATTTCAAAACCATTTTTAGCAAATTAGCTCAATACGACTTTGAAGGATGGGCTGTTTTAGAATGGGAATGCTGCATAAAAGATGGCGAGCAAGGTGCAAAAGAAGGCGCAGATTTTATCCGAGATCATATTATTAAAGTCACCGAAAGAGCCTTTGACGATTTCGCTGGTGGAAAACCTGATGAAAAATTGAATAAAAAGATTATAGGGTTGTAGATTTACTACCCTAATTCTTTTTAAAATGATTCAACTATATATAAACCTTTTGCAAATTCTTAAAAGAGCTGATAATTTGCCCCGTAAAAAAACGGGTCTATTATCAGCTTTTTTATTTATAGCTTATCTAGCCTTTGCTCAATCTCCCTTACAGAATATTCGTGGGACAGTCTCAGATGCAGATGCCCACATAAGCCTTGCCGGAGCAACGATCAGCCTTCTTGATACAGAACCACTGATTGGCACAAGTACAGATAGTACTGGAAGGTTTCGATTCGAAGATCTCCCTCTTGGATATTATAATTTAAAAGTTAGTTTGATTGGATACGAGTCTTTAATTCTGTCTCAGCTTCTGCTAGAATCTGGTAAAGAACTTGTCCTTGAAATTAACCTTTCTGAAAAAGTAGAAACATTAAATGAAGTACTCCTTATCGGTAAAAGGGTTGCGCCTACTGATCTTAACCCGGTGAGTCTAAATACATTAACACAAGAAGAAGTTTTACGTTTCCCTGGGACCTTTTATGACCCATCACGTTTGGTAACAAGCTTTGCTGGAGTAGCCAGCACAGATGACCAAGCCAATAATATTGCTATCCGTGGAAACAGCCCCAATAGTTTATCCTGGCGATTAGAAGGTTTAGAAATAGTTAATCCTAATCACTTGAGTAATGCCGGAACATTTAGTGACCGGCCAACACAAAACGGTGGTGGCGTAAATATTCTTAGTGCACAACTATTAGGCACTTCTCATTTTTTAACGGGCGCCTTTCCTGCAACTTATGGGAACGCCCTCTCGGGAGTAATGGACATGCGGCTACGCCCCGGCAATAATGAACAGTACGAATTTACAGCTCAAGCTGGTCTGATTGGTTTCGATTTAGCAGCCGAAGGGCCATTTTCTAAAAAGAGTGCAGCTTCCTTTTTAATCAATTATAGATACTCTTTTATTGGTTTATTGACGGGCCTCGGAGTAGAAGTCAGTGATGAAGATATTCGGTTTCAAGATCTATCTTTCAATATAAAATTACCTACTAAAAAAGCGGGTACCTTTACATTTTTTGGAATGTGGGGGCGTAGTCAGAATGTCTTTATTGCAGAAAGAGATTCTGCTAACTGGGCCTTTCAAAAAGATCGCTTCGACATCTATTTTGATAATGATATGAGTGCTTTTGGTATAACTCATTCTATGCCTCTTGGTTCCAAAACCTTTTGGCAATCTGCTTTTGCAACCTCAAGAAGGGAAACCTCTAGAGTCGCAGATCGGCTAACGGATGCTTTAATTGCTCAAGAATCCTCTTTTGATGCTTTGACCGAAAGAAAAACGGCGCTCTCTACTCGATTCAATCATAAAATCAATTCAACGAGTAGAATTACAGCAGGTATTTATATTACTGAAATCACTGACGATTATTTCTCTATTGACGATACGACTCAAATCAATTATGATGGTTTCGAACAAAGTCTTTTACTCCAACCTTTTGTCAATTATCAAAAAGGATTTTTTTCCAAACAATTATCATTAAACATTGGATTGCATTATCAAAGTTTCTCCTTCAACAATTCGAATGCTTTAGAGCCTAGAGCTTCTCTAAAGTACCTTTTAGGTAAAAACCAATCGCTTAGTTTTGCTTATGGCTTGCACAGCCAAATCCAACAAGCGCAGATTTATTTTGCTAATTCGCCTACGCTTAATAATGAGAATCTCGGATTTACTAAGGCGCACCACTTTGTATTGGGATATGAAAATAATTTTAGTCGATCTATAAAATTAAAATCTGAAGTTTACTATCAATCTCTTTTTGACGTCCCGATTGTTAATGACCCCAGTAGTTCATTTTCTGCTATCAATTTATTAGAAGGATTTACGACTGAGGATCTCGTCAATGAAGGAACGGGAGAAAACTATGGTGTAGAACTTAGTTTGCAAAAAACCTTTTCAAACAATACCTTTTTTCTTATAAATGGTTCTTACTTTGATTCAAAGTATACGGGTGGAGATGGGATCAAAAGAGATACTCGGTTTAATAGTCGATATATTTTTAATTTGACAACAGGCAAAGAGTTTCGTTGGAATCGAAAAGATAAACACAAAGTCTTAGGTATAAATGGTCGAGTAGCCTATTATGGTGGCTTTCGAGATACGCCTATTGATGCGGAAGCTTCCTTTCTTGCAGGAGAAACTGTTTATATTGAATCCGAAGCCTTCTCTCTAAAGCAAGCTGACTTTTTTAAATTGGATTTAAGGTTTTATTGGAAAAACAATAAACCTAAATATAGTAGTACGCTTTCTTTAGATATCCAAAATGCCAGCAATCAGGATAATGTTGCTTATAGTTATTTTGATCCTCAACAAGGAGAAGTTATTATAAAAAAACAATTAGGCTTGATTCCTATTTTGAGTTATCGGATTGAGTTTTAAGGGACACGGAATAAATAATTGTCCGTTTATACTTGATCTTTTACATCTACTCTTCCTCAAAAAAACTTTACGTAGCTAGGCTATGTGCAGTTTTTTTGAGTCGATTAGTTGCAAAATATCTTCGTCTAAATAGGAAACTTATTTATACCGTGTCCCTAAATCAAAAAATAGTTTTAAATGAAAGCTTTAAATATAATTCTTTCCTTATTATTTATTCTTTTTGCCTATTTCCAATATAATGACCCTGATCCTTGGTTATGGATTATGATTTATTTGGGGGTAGCTTTGATTTGTGGTTTCGCTGCTTTTGGAAAACCTAATCCTTGGCTTATTCTTATTGGTTTGTTGGGACTCCTTATTTACTGGTTGCTATTACTTCCAGACTTTATCTCTTGGTTAGGCGAAGGAATGCCAACCATTACTGGATCGATGAAAGCTGAATCACCACATATTGAATTAGTTCGAGAGTTTTTAGGCTTATTAATCTTAATTGGAGTCTTGACTTGGCAATATTTTAGAATTCGAAAACATAAGTCACGCACCAGTTAATAAATCAAGCAAGTGATTCATATCATCAAATACAATCGCGCCAGCCTTTTCTAATTTTTCACGAGGCGTTCTACCTGCATAGCCATACACTTGCATACCTGCAGATTTTGCAGCGTGTATTCCATGATCACTATCTTCTATAACGACACAATCTTTAGGTTCAAAATCCATTATTTTAGCTGCATGTAAAAATAATCGCGGATCTGGTTTCCAATGACCAATTTCATAAGCACTAAATAGATTTCCTTCAAAGAAATGCATCAAATTTGTAAGTCCAAGATTCAATTTCATTTTATCCAAAGGTCCATTTGATGCTACGCATCTCTTATTGGGCAGGCCTTCTAATAATTCTTTAATCCCCGAAACGGGTTCAAGTTCTTTTCGAAATAAGTCATAGCTTCGAGTTCTATACACCTCTAACATGTCAGCAGGTGCATCCTGCCCCGTAACACTTTTCACATAATCTGTGACGTTTTTCAAGGAACCACCAGCAAATAGTTTTATGGCTTCCTCCTCCGTCATAGGAATACCCAATTCCTGCATTTGCTCAGCAATTGTTCTATTAGATAAAGGTTCACTATCAACGAGTACTCCGTCACAGTCAAAAATGATTAGCTTGTTTTGTTTATCCATTTAAATTAATATTTTTATTATCCAATAAAACATTCAGAATCTACGTTAGATCATTGTTTATACCCATTCTTATTCTTTCTGAACTAATTTGAATTAAATTAGTTCTCTACCCAAAACTTCTTGAAACAATCTTCGTTGGAATTTTCTTACGATCATTCAAAATTGGCTAAGTTTTAGCATTTTTTTTTGAAAGGTTATGAATTTAGAGCATGTTTATTTAATGAAGTTCTTAAAAAATAGACCATCTATCTATTTTTAAACAACTTCAATAACTTACTAAATAAAATGAATTACTTATTGAGCAATATTTACGCAAAGCTATCCATATTTCTATTCTTTTCTCCATTTTTTTTAATGGCTCAGGCTCCCAATACGCTAGTAAAAGGAACGGTTAAAAATAATTTAGCAAAATATATCGAACTCCAAGTCAATCAAAAATACTTGAATGATGCCGTAGATCTGTATAAATCGAATATTCTGGAAGATGGTTCGTTTATGTTTGCTGTCGAAATAAACGAACCTCAACTGGTAAAAATCATTTATGCTCGTAATGAAGCATTAGTATATCTTGAACCACATGATACCTTGATTATTGATAGTGAAGCCAATTCTTTTCAATATTCTTTACAATTCTCGGGAAGAGGAGGCTTTAACAATACTTATAATTATAAATACCTACAAGATAATCCTCCTATTTTAAACACTTGGGAATTATTGCAATATCAAAAAGGTATTTTTTGGTTTACGAATGAACTGAAGATGGATAATCAAATGCAACAAATGGACGAAAGTCAGTTTACATATGATTTGAGTAAGCGGAAAGATAGAGCCCTGTCAAAGTTAATACACTTTCAAAACCAGCATAGCAAACAATTATCTACAGATTTTATTGCCTTTATAGAAACGGAAATATATTTCCATTGGGCTTATCACATGCTTTTATATGGGAGTATTTATCATAATATGCATCAACTTGATGAAACACAATTCTTTACATTTTTAGAAAGCGTTCCTATCCATGATAAACAGCTTGGAAGTTATTGGTATAGAAATTTTTTATTGGCTTATATCAATCATGTTGCAAATCTAGAGAATAAGGAGGGAGATGAATATGTCAATCAATTTTTATTAGCTGATCGCTTATTACAATCCAAACAACAAGCCTTTGTGCAAGCGCATCTGATCTATAAGGGATTTTATGCAAAACGAGCAGATAAGATTATCCCATACTATATGAAATTTATAGAAACCAATCCTTATCCCGTTTATGATGAGAAAGTTTCAGGAGCTTATCAAAAAGCAATGCGTTACGCAGTCGGAGCTACTGCACCAAAATTTTCAGTAAAAAATATTAAAAATGAGGAAGTAAAGTTATCCGATTATCGAGGGAAGGTAGTTTTTTTAAACTTTTGGGCAAGTTGGTGTCGTCCTTGCATTAATAAAATGTATCAGCTAAAATCCATTCAAGAAGCATTAGAGCAACAAAACATTGTGTTTCTAAATATTTCTTTGGATCAAAATCGCTCTAGTTGGATTAATTCGGTACAAACAAATGGCTTTAAGGGAGTCCATGTAATTGCTGAAGGGGCTTTAGATTCTGATGTTAGCACAGCTTATGAAGTCAAAGCACTTCCACAATATTTTATTATTGATAAACACGGCAATTTTGCTGAGAAGCCCTTATCAAAAGGCATTCATAACCTAAAAACTACATTAGAATATTTAAATCGGAGAAAATGATCACAACTGCTTTAAATTATAATACTATTAAAGGACAAGGTATAAAATCCTCTTTTGGATCAGTCAATATGGATGATTCTTCAAGGACTATCTCTATTCCTGGTCAATACCTGTCAAGGAATTTTAGATTTATTTTTTCAACAGTATTTAGATATTTTTTTACATTCATTTTTATCTGCTTTTTTTATAATAGTTTATCTGCTCAGGTAAGCGATATTTTGACTCAAGCCGATCAAATGCCTTATTTTACGGGTTGTGAAAGTGAAAACTTTACACCTGAAGAGAAAAGAAGTTGTTCTGATAAAAACCTTATCCGATTTATTGCTAATCAACTAGAATATCCCGCCATTGCGAAAGAAAAAGAAATCGAAGGTACGGTATATGTTTCTTTTGTTGTGGATGAGTCTGGAAATGTGATTTCACCTAAACTTATCAGAGACATAGGTGGTGATTGTGGGGCAGCAGCATTAGAAATACTCCGAATGATGCCCCGATGGGAACCAGCTATTCATGAAGGTAAAAAAGTAAAAGTAGAACTCAGGCTACCTATTCAATATTCTTTAAAAAATCAAGAGAGAAGCGAAAAAGCTCAGACTTATCAAATCAATTGGGGTAGTTTAGCGACTCCTACGGTGAGTAAGAAGATACTAGAAGCACATCTTGATCGAAATCTTCATGTCAGAGATGCTTATGGAAACGATAAACCAATCTCAGAATTGATATTTTCTTTCGAAAAAAAGAAAACGTACCTAGAAGGTGGAAGTACTGGAAAAATTAATGACCAGCTCAGAAAAGTTGTTAACAAATGTAAAAAGGGAGGAACCTTCTCGATTCTTGCAGTTGTACGGGTCAATGGAGACTTTATTTATGTAAGGCGTTCTTTTGAGATTATTTAGTTGATGATCCGTTCTATGGACTGTGTGATTTGGTGATCGCTTCGCTTGTGAGGAGCTTGCTTCTAAGATCTTTACAAAATTTGGGTCTGCCCATAGACCTAGTCAAAACAAAGTCCCTTGTTCTGCGAAACTCATCGGGTTTTCAATTTCTAATAACTTCCTTTTGATGGTCAATCCATAAAAATATCCATGAAGGTCTCCATTCTTGGCGATCACTCTATGGCAAGGAACGATGATAGCAATAGGATTATTACGGTTCGCTTGTCCTACAGCTCTTACCTTTTTGGTGTCTCCTAATCGTTCAGCAATAGCCGAATAGTTAGCGGTTTGACCATAGGGAATTTCCAATAATGCATTCCATGCGTTTTTATAAAACTCAGAAGCATCACCAAAATCTAAGGGCAGGTCAAATACAGATCGTTCGCGCACAAAATATTCTTGGAGTTGTTTTTTACACTCAAGAACATGTGATGGTAAATCTGGATTTTCTACGCCTGCTGCTTCAACCATCCTTACTTTTGTGATTCCTAATTCACTCCCTACTATTTCAAACCATCCGATTGGAGTATTCAAATAAGCCTTAGCTGGATGGGACATATAGGTAGGGATTTTAAATTAAAAGATTGTCCTAAAGCTCTAAAATTAAAAGGAGAAAAACAAACTTTAAGAGACCTAGCTTGCTATGAGTCTAATAACTTATTGTTCAGCAGACATTAGAACATTCATTGAGTACAAACGCCCTAATGTCCACTGACAATCTTATTCTTATTGAACTACAATTTTTCTAGTCACTTGAGTTTGATTGGTCTGGATCTGAAGTAAATAAACGCCAGATTCATATTTTGATAAATCAAATTCAAAATTACCAGTTGAGTAATCAAATTCTCTGGTTTGAAGCAATCGACCATCCACGCTTAAAACCTGAATAGAGGTTGGACTATTATTCGTACTATTCATACTTAGTACAAACACCCCATTAGTAGGATTAGGTGAAATATCAATTTTTAAATCCTTTTCAAGATCATGACTTGCAGTCATATCGCCTTCAAATACAACCGTTGTTGCTTCATCACATTCTTCACCATTTCCATTAGAAGTAACACAAGCAATATTAGTTATAGAGTGGAAGTCTCCAAAAAACTGAATATTATCAACATACCATCCATTACCACCAACAGCTCCATCACAACCTAAACGGAAACGAATTTGCATATCTTGTCCACTATAATCAGAAAGGTCTACAATAGTTTGAATATAATCACCGCTATTTCCATTAAAAGCAGGTTGCCCACTAATTGGACTAGCTGGATTAACTTGTAGAGTACTATTGTATCCATTTTGAATCATATCATCGCCTAAATCATCCCAGTTCATTCCTCCATCTGTTGATATTTCAACGACACCACCATCCCAAGTCGATTCCGTATCATACCAATGCCAAAAAGCGAGTGAAGGATTATCTCCTTCTAAATTAATAGGTGCTGCTAATATTAAATATTGATCACATTCTGTGTCAATATCCTCAGCGAACCAAGCAAAATCTCCTCCGAAACTATTTCCATTGATGTCCCAATTTGCTGCACCGATCGCACTTATTACATCCCAAGGTTCCCCACCTGTTTCAACATCTTCCTCAAATTCAATGTATGAGAAAGGCGCTTCATCAAGAATCATCTGATACGTACAGGTAAGTGTTGAGCCTACTGCTAAATCACCGATATCAATCGTCAATACACCATTGTCTACTGTACCATTAGGACAACTAAGCGATCCTTCAATATAGCTAGCGCCATCAGGAAATGCATCTGTAATTTCAATATCAGTGATCAAACTTGGAAGGTTATTAATAATCTCTAGTGAATAGGTAATTGTTTCTCCAGCTAAGATTTCGCCAACGGCTGTTTTAATTACTTGAACAGGTGTACAAAAAGGCGGAAGATCAAAAGCCTCATTTCCTCCAGCAGAAGCACTCCAACCTAAACCTCGTCTAGCAAAAGCTTTCCAAATCAGGCAAGCATTTTCACCATTATAATTGGCCTCATCAGCTGCCAAAATAGCATCTCTTGAATCTAAAAAGTTTGGATTACAGATTTGCAATTTCAAACCATCAATGACTAGTTGCATCGTCATATTATTACCTCCTGTTCCATTATAGATATCATCATCAAAACCATATTCATCTATCATATCCCAATATAAATCCCAAATCATAACACACCACACAGAACCAACTCCATGTGGGATGGCTACATTTGGAACATCGCCATAGGTATGTGGATCAACCGCCATATCTCGGCTGTAAGGGAATTCTCTAATACCGCCACCGGTTATTGGTTCTCCAATTGCATAAGTACCTATCCCCCTGCCTTCATCAGCATTATTACTTGCATCAGTAGACATAACTAAAGCGAACCAATCACTCCAACCTTCACCAGCCTGTTCTTCAGAACTAAGGCAAGCACCCGTCGAAGGCCCTCCTGTCAGTCGAATAGAAATACCATGACCATATTCATGAATAATAATTCCATTATCAAAATCACCATCCAAGCCATTCGGTCCAGGCATAGGGATATCTACCTCTCCTTGTCCAAATTCAACGGTAATTGGTAATGCTGTTTTTAGAAGATCACAGTCTTCCAAAGAGACCATTACCGCAGGGATGGTTACTTGATCTCCATCCGTTCCCGGCGCCATTCCTTGAGCACCGCCCGGCACATTATTACAGATAATTACAGCAATTGCCCCTTCATTTTCTGCTTTTAGGGCTTTCACTCCAAATTGACAATCGCCTCGATCAATCATTGCTATCTTACCAGTAAAGTCTGCTCCATTAATAATATCTTCGCAAGCATCAGAACCAATACCTACTCCATCATCTACCAATACAACTTCACTGACTAAAGGCGGGTCAGGTAAAGCACCTCCGAAACCTCCTTGGATCATTTCATAAGTACCCACAACATCAGGCGGATCAGTCACTACTAATTCTGCACCACCTCCACCAGGAAGGTTATCATCTGTCCAAATAAACATTTGCATCCGTGCACCAGATCCGTCTGCTCCCGTTCCGAAGTTTGCGTTATTAGTTCCGCCACCATCTAATCCCTCTGCACGAACCCAATCTCCGTCTAAACCACCATTACCATAATTATTCGCTTGAAAATTTCCAGAAATTTCATCAAATCCGTATTGATACCAAACATCATGAATGACATTATTCCAATAAAACAAATTAGTGACTGCTGGATCAATCTGAGTATAAGGAAATGCCGTTGAGAGGTCTAATGGATAATCAAAATCCAAAGAAGCCCCTCCATCAGGTTCATCTCCTGAAGAAGCATTATTAGAAAATATATCATGATAGGCATGAACATTATTCCCTCGGGTGATTGTAAATTCAGGGCCATTAGCTCCGTCTGTATCATGCCATCCAAATGGAGAGGCAATCAAATCAGCAGGAGAACTAATCAATGCTCTATCACCATGATTAGGACTCTGTACTGGCATAGGAAATACATTGTATGAATTGACCTCTACTGCCGCATTAGGAGAAAGCACTTTAGCTTGCTTATGTACTTTATGCTTATGCCCATGTTCTGTACAATACTCATCAGTCCTGTCAAAATTACAATGAATCACCTGATCATTAAATGTTAGTAATTCCCCCGTTTGAGCATCAATCCGAGCATTCCACCAATGTTGAGCATCTAATTGGTATAATTCTACCATCCAAGCCAAGCGTACAGACTTATTTTCCATAGCCTGATAGACCAGTTTCACATTGATTGGTTCTAAAGCAATGCCACTATTGTCAAAAATATAATGTTGAGCATTCACTTGATTTTGTAATCGAAGCGAGCCATTTGTATTAATATTAAACTGATCAATGGTTTTTTGTAAAGCTACAACAGGTTCAATAGTAGGAACACTCCCATTTATATTCTCCTGTAGATGTGGAATAAAACGATTCCCTATATTTAAGACCTGACCATCAGGCAAAATATTAACATTTATAATTGCATTCAAAACCTTTATATTTTGATATTCTTGGTTTAAATACACATGAGTCACTCCATTATGCTTAGAAGTGTATAAATCCGTCAATCGATAATGACGGATATCTTCAGTTGACAACTGGAGATCCGCTCGGTTTTCCTCAATATAACTCAAAGCAATATCGACAGGATTTTGCAATTGAGCAAAACTAAAATTTGGAACTTGAATAAAGAGAAAAAGAAAAATCAAATGTGTTAGTTGTTTTTTAAAATTCATTGGTAAGTTTTATTTTAACAAAATCATGAGTAAATAAGGGTCAAGGCAACGCCTTCTTTGAAGCATAAATTCTGTTGAAGAGAAAAAAGTATAGAAAACTCAAGATAAGAAAACGCTAGAACTTAATTATAAAAGATAATCATTACTGCACATACACCGACATTCGTAATAATAGGATAAGTCTTGTAACTGATATTTTACAACATTCTTCACTTTGAAATTCTTCACTTTTGCCTTTTAGAATAGCCTAAAATAGTTTTTTTTGATATAAGAAACAGCTTTTTTTGCAAAATCTCAGTTCTCTCATTTTGACAAGCTTAAACAGATAAAATGGCCTCGAAAAAATTAATTTAAAAAATCATTGGTTTCCCCTTGTGGAATAAGAAAAAAGAATATAAATTTGCAGTCGCTATTAAAGCAGGAGGTACCTTAGCTCAGTTGGTAGAGCAATGGACTGAAAATCCATGTGTCCCTGGTTCGATTCCTGGAGGTACCACAAATAAGGAGTTCTATTTAGAGCTCCTTTTTTATTTGAATCAATTTAAAAAGCTCTATTTAAGATTCTAAAGCAGTGTTTTTGTCTTTTTATAGTCTTCAGCTTACCTTTTAGTTTAGTACTAAATTATCCGATATCAAACGAATATTAGATTTTTCCCTTTAGACATCAACACTAATGTATCCAATTTGTATTTTCGCGTTTAGAAATTAATGCGTATGCTTTCAAGATATTTAGTATTTCCCTTTGCAATTGGTGCAATTATTAGTCTTTACCTTGTTTGGGAAGGGAATATTTCTCCTGTTTATATCATTCCCTTTGTGATGACGACTGTTATTATTCTGGTGATGAGCCCTCAGATCGACTGGTGGTGGGCTTTACGTAATCCACCTCCGATAGATCCAAAATTAGAAGGTTTCCTCCGAAAGTTTTTTCCATATTATCAACAATTGTCTCTTCCAGCAAAAAAACGATTTGCCGATCGGGTGAGTCTATATTTAATGGCTGTGGAGTTTATCCCAAAGGTAATGGATGATGTTCCTGAAGATATTAAAGGCTTGATTGCAGCTAATGTGGTCATGCTGACCTTTGGTCAAGAAGACTATCTCTTATCTCAATTTGAGAAAATCGTAATTTATCCTCATCCATTTCCATCTCCTCAATATCCAAAAACGTTTCACAGTACAGAAAATTTTGAAGAAGACGGTGTTCTATTATTTTCATTAGAACAATTAATTCCTGGAGCTACACAAAAAACAAAATTTTATAATATCACACTTCACGAGTACATTAATATATTCATTTTAATTTACAAAGACTTTCAATATCCAACATTCGAGGAAAACATTTGGGAAGATCTTAAATTGATAAGTGGATTTCGAATGGAAGCTGTTAAAAATTATATTGGCTTACCAAGCTTAGAACCACTCCCCGTAGCTATCAATTACTTTTTTACATTTCCACAAAAGTTTCAAGAAATACTTCCGAAACACTATATCGCATTTCAAAATATTTTCAATCAAAATCCAGTAGAAGGAACGTTTCCTGTAGTTGATGTAGAACGCCAAGGGAAAAAGATTTAATAGAAATGGAAGGCCATGGTGGTGATATGAATATGTAGGTGATATAATTATAAGACCCACATATCCATATCTATTTCAGTTAATCTTCATCCTTAGTTTTACCATTTCCCTCTTCTTTTTTCAAATCTTTGACTGCGTCCTCTACATCTTTTGTGGCTTTTTTCAAATCATCTAGGTCTTTAGTTCTATCTCCACTTGAACCATTAGCTGAAGGTTTGCTCTTTGCTTTTTGCGAAGCCGCTTTCGACGCAACTGTTGCCTCACCATCTGGCGCTTTATTAAAAGTCAAACCTTTACTATTTGCGCTAATATATATGGTATCTCCAGAACCAAATGTCCCTGACAACACCAATTTAGACAGTTCATTAATTACTTCTTTTTGCAAGACTCTTTTTAAGGGACGAGCACCAAACTGTGGATCATATCCCAAACCAGCAATCAAATCCTTTGCTTTTTCATCCAATTCTAAAATGATTCCTTGTTTGGCCAACATCTTTCGGGTCTTTTTAAGTAATAATCCCAATATCTGTTTGATTTCAGCCTTACTCAAAGGCAAGAACATAATTTGTTCGTCAATACGATTTAAAAATTCTGGCCGTAGTGTTTCTTTTAAATGTTCGAAGACTTCTAGCTTAGTCGTTTCTACAATCTCTGTTTTATGTTTTTCGCCCAATGCATCAAGGTCTTCAAAGTTTTCCAAAATCGTTTCCGCACCCATATTAGATGTCATAATGATAATGGTATTTTTAAAATTCGCCACTCTGCCTCTATTATCTGTCAGACGGCCATCATCCAATACTTGCAATAAAATATTGAACGTATCTGGGTGAGCTTTTTCAATTTCATCCAGCAAAATAATAGAATAAGGTTTCCTTCTCACCGCTTCCGTTAGCTGTCCACCTTCGTCATACCCCACATAGCCGGGAGGCGCTCCTACTAATCTAGAAACAGCATGACGTTCCTGATACTCACTCATATCAATTCTGGTAATTGCATTCTCATCATTAAAAAGGACTACAGCAAGCGACTTGGCTAATTCTGTTTTTCCAACACCAGTAGGGCCTAAAAAGATAAAAGAACCGATAGGTCGATTGGCGTCTTGCAAACCTGCACGGCTTCTACGAACTGCATCTGATACCGCTACAACGGCTTCATGCTGACCAATCAATCGTTGACCAATCTGATCTTCCAGATTAAGCAGTTTATCTTTTTCGCTTTGCAACATTTTCGTTACCGGAATACCAGTAGCACGAGCAACTACATCTGCAATATCATTTCCTGTCACTTGTTCTATTGTAAACCTATTTTCTTCAGGTAATTTGTCTAATTTTTCCTCAGCAACCTTAAGCATTGCCTCCTTCTCTTTGAGCTGTCCATACCGAATCTTTGCAACCGTTTCAAAATCGCTATCTCGTTCAGCTTTATCTGCTTCTTGCTCAAGATTTTCAATATCTTTTTTGATATTTTGCATGGTATCAACTATATCCTTCTCATTTCGCCAAGCAGCAGTCAGGGATTCCAAATTTTCTTTAGCCGTGGCAATTTGTTTGTTGATAGCATTGAGCTTTTTCTCTGACTTTTCTCTTTTTATTGCTTCTCTTTCAATTTCCAATTGGCGAACCTTCCGATCCTGTTCATCAATCTCGTCTGGAACAGAATCCAATTCTAATCGTAATTTTGCAGCTGCTTCATCAATTAGGTCAATAGCTTTATCCGGTAGATGTCGATCTGCAATATAGCGATGAGAGAGCTCCGCAGCGGCTATTAATGCTTCATCCAAAATTTCAATTTTGTGAAACACTTCATACCGATCTTGTAAGCCTCGAAGGATAGAAATCGTTTCTTCTACACTTGGTTCATCAATAAGAACAGGTTGAAACCGTCGAACAAGCGCCTTGTCTTTCTCAAAATATTTTTGATATTCATCAAGGGTTGTAGCTCCAATGGTTTTTAACTCTCCACGAGCCAATGCAGGTTTTAAAATATTTGCTGCATCCATTGCTCCTGCTCCTCCACCAGCACCAATCAGTGTATGAATTTCATCAATAAACAAAATAATCTCTCCATCCGAATTTGTCACTTCTTTGATTACAGCTTTCAATCGTTCTTCAAATTCACCTTTGAATTTAGCGCCTGCAATAAGGCCAGCAATATCCAGGGTAAATATCTTCTTAGTCTTCAAATTTTCGGGAACATCTTGCTTGACAATTCGCCATGCGATGCCTTCGACAATCGCAGTTTTACCAACACCTGGTTCTCCAATAATAATCGGGTTATTTTTCTTCCTTCTGGAAAGAATATGCAATACTCGTCTAATCTCCTCATCCCGACCAATAATCTTATCAAGCTTTCCTGACTCTGCCCGTTCATTTAGGTTGATCCCAAATTTACTTAAAGCATTATATTGATTCTCAGCATTTTGATCTTTTACTTTTCGACCTTTCCTCAGTTCGTTTATTGCAGCCTTCAAACCTTTTTCAGTTCCTCCTAATCCTTTCAATGCCTTTGCGCCATCATCATTTCCCTGAATAATCCCAAGAAGAATCATTTCTAAAGAAATAAAGTCATCCCCAAATTCCTTTAAAGCTTTCTTTGCTTTGCTGAGTGCTTTATTGGCATCATTAGTAAGGTATTGCTTATCTCCTCCTTCAACTTTAGGAATCTTTTTAATAGCCAATTCCAACTCCTTTTCTAAAGCAGGAATATTGATATCCATTTTTTTTAAGAGAAAATGTGCGACACTCTCATCTGTTACTATAATTCCTTTGATCAGATGTGCAGTATCTACATTTTGTTGATCATAGCCAGAAGCAATTTGCTGTGCTTTGAGTATAGCTTCTTGTGCTTTGATCGTGAAATTATCGTAAGTCATATTTTAATGTTGTATTATTAAAAACTTTTTTTTAAGATATGAAAATCTTATCTCATGATCTTCTTAAAATCTATCAATCGACATTTTTTCAATATCAATAACAGTTAGTCAAGTAATTCTATCCTGTTATTTATCTCACATCAAATTACTATCCATCCTTGGATTTAAGAAATTTTGACAGTTATTTTATTATTGAAAAGACTTTTTGACATAGAACTCATTCAAAGGTTCAGTTTTATTTCTTTTATCATTCTGCCTACAGGGTAAATACGATGCGTGTATTCATAATGATTAGTATTCTTATATATAAACTCTAATTGAGCATAGCCATTTTTGGCAAAGTCTTCATCTGCTTTTTTTCTTTCTTCCAGCTTTGACTTTAGTGTAGGATTCTCTTTTAGATATTGTGCTGCTTCATCTTCAAACACATAAGGTGAAAAATATTCTTTTTGCATGAGTATTCCATCAAAGAAATTCCATGAAAAATAAGAATCGGGTGCTTGTGGTTCTAAAGTTTCAACAATGTATCGATTTGAAGTTTGGTTGACATAGACAATATAATCTCCTTTATGGTAAGGCCAGGCCATTTTCTTTTTTTCAACCTTCGTTCCTCGATGTAGATAATGTCCTTCATAAGCATCTTGGTTTTTAAAATCTTCAATACGGTACAATTCCACTTCAATTTTTTGGTCCTCCTCCAATTGTTTTAATGCTACTCCATTCCATTTCAATCTTTGTATCACTTTTGAATAAGCTTGCGGAATAATATAAGCTATAGGTTTTTCTACACTAAGACTAGGTTTATAGGTATTATAAAAAGGTATTTCTTTTTCATAAGGTGCATTTCGATCATAGTATAAACGATCTAAACCACTAACCTCACTTGGCTTATACTTCGCTTCATAACCTTTGAATACTATTTTTTCTTCTGTTTCTCTGTCTAATTCCCAATTAAGGTCAAAAGTAGATTTGTTCATTGTATTTTGAATCGCTTTTTTCCTGGCAGTTTGTAGGGTAGTATGTTCATCATGCATTGCTCTGATCATACAATCCATAAAAAGGTAAGTAGATTGCACACGATCTTTAAATGGTTTCAACATATGCGTCTCTGGCATAAAAGAAATAGTATTAAATAAAGAGGCATATCCGGAGGAATATCTTGCTAGATCTAAAAATCCAGCTATTCCTTCATCTGGGGTACTTCTAGCATAAACGTAGGGAGTCATTTCCCAGCCTCCAATTTTCATATCTTTAAATAAACGAGGCAATAAAGTTTTGTTCATAAAAGCAGCAAGATTAGGGTCTAAACGATTGTGCTGGGTTGGAATCAAAGTCATCGTGTATTGGTAATCTGCTCCATTTGACGTATGGTTATCTATAAAAATATCTGGCTGCCATATTGAAAATATTTGATTAAAGGTCTGAGCATTTTTAGAATCACATTTAATAAAATCCCGATTCAGGTCAAGGTTTTTTGCATTCCCACGAAACCCATAAGATTCTGGTCCGTTTTGATTGGCTCTAGTCCCCGTATTTCGATTTAAGGCGCCACCGATATTATAAATTGGGATAAATATTACTACTGTATTTGCCAATCGCTTTGCTAAATCAGGCTTGGTAAGATAATCTTTCAAAATCATCATGGACGCATCAACCCCACAAGGTTCGCCAGCATGGATCGCATTATTAATCATTAGTATTTGCTTGCCCTTACTGCGAATCGAAATCGGATCAAAATCTTTATCCATTGACAATATTCCAAGATGTATCGGTTCGCCACTATCCGTTCCTCCATATTTCTCAAGCTTTACAAAAGGAGAAATATTTTCTAAATTTTTATAAAATTCGATAGCTTCCTGATACGTCGAAGTACGGTTATCATTTTGCTGAAATGGGATTTTCAATTCCTCTATACTATTCATAGATTTTTTTTCCTCATTTTGATTAGTGCAAGTAAAAAAGATCAATACAGGCAAGAAAAGTGGGAGTATTCTCATTATTTATTAATTTCTTATAAAAGTACCTTATTTTGAATTAGTGAGTACCAAAGGGCGAACTAGTAAGTGACGGGACAAAATTAGCAAAAGCCCTGAGGGAGTTCAGGACTTTTACGTCATATAGAGAGGTTTATCAGGGGTTTCTTTTTAAATCTGGTCATGCTAATATAGTAAAAGCAATTGATTTTTCAAAAATGTAGATGCCAAGATTTTAGACAAAAAAAAGCTCCAATCGGTTTGAAAAAACATTTCCGTACATATGCAAATAATTTTAGATAGGTTTTTAAAGTCTGTTTAAATAAAATTAGAGCATGTTTAAAATTCGTTTTTGAAACCGAAAATGTACAGTATAAGGTTCTGATGAAGCCTGTTTTTTGTTGCATTTGGGACTATGTTACGAAAAAAAGGTGAAATCAGGTTCTTGTAATAGGCATTTGCAGGCCAAAGTATGAAATTTAAACATGCTCTAAGTAGAAAATTTGCCACTTACAACCGATTAATAGATTTTTTGACAAGCTCTAAAACAAAAATCAGTAAATTGAGCACACAATTTTAATCATGAAAAAAAGTATACTCTTCTTCTTGGTAGCCTTCCCTTTATTTTCTTTTTCACAAGAAGATAATAATCCTTTTATCCATCGAGATCAAAAAGGACAACTAAAATTGACGGTATCCGGTGCTTCACATTTTGCCCAATTGGCTTTGTCTTGTATTCAACAAGAATACCCGAATAAATTAGGACAAGTTTTAAAAGATGAGCAATCATTAAAAACACCTAAAGTATTACATCCTGCATTTTATGGTTGTTTTGATTGGCATTCTTCTGTACATGGTCATTGGATGTTAGTTCGTTTATTAAAATTATTTCCCGACTTAAGTGAAGCAGCAGAAATTCGAGCAATGCTTCGCACTAATTTGAGCGCTCAAAACGTGCTCGCTGAAGTAGATTATTTAGCTAATGCTAGTAAATCCTGGGAACGCATGTATGGTTGGTCTTGGCTGATGAAATTATCAGAAGAACTATATGACTGGGAAGATACTGATGGCCGTCAATGGAGCACAAATCTTCAACCACTAACAGATGCTTTCATAGAAAAGTATATTGACTTTTTGCCAAAACAAACTTATGCGGTGAGAACCGGTGTACACCCCAATACAGCTTTTGGGCTTTCCTTTGCATTGGATTATGCTCGAAAAGCAAAACATATACAACTTGAACAACTAATAATTTCAAGGTCAAGAGATTATTATTTAAATGATACAGACTGCCCAGCTAATTGGGAGCCGAGTGGTGAGGACTTTCTATCTGCTTGTCTAGAAGAAGCAAGATTAATGAGCAAAATTTTACCTCCAGATGAATTTCATTCTTGGTTTAAAAAGTTCTTACCTAAAAAGAAAATAAAAGCCTTATTAAGTCCAGCTGAGATTTCAGACCGGTCAGATCCAAAACTTGTACATCTCGATGGAGTAAACCTAAGTAGAGTTTGGTGCATATATAACCTTGTACCATTCATTAAAAAAAAGAAAACTCAACAACTATTATTAAACGCTGCTGATAAGCATTTGAATGCCACTGTTCCTTATATTGCAAGCGAGTATTACGAAGGAACCCATTGGCTGGCCTCATTTGCTGTTTATGCATTGACTTATAATAAATAATCTTTCAATTGCTTCAGCCTTGTTTTTTAAGTAAAAAACGATCAATAAAAATAAAAGAATGTCAATAATTAAAGACCTAAACCCAAAACCACTTTGGAAAAATTTTGCGGCACTAAATGCTGTACCTCGTCCATCAAAAAAAGAAGAACGAGTAATCGCTTTTGCTAAAAACTTTGGCGAAAGTCTCGGCTTAGAAACTTTAGTAGATGAAGTTGGAAATGTTATCATTAGAAAGCCAGCGAGCAAAGGAATGGAAGACAGAACTCCGATAGTTATGCAAAGTCATCTGGATATGGTTCATCAAAAAAATGCGGATACTACTTTTGATTTTGACAAACAAGGTATTGAAATGTACATCGATGGAGATTGGGTCAAAGCTAAAGGAACAACGCTTGGTGCAGATAATGGAATTGGAGTAGCAAGCATAATGGCAGTATTAGAATCTAAAACAATAAAACATCCACCTCTTGAAGCGCTTTTCACCATAGATGAAGAGACTGGAATGACTGGGGCTATGGGCCTAAAAGGCGGATTACTTCGTGGAAAGATCATGCTTAATTTAGATACAGAAGATGATCATGAATTGACAATAGGCTGTGCAGGTGGAATTGACATTACTGCTAGTGGAAAATATTCATCCGTTAAAGCCAGTAATAAGCTTAAATATTTTCGCCTTAATGTCAAAGGTCTAAATGGAGGTCATTCAGGAATGGATATCCATAAAGGATTTGGAAATGCTAATAAATTAATGAACCGTATCCTCTTTGGTGCAAATGCATTTGGCCTTCGTATCAACGCTATAGATGGCGGTGGTTTACGAAATGCCATCCCAAGAGAATCTTTTGCTATAATTGCTCTTCCTGAAAAAAATGTTAGGGCATTCAAAAAATATTTAAAGACACAAAAAACTATCCTCAGTGATGAGTATACTAGCACTGATCCTAATTTTGATATTGTTCTTAAAACAGTTCCAAGACCTGCTACTCTATTAGCTAAAGATTTTCAATCTATGCTTTTGAGATCTATATATGCCTGCCCTAATGGTATTTATCGAATGAGCCCTGATATTGATGATTTAGTACAAACTTCAAATAACCTTGCGCGAGTTCTTGTCGAAGGAGGTAAATACCAAATACTATGCTTGACAAGAAGTTCTGTTGATACAGAAAAAAGAGATTTGTCTCAAGCCATTCAAAGTACATTTGAGTTAATTGGTGCTAAAGTAAAAACATCTGGTGATTACCCAGGCTGGACACCAAAGCCAGATGCAGCTATTGTCAAAATCATGAGTAATCTCTACAAAAAAATGTATAATGAAGATGCAGATGTCAATGCTTGCCATGCAGGTTTAGAATGTGGAATCCTTGGCACTTTTTATCCAGAGATGGAAATGATTTCTTTTGGTCCAAATATTAGAGGTGCGCATTCTCCTGATGAGAAAGTACAAATCAGCTCTGTTCAAAAATATTGGGATTATCTTTTGGCTACTTTGAAGAAGATACCAAAAGTATAGCCAAAACATTTATGCGAAGAAAATGAAAATCATCCAAATAACCGATTTACACATTGATGACGAAGGTAGTTTCCCTTTTAATATTGATGTTCGAAAAAACCTTCTTCGAATGTTGACTTATATTAAGAAGCAGAAACCTGACCACCTAGTGGTTTCCGGAGATTTATGCTACCGTGATCCCAAAGAAAAAATCAAACATTGGATTAAGGGGGTATTAGATTATAGTGGCATGGATTATAGTGTAATTGCAGGTAATCACGATGATTCTGCCATGCTCGCTAAGGTTTTCAATATCAACCATCTACTTAATGAGGAAGAGTTATACTTTGCAAAAAAGATTGGAAAAGAAACAGTCTTATTTCTTGATTCTGGAAAAGGTTC
>CBDICS010000040.1:0-110737 GCA_965277415.1 Saprospiraceae bacterium
TGGAACTTCCTGCATCATAACTATAGCGACGCCTCTACCATTGGCTTTTGTTTCTACCAGGTAAGAACCATCACCAAATGCTGCTTTACCTTTTACGGTGACTTGTCTTATTATCGGCTGAGCATTTGGATCATTGGTTTCTAGCGTATACACAGATTTTAAATCTGGATTGCTAGGCGTATTTATACGATCAAGATTGTTATAGATTAACTGGTGACCACTAGAATTATATTCTTCAAATTGGTCATCTAAAAAAACCTGATTGAGCATTTGATCTAATGTCACACTATTCAATATTCTAGCAGGCTTGAAGCTATCACTAAAGGAATCCTTATTTCTATTTGAGTTTTTTAAATTCATGATTTAATATTTTAGGGGTTGAAGTTTTTATATTCAAGAACTGAAATCACTGATGATGCCTCCAGCGGTTTTCCCAATGCTTTGGGCAAAAGTTGGTAGTTTTGTCATAACGGTTTCTAGTGCTGCTAATGCAGCTGCTCCAGCTTCTTGTTTTGGTTTTTCTTGACTCATAATCATAGCGATAGCTTGAGCTATACCTACTGTTATTACTTGTTCATTTCCTTTTACGAAACTGGCTACATCTTGAACCATCATTGCTGCTGCTTGATTTGCCATCGCTTTTGCGGAACTAGCTATTGGATCTACTTCAGGTTGTAATACTTGAGCTTCAATAAATTCGACCGCATTTTGTATTTGTGCCATTCCTGTAGTTGGAGTAAAAGAAGTTGTTTCTACAGGAGGCTCTATAGGCGTTTCTTTTGGAGTATTTTGATCATTTTCCATAAGTCAAATTATTTTTAAGTGCTGGCGCTAATGATTAATTTAATTGCTTCCGATACAATGACTGGATTGAGCTGGTTTAAATTTTGTTGATTGGATACTGCATTTTGCATGGACATTCCACTTGCTTGTACTGCTACTTGATAGAGTACGCCCATAGCTTGAGCTGGAGCCTCTGCGACTACATTTACATTGGTCTGTGTAACAGCATCAGTGACTTGCCCGTTTACTGTTGGAGCTTCTGCCATTTTGGATACTTTTAGGGTTATTCAATTTTTTGGGCTAGCGAATAAATAAGAAATATAATTGGAAGACTTATTGATACGCTATCCCTTGGGTATGACACAAATATCAGAAAGAGGAATGGTTTTGCGTTCAGGGTTTTCTCTGAGTTTTATAAAATGGGGAATTCCCTTATATAAAAATAGACGTGTTATTTTTTTAAACAACTTCGTTATTTAAAATACTTTGAAAATAAGTTCACAAAGCTTTATTGATTTCGTTTTCTTTATGAACTCGATCAAAAAATAAAATCAATGAAAACTAAATACTTATTAGGCTGCTTCTTAATACTTTCTTTTAACCTTTTAGCTCAAGAACATGATCAAGTTTTTGCCATCACAAATGCTTCTTCTGTTCCTATATCTGAAATGAGCGAAAGTGGATTTTCAAAATTGGAGTCATATGCCCTAAATAAGAATGTGAAAAAAAGAGACTTATCATTCCCTGATTTTTGGAAGCATTGGAGTTGTGAGCTAGGTGGTTTTTATAGATATAGAGAACGATCAGAAGGGAAAGAAGATCAAGAAATTGAATTGACCGCTAATATCTTTTTAGCGAAACAGACAAAATTTGACAGAATCAAGTTCTGGATTGATTTAGATTATTTTGAATATGCAGATAATTATGATGCTATTGATGTTGGCCTATTGAGAAGTCAAATCGATTATACAAGAAATCTAAATGATAAATGGGGAATGCAGGCTCAGTTAATATTTGAAACTCAATCTATCAATGCTGAGTTTGATGGCCCCGAAGCCAATACCTTTGGTGCCTTAAAGTATGGTATTGTTTATCATGTTTTTTCTAATTTATATGCAAATTCTAAAAAGCTAAACCTGACTTATTTAGCAGGCCCTCATTATATTTTTGATGGTGGAGTCTTTGAGTTTGATGGCATTCAGACTATTGGAATAGAGTATTACCATAATTTCAAAAATTATACGATTTCTTTTGTGGGGAAAATGCATCAAAATTTGGAAAACCTTGGCTTCGCAAATATAGATTTGAATCCAAATATAAAAGTTAAAATTTCAAAAAAAGCATCAATCAATATAGGGTTTAGCATGGTATATTATGACGAAAAAGTTAGTACCATCGCTTATGTTCTTAGGTATCCTGAAGTTGATTTTAAGGAATTTGGAAATAATAATGGAACCTTATATTCTGGCTATTTTGGTATTAACTATAAAATTAGCGTAGGGAAAAACAATTCTGTAAATACTCGGTATTGATACGACCTGTTAAAAAGGTGTTATCCTCCTTCTATATTCAACGCTGCATCTTTATTTCATTTAAATTCGTACTACACTAATATGATAATGCTGAGAATATGAAATTAATTATACCTTTTGTACTAGGCTTATTTTTATCTTCTATTGGTTTGACTCAAAATCAAAATGATCGACCTAATATATTTATTGATTGCCAGATGTACTGCGATATTATTTACATCAAACAAGAGATACAATTTGTAAATTATATGCAGGATCGTCAAGTTGCTGATGTCTATATTTTGGCTACCCGACAAAGTACCGGAGCAGGAGGACGCGAAGTACAACTGGCATTTATAGGAAATAATAGATTTTCGGAGATCAAAGATACGATAAAGTACTTTACTGATCCCAATGCTACTGATGCTATAGAAAGAGAGCAATTGGTCACAGAATTGAAAAAAGGTTTATTGAAATTTTTAGTACATACAACCTTGCTTGATAAGATTAATTATTCTATTGAAGCATCGGATGAAGCCAATCAAGAAAATGAAAAGATTGTTGATCCTTGGAATTATTGGGTTTTCAATATTGGAGGAAATGGTTGGCTAGATGGTGAAGCCGCTTATCGAAGTATTGATTTAACTGGGCGGTTTAGCGCTTCTCGTGTTACAGATAAACATAAGCTTAGATTTTTTACTTTTTACAATTATGAAAAATCCACCTTTGAATTGACAGGAGGAGATGAATCATTTGTGAGAAGAAGCTATAATGTTCGTTTAGAGTATGTCAAAAGCCTTGGTCCAAACTGGTCCGCGGGTTTCAATACAAGGACAGGGTCTTCGACCTTTGGAAATACTGATATTTCTACTACTTTTAAACCAGCCATTGAGTATAATATTTTTCCTTACCAGGAGACAAGTACACGACGATTTAGTTTTAATTATGCGATTGGCCCAGAGTATTATAACTATACGGATACGACAATTTATAATAGACTTTATGAGACCCGTATGCGCCATAGTCTGAATATCGAATTTGAACAAACTCAGAAATGGGGCAATGTCGAATTGGATTTTGGTGTACAACAATATCTTCACAATCTAGAACTATACAATGCTTACCTTAATCCTAATATTGAATGGCAAATTTTTAAAGGTCTTAGTTTGGACTTAGGCGGTTATGTCTCCTTTGTTAGTGACCGTATCAATATTGCAAAATCGGATATTACTGATGAAGATATTCTGTTGCAAATCAAGCAGTTAGATACTGACTTTACTTATTTTACCTATTTTGGACTTAACTATAGATTTGGATCCAAGTTTAACAACTTTGTTAATCCGAGGTTTTAACCACTTCTCTATGATCTCTGGATCTCTACAGAGACTTTTATTCCGTGCCCTTAAATGTATGCATATACTTCTAGAAATATTTCCTTGCCAGATAGGGGTACAAGAAAAAACATCCGTCATTTAGGGGTAGGGTATCGTTCAGAAAAGTAATTTTAACGATTCAATAACACTATTTGTCTTTTTTTATCGTCGTTTAAAAAAATCACTTGTACATTTAACCAAAATTCAGAGATCCAATATAAAAATATGAAAAGCCAATACATTTTAATTTTATTCTGTTCAATTCTTTTTCAAACAGTCAATGGCCAAAATTCCTTTTCAGGGCAAGTAAAAGATGATCAAAAGAAAACTGTTTTCTTTGCAACTGTTGCGCTGTATAATCAAGTTGATAGTTCTTTTTCAAAATCAGCCTCTTCTGATGATCAGGGAAAATTTAGTATCGAAAATATCAAAGATGGTCCCTATTATGTAGAAATAACAATGCTTGGCTATCAGAAAGTCACGGAAACTTTGAATTTTCCTAATGATAATAATAAAGAATTAGACATTCAATTGAAAACTGATGCTGCCGTATTATCTACTGTTGAAGTAACTGCCAAATTGCCTTTGTTGGAACAACGTTCAGATCGACTAATTGTCAATGTCGAAAACAATCTAACTAGTCTGAATAGCAATCTAATGGATGTAATGAAAAAAGTACCAGGAATGATTGTTACAGGCGATAAGGTAAGGATGGCAGGACAGAGTAATATTACAATTTTGATTAATGGACGTTCGACCAAATATATGGATATCAACTCTCTAATGAAAGATATTCCTGGTGATAATATCAAAAGGGTAGAAGTAATCCACCAACCCGGGGCTGAATTTCCGGCTGAAGGAACTGGACCAATCATCAATATAATATTGAAAAAAAATAGTTTGTTTGGTACAAATGGACGATTGAATTTAGGTGTAGCAAAAGGAGAAAACTGGAGATACAATTCAAGATTATCATTGAGTCATTATCAAGGTAGTGTCAATATTCATGGAGGGATAGGCTATCGAAAAAATGCATGGTATGATAATTTAAAAATCACGAGGATTGTTGCTGGCGATACTTATACCCAAGATAGCTATGACCCTGGATTCTCAGATGGTTGGAATGGTCAATTGGCGCTTGATTGGGATATAGATGACCGACACCGCATAGGATTTTCTTCGAGGTATATTAATAGTGAAACAGATAATCTTATTGAGAATACAACGGATATTACTTTTGCTAATGATGGAGTTCCTGAATGGAAATTACTTAGCGAAAATAAACAGGAAAAGACTTGGAATTTGAAAACGGTCAATCCATATTATCAGTTTGAAATTGATACATCAGGACAAAAATTAGCTTTTGATATAAGCTATACCAAAATAGAAAATGATGGCTCAAATGTACTTAGTTCAAATGAAGTTAATCTAGGGATACCTTTTTATGCACAGGAAAACTTACAACTTGGAGATACTGATTTTTGGACTGGGCAATTGGATTATACTTACCCTTTTTCAAAAGATATAAAATTACAAATTGGAACAAAATACAGTGATGCAAACCTTGATAATGACTTGACAAATTTGAAAGAAGATTCTAGTTCAGTATGGTCTATAGATCCAAACTCAAGTAATCATTTTATTTTTGATGAAACGATTTATGCTGCCTACAGTAAAGTGAGCTTTAATAAAGGAAAGTGGAATGGAACGCTTGGACTTCGTTATGAGAACAGTGATTCGGAAGGCTATTCTGTTACTTTGGATTCTTTGATAGAAAGACCGATTTCAAAACTTTTTCCAAGTGCCAGTATTGGTAGAAAAATAACTAATGATTTGACGGCTTCTCTAGCATATAGTTATCGAATTGATCGACCGCGATATAGTAATTTGAATCCATTTAGATATTTTTTAGATCAATATACATTTGAAGCTGGTAACCCTAATTTAGCACCTTCATTGACACATAGCGGAAAATTCAACCTCGCTTACCAAGGCCAACCTTTTTTTAATATTGAATACAAACATACAAAGGATGCAATGGTCGAAGTAACAGAACAAGATGATGATGCAGGAACATCTAACCTTGCAACAGTCAATCTTGAAAATTTTAAAGTATTTAATATCAGTTTATTTTTTCCACTTGATTTTATTCCAGGAATAAGTGGTTATGGTGGAGTGATAGCCAATCGTAGTGCTTATGATTCTGGCTATTTGGATGATCATTTTGCTAAAACAAAGTGGGACTATACAGGGTTCATGCAAGCGGAATTCAAATTGCCGGGACAAATAAACGGAGAAGTGACCGGATGGTACAATAGTGGTGGACAAGATGGTCTGGTCAATGCTAGTTGGTTGTATGGAGTAGATATAGGATTTAGAAAGAAATTTTTAGATGATAAACTCAGCATAAGTCTTGGCTGTGAAAACATACTAGCCCGATATTTATCAGCCGATGTGAAATACTCAAATATGGATATACTTATCAGAGATCGCTGGGATGGGCCAGTAGTCAATACAAAAATTAGTTACCGCTTTGGGAATCAACATATGAAACAAGCAAAACAACGCAGTAGTAGTTCTTCAGATGTAATTAATAGGGCGGGGCAGAACTAATCGATTTCTGGAGAAAGTAAAAATTATAGAGGAATAGTAATAACCACAGAGAGCACCGAGTTACACAGAGCCGTAATACAAAAATATTTAATCCTCTGTGCATCCCTGTGTTCTCAGTGGTTTACTAATATTATATTTAACCACAGAGGTCACCGAGATAGACAGAGCCGCAACACAAAAACATTTAATAAATTCCTCTGTGTATCCCCGTGTTCTCCGTGGTTTTCCTATATATAACCACAGAGAGCACCGAGTTACACAGAGCCGTAATACAAAAATATTTAATACCTCTGTGTTCTCCGTGGTTCTAAATCCCCCACAACTACCTCCTAATCCCTCTGAACTAAAACAAGCAAATCCTGTTCTTCAAAACCAAAAGGCCAAACAAGTTCTAGTTTTTTATCTTCTGCGATACCTCTAGTCTGTAATTGTTCCAGACCATTTTTGGGATCAAACCAGCGAATAATATACCCACCATTATTTTCCAATCTCAAATTTACATTTCCTCGTTTTTTTAAGTAGACCGCATAAATTTCGCCCGGATTCGCAAAACAAAAAGCCTGCTTATTATCTATCAATTCATCATGACTTTTCATTTCCCAGAAGGGTAACTCTTTTGTAAAAAACTGATGAGCAGCAAATGATTGTTTCCACAAATTATCTCTACTCCGCCAATCTTCACAATCCAGATCAGCAGGGGGGAATTTATAACCAAAATACCATTCAAGCCCCGGACCACCTGCCATTAGGTGCCCCCAAAGGACTTCTTGTCTTAAGGTATCATGATTGGGATCATCTGTATCTGGCATTGCACCCATCCAATATTTCCCAATTTCATCCATAGAAGAAACCCATATTCGTCCAGCTTGTTCCGAGCGGTCTATATATTTAATGGTCTCAGTATGAACCAATGCCCTTTGATCAATTTGTAAAGATAAACCATCAATATATGGGAAATTATACAGTGAATCGACTATAGAATCCCGAGCGCTTATCCAAGAATGGGTATGTACCACCAAGTAATTATCATAAGGATCAATTTGCTTCAGGTAAGTCGCCATATCTTTTCGTTGCCGATCATTTTGGCCATTAGGTGTAAAAGAAGCTGGGCCATTTTCTTCACCAAGATTCCAAGTGATCATTTGATGATGCGCAAACCTAGCGACCAATTCCCTATAGTATAATTTACGAAAATAATTTGTATCGCCATGGTCCAACAATAGTTCGTTTTCAGTTTCCTGAGTAACAAAGTGTAGCATTATCCCACGTTCTTGCATATGATCAAATACAATATTCCACTGGTCGAGTTTGCTACAATCGAATCTATCTAGTTGATTGGGTGCGGTATAAGGCCAGACATCTCGACCATCTCCTTCTATATTCATGGTGAGGAAATAGATTGTATTCATTCCTTGATTTGCAATATAGTTTACAGCACCAATGATACCTTTCCCTTTTCCATTTTGCCAGGTCGGATCACCTGTTTTCCAATCTTGTAAATGGGGTTTATATGCTTTGATGAAATTTTTAGTTGTATCACTGGGATAAGTACCATCAAAATCTTGATAGGCTAAAAAATTCTCTGGACTATTAGGACCTATTTTTAGGAAATATTCTCCAGTTTCTTGAAATTTTAAATACCGCTCTCCAACATATTGCAACCTGCCTTTTGGATTATGCTCTGAAGCTATTGGGCCTACTTTAAAGTGATTTTTATGTCCATCAAAATTGATTCCTTTACCTGCATTTTGATTGTCACTAATTGCTATATCTTTACCTTTTCGAAAAGATACTTTATATGACCAATCACCTTCTAAGTCAGGAACAAATTTAACCCGCCATATCCTTCCTGAATCTGCACTGGTTTCCGCTGCATTACCATCAGCTGCATAGTAGCCAGGGACGGTCACTGTCTTGTCTTTGTGTTTGAATTCTACATTCAAGCGATAATCTGTAAAAGGATTTTCAGAAGCTTGCTCATTTAGGAGAGGCCCTTCAAACTCCATCTCAACAATCTCCCACTTTGAAAAAGTTAAGACTTCTTTTGCTTGCTCACATGAACAGGCTATAATTATAAATAATAAAACAGGAATTTGAATATTTTTCATTTCATTTGATTTTTCAGAATTAAAAATACTCTAAACAACTTTATAATTAAAACTACAAGATTCTATGCTGAATTCCAATTTGTAAAAACAAGGATTATAGAAATAGCATCTTGCATATGAAGAGATCACAAGATCACTATTGCAAATTAATTTTAACTCAGTAAGTAGAAAAAGCTTACTTTAGGGATAGGGAATTAATAAGTGTCTAGTTTAGACGACGTTATTTTTGTACTAAATAAGTCAAAAAAACTGGGAATAGTGGTTCTATGGCCAATTTTTTTGATGAAATGTAGTGCAAAAAGAACTAGTATAAATCGGACAATTATTGATACGCTGTACTTAGCTCCAATCTAATGATCACCGCTACCATCGAGCTTTTTATTATGACAAAAAAAATGATATTTAAAATCTTGGGATTCTTATTAATCGCTGTTATTATATTTCTACTGTTTAATATAAAAACAATTCAACGGCTCTATCACTCTATTCATATTTTTGATAAGGAAGTAATTGTTCAAAACTTTCAAAACATGGATGATACATATCCCGTTACTCGAATTAAAGCTAGTCCAAATCCATATAAATTTCCAAGGCGATTAGATCATCAATTATTGGAATCTTTTTCTTTTAAAGATGAAGTCTATAATGTGGAAGAATATTTTGATAATACGATTACCGAAGGTTTCTTAGTTTTACATAAAGACACTATCATTTTTGAAAATTATCATAATGGATTAAGGGAGCATACGACACATATTTCTTGGTCATTAGCCAAATCTGTAGTTGCAACACTATTAGGGATTGCGCATGATGAAGGTTTATTTGATCTTGGAAAACCAGTAACAGATTATTTGCCCCAATTAAAAAATACAGGTTACGATGGAGTCAAAATTAAAGATATTCTTCAGATGAGTTCTGGTGTAGGATTCAATGAAGATTATGGAGATTTCAATTCTGATATCAATCGTTTTGGAAGAGCTTTTGCTTTAGGATCTTCTTTGGAAGATTTCTGTAAATCGCTTAAGCGTGCTAGAAAACCAGGCTCTTATTGTCATTATGTAAGTATTGATACTCAGGTACTGGGACACTTGCTCGCGAAAGTTACAGGACAATCTCTTACCCAATATCTAGAAGAAAAACTCTGGATTCCAATGGGCATGGAATACCCCGCAGAATGGATCACTGATAATACTGGATTTGAACTCGCCTTGGGAGGTTTAAATATTACGCTTCGAGATTATGCTAAATTAGGTCAATTATATCTAAATAAAGGTCATTTCAATGGAAGACAACTGGTTTCTGAATCTTGGATTAAATCAGCGGTTACACCAGATGCACATCATTTAATGCCGGGTGAACATGATTTGTCTAGCCATCATTATGGTTATGGCTATCAATGGTGGATTCCACAAGATGATGATGCCGCTTTTTTTGCCTCAGGTATTTACAATCAATACATTTATGTCCAACCTAAAAAAGATTTGGTTATGGTCAAACTTTCTGCTAATTACCATTTTAAAAAGGAAGGTTCAATAACTAAAGATATTCATATGGCTATGTTTAAGGCGATGGCGGAAGTATTTGAGGAATGATATGTGCTACCCTTAATATTACAATGTTCCGTAGTCAAATGAGCTGGTTTCAACAAATTTAAATTGAATATATGTTTGAAGATAAACAAGAATTATTAGATAACTTTCTGGATTTACAAGCATCAGAACAAGAGGCACTCCTAAGAGAGATTTTAGTTATAGGAAATCAAAACAAAGAAGATTTTGAAAGTTATGTTTCACTTCTTGCTTATGGTCTGGACTCTACGAAATCTATTTTTTATGAAGCCGTATGGAAGAATCCCAAAGGTTGGGAGCATTTTGCATTGAATGAATTAGAAAACTTAATCCATGCTGCGGAGCATAATGTTGATGGTGCTGAATATGAATTAGGATCAATATTCTACCTCACTCAACTTTCAGAAATGGAACAAGACTTTTATGAAAAAGCTGTTGACTTTCTTGTTTCAAAATTAAATTCAAGCGTATCAAAAGTTCGAAAAGCTTGCATTGAAGCTATTACACATATTATCGACATCAGTGAATTTAAACTTTCTACAGAACAGAAAACTAAAATGCAAGTACTTCTAACTGATGCAAGTTTTTATGTACGTCTTCATACCTATTCAAATTTAAAAGACTTCGATTTAGTTCCTAATGATTATAAGTTTAGCTTTCTAGATAAATTACGAACTCGATTGATAGGGAAGTCATATCTTATTAAATAGGATTGCTAAGAAAATAATTCTTGTATTCAACAAAATCTTTATTCTGAAGAACCGTTTTTTGAAACTTCACTTGCTTTTTTCAGTAGCCATTTGGAAGAATACTCCGTATAAAGCTACTTTGCCCAAAAATAATTAAAATAACTCCAATCGAACTACTTTATTGAACAATTTAAACTTTTATACTACTCCAATAAGAACAGTCATGGCAAAAGCAAGGTTATCTATTAAATATGAATTATAATCAAAATTTTTGAAGCCTGTCAAAAGTAGCGACTCACAAGCGAAGCGATCACCAAATCACACAGTCCATAGGACTGATCACTATAACACAAGTCCAAAATATCGTTCTTGCAATTGCCATGTATGAACAGGTCTTGACTGGAGTACAAGTAGTTCAGGTTTTTTAAAAAACGCTACTTTTTTAGCCACCTTCCTGAAAAAAATCATATCAAAATACGATAACCTTTAAGGGATTGCTGATTTTTACTTTCTTTATTTATTTTTGTGAAAACAAACAGAACTGATGATTCAAATATTTGTAACAGGAGGAACATTCGATAAGGAATACAACTTTATCACAGGAGAACTTTATTTTAAAGACACGCATCTAAAAGAGATGTTCGAAAGAGGAAGGTGTACTATTGATGTTGACATCAAAACATTGATGATGATTGATAGTTTGGAAATGGCGGAAGAAGATCGTAAAATCATGATCTATAATTGTCAAAAATCAGCACATAAAAGTATTGTTATTACGCATGGAACAGACCGAATGGTATTGTCAGCTAAAGAATTAGCTGCGGCTAATATAAAGGACAAAACCATTGTACTCACAGGAGCAATGATTCCATATGCTTTTGGAACGTCCTCTGATGGCTTTTTTAACCTAGGAAGTGCTATGGCTTTTTCTCAAACTTTAAGCCCAGGTGTTTATGTTGTGATGAATGGTCGATATTTTAATTGGGATAATGTTCGAAAAAATAGAAGAACAGGAAACTTTGAGGAATTAGAAGATTAAATTTGATAGATATGAGTTATTTAGGATTGGTATTTGAAATTATAATTTTGATAGCTGCAGTATATGGCTATCTATTCACACGGGGTAAATTTTCGTCCAAAGATCCAGAAATTCGAAAAAAAGCAGAGGCTTTTCGAGCGGAAAATGGATGGTGGCTACGAATCGGATGTCTTCTAGTCATTGCTCTGATGTCTTTTGAAGTTTTTCTTCATCTTAAAAGTATCTTCTCTTAATTGGATATCTCAATCAAACCTTATATCCTGCTGTTCAATGTTTTGGAAAGTATTATCCAAAACATAAAGAATCGATGGAAAAAGCACTATTCTTTTATTTGAACCCCATAAGTGACGGGACAAATCAAAGACAATTAATCTTGACATTTGGTAATTGGCTGATTAATGAGATAAATATTTGCTTTAGAGGGCTTAATACTAATTTAAAGACTGGTAAAGAGTCAAAAATTGTCTGTAGATAGCTTTTTGATAGAGGTGACTTTACAAATAAATTTATTATTATTGCATTACGGTATAGGCTTGACTGCGGAAAATTGGATATTAGGAAATAGTCTAATTGTAAATCCTTAACTTTTCCCAATAGAAAGCTATAAAATACCCGGTTAATTGATCTATATAGACGTGAAAAATTAGTTGTAATCTATTGATATGCTTTAATACGAATAGATTTCATATAATTTAGGCCAAATACTTAAAACCTTAATATAAGCTTCTTCAAATGAATAAAATAGTTTATACACTTCTGCTTCTTACATTATTATTCACTCAAAATATCATAGCTCAAGAGAATGAGTCTGATCGTTTTTATGATCCATACTCTGTTCGTACTTTTCAAATTACTTTTGAGCAAGAAAACTGGAGCCAATTATTAGATTCTTTACGGATTTATGGAAATGGCCTGCTTATAGGGAATATAGAGATCGAAGGTTCGATGTATAAAGATGTTGGAATTCGCTGGAGAGGCAGTAAATCATTTAAGGTTGGAGGTACTCATAATGCGCTTCATATTGTGTTGAACTATATTGATAAAAATCAAAATCACCAAGGTTATAAAAAGCTCAAACTTTCTACAGCTTTAAGAGATCCTAGTTCTATAAGAGAAGTTTTAGGCTTTCAAATTGCTAGGAAGTATATGCCAGCTCCTGAAGCTAATTATGCAAATGTAAGTATTAATGGTAATTATTACGGCCTGTTTGTAAATGTGGAAGCGGTTGATCAAAATTTTCTAGAAAAACAATTTGGATCTAGCGATAATAGCTTTTTCAAATGTACTCCTGAGGACACTAAGAATAGCGTAGGCATGAGTGGTTGTAAAAAGAATATTTACGCTTCTTTAGAGTATGAAAAAAGCGCTTCTTGCTATACTGCAAATTTTGAGATTAAATCTGATGGTGGTTGGGATGACTTGATTGAATTAACGAAAGTCTTGAATACAGATGTTAAAAATATTGAATCGGTACTCAATGTCGATCGTACACTCTGGATGCTTGCATTTAATAATGTATTGGTCAACTTGAGCAGTTATTCTGGATTTAAAAGCCAGAATTATTATTTGTATAAGGATGCAAAAGGGCAGTTTAATCCAATTGTGTGGGATTTGAATTTAGCATTTGGAAGTTTCAAAAGGGTAGGGGCTAAATCTGATTTGAATCTCAAGGAATTGCAAAGAATGGATCCCTTGTTGCATGCGGATAATGAAACGAAACCTCTAATTAACAAACTTTTAAGTATTCCACTTTATAAAAAAATGTACCTTAACCACATTCGAACAATTGTCTATGACAATTTTGAAAATGATTGGTATGAAAAAGAGGCCAAAATTTTGCAGTCAACGATTAATGAACATCTTATTCGAGATGAAAATAAACAATATTCGAATGCAGATTTTCGAAAAAGCCTAACAAATACAATAGGTAAGAGAAGTAAGATACCTGGAATCGTAGAATTAATGGGAAAAAGAGCAAAGTATCTTAAAAAGCACTCAGATGTATCTATCTTTCCTCCGATGGTTGAGGAAATGATGGTCGAAGGGCGAAAGAAATTCTCTAATGAAACCGTTAAAGATTTCAAAATTTCTGCTAAAGTAGGCAAAAGAGCAAAACGTGTACTCCTCTATTATCGTTATAATGATGATGAAGTTTACCGTGAAGCATTCATGGCAGACGATGGAAAAAATAATGATGGCGAAGCTGGGGATAAAGTTTTTGGTATTACTATTTCTCCTGAAAATGATCAAGATAGCATAGAATATTTCATTCTAGCTGAAAATATTGCAGCGGCTGGGTTTTCTCCAGCTAATTATATGTACGAGCCTTATACCTCGTCACTTGAAGAACTCAATAAATAATGAGTTGAAGCGAAAAAAACGAATTCCATGTTTTAGAATTTCAACTCATTGCAAGAAACATTTATAACAATGATTAGAAATTCTACTCTTTCTTTAATGTTACTATTTTGTAGCATTGTTTATGGTCAAGACAGTAATTTGTATGATGTAATGACTGTCAAAGAGGCAAAGGTTTACATTGAAGATTTAAACTGGCTAAATACACTTGACTCCCTCAAACAGATTGGTAATAATGATCGAATCCTTGCCGATGTTGTACTAGATGGCGTACGATATGAAAAGGTGGGGATTAGATTCAAAGGTAACTCTTCCTACTTTAATGTCAGAAACCAGGAATTAAATAAACTTCCTTTCAATATAAAAGCGGATTTCAAAAAGAAAAAACAACGTTTTTATGGAAAATATAAATCTCTAAAACTATCTAATGTTTTTCGAGATCCAAGCTTTTTAAGAGAAGTCTTAAGCTATGAAATTGCCGGAAACTATATGCCTACACCAAGAGCTAATTATATCAAACTCTATGTTAATGACGAATATTTAGGCCTTTATAATAATACGGAATCTGTAGACAATGATTTTCTGAAAGAGCATTTTGGATGGAAAAAAGGAACACTTTTTAAATGTGATCCAAATTGGAATGCGGAAGATCTAAGAGATTGTCCTAAAGGAGATAAAGCCTCTTTACAGTATCTCGGACAAGATTCTACTTGTTATTACAGCCTTTACGAGATCAAATCTAAAAAAGGATGGAATGAATTAATTGAACTGACCAGGGTACTCAATAAGGATATTAAAAATATTGAGAACATCTTAAATGTTGATCAGGTCTTATGGATGCATGCATTCAACAATGTTCTGGTCAATTTGGATAGTTACGCTGGAAGACTCTGTCATAATTATTATTTATATCAAGATTCTTTTGGACTTTTTCATCCAATCCTTTGGGATATGAATTTATCTTTTGGTGGATTTCGCTACGATGGATTAGGGAGACCACTATCAAATGAAAAGATGATTAAATTAAGCATGTTTAATCACTACAAACAAAAAAATGATAAACGACCATTAATTACCAATTTGCTGAGAAATAGCCATTATCGAAAGATTTACGTAGCTCATGTAAAGACTATTGTTAATGATTATTTTTCTAATAAAAAATATATGGAACGAGCGGAATTAATCCATAATGCTATCGATAGCCATGTAAAAAGCGATACCAATAAATTATATTCATATGAAGGTTTTAAGCAGAATATTAATACTGTAGCTGCTATTGGTAAGTCTAAAATGATTGGCATTGGTGAATTGATGGAAGAACGGACTGCATATCTAGAAAAACATCCTTTATATACTCGTAAAGCTCCAGAAATATCAGAGGTTCGACATGTTGGAGAATCAGAGAAAAACCTTATCAAGGCTAAAGTAATTGGTGCGGAGACCGTCTATCTTGCTTACCGCCTGAAAAGTCATGCTCCTTTTAAAAAGATACAAATGTTGCAAGATATAGTAGGTGATGACTTTAGTGCAAAAATTGATAAAGTACTTGGAGCAGAATATTATATTATTGCAGAAGGAGATAAATCCACCTCATTATCCCCTGAAAGGGCATCTTTTGAGTTTTATGAAATAAATTAATCCCTTATAATAACTGAAGAGGAAGTATTGTCAATACCCATTTTCGGCTTTCTATGTATCTATTATCAAAAATGGTAATATTTTTGTTTTATTAGATTCGTATTAATTTATATTATACTTATGCTGGTCTTTTTATATTTGCAATAAATTACATCCTTAGAAACTGACTTTCAATGAACTATAGCCCAATTGAACAAAAACTGATTATAATATTCAGTTTTATTACCTTTCTTTCTGTAGGTCTGAATGCACAAGACCCCTCCAGACCTAATACAATATTAGGTAAAGTACTATTTCTTGATCATTTTTCACCTCAAGAAGGTTCTCTGTCTGGATTTGATAATTTCTCTAATGGTTTTGAAATTGGATTTCTAAAAAATATTAGCCCTATTTTCAATGCTGTAATACCATTAAAAGTAGGCGTGATTAAATTACCAGGTGAGACAGATAATCGTAGATATTTCGGAGTAGATTTTGTTGGCCAATTTCAATATTATAAAGAGGAGAGCCGAATTATTCCGTATGGTTTACTAGGCTTAGGGGGCGTCTCCGAAGATTTTGATAGATTAAACTTTCAAATTCCAATCGGTGCAGGATTGCATGTAAGGGTAGGGAAATATGCCTTTTTAAATTTTCAAGCCGAATATCGAGTAGCATTAACTGAAGATAGAAATAATATTCAATATGGATTAGGCTTGGAATTTATGCTTGGTGATTTTGATGATGAATTATTACCGCCACCTTTAGAAATTCCGCTCACTGATACAGATCAAGATGGCGTCGAAGATGCAAAAGATGAATGCCCTGATATTGCTGGTCTGGCTGTTTTTGGAGGTTGCCCCGATTCTGATAGTGATGGTATTGCAGATAAAATGGATGAATGTCCAAATCGATTTGGGCCAAAAGAAAATAAAGGCTGTCCATTTGAAGATTCTGATGGCGATGGCTTTCTTGATAAAGAGGATGAATGTCCTACTATAAAAGGAACATTAGGAGGCTGCCCTGATTCTGATGGCGATGAGATTTCTGACGATAAAGATAAGTGTCCGAATATTAAAGGAGAAAGACGATATAATGGTTGCCCCGATACAGATGGTGATGGAATTTCTGATGATAAAGATGAATGTCCGAATGCTAAGGGTGAGGGGCGTTTTAATGGTTGCCCAGATTCTGATGGTGATGGGATTCCTGATCTAAGAGACAAATGTCCGAATTCTGCTGCACCGAATTCTGCAGACGGTTGTCCGCTAATCAAAGAAGAGGACAAAGCAGTTTTAGATTATGCATTGCAAGCAGTTCAGTTTGAAACAGGAAAAGCTGTTTTAATAGAAGATTCGAAAATAGTTCTAGATCAGGTAATTGAAGTGCTTAGTCGATATCCTGATTTTAGATTAGAAATTATTGGACACACGGATGATGTAGGAACAGAGATTAATAACCTCAAACTGTCCCAAAGACGAGCTAAAGCATGTTATGATTATCTATTATTAAAAGGCGTTTCTTCAAATGTTATGAACTCTGGAGGATTTGGAGAGAGTAATCCCATAGTCCCTAATGATACAAAAGAGGGAAGATCTATGAATCGTAGAGTTGAATTTCTCTTAGCTCCTCGGTAAGTGAAAGTGGATTGGTTTGTTGGTGATCGAGATTTGTTCTTGTGATGAGCTTAAGCTTATGTAAGTACTTGTTTATTTCTGATAATCTTCATAACCTTCTTCTTCAAGTCGTTTGTATTTTAAAGCAACTCCGTCTGAAAGTTCTTGTTTGAATTGAACAATTTTTTGAAATACTTCCGGATCGTCATTACCAAGGATTTGAGCAGCGAAGATTCCTGCATTTTTACCTGCATTTAATGCCACAGTAGCTACAGGCACACCATTTGGCATTTGGAGAATAGATAAAATAGAATCCCAGCCATCAATAGAATTAGAAGATTTTATGGGTACGCCAATTACTGGAAGCGGAGATAGAGAAGCGACCATTCCAGGAAGATGCGCTGCGCCGCCTGCTCCTGCTATGACAACCTTTATTCCTTTTTGGTGAGCAGACTTGGCAAAATTAAATAGTCGATTCGGAGTTCTATGAGCAGAGACAATTGTCAATTCAAAAGGAATTTCCATAGCCTTTAAAAAATCAGCAGCTTGTCGCATGATTGGCAAATCAGAATCAGATCCCATGATTATACTTACAACTGGTTTACTCATCGATTGAAATTATTTTTAAATTTTCTTTTATAAATTTAGCTTTCTCTTTGGCCTTTTCTAAATCTTGATCTATAATCGTAACATGCCCCATTTTTCTAAATGGCTTTGTAATGGTCTTACCATAGATATGAAACTTAGCTCCTTCAATGCTAAAGCATTTATGCAATTCTTGATAATGTGCTTTTCCAGTAAACCCATCAGCTCCAAGTAAATTTACCATGACAGAAGGTAAGGTCGCACTGGTATTGCCCAAAGGGTAATTTATAATAGCTCTGAGATGCTGTTGAAATTGAGAACAAATAGCACTGTCAATGGTTTGGTGCCCACTATTATGTGGTCTTGGTGCGACTTCATTAATCAATATATTATTATCAGTCGTTAGAAAAAGTTCCACAGCTAGCAGCCCACAAATATTGTAAGACTTAATCGTTTGAATGGCAATTTGAATCGAGCGGTTTGAAATTGTTTCAGAAATGTCTGCTGGACAAAAAAGATATTCCACTAAATTTGCAGTTGGATTAAATTCCATTTCTACAGGAGGATAAGCTTTGACTTCGCCAGCTTCATTTCTTGCAACAATAACAGCGATCTCTTTTTGAATAGGAACAAGGGGCTCAACAATTGAAGATACATCCATAATCTTGGGAAGATCTTGTTCTGTTCGAATGACTGAAACACCTCGGCCATCATAACCAGCGGCACGGGATTTTTGAACAAATGGAAGCTGTAATTGTCCATGTTCAAGTGCCTCTTTTATTTCTTTTGCATCTTTATAAAATTTAAAAGAACTGGTAGGGAGTTTCTGGTCGACATAAAATTGTTTCTGTATGCCCTTATCTTTTATGATATTTAAAGCTGAAGGAGAAGGGTGAATTTTTAGACCTTCTTCTTCTAATTTTAATAAAGCATCTGTATTTACATGCTCTATTTCAATAGTTAACACATCTACTTGCTTACCGAAGTTATATACATCATCAAAATTATTGAAACTTCCTTCGACAAAGCGATCACAAACGGTAGCTGCTGGGAAATCTTTAGAAGCATCTAGTATCCACGTCTCTAATCCCCAATTTTGAGCTGCTATAGCAAGCATTTTGCCCAATTGCCCTCCTCCAAGGATTCCTACTTTAAAACCGGTATTAATGATATCCTTCACAGTATTCAGATTTTTTATCTTGAACAGCGAAGATAAGGAAAAGGTTTGAAAAGCCAGAAATTGTAAGGAAAGCATAAACAAAAAAGCCCCCCACCACCGTAGCAATGAGAGGCCGTCCCAAAAACTGATTTTAAATATCTTTAAAACAGTTTTTGTTTTAACACACAATCACCTATTCTTCAGGCCTGTCTGTAAGGACCAGTTTCTTTATGATAGAATTACCATTTGCAGGTTCTAACTGATAGAAATACAAACCAGTTGATGGCAATTCATTTTTACTAATTTCAACTTCATTATATCCTGCTTCTAAATAGTTTTCTATTTTTAAAATCTCTTTTCCAGAAATATCATAAACACTTAAAGCTGTTTTTCCACTTTCCATTATTTTGAAACCAATAGTTGTTGTCTCAACAAAGGGATTAGGGCTATTTTGGAATAAAATATTTTCTTTTCCATCTTCAGAAAAGGCAAGCTCTAAGCTCATAATGTCGAAATCATTATTATAAGCTTCTGCTTTGGTATAGCTTGAATTGAGTTTAAGTTCTTTGATTAATTCACTATTGGTATTGGCCTTGATGTTGATCGTGAACAATTTAGCTCGATCATAAATATTTAATGGCTGTATGCTATGCCAACTACCTGTTATTACACCTTGATTGATTAAATTTTGACCAAGGTTTTCGAGGGTGAATTCTGGAACATTTCCTTGCTCAAGGCTTGTTATTTCCAGCGCATCGGAAGCCAATTCCATCGTAAATTGGAAACCAAGTATTGAATTTATCTGATCAGCATATATTGGAATGGAGTAAGTATGCCCTTTTCTTAGCTTTAGGTTTTCTGTTTCAAGTATGTAGGAAATAGTTTCTTTTGTATTTCTGGTGTCCGCTTCTCCCACTAAATCATGGGTATATGCAGAATGATTGATATCACCTATTTTGACCGCAACAAAATCAGCGATCTCCTGACTATTTAATCCATTGACCGTAAAGATTTCTGGGAAACTGCTTGCCCAAGGATTCGTAGGATCAGGGAAAGCAAATGTTGCGTCTATAAATCTCCAAGAAGTATTGTTTTGGAAAGCCGTATCAATATACAGTATTAACTTTCTCAATTCTACCAAATCTAAAGTTGTAATGGTACCTGAATTATTAATATCAGCAGCAATCAATTTATATGGAGAGTCCAATACATCATGCCCAAGTATTTGTTTGCTAATCAATACCAAGTCATAGGTGGTAACACCATTTAATGGATTAATATTTTTTTCCGGAGTGATTACATAATTTAGATCAGGTAATAAGTCATTGAATGCATATTCACCATTGAAATCTGTTGTTTCATTTTCTCCTGAATTGGGTCCACTGCTATTTATTCCGATAATAACATTTTCAACAGGCTCAGCAATTTCGGTTGCTATAGTACCTGCAATAGAATAACTACCTGGTAAATCACAGAAATTCATATTATTTTGAACGACTACATAAGTAGATACATAAGCCCAGTTTCCATTAATATCACTTACCCAAAAGTCAACTGTAGCTGTTCCTATATCATCGCAGTCAAATGTCCAACTTGGAGCAGCTTCATTAGGAGGGCTGGTTTGACCAAGTCCTTGACTTGGACTGATGATCAATAAGTCATCAATACCACAGTTATCAGTACTCCCATTATCAAAATCGCTAGCCCATAGTTCCACCGTTAAAGTAGATTCTATTTCGATTGCTAGTCCATTAAACACGTATGGGGATGGGTTTTTACAATCCGCTATAACAAAGATGTATTCACAGGTAGAAACATTGCCGCAGCCATCTTCTACATGCCATAGAATTTTATGTGTTCCAATTGGATAGGTCCCACTTGCATCAAAACCACTATCTGAAATATCATCTGAACCATCATTATTTAAATCAATCCAATAATAATAATTCAGGTCAAGTGAATCCGTACAATCATCATTTGCGGGTAAGTATTAAAGTTGCTGGACCATCCTGGCAGTTTTCATCATAACTGCAAAAAGATTTATCATTACAATCAGAGAGAATGACTGGATCATCAGAGTTTAATACTTTAATTACCTGAGTATGATCCCAAGAGCCGAAGCCTGTTGTTTCATCATATTGACACCAATCTACAATTAGCCAAGTTCTTAAAACCTTAACACAAGCTGGAGCAGCAATTGGCAAATAAACATCTTCATAAGTAACAGCTACCAAGTCACAGAAATCTTCAATGATTATTGGTTCTCCTGTGATAGATGGATCAAGACCTGCTCCACAAGCATCCGTATCATAAGTACAAGGCCAGATTACGCCATCATTCGGATTAGCATTACTACAATCTGTATCGATGATATTATAAGGAGTACTATTTACTAGGAAGATTTGTTGAAGACAAGAAGTTGAATTTCCAGAATCATCAGTGGCGGTCCATGTTCTATTGACGATTCCACCACCACAATTATCTGTATTTACAAAGTCATTATGAATTAAAGTATAATTACAATTGTCTGAAGCTGTTGCTTCTCCAGTCAAAGTAAGATCTGTATAATCATCCCCACAGTCAATATTAACATTGGGTGGACAGGAAATTATGGGATGAACTTGATCTTGTGCCGTAGCCTCTACCATACAACTATTTGTATTTCCACTTGCATCTGTAATTCTCAATTCGACCATTACAGTATTACCAATATCGCAACAATAGAACGGTACGAACGCATCAAAAGGTGTAGCGTCATTTCCTGGACAATGAGCAGTTTCCATCCTTCTGACTTCATAAGTAATAGCGCTACAGTTATCTGTACTACCATCATCAAATACTATGGCTTCAACTAAAGTACCACTAGGCCCATTGATACCTACAGTATGAAAAGTTTCACAAACAGCTACTGGAGGGATTAGATCTACTACTTCTACAGACATTGTACAAGTAGATGAGTTGCCACAATCATCAGTTGCAGTATAAATTATAGAATGAATTCCAAGTGGAAGGTTGTATAATGTATTTCCATTAAGATAACCTTCTGGTGCATCAACCTCAATACTTATATTATTATGACTTGAGCAATTATCTGAAACAGTAGGGCTAGGAATTATAAGACTTCCAAAGCAATCATTACTGTTTACACTAATAACTACATCATTAGGACATATTAGTGTTGGAGCAGTTTTATCTAAAGTTTTAATTGTTTGAGTGAATGAAATATTTGTACCATTACACCAATCATAAACAATCCAATTTCTTAATATCTTATTACTATTTTGACAAATTGGAATAATCTGATCTGAGTATTCCGCAGCAAAATTACAATTGGCTTCAATTGAGTTTCCATTTATAGTTGGTGCTCCTGTATTAGAAGTACTAGTATCTGGGTTATCACAGTCAAGTGCTGACTCCTGAATGTCATCATAATGAGGAGGAAAAATGACTTGATTTAGAGAAGGACGCGTAACGTTTATTATTTGATCACAGGTTGAAGTATTTCCACTTGCATCTGTAGCTGTATAAGATCTGGTGATGATTTGGTAAAATGCTCCAGTACAACCAAGATCCTGAATTTGTTCAGTATATGTTAGCGTAGCACCTGAATCACAATTGTCATCTACTTCGGGGGCTGTTACTATTGAAGGATCATCAAAACAAGATATGGTGGAAGTTTGACAGTTTATTACAGGGGCAATATAATCATTTACTAAAATTGTCCCAGAGCAGGAGTTTCCGCCAGATGCAGTTATGGTTACTGAAACAGTCTGTCCAATTTGATTTCCAGTAACATAATTGCCGCCAGTCTCGGAAACTACTACCGTAAAGGGTTCACAACTTATATCCCAGGTTCCTTCTAGAATATCATCTGGTGTAACTTCTGAATAACAGTTGGCATCTAATGAGATTTCGACATTGAAATTACACGTCAGAGAACATTGGCCAAAAGAAAAATTGCTAAAACCAAAAAACAGCAATATTAACAATGTCAATAAACCTTTATTGATATTGCCGACTATAAATTGTACGGAGGTAGTCATGGTTTTTTTCATGTGGATTATAAAAGTTATAGCAATAGACGAAACCGTCTTATTTCTATAGAAAATAAAAATAATTTCTTGCTGGGTTTAATAATTGTTTGAAACTGATTTGGGAGGTTGCACGACTTATAAAACCAGTACAACACAAGGGGGGGATTGCCCGAATTAATTTACTTCACTAGGAAGTATTGAAAAGTTTTTGGGATGGAGATAGAAAGAATGGAATTATTTGTTCATAGTTCAATCTTTCTTATATTATTTTAATATACCCTCAAAGGTACTATAATCTCTAATGTTATACATACCCTTTAATCGGTATTTTTTGTATTATAGTAAACAATAATATTAAAAATATTTAATTATAAACACTTCATAATTATATGTATAAGCGAAAATATAAATGGAAAACAGGTTTTGTAAAGAAAATAATAATTGATACTTCTTTCATCCAGAAATGGCATTTTAGTCAGTAAAATGACAATGGTCATTAGGCTGTTGTACCTAATGACCACTGAATGAAACGGATTTTTATAGATCTCTTGTCTTCGTATCTAAACTTAGTAAGGATTTACATCTCCAGACCCAACTATTGAGGTTTTAATTTTTGGACTGCCTTTATATCGAACATCGCCACTACCAACTAAAGATACTTCAAGTGTTTCACTAACATTAATATCGACATTACCAGAACCAGCAGAACTCACAGTGCATTCTTTGACCTTTAAATCAATTGCCTTAACATCCCCAGAACCACCAATACTAATTTCAATTTCATCAGCTGAACCACCTAGGTTGATTTTACCAGAACCTCCAATGCTACAAGAGATTTCATCGGCGTCTACATCTACTGTAATATCTCCAGAACCACCAATGGAAATTCCAAGGTCATTTACATTTGAAAATTTACCTTCGCCATTTATAGATCCTGAACCTCCGATAGACAATCCTTCTAATTCAGTCAAGGTTACATAAATTTCTAATTGATCATACCCTTTAACTCTTGTACCATTTGGGAAGTCAATATTCCAAGTATCACCTTTTGGACGCTTATTAATTAAGTCAATAATGTTTTTTTGTCCTTTGATTTCAATTTTTTGTTTAGATCCTTGACGAATAAATACTTCGGCAGCAATACCGAGTCCAATACCAGATATATTTTTCATATCAATGGTTTCGGTGATTATCTTGCCAGAGCCTTTGACGGTTTGAGCATCTATTGTATCACAAGAAAATAAGGAGACTGTAAAAAGAATTAAGAGTAAATTTAAGTTTTTCATCTTTTGATAATTTCTATATAGTTTAATTAATTGTGTTGTAGAATATAATTATGGAAACCTTCTAAAAGGCTTACAAATATGTCAGAGACATAGATTTTGAATTGAATGATTGAAGTATCCGGATTATTTTGAAAAAGTTCATTCTTATCAATTTCAAAGACAGTAATTGTTTATTAGGGTTGCATGATGGAATTTCAGAGCATGTAGGGGCATACTTTGAGCAAAGTAAAAACTTACATACTTTGGCAATTCTATGGACAAGCCGTAAATATACTGACCTTGATTGATTTGGGAAAAGAAATGTACTTCAAATACTAGTATAAGGTCAAAAGCAATCAAAGGAAGCCTTGATCTTATTTATGGTTTAGTCTTAAACACGGGATTTGCCAATGAGTCAAAAAATATAAATCTATTTGTTAAAAAAATAATAATAAATCCTAGCTTTGGAACATGTTAGAAAAGATATCAAACTTAGAAAAAATAGCCCGAAATTTAGAACCTGATTCGGAGCAAAGAAAGGAATGGAATCATAAAGTAATTGACTACACTGACCAGTTTTTAGAAGCAGTCAATGGATTAAATGCTTTTAATGAAGAAGAAGGGAAAGGGCGCGGTTTACTTGATTATCCTATTTCAAAAGATGCTAAAAAGATTGATCAATTATTGAAGCTCATTAAAGAAAATGTTGACTATCCGGCATTGAATGCAGCTTCTGGTGGACATCTTGCTTATATCCCTGGCGGAGGAATTTTCCCAACTGCTCTTGGTGATTATCTTGCAGATATTACAAATAATTATGCGGGAATCTTTTTTGCCAGTCCTGGTGCAGTACGAATTGAAAATATGCTGATTAGGTGGATGTGTGATCTTATTGGATATCCTAAAACAGCTCTTGGTAATCTAACTTCAGGTGGATCTATTGCCAATCTTATTGCTATCGTAACGGCACGTGACGTAAAGGGCATCAAATCAGTAAAAGTTGAAAAATCAGTAATCTATTTAACTGAACAAATTCATCATTCTGTTCAAAAAGCTATTCGAATTGCTGGTTTAGCCGATGCAATATTGAGGTATATACCTGTAGATGACCGATTTCGGATGGACGCTGATCAATTTCAAAAGGTACTTGATGAAGATAAAGCAGCTGGCTTGAATCCTTTTATGGTTATTGCTTCGGCCGGTACAACTGATGTTGGTGCAATAGATCCGCTGGATCGAATCGCAGATATTGCGGAAGCTAGCGACTTGTGGTTTCATATTGATGGTGCTTATGGAGGCTTTTTTGTAATGACAGAAGAAATTAAATCTGCTTTTAAAGGGATTGAACGTTCGGATTCATTTACTATTGATCCACATAAAGGGATGTTTTTAGCTTATGGAACTGGAGCTGTTTTGATCAAAAACGTAAAAGCACTCGAAGAAAGCCATTACTATCAGGCGGGTTATATGCAGGATGTAATTGCGGATTTACACGAACCTTCTCCAGCTAATCTTTCTCCTGAATTGACAAAACATTTTCGTGGACTTAGAATGTGGTTGCCCATACAACTTTTTGGACTGAAACCATTTCAGGCAGCTCTAAGTGAAAAGATTTGGCTGTGCAGATATTTTTATGAAGAAGTACAAAAAATTGGATTTGAAGTAGGGCCTTATCCTGAGCTTTCTGTTGCTATATATCGTTTTGTCCCTGAAAATGGAGATGCTAATGCTTTTAATGCGACTTTAGTGAAAAACATCAGAGAAGATGGGCGTGTTTTTCTTTCTTCTACAACGATTAATGGTGTCTTCTGGATAAGAATAGCCATACTTTGCTTTAGATCTCACAAAGAAATCATAGATATTTGTTTGAGTGTTTTGGAATCAGAGTCAAAGAAATTATCAATGGAAAATCTAAATGATTGACTTCTTGAGATTTCTGAAGTTTTTATAAAAAATCAACATCAATCGAATAAGGATACTTCATCAAATAATTGATGGCTTTTTCAATATTAAACCCTTCAAAAACAATTGAATATAACATTTGTGTGATAGGGGCGTGTAATTTATAATACTTCGATAATTCTCTCATAATTTGAATGGTTCGAACACCCTCTGCCAACTCAAACATACTATTGCTTATTTGTTCTAAAGTTTCACCTTTTGCAAGTCGCATTCCAAAAGTATAATTCCTACTTTTTTCACTAGTAGCAGTTGCAATCAAATCTCCTATGCCTGCTGTTCCTATAAAGGCTTTACTATCCGATCCCATCGTTTTGCCAATGTAGACCATTTCAACTAAGCCTCTGGTAATAAGCATCGCTTGTATATTTTTCCCCATTCCAAGTCCGCCTAAAATCCCAGAGCCAATTGCGATCGAATTTTTCAGCGCACCTGCTAGTTCAGCACCTAATATGTCATGCGTTCCAAAAACATGAAACTTCTTACTATCTAATACGAGTTTACCTGCTTTAATAACTTCATTAAATCGACTTCCTATGACAGTGGCAGTGGGTTGACCTTCATTGATTTCAGAAGAAAGATTTGGGCCAGAAAGACATCCAATGCGCAAGACAACACTTTCTTGCTGAATAACTTGACTCATAGTTGATACATGATCTTTTGATAAGCTAATATCAGAAATCTTGCTGAGATCAATATCTCCAAGATCAAAGCCTTTTGTACCATGAATAAGAATATGATAAGGCTTTAAAAAAGGGGCAAGAGTCTTCATCATTTCTCGAAAATTGACCGAAGGAACAACAGGAAAAATGAGGGTACAGTTTTTAGCTATTTCTTCAATATCATTAGTCGCTCGAATTCTTTTATTCAATTCAAGGTTTAGCAGCTGATGTTGATTATTTACTTGATTGACTATATCTTTTTGCCTACTGTATAATAAGACATCAACATTGTGGGACAATAGATTTGAAATCGCTGTTCCAAAGCTACCGGCTCCAATTACACCAACTGGTTGATTGTTCTTTTCCAAATTTCTTGTTTATTTTCTAACTATTAGAATCTAAATTGCAATATTACTATTTTAATAGAGAAGTTGTTCAAAAATAGCTTTTATATATCCTCAAAAATATCAAAGCACAAATAAACGAAATTCACATTTAAACGTTTAATAGATAAGTTTTGAGCAGGTTGAAAATCATAAAATTATTAAATTGATGCAGTACGTTTTTACTTTTTTATTTATCATCTATAGTACATTAACCTTTGGACAGGAAATTATAGCGCCACAACAAGTTTTAGATGGCCCGGGAGGAAAAGATTATTCTCATGAAAAAGTAAGACAGTATAATTTTGCTGAAAACCCAGATGGTTTTTGGTTGTTCGAACCCGATGCACCAAAACCTGAGAAAGCAAATGTTATTGTTTTTGTCCATGGATATGGAGCTTATAATCCTATGATTTATGGAAAGTGGATAAAACATCTGGTTAAAAAAGGAAATACGATTATTTTTCCTCGATATCAAAGAAATTTGCTTAGTCCATCCCCTAAACATTTTACTGAAAATGTAGTTGAAGCGATCCATAATGCATTAGATACGCTGAAAACAGATGGTCATGTCGCTCCAATAACGGATAATCTTAGTTTAGTGGGGCATTCTTATGGAGGCGTTATTTCTGCAAATCTATGTGTTTATTTTAAGCGTTATTTAATTCCTAAGCCTAAAGCAGTAATGTTGGTTTCCCCAGGTACTGGACCATTTTCGGGAGGTTTATTAGATACTTATGAAGATTTCCCTTCGGATATTAATTTATTGGTTATGGTGAGTGATAAAGATCGAACGGTAGGCGATAAGATTGGAAAACTTATTTATAAAACAGCAACTAAGGTCAAAAACCGAAATTTAATCCGACAGTATTCTGATTATTATGGTTCAAAATCTCTGACTTCAGGGCATGATGAATCCTATGCTGTGGATAAGGAATTTGATAGTGGCGTTAATAATTTTTCTACTAAGCGGGCATTAAAAATTGGCCGACTTAATGCGATTGACTTTTTTGCTTACTGGAAGTTATTCGATGCTTTAAATGCTTTTACCAGAGAAAATAAATATAAAGAATATGCATTTGGTAATACTCCTGAACAAAGATATATGGGGCAATGGAGTGATGGAAAGAAGGTCAGAGAACTAAAAGTTACAGTTCCAAAAGAGGACAAAAATACACCATTAAGTTCAAATTAAAGCTAAATTTACACTGCTGATCATGGCAATCGCAAGCTTATCTATTAAATATGAATTGAGTAAAAATAAATGATCAAAATTTTTGAAGTCTGCCAAAAGTGGCCACTCACAAGCGAAGCGATCACCAAATCACAAAGTCCATAAGACTGATCACCATAACACAAGCCTAAAATATTATTCTTGCAATTGCCATGCGCTACGGATAATCTAGCTTCCCCATCATTTATTTTCAAGTATTTTTGTAAATCAAGGAATATTTCCCCATATTTACTACTGAACTACTGTGAGAAAACGTATAAAAACTGTTTAATGAGGTATCCCTCTTGAACAAGCATACGTTAATTAAGAAACAAAACCATGGTAGGGAAACCGTCCTTGTTATCTTTTGATAACTTGAAATCTTCGCAATTAGAGGCTTTAGAATTTTTATTTAATTTTGAAGAAATCCAAACAGAAAGCTTCAACACTTCTCAGTCTTTACCTCAAGATGTGCCAACCTTTTTTATTTCTGGAAATATAGAATTTAATCTAAGTAAAAAGAATCGTTTTTGGTCCTATGTAGCCTCAATAGTTGCTCTTTCTGCGCTTTCTTCTTTTGTCTATTATATTCAAACTCAATTTCCGCAACCTGAAAAAGCTGTAGTGGCCTCAATTGGTTTATTGGATGTACCTCAGAAAAGTGAACATATCATTCCTGAAAAAACATCTAAAATAATTCCAGTCGTTGAGGAAATACCTGTTGCGAAAGAAGAAAAAGTAGTAAAAACGCCCCAGAGCATAGCTCCAAAAGCGGCTAAACTTGAAAAAACACAAATAAAAAAGAAACCACTTAAAGGTGCCGTGAAGCAAAAGACGATGCATGAACTGTCAGTATTGCCAACAGCGCCCAAAAACAGGGTAGAGCATTCAAACCGACTGAATAACTTCAAGACAATAAGCCTATCTGAAGCTAGAGAACTATCTGCTGAAACGGGAAGATATACCTTTATCAAATTTGGAGCGGATTGGTGTATTACTTGTAAACTGATGGAAGAGACTGCTTTAACAGATAAGCGCATCGTAAACATATTAGATTCAAAATTTGTCGTGCTAGATGTTGATATTGATCAAGCAAGCGGCTCTAGAATAAAAGATGAGTTTTATATCAATCAACTACCTACATTAATTATTCTTGATGATTTAGGAAATCAAGTAAGGAGACAAGAAGGAGCAATAGGTACTACGGACTTGTTTAATATGTTGGAATTGGCTGCTCAGAATATAAATCTCATTGATGCTGTAACGGTACAGCACACTTCTTTTGGAAAGCAAAATCAAGGAGGTAAATAGAGCCTAAACTCGGATTAAATCTTTTTTTAAAGATTCATTTATAATAGTTCAACGGTTATTGTAATTTGGAAGAGACATTTCTGATGAAATGTCTCTCTTTTGTAGGAGCAGATTATGTACTCAAAGTCAAGCGTTTAATCATTTTCGCTAGATATTTCCATCTCTTCAATATATTCAATCAAATCCTCTAAATTCCAAGCATCCTCAATGGAATGAGCACCGATAGACGTTCTTCTTAAACCAGAAAGGTAGCCACCACTTTTCAATGCTTTTCCAAAATCATTAGCAATTGATCTGATATAAGTCCCTTTACTGCATTTAACGTAGAAATCTAAAAAAGGCATGCTAATAGACTGAATATCAAAGTTATATATGTGAACAGGTCTAGGTTTTATTTCTACAGACTTTCCTTGCCTAGCTTTTTTATAAAGTCTTTCACCATCTACTTTGATAGCAGAATAAATAGGAGGGATTTGTTCAATATCTCCTTTAAACTCATTAGTTGTTGAATGAATTAGATCAGGAGTGATATGATCAATTTGAAATTGAGTGTTTTCCTCCGTTTCCGCATCAAAGGATGGGGTAGAAGCCCCCAATTTGATGGTTCCAGTATACTCTTTTATAAGTCCTTGTAAATCGTTTAATTTTTTGGTAAACCTCCCTGTACAAATGATTAGTAGACCTGTCGCCAATGGATCAAGTGTCCCTGCATGTCCGACTTTAATTTTTCGAACACCAAGTTTATGTTTGACCTTATATCGGATTTTATTAACGACATCAAAAGAAGTCCAGCCAATGGGTTTGTCTACTAATAATAAGGCGCCTTCTTTGAAGTTATATTCAGGATTTGAAAGTTTGGGATTCATAGTTGCTGTTAAAATATGCCCAAACCGAAAAGAATAGCTATGATCGCTACAATAAAACAATAATAGGCAAAATATGATAGTTTACTGCTTTTTACTAATTTGATCATCCAGGTACAAGCTAATAATCCTGTTGCAAAAGCTGCTATAAAACCGATACTTAGAGGCAATAGGATTTCAGAAGAAAATACAACTTCACCACTAAGTAAGTCTTTTGCTATCTTTCCAAAGATTAAAGGAACAACCATTAGAAATGAGAATTTAGCAGCTCTTTCTCTGTCAATTCCTAAAAGAACAGACGTTGAGATTGTAGCACCAGATCTTGAAATACCTGGGAGAATAGCAATTGCTTGAGCAATTCCAATGACAAGCGCATTGGAGTAACTCACACTTTTATTCGTGTTCTTGGCTCTATCTGCGAGGAAAAGTAATAAACCAGTAATAATAAGCATAATACCGACGAGTAGTATTTGTTTATCAAAAAGGAGTTCCATTTGCTCGTCAAACAAAACCCCAATAATAGCTGCTGGGATCATAGAAATAACAATCTTTAGAGAAAAGATCGTTTGCTCATTCCATTTGAATTGAAATAAGCCTTTTAAAATCTCCATTACTTCTTTTCTGAAAACAATGATTGTACTCAATGCAGTCGCTCCATGTAGCATTACTGTCATGAGCATACTTTGATCAGCTACACTATCGTCATTGAGAAAGAATTTTGCTAATTCAAGATGCCCACTACTGCTAACTGGCAAAAACTCAGTGAGTCCCTGAATAATTCCAAGAACAATTGCTTCAATTATTTCGCCCATGACTTATAAATTCTGATTGACTGCTGTTTGTTTTTTGAAGATTGAAAAAACTAAGATAACCAAACCTGCTAATATCATAAATGGAGCCAAAACTGTTCTTCTAAAGCTATAAATTATATCAGTATCCCAAGTATTGGGATCAGGCATGTCACCACCTAACATTAAAATAAAGCCTATCATCATGGTAAGGACGCCAGCAAGCATTAGAATATAATTCTGCTTGCCGAATAAAAGAGGTTCATCAGATTTTTTTACCTTTACTCGACTTCTAGATACTGTAGGGGTAATAGTCGCCTTAACAGGTGCTTTTTTTACAGAAGTGATCACTTTCTTCTTAGTTGTTTTCTTTGCCATTATCTTGATTAAGTTTTATCAGTTTTACAATTTTAAATGGAATTCGTTCAATTATTCCTAATATAAATCGTCTAATCCCATGCGAAGATACTTGTTCACAATATAATAAGTACTTAATCCTGTAATTAATATTCCAAGAATTAATATTCCAATAAAGAGGATACCAATTAACTGAGGATCTAATAAATTTTGTAAATCAACAATATCATTTTTTAAGAAGAAGATTGCTCCTAGTAAAAGCAAAATTGCTATTAAGGCACTTAAGAAACCATTTTTAAAACTTTTAAATAGAAATGGTCTACTAATGAAGCCCCATGAAGCTCCAACCAATTCCATATTTTTGATCAAAAAACGGTTGGAATAAAGTGCAAGTTTGATTGTATTATGAATAAGGACGATTGCAACAAAAATGAATAATATTCCAACGATTAAGGCTATATAACTAATCTTTTCGACATTCTTTTCAATACTATCTGCAAGGCCTTCTTGATAAAAAACATCGTTGATTTGTAGGGTCTCTTTAAGCTTTGCACTTATCTTTGAAAGACTATCTGGATGAGTGTATAAAGCTTTAGTGCTAAAATTATAGACATCATATAAAGGATTCGTGAAACCTAATTTAGAAAAGTCATCACCAAAATCTTCTGCTAAACTTTTGGCAGCCTCTTCTTTAGAAATAAAGACAACAGAACCTTCCTTTATATAAGGTGCACCTTGAAGCTCTTGAGAAATTCGAAGCTTCTCATGATTTGGAATGCCATTCTTTAGTTCCACCATGACATTCATTTTTTCTTTGTAAGAATTAACTAAACTTTGACCATTTAGTATAATTAATCCAAATATCCCAACTAAAAATAGGACAAGAGCAACACCAATAATCGAATAGATATAATTCGGTTTGGTTCGTGTTTGTATGCCTTTTTTACTAAAACCCATTTAAATAGTGCCTTTTTGCAAATCTAATAAAAAAGCAGACTTTATTTGTCAAAGAACCATATTATATCATGGCAATTACAAGATTGGTTTCAAACCTTGAATTATTGACTGGTGATCGCTACACTTGTGATATGGTGATCGGCTATGCCTTGTGAAATCGCCCTGAAGCGACCTCACAAGGCATAGTCGATCACATGGGTCTAGCCCGATCACATGTGAAACGATCCTGATTAGAATCTTGCGATTGCCGTGAATATTATATAGATGGGCACTTAAATTTTTTTAAAAATTTCAAAGACAAGCAATTTTAACAGTTTAGTCTTCGTTTTGCGAATGCCGGGAATTATCAATAAATCATTGTATTCTTGTAATAAAGCATTAATTTTGCGATTTTCGATACCTTCATTTACTTGACAAACGCTTTTTTTGAAAACTACAGTGTTGATATGAAAAAATTGACGATTCTATTTTTCGCTTTAATATTAGTATCTGGTCTTTCTGCACAGATTCAATTAGATAATCCTTCATTTGAAGGAGAATTGGAGGATGCGACATTACCTAATGGATGGCTTGACTGCAATGCGGGAACCACGCCAGATATTTTACCAGGCTCGTGGGGGGTATACAATGAACCTTCTGATGGCGAATCTTATATGGGCCTTATTACAAGGCAAGATAGAACCTGGGAAAGTGTTGGGCAACGACTAAGTAAACCTATAAAAAAGGGTGACTGTTACTCACTTAGTGTAGACCTAGCACATTCTAAAACTTATACAGGGTATGATCAACCGGTAAAATTAAGAATTTGGGGAGGTCAAACGCGCTGTAACAGAGGACAGCTTTTATGGGAAAGTGAAGTAATAGATCATTCAGATTGGGAAACTTATGAATTTTTTCTTCAACCTAAATCCACATTTAATTATATCATTATTGAAGCCTATTTCCCAAATGATAAACCTGTTCCCCATAAAGGAAATATATTAATTGATAATTTATCGGAGATAGAGGATTGTGAACGAGCTTAGAGCAAGGAAGCTATCTTTGAATTAATTTGCCAGATTAGCATTATTGTTGAAAATAAATTGCCACCTTTTATTTTTTAGCCACTTCTTCAATTTCTTTTTAGGTAATAATAAACTTACAGAAGCTAAAATATCTGCTTGTACACAACTATTTGCTATTACACTTACCGATTGTTGATTTTGAATACCATAACCAGTCTGAGGATTGATTATATGTGAATATCGTTGACCCTTCCATTCTAAAAATTGAAAAAGATCTCCGGAGCTGGCAATAGCTTTATTCGATAGAGTCAAATACCTATTTGAAGCGCCATATTGGATATTCCAACCGGTTTGATTTGGAGGAGGGGCAGAAACCAAAATATCTCCTCCGCCTTCAACCAATGCGCTTTTTATACCAAAATCTTTTAAGACTTGCATAGCAGCATCTACTGCATATCCTTTAGCTATTCCACCAAGGTCTATCCGCATCCCTTTCTTTTTTAAGTAATATTTTCTGGACAAAAAATGTCGTTTTATTGATTTATATCCAACCTTAGACAAAGCCGTTTGTATTTGTATAGAATCAGGAAAAAGTTGCTGTCTGAATGCTTTACGCCATATCTTACTTAATGGACCAATTGTAATATCAAACTGTCCACCTGTCTTGATTGCCCATTTTTTTGATAATTTTAAAACCTGCTTAAGATCTTTACTTACTTTTATGCTTTGTCTTGTTCCAGAGATATCAGACAACTGACTGACTTCACTTTCTGGTAAATAATCACTCATGATTTGATTTAGATCTGAAACCCGTAAAAATGCTTTCGCTGCGGCACTATCCGCTATAGATTGTTCATTAGCATAAAGGATGATTCTAAACTTAGTTCCCATTTGTGCTGATTCATATTCAAAACGAAATACCTGCTGAGCATAAAGGGATTGGAGAGCAAAAAGATAGAATAATATAGTGAAGTAGTATTTTAGATTTGTAAGTTTTAATGTACTATAAATCAATAGCTTATTAGTTCTGTTTAATGTAATATTATAAATTAGACAATAGTGCTTGGATTCAAATTAAAAATACGCGCCTTTTTTAAGCAAAGTAAAAAGTCATTTGTTAGTAGTCATGAGCTAAAGACTACTAACAAACAACTATTTAATCTTTTTTAGAAAGATAAGAGCGTCTAAATCAAATCACCTTTGTTTCTCCCGGAATTGGAATAGGGTAGCGACCTGTACTATCGGGCATAACAGGAGGATTAGCATCCCACGCAAACTTTTTAGGCATTAAGCTAATAGTTGAGTTGATTGCATCATCCCATTCGATTATTTGACCAGAATAAGAGGCTGCTCGACCTAATAAAGAAGTCATGGTACTCATTGCGCCATTTTCAGCATCGGCATATTTATATTCTCCTTTTGCAATAGCTTCAAATAATTCAACATGCTCAACCTGATAGGGATTAGGGTCATTTTTGTCATTCGCTTTCATGATTGTATGACCGCTTTTAGTAAGTATTACACCTGGTTTAGGAGCAGAACCGTTTGTTCCATGAAATGCCTCAGTAACCTTTGATGCCGTACCTTTTATATGACGACATTGAGAATACATTCTTGACCCATCCGCATATTCAAATTCTACAAAATGATGATCAAATATTTGTCCATGATCAATACCATTCCTTACTTGTCGCCCTCCCATACCGTGAGCGCGGATTGGATAAGCTTGTTTGACCCAATTGCTGACATCTAGATTGTGGATATGCTGTTCTGTAATATGATCACCGCAGAGCCAGTTGAAATAATACCAGTTTCTCATTTGATATTCCATCTCAGTTTGTCCTTCTTGGCGAGGTCGTACCCATACACCATCACTATTCCAATAGACCCGAGAGGTAACAATATCTCCAATCACCCCCTCTTGCAACATTTCAACCCAATTTTTATATATTTTTTGATAGTGTCTTTGTAAACCTACGACTACATTCAATTTTTTCTGTTTAGCAATTTTAGCAACTTCCAATACCTTACGAATCCCATTAGCATCTGTTGCTACAGGTTTTTCCATAAATACATGTCTATTTGCCGCGATAGCAGCTTCAAAGTGGATGGGTCTAAAACCAGGAGGAGTTGTTAAGATCACTACATCACAGAGTTCAATGACTTTTTTATAAGCATCAAAGCCAACAAATTTTGTTTCTTCTGTTACATCAATCTTATCTAATAAATTTATTGGTTCTTCACTTGACCAATCTTGAAATTCTGGGTCAGTAATTTTTTTGTAGCATGTTTCCAAATTGTCTTTAAAAGCATCGCACATGGCAACAAGCTTTACATTTTGTCCACTGGATAAAGCTTGTACAATTGCACCTGTTCCTCTACCACCACAACCTATCAAACCTACTTTGATGACATCTGAACCATCTATATAAGCACCTGCTAAAGGCATTGGATTTAATAACAATCCACCTGCAGCAATTCCTGTACTTTTCATGAAATTTCGGCGATTGAGGCTTGTTTTAATTAGGTTTTTCTTTTTCATGTCGATTGATTTCTAATTATGCTTAAAAAATATTTGAAAATTAAAAGATATTGCTCTTTACAGATTTTATTGAATATTTTAGTATTTGATTGCTATTTTAAAATAATCAGTAATAAGTTTATCAGAGGGCTGTTGTATGGGTCTAATAATACGAAACCCTACAAATGGGGAATCTGGATTCCACCACTTACTTTTAGGAATTTGAGGATCACGGGCTTGCCATCTAGCTCGTGACTTTAGTCTAGATTTGCAGGTGCAATCTTCCGGATTGTCATCATATGAACCACCTTTTACGGTTCTCGGATGTCTGCGAGTTGGAATAACCCAGGGATTGATAGAAGTACTATCTTTTAAATACTGTGTATATTTCTCATCTGAGAGGTAATAATCTGAAGTCCATTCTGCAATATTCCCAAGCATATCAAAAATGCCAAGTGCATTACTCTTTTTCTCACCTGTCTTTTGAAACTTTTCAAAACTATTTTCAAAAAACCAAGCAATTTCTTCTAATTCATCTGAATCTTCTGCATCAGTTTGCCCTAATAAACAGGCATATTCCCATTCGGCTTCAGTTGGTAATCGATAAAATACCCCCGTTTTTTTATAAAGCCAATAACAATATTGTAGTGCCGCTTGCTGAGTCATGCTGACTGCGGGGAAACCACCTTTTCTACCCATTCCTTTTGAAAAATCTTCATATGGAGGGGATGGACGTGTGATCGCATCTGCATCAAAGATTATGTCAGCATTGGAAGCGTCCGTATCGTATTGTAAATCTTGAAAGTGAATATATTCATCAAAAGTCACCTCATGCGTAGCCATCCAAAAACTATCAATTTGAATTTCTATATTATTGAAAGTATGCACACCATAAGGAATCATCACCACTTCAAACGAAACCGATGTGCCTGGTATGCTATCTATATGCTTTTGAGCTATAGAAGAATTGCTCAAATAGCAGACAAAAACAATAAATAAAAATACCCATTTCCCCTTATTCATAAAGTGCTGTTTACTGAATAACTAAAATGAACAAACTATTGGCTATCTACTTTTTCTTTTAAGTCATTTCCAGCTTTTTCAAGTGCTTTCCCTTCTTTTTCCAAATCTTTTAGGATTGATTTTTCTTTATCTGACATATCCTCAAGACTACCATCAAGCCCTTCTAGGAAATTATCTTTTTTCTCTTTCCAGCCTTGTTTTCTTTCCTCCCAATCTTTAATTTCATCAACCATTTCCCCGCCTTTTTGTTTGGCATCTTTCAATAGATTACCAATTTTATCCAAAGCCTTATCATATTTACCATCTTTGAATTTTTGATATTCTTCTTTTATTAAACCTACTCCTGCCTTGCCAATATCTACTGTCTTGCCGACAATATCTCTCGCTTTTTCCTTTTCTTCTTCATCGCCAAGGAAGTAATTATATCCAATAATGCCTACAAGAAGTATTAGGCCTACTTTAAGAAGTGATTTGATCATATTGTTTAATTTTGATAATGCTCTAAATTTAAGAATTTAATAAAAGAATTAATAATTCAAACTAGAAAAGCTTAGCTATTACATTGAAGTATTTAGGAATCAATGACTTGCAAATAAAACATCAATTCATTTTTAAACAACTTCATTCTAAGACTGTTTAATAATGAAGATTGTAATCACATTTTAGTTAATAGTTTTATTAAAGTGAAAATGAATTATCACAATTTAGAGAGCATACCTAGAGTAAAACTATATCATGCCCAAAGGGGCAATCCTAAAATCCGAAAGAACGATAAATAGAACCCTGAATCTCACCTAAAACACCTTTCTTCTAATCGTCATAAATAACAAAGAGTAAAATCCTTTCTTTTCTAACATTTTCCATATTTTCGCAGCCAGAATTGTGTCGGGGGAACTTTAGAATAAAGTCATCAGTTAGATATCAAAAAAATATAGAAATCATGGAGTATAGTCCAAGAGAAATTGAAAATAAGTGGAAAGCTTATTGGAAAGAAAATAAAGTTTATAAGGTCGAAAACCCGAAACCTGGACAAACAGAAAAACCTAAATATTATGTTTTAGACATGTTCCCTTATCCATCTGGATCTGGATTACATGTAGGCCATCCTCTAGGGTATATCGCTTCTGACATCTTTTCGAGGTACAAAAGGATGAGTGGCTTTAATGTATTGCATCCTATGGGCTATGATGCTTTTGGACTACCTGCCGAACAATATGCTATCCAAACAGGAGTTCATCCAGCCATTTCTACTGAAGAAAATATCAATCGTTATCGGAATCAATTAGATAATCTTGGATTTAGTTATGATTGGGATCGAGAAGTAAAAACTTGTGATCCAGCTTATTATAAATGGACGCAATGGATTTTTATTCAACTTTTTGAGCATTATTATGATAATGAAGCTCAAAAAGCTTTGCCAATTACCGATTTGCAAAGACGCTTTAGTCATGAAGGGAATGCAAGAATTAATGCAGCAACTACTCAAGAGGAGGTTTTCACTGCGGAAGATTGGAATGAGATGAATGCTAAGGAGAAGGATGATATCTTGATGAATTATCGCTTAGCATATCGCAAAACTGGTTACGTAAATTGGTGTGAAGCTTTAGGGACGGTTTTAGCTAATGATGAAGTCAAAGATGGCGTATCTGAAAGAGGAGGTCATCCGGTAGAGCGTAGAGCTATGTTGCAATGGTCATTGAGGATAACAGCTTATGCTGAAAGACTAATTAAGGATTTAGATAGGGTAGAGTGGTCGGATGCATTGAAGGCCATGCAGCGCAATTGGATTGGTCGTTCAGAAGGCGCTCAATTGTTTTTTGATATTAAAGGAAGCGAAGAGAAAATCGAAATTTTTACGACTCGGCCAGATACAATTTTTGGTGCTACTTTTATGGTTTTAGCGCCAGAACATCCTTTAGTAAAAGAGTTGACTTCAGCTAATCAAAAAGAAGAAGTAGAAAAATATTTAGATTATGTCAATTCCAGATCTGAGCGAGAGCGGATGTCTGAAGTAAAGGAGGTAACTGGTGTTTTCATTGGTGCTCATGCTATAAATCCATTTACTAAAACGGATGTTCCTATTTATATTGGAGAGTATGTATTGATGGACTATGGTACTGGGGCGATTATGGCAGTACCTAGTGATGATGAACGAGATCATGCTTTTGCAAGTAAATTCAATATCCCGATCATTGATGTCATTGATAAGTCCAATTATCCGGGAGCGAGTATGCATGACAAATTGGGCATTTTGATCAATTCAGATTTTTTGGATGGGATGGAAGTTCCTGATGCAATAGAAGAAATGTTGACAAGAATAGAAAGAGAAGAATTAGGCATCAGAAAAGTGAATTATAAATTAAGAGACGCAAATTATAGCAGACAACGATATTGGGGAGAACCCTTTCCAATAAAATATGATAAAGACGGTGTATCATATGCAATGGACGTGGATAAACTACCTTTAGAATTGCCTGATTTGGAGGATTTTAAACCAGCTTCAGGTGGAAAGTCTCCATTAGCTCGTCAAGAAGATTGGGTAAATACTGATGATGGATTTATTAGAGAAACAGATACGATGCCAGGCTTTGCTGGATCTTCATGGTATTTTTTGCGTTATATGGATGCCAAAAATGAAAATGAATTTGCCAATCAGGATGCCATCAACTATTGGCGTGACGTAGATTTATATGTGGGAGGAACAGAACATGCAGTGGGACATTTAATGTACTCTAGAGTTTGGCATAAATTCTTATATGACAAAGGATTAGTTCCTACAGTTGAGCCTTTTAAAAAATTGATTAACCAAGGAATGATTCAGGGAGTAATTGAATTTGTCTACTTGATGAAGGAAAAAGAAGATGGGAAACAGCACTTTGTATGCACTAAATTGATCAAAAAGAGGGGTGTAACGGAGTATGCTAGAATCCCAATCTATGTTGATTTTGTAAAGGAATATGGATCAGATAATTCATATTTGAATATTGAAAGCATTGAAAAATTTATCAGTTGGAGGCCTGAATATAAAGATGCTTTCTTTGAATGTGGAAAAGGGACTTATCATAAAGGGCAATTCATGACAGACGGAGATGCTGTAGACAGTCATTTATTTACACATTCTGAAGTGGGTAAAATGTCGAAATCCAAACACAATGTCATTAATCCAGATGATGTAATTGAAAGGTATGGCTCTGATTGTTTTAGAATGTATGAAATGTTTTTAGGTCCAATAGAACAATCAAAACCTTGGGATACGAAAGGCATCAATGGTGTCGCTAATTTCTTGCGCAAATTCTGGGGGCTTTTCTTTAATAAAGATGGTGCATTTGATTTAAGTGAAGAGCCAGCATCCAAAGAAGAGTTGAAAATATTGCATACTGCAATAAAAAAGGTGACGGATGATATAGAACGTTTTTCCTTTAATACATGTGTGAGTGCTTTTATGGTTGCCACCAATGATTTACGAAAAATTAGCTGTAATAAAATTCAGATTTTAGAACCTTTAGTAAAATTAATAGGCCCTTTCGCCCCTCATATTTCTGAAGAGTTATGGTTTAGAATGGGAGGAATGGACACCACTAGAACCGTTCAAGATGCAATATTCCCTCAAGTAGATGAACAATATTTAGTTGAAGATTCTATTGCTTATCCAATTAGTATTAATGGTAAGAAAAGAGCTTTAGCCGAGTTTCCTGCTGATGCTTCTAAAGAAGACTTAGAAGCGGCAGCTTTGGCCTTAGAAGAAATTCAAAAATGGACGGATGGTAAGACGATTCGTAAAGTAATAGTTGTACCAAAACGAATGATTAATATTGTAGTTGGATAATTTTCCATTGTACTTCACTATAGTATAGTATATACTGACCGAAGTGGTTTGGGGAAATCTCAAACCACTTCGCCTTAGGTATATCAAAATCATTAACCATAAATACTTCGAAAGTCTCATTTCCGTTGATGGCCTTTCATATGTCAGTTAATTGCCAGACTTCTAGAATAGTATTTTTTTTTAAATATAAACTGATTTGTTTTCTATAACTTAGATATTTCATAGGAATTATTCCGAAATAACTGTTTGTTATAATGGACTTGGAAAAATTCTTGTACAGTCAAATGAATTATTTTTGAACTACCTCATATAATAATAACTATAAATACCAATTTTGATGAAAAACAATTTACTAAAACTACTCACCTTAGTGCTATGTTTAGGTGTATTTATGCCCCTAAATGCTCAGATTGAAACAATCACAGGCGCACAAAAATCCGATGTAAGATTTCTAGGAGAAACTGGAGAAATCCGAAATAAAGCAAAACGATCACGTCCGGATATACATGCTAAGAAGAAAGCAAAGAAAAGCCATTTTGCTGGACCGGATAATTTTGCAGGAAATATTCCAATGCAGCATAACAATCCTAATCCATTACCTTATGGGATTGATCCAGCTAGACAAGGGTTTAACTTATTAAGTGTCCTTTTTCCAGTTGAACCTATTTTAAATTTTGAAGGAATTGACTCTGAACAGTCTGGATCTACTCCACCTGATACAAATGGAGATGTAAGTCCGGATTACTTTGTCCAAACGGTGAATGGAGGAGGATCTCTTTTCAATGTTTACGATAAGGAAGGTGTTTTAATACAAGGGCCAATAAGTATGAATACCCTTTGGGAAGATTTTAATGGTTCTGGTTTAGGAGACCCTGTGATTTTATGGGATCAGGGTGCAGAAAGATGGTTGTTTTCAGAAATATCCAGTTCTTTTTCATCCATGTTGATTGCAGTATCTGAAACAAGTGATCCATTAGGTAATTTTTATGCTTATGAATTTCAAGCACCTTCACTGCCGGATTATCCAAAATTTGGAATATGGCCAGATGCCTATTACTTTTCAACAAATGAAGGTGGTGATCCGAATGTACCCGTATATATGCTTGACCGAGCAGCAATGTTAAATGGAGATCCATCTGTTTCATTGCAGCGAGTAGGCGTTCCAAAGTTTCCAGCAGTAAATGAATTTGCTTTTCAAGTTGTTCAGGCAGCAGATTGGGATGGCGCACAAAATCCTCCGCCTGCAGGTAGCCCAAGTTATATGGTAAGAATGTATGATGATGCTTGGGATGGAGGACAAGATAAATTAGAAGTTTGGGAAGTTGCTGTTGATTGGGCGGATGAGAATAATACTACAGTTACAGGGCCAATCGAATTATTTACAGAGCCTTTTGATGGTAATGCTTGTATCGACGGTTCTATTTTTAATTGTTTGACTGATGCTGGAGGAAATACGGTTTCCGCTTTGATGCATGTAATTATGCATCGTGTTCAATATAGAAACTTTGGATCTTATGAAGTGATGGTATTAAACCATGTCGTTGATGTAGATGGTAATAATCTCGCAGGTGTTCGGTGGTATGAACTTAGAAAGCCAAGTGGCGGTCAATGGGAAATTTATCAGCAAGGAACTGTTTCCCCAGATGATAATAATCGCTGGATGGCAAGTATAGCAATGGATGCTGCCGGTAATATTGGTTTAGGTTATACCATTATGGGACCGGATAATGACTATGATTTAGCTTATACTGGCAGACGCTCTAGTGATCCATTGGGAGAAATGACGGTGGATGAGTATATTTTTGCAGAAGGTTTAAGCCTTAATCCATTTATCCGCTGGGGAGATTATTCAATGATGACTGTTGATGAGACAGATGGAAGAACTTTTTGGTATACTGGAGAGTATATGAAAGAGAATAATGAATGGGGGACAAAAATTGTATCATTTATTTTAAGAAGAGATACAATTGATGTTGGACCATTAAGTATTTTGACTCCTGAAAATTCAGCTTTTCTGACCAATGCCGAAACGGTGGAGGTTCAGGTGAAAAATTTTGGTTTAGAAGGACAATCTAACTTTGATGTGGGGCTAATTGTTGATGATGTTTTTATAGAATCAAAAAATATTTCGACAGTACTTGAACCTGATAGCACAGTCAATGTGATTTTTGATACACCGGTTGATATGTCAACTATTGGAGATTATAATTTTAAAGTTTATACCAATTTAGTAGATGATCAAAATATCCTGAATGATACCTTGAGACAGATCATTAGTCAATTAGAACGCTTCGATATAGGTGTTTCTGGTTTTGTAAATATAGATGATACGGTCTGTGATACTACTTTTGAAGCTGGTATAATATTGACTAATTTTGGTGTTGAGACAATAACGAGTGCAGTGATTGAATGGAGTTTAAATGCTGGCGCTGTCCAGACAATCAACTGGGCTGGTACGCTTTTGAGTGGTGCTTCAGATACTACTTTTGTTACGCTTGAACCCTTGTTTGAAGGGATAAACACTATAAGTGCTACTTCATCATTACCAAATACGATGATTGATGAAGATATGACTAATGATAATTTAAGTAGAGATATTAATGCAGTTACCAATGGTGGATTTGTTCAACTTTTATTATTGACAGATGATTACCCCGGAGAAACGACATGGCAATTAGAAGATGAGTTGGGGACAGTTTTATATGAAGGAGGTCCTTATTCAAGTGAACAGACCGAGTATATTGAACAATGGTGTTTAGCAGAAGGCTGTTATACTTTTAGAATTTTTGATTCTTTTGGAGATGGTATTCAGTTTGATGGTGTAGAAGGAAATTATGAAATTACGGATGAGGATGGAATTATTTTAGCTTCTTTGATAATGCCGAATTTTGGTGGAGAAGAGGCTAATGACTTTTGTACACCATTTGTGTGTACACTTGATGCTACTGCGACGACTGTCATTGAATCTGCCGAGGGTGCTAATGATGGAGTGATTAATATTAATGCTACAAATGGGACTGCTCCTTTTGAATATAGTATAGATGGTGGAGACAATTTTCAGGATTTGCCTATTTTTACGAATCTGCCAGGTGGTGTTTATACTGTCCTTGTTGTAGATGTAAATGGCTGTGATTTCGAATTCGATGTTACAGTAGAAACTTGTACTTTAAATATATCAGCGGATGTAACCAATACAGTTGAAGGCCAAATGAATGGAATGATTGACGTGACTGTAGAAAGTGGGACAGAGCCTTTAAGTTATAGTATTGATAATGGAATTACTTTTCAAGACTCAAATATATTTGATAACCTTGATGCCGGTGATTATACGGTAATCGTACAAGATGCGAATGGATGCCAAACTTCCATTGATGTGACCATTATGTCTACAGTGGGCATTGAGGAAACCACTTTCGGAAATTCCATTGAAATCTTTCCTAACCCTACAGAAGGGATGTTCCGAATTAATATTAAGGGAATAAATGCTTCAACCATGGATATTCGCTTAATAGATGTAAGTGGTAAAGTCATTCAACGCAATAGATTAGTGAAATACGGAGAAGTCTTAACTGGCTTTCTTTCTGTTCGAAATTTTCCATCAGGTGTTTATTTCGTAGAATTTGATCATACTGAAATCAATAGAATGGTTAAAATAGTTAGAAGGTAATAAAGCTTCTTACGTTCTTTGACAAATTCCGTGGACAAGCCGTAAATAAGATCAAAGGCGACTAAAGGAAATCTTATTTATGGCTTTGTCTCAAACATGGGATTTGTCAAAGAACCAATAAAAAAGTACTTGTGGTTTATTGTCAGTAGTCATTTAGAGTTTTGTCTCTAATGACTACTGACAAATGACTACTAATCAGTTAGTTTTAAACAAATCATTATAGAATTCTAGTCAATTTTTATTATTTTAGTTCCTAATAAGAAGCCGTAAAGAAATATTCTAATAAGAATTGATAAGCTGAAAAATGATAAGCGGGATATTTTAGGCAGACTACTTAATTGCTTGAATTTTATTAATGAAAACTCCAACTGTAAAAAGCCTTGTTCTAGTTGCTATTTTATTTGTAGGATATAGCTTTCCTATTCAAGCAAATCTAATACAAGAAACTGAATCTGGAGAGGCCAGATTACTTGGGCATACCGGGGTTTTAAAAGAAAAAATAATAGACAAACGTTTTGATAAAGGTATTAATCCACTCCAACAGGTTTTCAATCTATTAAATGTAGTCATTCCTTTAGAACCGCTCTTCACTTTCGAAGGAATGGATGTAAATGATGCTGGTGGAATGCCTTCAGCTAATCCTAATGGTGATGTTAGTCCAGATCACTACATTCAAATGACCAATCATATTTCTGGATCTATTTTTCAAGTTTTTAATAAAGAAGGATTTGTCGTTTATGGACCAGTAAGTCTTAATGTTTTTTGGGATCAATTTGGTATTATAGGGGGCGGTGACCCTATTGTATTATGGGATCAAGGAGCGGAAAGATGGTTAATTTCAGAATTGGGTGAATATGGGACAGATAAAATGCTGCTTGCCGTTTCTGAATCTAGTGATCCATTAGGTAATTGGTTCGCTTATGAGTTTCAAGCACCATTTGAGCTTCAAAGCCCTCGTTATGGAATCTGGCCGAATGCCTATTTTGTTACGACTATTGAAAATGACGATCCCGATCACCCAATCTATGCGCTTGATCGAGAAGCCATGCTTAATGGTGCAGTTACTGCAAACATGCAAAGACTTAATATCCCTAAATTTGAAACTTCAACCGCAGCGGCCTTTCAAACAATGTCCCCAGTAGACTGGGATGGTGCTGCAAATCCTCCTCCTGTAGGTAGCCCGCAACCTATTTTACGCATGTATGATAATGCATGGGATGGCGGGGTCGATAAGCTTGAAATATGGGAAATTGACATTGATTGGGATGATTCAAATAATACAACAGTTACTGGACCAATTGATCTTTTTACGGAAGCTTTTGATTCTGATGTTTGTAATGGGACAATTTTTAACTGCCTTAGTCAATCCAATGGTTCGACACTCTCTGCTAGCATGCAGACACTTATGCATCGGGTTAATTATAGGAATTTTGGAACACATGAATCCATAGTCTTAAACCATGTCGTTGATGTAGATGGAAATAATCATGCTGGGGTAAAGTGGTATGAATTGAGAAAGTATACTGGAGGACAATGGGAAATCTATCAGGAAGGCATTTTTTCTCCCGATGATAATCATCGATTTATGGCAAGTATTGCTATTGATATTGCAGGAGATATTGGATTAGCCTATTCTATAATGGGACAGGATAAGCATTTATCCTTAGCTTTTACAGGACGAAGAGTTGATGATCCGCTTGGTGAAATGACTATTGATGAATATGAATTTGCAAGCGGATTAAGCTTTCTAAATGGTTTTAGATGGGGAGACTATTCCATGATGTCAGTAGATGAGACTGATGGAGCTACTTTTTGGTTTACGGGAGAATATATGAAGGAAAATGCAGAATGGGGGACAAAAGTAGTCACCTTCCTTTTAAAAGAAGATAGCTTGGATCTGGGACCTACTAGTATAATAACACCTGTAACCTCTCCATATTTGACTGAAAATGAAGTTGTAGAGGTTTATATTAAAAATTTTGGACTCGCACCTCAATCAGACTTTAAAGTAGGATTGATCATTGATGATAACTTTATAATAGAATCCACTTTTTCAGATACATTACATTCAGATAGTTTAGCTAAGGTTGTGTTTAACACGACTATTAATATGGCTTCGGTAGGTGATTATCATTTTAAAATTTATACCAATTTGCTAGATGATGCCAATCCTTCAAATGATACTTTGAGAAGTGTGATTAGTCAACTGCCACGATTTGATGCTAGTGTATCTAATTTTATTAATATTGAATCTACAGTTTGTGATTCGACTTTAGATTTGGGCATTGTTATCACAAATGAAGGAGCTGAAATATTAGAGACGGTTACGATTCAATGGTCTTCTAATGCTGGACCTTTGATGGAGGAGATGTGGGCTGGTAATTTAGAGATGGGGGATTCTGATACTATTTATGTAAATGTGGAATCCTTGATAAGTGGAACGAACCTAATAAGTGCGAATACAATTAATCCTAATGGGATGGGAGATGAAAATACCGATAATGATCAACTTTCCAAACCTTTTGAAGTCGTAACAGATGGTAATGGAGTTGATTTGTACCTCTTATCTGATTTTCATGCAGATGAAACCACTTGGAATTTAAAAAATAGTGCTGGAACAATAATCTACGAAGGCGGCCCTTATGGCGCTTCCTACACAGCGTATATAGAACCTTGGTGCTTATTAGAAGACTGTTATACTTTTACCATTTTTGATTCATTTGGGGATGGTTTATCTAATGGTATACCAGGTACTTTTCAAATTACAGATGAGGAAGGGCATATCTTAACGTTCTTGGCTGAACCTGATTTTGGAGAAATGACTTCAAAAACATTTTGCTCACCTTTTGTTTGTATGTTGGAAGGCGTACCAAATTTAATTATGGAATCTTATCCTAATGCTTTTGATGGGATTATTAGCATCACTGCTACAAATGGAACGCCTCCTTTTCAATATAGTATAGATGGTGGCGATACCTTTCAAGATGAACCGATATTCACTGGATTAGGTGGCAATACTTATAATGTTGTAGTAATGGATATAAATGGTTGCATTTCTGAAACTGAGGTAATATTGGAGACCTGTACTTTACAGTTTTCTGTGATTGTTACGAATACTACTTCAAATAACATGGATGGGTCTATCGAAATTAATGCTCAAGATGGCGTGCCACCTTTAATTTATAGTATTGATAATGGACAGACTACGACTACTCAGGAAGACAATTTTTTCTCCGGACTAGATGAAGGAATCTATACGGTTTTAGTGACAGATAGTATTGGATGCTCATTTACGATTTCGGATGTGACCATCAATTCTATGCCTTTGGGAACAGAGGAGAACCTATTGGGAATCTCAATTGAAATAATACCTAATCCAACAAAGGATTATTTCAGGTTAGATATTAAAGGTATACAAGATGCGGAACCTCTAGAAGTCGAATTACTAGATATCTATGGACAAATAATCCAAAGTGCAAAACTGAGTAGAAATAATGATTCCCATTCTGGACTGCTCTCTCTGTCGCCATTTCCAATTGGTGTCTACTTCGTTCGTGTTAAGCATCCAAGGCTTAATCGGGTAATGAAAGTAGTACGAATGTAATTGACTATTTTATTCCAATATCAAAAAAGTAGTCCTACGATTTGCTTGATGCTCTGCTTCTGTACATCGTGTGCATCCGCAGTCTATGGCTAAAGCATTTTCTCCAAAACCTTTAGCAGTCAATCGACTTTCTAAAATACCTTTAGAAATTAAATAGTCGACAGCAGATTGCGCTCTTTTTTGAGAAAGTGACTCATTATAACCCGTCTTGCCTCGGCAATCAGTATGAGAGGCCAATTGTATATTGATTTGTGGATTTTCTTTTAAAGTATTGGCCAATTCATTTAGTGTAGGTTGAGCATCTTTTCGGATGTCCCACTTGTCATAGTCATAATATATATTGTCCAAGGTTATTTCAGTATTAGCAAAAATTTTATCTAATACAATTTCAATAGTATAGGTAGTAATCGGGTTGTTAGGATCTTTTCCTATGCCTATTGAACTAAAAGTAGTGCTATTATTTAAATAGGATTCTTTAGAAGCAGAAAAACTGTAATCTGTATTTTCTTCTAAAGTAAGTGAGAAGAAACCATCTTCACCTAGAGTAAGGGTCTCTTTCTTTTTTCCAAAACTAATATTTACTGTAGCAGCATTTAGAGGTTTTCTGCCGAGTACTCGACTATTGGGATTATTTTTAGTTTCATATATTTTTTCTAAAACATAGCCCTCTAAAACCATTTTATAAACAATTGGCGGTGGTGGAACACTTGTGTCTATAGGCGGTGGTGGTGGCGGAACCCTTTTTATAAACTTATAAATATCATCTCCACCTGCACCGTTTTCTCTGGTTGAGGTAAAATAACCAATTTGTAAAATATCTTTGTCTTTTTGGGGTCTTGGATCAACGGTATAACTAAAGTCATCGCTTCCCGAATTAATAGGTGCTTTGAGATTGTGGGCCGGACTCCAGGATCGAACATCCATTTTAAAAGATCTAAAAATATCAAGCCCACCCATACCGGCTAGGTAGTCAGAGGAAAAATATAAAGTATCTTCATCTATAAATGGAAATCGCTCATTACCAACAGTATTAATTGTTCGGCCCAAAAGTTTAGGGCTTGTCCAGCCATTAGGTGTTCTTTCTGAGACATAAATATCATGGCCGCCCCAACCATCAGGATGTTGCGCTGAAAAGTATAAAGTGCCTCCATCTTTAGATATACTTGGATCGCCATAATTTATATTTGTCTCCTCAAACAGCTTTACTCTTTCAGGAGCTGACCAAGCACCGTTTTCATTTACACTCCTCATGATAAAGCAATAAGCATCAGCATATTTATCGCCATTGGCACAACGAGTAAAATACATTTCACTATAATCATCTGTAAAACTGACTGTACCTTCATTATCTGCTGTATTTATTGGAGTCTCGAAGGATTGAATATCATTAGATTTTATATCTACAATAAACAGATCAGAAAAATTACTTCCAGTCCAATTATAAGTCTCTTCTCCTGTACTTGTTGTACGATCAGATGTGATCACCAAATAATCATCTTGATAGATTGTGGGGGCATATTCTGCTTCTGAAGTATTAAAGGAGGCAAGGTTAATAGAATAATTTAAATTTTTATTTTCATCTGCCCAATCGATTGCAAGTTTGCAAGCACTAATCTCTCGCCTATATTCATAAGGGCTTCCTATTTCAATACCTAGATTTTTAAAGGCCGCCATGGCTTCCTTGTATTGCTCATTCCTTTTGAGTCCGTAGGCATAACCTTTCAGTGCATCTACGCCATATCCATCTTCATAAGCTTTATTATACCATTCAATAGAGTTTTGATTTTCATTTAGCTTGGTATAAGACTCGGCTATCTTATAAGCTAGCTTTCCTTTCTCAACACGACTATCTGCTTTTTTTAGTTCTTTTTTTAACATAGGAATCGCCACTGCATATTGTTTCCGCTCAAAAGCAGTAGAACCATCTTTAATTTTTTGTACATAAGTGCAACTAAGAATGAGTAGAATTAAAGATAGGGTAGGAGTCAGTATTTTAGTCATGAGCTTCTTTTAAAGTAAAAGACTAATTTCTATGGAATATTAGTAATGAAGCTGTTTTAAAATGGAGATTGAGATTGATTGTAAACATCAGAATGAATGCAAGAAAATTATCTACCTATTTTAAAACAACTTCAATGTTAAACTTACGAAAAACATTGAAATTTCTTGAATTTTAACGTTGTGGAGACTTGCTTTGTTGCGCCTTAAGAAATTGAAATAAAAACACAGTGGATACTTACCTTTCTATATGGCTTGAATAAGCAAAACAATTTGAGGTATGGGCAAAAAAATAAGTCAATGTTTGAGGACACTGACTTAGGAAACGAATCTTACAATTTTTAACCAAAACTTACATTTAGAATAGTTGCAATCACTATGCCAAAAAGTGATTTTGGATATATTTTATAAAAAAAGAGTAACAGTTTTATATCGATGAATACTTTTTGAAATGAAAAGAGCATTTTTAATGCGGGTATGAACAAAACAATCTGAGGTATGGACAAAAAAATAAGTCAATGTTTGAGGACACTGACTTAGGAAACGAATCTTACAATTTTTAACCAAAACTTACATTTAGAATAATTGCAATCACTATGCCAAAAAGATGAAGTTGTTGAAAAATGGCTGCTATTTCGAGAAATAGATATTTTGTCTCAAAACGAGGCTTTAAAATCGCTGCATAGCAGGGCTACGGGAGGTTTTTATACCGGAGTATTGGGGCAAAATATCATTTCGTAGTTTAGTGAGCTATTTTTGAACAACTTCGATATAAAAGCATGAAAAAAGATCAATAAACAAAAACAAAAAAGCCCCTTTCTAAAATTAATCAGAAAGGAGCTCTTATTTATTTTAAAAGAAAGACTTAAGCACTAGCGGCTTTAGAAAAGCTTTTCTTTTTACTTTCTTTAGGTTTTATTTCTTCAGAAAGATCGGACATCACAGGTGTCGCGATAAAGACTGAAGAATAAGTTCCTACGATAACACCAATCAATAGCGCAAATGCAAATCCTTTGATACTTCCACCTCCAAAGATGAAAAGAATCAAGATTACAAATAAAGTAGTCAATGAGGTAATCACTGTTCTACTTACCGTGCTATTTATTGCTTTATTAATGACATCCGTTTTACTGAGTTTCGTATAATCATTCATAAACTCTCTTACTCTGTCAAATACGACCACGGTATCATTTATCGAGTATCCAATCACCGTAAGGATGGCGGCAATAAAGGCTTGATCAATTTCCATTGAAAAAGGAAATATGCCATGGAACAATGAGAAAATACTCAAAACAAATAATACATCATGGAATAATGCCGCGACGGCACCCATACTATATTGCCATTTATTGAATCGTATGAAAATATATCCAAAGATCAATAATAAAGCAAAAATGGTTGCCCATACAGAACTGTCTTTAATATCGTCAGCTATTGTAGGTCCTACTTTACTGGAGTTATTGACATAAGTACCTACACCATCAGGATTCTTGAAGTTTTCATAATCAACCTTCCCACCAAGAGCAGCTTGGATACCCTGATGTAACTGTACCATTACAAGAGAGTCTGCTTTTGCAGGTTTTTCTTTGATTAAATAACTTGTCGTAACATTATAGGCATTTCCAGTACTCACCGCTTTTACTACTGTAGATGCTCCCTCAAAAGAAGTGGCTAAAGCCGTACGAATTTCATCATCAGTAGTTTTAATACCCTGATCTATTTGTACATTATAAGAATAGCCTCCTTTAAAGTCGACACCCAATTCAAAACCTCTCATGGCCATAGACCCAATTCCTAAGGCAATTACAAAAATAGAAAAGCCATAAGCAATTTTCCGTTTACCCAACCAATCAAAACTTAGATTAGTAAAGGCATTTTTTGAAAAACCAGTCCAGAAAGTTAAATTATTGCCCTTCGTAACTGTCCACCAATCAATCATTAATCGACCAACTAAAACAGCAGTAAATAAAGAGGAGATTACACCAATAATTAATACGACAGCAAATCCTTTAATAGGTCCTAAACCAAAGTAGGCTAATACTCCAGCGACCAGGATAGTTGTTACGTTAGCATCAATGATAGCAGAATAGGAATGTTGAAATCCATCTCTGATAGACATGAGCAAGGTCTTTCCTTCTCGGAGTTCTTCTCGTATCCTTTCATAAATGATCACGTTGGCATCTACTGCCATACCAATTGTCAAAACAATACCAGCTATACCAGGAAGGGTTAATACTGTTCCTAATGAGGCTAAAGTACCACCAATGAAAAAGATATTAAGGAATAAGGCGAGTATAGAGATTAATCCGCCTGATCCATAGTAAAGAATCATAAAAAGAAATACTAGAGAAAATCCAATCATTAAAGCAGATAAACTATTTCTAATATTATCTTTTCCTAAAGATGGACCAACTAAACTTTCCTGAATGATTTCGATATCAGCAGGTAGTTTTCCAACTTGTAGCATTTTAGCTAAATCTTCAGCTTCTGTTGCTGTAAAACCACCAGTTATTGAAGATCGACCTTGTAGGATTGGCTCATTTACACGAGGTGCAGAAACTACTTTATTATCCAAAACAATAGCAATCTCACGGCCTTGATCATTAGAACAAGCCGTTGTCATCTCACCCCATTTCTTTGCGCCTTTACCATCCATTGCTAAGATTACCTCAATCTCACCATTTTGTGGATTAGGGTTTGCACTAGCATCTACTACTCGGTCACCTTCTAATGGCGCAGTATCTTTGCCTCGATCTTTTTTAATCGCATACAATTGATACGTGTCTTTGGTAAATAAATCTGCAATCTGAGATTCATCATCAAAAGTCATTGGCTTATTGCCCCATTTAAATGATATATCAGGAGGAAACATACTTTTAATATCTTCTCTCTCCAAAAATGTATTGATTGCATTAATTTTATTACCTGGAGCTGTACCAATAATAGCTGGACCTAAACCACCTTGTAAGTTAAGCGTCAATAATTTTAATAAAGGCCCTGAATCTGCAAGTGGATCATTAAGGTCTCCACCTGGTAAGCTATCTATACTTGCAATAACTTTATTGCCTAATGCATCTAGCGAATCATTACCTAAAGCATCAGATAAGTAAGTGGTATCAACAGTGAAACTAGGTGTCTCAATGGTTTCTTCTTCAGTATTACTATCTGTCGTGGTTCTTTTTAATTTAGCATCTGCTTGTAATATGATATCAATTAAATTTCCACGTGGTGTAGTATCAGAAACTCTATAAACGTTCCAAAATTCAAGTTTAGCAGCTTCTGCTAAAAACTTACGAGCCCTTTCTGGATTCCTAATACCAGGAAGTTCTACTAAAATCAAATCTCTGGCAGCATCTAAATTTACATTCGGTTGAACAACTCCAATTTCGTCAATTCTATCTTTTAATCGTGTATAAGTCAAAGAAACCGTTTCATTCGCTTTTTGACGAAGTACAGCTTCAACTTTATCGTCTGAAGTATCAAAGTTTATATCTTGATTTTTACTAAAAAACTTGTGCGCAAGTTTTTCAGTAGTCTTTCCAGAAGTTTCAGCATTTTTTGCAGCGACTTTTTTAAATTCTCTTGCAAAAAGTGCGATATAATTTTCTTTTGCGCCCGTTTGAGCAGCAGTGGCATTTTCTAACGCTTTTATTAATGTGGGATCTTTTGAATTGTTTGCAATATTATAAATGAACTCCCTGAGGTCGACTTGGAGTACGACACTCATACCTCCTTTGAGGTCTAATCCTAAAGCTAATTGTTTTTGCTTTAGCTCGTCATAAGTAAAACCCGGTAATAAGGGTAATTTAAAAACTTGTTCGCTACCCATTGAATCTAGGTAAGCAGCAACGGCGATGTTGTAAACTTCTTTTTGTTTTTGCTCAGATTGTTCGCCTTTCGACTTTTCTGTAGCATGTTTTTCAGCATCTTTCTCTACAGAATATGTAGGATAAAGATAAAAATACTGAATGAAGCACATTAACGCCACCACAACAAGAAAGAACTTAATAATGCCTTTTCCTTGCATGATGAAAAAAAATTTAAAAGTGTTAGAAAAAAATTAAAAAATCAGAATGAGTAGGCGAGAAATTCCCCGAAAAGAAATGATTGCTTTTGTAACCGGTTTAGTTCCTTTCCTCACATCCCATATTGCAAAACAGCGCAAATATAAAGGTTTTCATAAAAAAATGCTTGTTTTTGATCATTAATGTATCATTTATTTAAAGTTTTTAGACTAAATTTATTAAACGACCTATGAGTTTGTAAAGGGTTTGTAATCAGTTAGTTATGTATAGTGTTTTGGTCTGAATTTTTCTATTTGTTTTTGAAAGGCGAATAACAAATCCTATAACTGCTTTTTTTAATGTTGATTGATGATCTTTTTCCATTCTGCTCAATTTACTGTAGAATACGCTTTTTTGTTTCAGACAGTTTTATGAAGTTTATATTATTGGACTTTTTTTGTTTATTAAAGGAAATAAGAATACCCTTTAATACAGCTTGAGAACATTACTTGTGATAGGAGTAGATAAGTGTAAATTTTGTAATTACTTTATCCTTGGGGTATAAAAAAATCAATGGATATGTTACTTATTTCTTCCTTTGCGTCTATTTACTAGTGGAGTAGGTAATCAATTAATAAATGATAAGATTATTTTCTACTTGCGCTGAATTAGGTATAATTGTGAATCTTTTAATAACAAAAATTAAACATCAATGGGTTTATTCGAATTTTTAAAGAGCGCTGGCTCTAAAATTTTAACCAAAAAAAACGCAGCAACCGTCAAGACTAAAGAAATCATCAAGATGGAAAAAGAATTGCTGGCTAAACAAGAAGAGTTGCTTAAAAAACAAAAACTTGTTTTGCTGAAAGGAATGGTTGATAGTACGAATGTAAAAGTGAAAGGACTGGAGTTAGACTATAATAAAGATAAAGTTACGGTCTATGGACAAGTGAAAACTCAAGCAGATAAAGAAAAAGTAATTCTTGCTTTGGGTAATGTAGGTGGAGTAGCAAAGGTAGATGATCGAATCTCTGTTAGTAAACCAGAACCAGAAGCGACTTTCTATACTGTAAAAAGAGGAGATAGTCTTTCAAAAATTGCTAAGAAAGTATATGGTAATCCTAAACTATATAAGCAAATTTTTGAGGCAAATAAGCCAATGTTGAAAGATCCTAATTTGATCTACCCAGGTCAAACGCTTAGAATCCCTCCAATGAAGTAATATTTCAAGATGTTCTTGGGAGTTGGAGATGATTTTGTAAATCTTTAACTCCTAAGTACATTACTGATTGACAACATTTCGTGGATTCCCATCTAGGAATGCTTTTATATTTTCTCCTGTACTAGCCATTAATTTTTGTCGGGCTTCAACTGTTGCCCACGCTACATGAGGTGTAATGATACAATTCTTTAAGCCAAATAATGGATGATTGGCCTCAGGAGGTTCAGTACTTAGGACATCAAGGCCTGCGCCTGCGATCTTTTTATTTTCCAAAGCATCTCTCAAATCTATTTCATTAATAAGTGGCCCTCTTGCAGTATTGATAAGATAGGCTGAAGGTTTCATCAAATTTAATAACTTGGAATTGATAATGCCCACATTATCAATGGTTAATGGAGCATGTAAGCTGATAAAGTCACATTCAGTAAACAATTCTTCAAGGTGAACAAACTCTATCCCTGCTTGCCGGTCTCTCACGGGGTGTTTATGAGTCGCCTTTACTTTCATATCAAAAGATTGAGCTATTTCAGCCACCTTTTGCCCTATTTTACCAAATCCATAAATACCGATCGTTTTTCGTGCTAATTCATAAGAAGGTGAAAGTTGAAAACTGAAATCTTGACTTTCATTCCATTGACCCTCTTGAATAGCATTATTATGATCCTGACAACGGTTCATAAAATTGAGGATAAAAGAAAATACATGCTGAGCTACAGAAGCAGTGCTATATCCGATTATATTACAGACCGGAATATTTTTAGATTTAGCAAATTCAACATCAACATTATTATAGCCAGTTGCCGTTACGCAAATGCATTTTAACTTTGGAAGTTGCTTGAGAATAGCAGCATCTAGTTTTTGCTTATTGACCAATAGTATATCGGCATCCAAAGCACGTTCTATAATTTCAATCGAATTGGTCCGGTCGTAAATAAGGGTTTCGCCATACTTTTGAATTATTCCCCAATCTAAATCTCCTGGATTCAGTGTATAACCATCCAGCACTACAATCTTTGTCATTTCGTTATTGTTTTCAAACTCTCGTTATAAGACGGATTTGAGTAAAATTCAAATCTTAGCCTATTTATCCAAAGGATATAAATGAAGTAATAATTCTAGTTTTGCATATGTTTCAGCTATAGAATGAGTACAAGCAAAACAGGGATCAAAGTTACCACTAATTCTGGAGTCATTTGGAAAAATTAACACTTCAGTTACATTATTTTTGTCAAAATGATTTTGTAAACCCTCATATCGACTTAAAGAATCAGACACTAAAGTATATTTCCCAATATTAAGTCTATCATTTTTTTTATCAAAATCTATAACTTGAAGCCGCTTTTTAGGAATTGTTTGAGACCAGATCTCTATTTTACGCTCTTTAAGAAAAAGCAAAAGATCAGTGCTTGAGGCATTTAAAACTGGTTCTAATGAGCGATTTTCTGCTGCTGAACAAGAAAGGAAACAGAAAGTAAGGAGTAGAAGTCTTAAAATCTTCAAAATAAATCTTTTGAATAACTTCGAAGTCAAGTAAGCTATTTTTGAATGAATTTTAAATAAAAAAAAGGCGCAACAAAGGAAGTTGCACCTCAAAATATAAAGCTATGAAAAATATATCTTAAAACTAATTGTTTAACAGATTAGTTATTTATTTAAACTCCAATTATAATCCTTATAAGTTACTTTTGCTCCAGGCTTGATCTTGACATTTGAATATTTATTCAAATAAGTGATGATATTTCCAAAATCTGCACTATACCATTCAAAAATCTTAGAAATTTCTACTGCATCTGCACTTATCGTATTTTGACTTGGATCATTAATAAAGGCTTTAGTTTGTTTTTCTAAGTAACTATTTAAATTTCCTTCTGTCCAGGCACGATTTAATAATGGTGGACAAGATTTTGCTGCACAATTGACAGCAAAATGAATTCTTGCATCTTTATATACGGGTCTAAGGATATCATTCTCAATATTATTAAGGGTATACGTTTTTCCTCCTAAAGGAATCCATTTATGATCCCATGGCTTTCCACCATGTAATTTTGTAATGCTAGAAACTGGATAGTTTTTTAATATCAATTTTATCGTTGCAGCATTATAGGCATTTATCCAATAAGCCATTTTTTTACTTTTTGACCAACCAGAAGCAGGTGGATTCGCATCCAAAGCTTTTAAATACCCATCAAGTTTGGCCTCTTCAGCCTTTAAATTATTATAATTGACCTTCCCTCTTGCAGATACATTCTTTTTAAGCAGTTTGTCAAAAACATCATGTGAAAAAACTGGAGCTGCTTTCTTTTCTTTTTTTACCTTTTCGACCTTAGGCGTATTTTTTATTTCTGATTTCACCTGAACCGCAACATCTACTACCTCTTCTTCCATTTTAGCTTTAGCATTAGTTTCTACTTTGATGGCTTCGGGTTGTTTAATTACCTCTTTGTCTTGTTTAGATGTTTTTTTAGGTTTGTTCTCTTTCTTTGTTGTGACTGTTTTTGGCGTTTCCTTCTTCACTTCTTTCACAATGTTGTCTTGTTTTTCAGGCATGCCTTCTGAATCCATACTTTCAGCTATTAATGCTGCTTTGGGCTCCATATTGTCAGCATTGCTAGTCATATTATCAGCAGCATCACTATTGCTATTAGCTATTTGCTCCGTTTGTTTAGAATCTGCTGCAGTATTGGAAGAAGAATCTGTCTGCCCACAAGAAATTATAAACAGGATTCCAAAAATGAATAAAGTGGTTTTGATACTTGTCATGATTTTGTTCGTTAATGTTTAAAAAGGTAAAAAAACAACAATTGAACGTATTTTAGACTAGGAGTGTTTAGCTTAGTTACTTTCAATGTTCTGTCAAAGACAATTTTAACAAAATATTAAAACATTTTTACTATTGTTTAAAAGAGTTCTTTGAATAAGTGAGTTATGTATTTCATTATGTAAAACAATCTTGACGGCACTCTCGTTTGAACTCTATCTAAATACTATCCAAAATTAGCTTATATTAGACAGTCTAGGCTTTGATGCTAGTATTGAATTTATTAGTTTTGCACACTTCAATTTCAATAATTATATGTCTGTAAAAGTAGAAAGTTTAATAAAAATGTATGGAACTCAAAAAGCGGTGGATAACCTAAGCTTTGAGGCCAATAAAGGAGAGGTACTTGGTTTTTTGGGACCTAACGGTGCAGGGAAGACAACTACGATGAAGATTATTTCTTGTTTTATTCCGCAGACTGCCGGTAAAGCTTCAATTTGTGGCTATTCTACTGATGAACATCCTATGGAAGTGAGAAAGAAGATTGGCTATTTGCCAGAACACAATCCACTCTATAAAGAAATGTACATTAAGGAATACTTACAATTCGTTGCGGGATTGCATAAGATTAAAAATAAAAGAAGTAGAGTAGAAGAGATGATTGAGATGACTGGACTAGGGAGGGAGCAGAAAAAGAAGATTGGAGAAATCTCAAAAGGATACAAACAACGGGTTGGTTTGGCTCAAGCCATGATCCATAATCCTGAAGTTCTAATATTGGATGAACCTACATCAGGCTTAGATCCTAATCAACTGGTTGAAATTCGAAATTTGATTAAACAAGTGGGTAAAGAAAAGACGGTTATCTTATCAACTCACATTATGCAAGAAGTGCAGGCAGTATGTGATCGGGTAGTGATCATTAACAAAGGAGGATTAGTAGCCAATGATGATATTAGTACCCTTCAATCAAAAGTTCGTGGGGAATCACTGGTCTCTGTACAGTTTCTTGAAAAAACCAGTCGAGAACAACTATCAAGAATTAAAGATGTTGTAAAAGTTACCAAAAATGATAATAATCGTTGGTTATTAGCGGCCAATCTAGACAAAGACATTCGAGCAGCTCTATTTAAATTTGCGGTTGATCAGAAACTAACTATTATTGAATTGAAAAAAGAAGTTTCTAGTGTAGAAGATATCTTCCAAAAACTAACATCTAAGTAGAGATGATAAAATTACTGAATACTATTCTATTTTGCTTACTTGCTTCATTAATATTGAAAGGACAAGCAGACTCAGTAGTTTTAACTAAAAATTTCAATTTTGAGGATGGTGTATATATGACCTTTGAGGCCTTCCAAAAAAATGAGCCTACTTTTTTGTGGAAAGATCTGCGGTCAAATCTTGTGGCTAATCCACAAACCTTTATGGCGCAGGTCGAATATTTGGAATTAATAGACAGCAATGCTCTAATCAATTTGGATGAGGTTTGGGGCATTAGCCTAGGAGGCCTTCCATATATCCGTTTAGAAAAAGGGACTGTAAAAAGAGCCTTAACAAACTTTGCCGCCTTAAAAGTGAGAGGTAAGATTTGCTATTTCGAATTTGAGACACTTGAGACTGTACAGATAGCAATGCCTGTATATAATCCAATAACTCGGAAGCCATTTAGGATGGCTATGGTAGAAAGAGATATCAATATAGTACACCAGAGAATATTGGATTTTGAAACTGGTATGATTAAGACACTTAATGTCGAAAATCTAAAATCTTGGGTCAAAGATGATACTCAACTGATTAATGCTTTGGAAAGTTTAGGAGATGATGCTGATGAGAAACTATTCAAATGTATTTTGATATATGATGATAGACATGAAATCTATATTAAAGAATAGTGAATTAAATAAGTGTCCATTGACACGCTATTCCTAAAAGAAAGTGAAAGCCAAATTGGCCAATAATTTAATAAGAAGTTGCTTGAAATTATATTTTTAATCAACTTCAAAATAAGATAGCGGAATGCTTAGTATTTTTAAAAAAGAGATTAATTCATTTTTTAGTTCATTAGTCGGATACATTGTCATTGCAGTATTTTTACTGTCACTTGGATGGGTGATGTGGATTTATCCTAATACTAGTATTTTGGAAAATGAATTTGCTACGCTGGATCAATTGTTTATTGGTGCACCATTGATCCTAAGTTTCATTATCCCTGCGATTACTATGCGTAGTTTTGCTGAAGAACATCAGATTGGAACACTTGAACTTTTAACGACGAAACCGGTTTCTGATTTGGAAATCATATTTGGAAAGTTTCTCGCTTCAATGGTTTTGGTTGTGTTGATGTTGATCCCCACTTTATGTTACTTTTATTCTGTTTATCAATTAGGATCGCCTGTTGGAAATATTGATACAGGTGGGGTAATCGGTAGTTATATAGGTTTAATCTTCTTAAGTGGAGCTTTTGTTGCTATTGGCCTATTGTGTTCCTCCTTGACAAAGAATATTATTGTTTCTTTGATTTTAGGGATTTCGGCTTGTGTATTTTTTTATTGGGGATTAGATTTGATTAGTGAGCTACCTATATACTTTGGAAAAGGAGATACGGCTATCCAAATGCTAGGGATTGATTACCATTACAATGCTGTGAGGAGGGGATTGCTTGATACCCGAGATTTATTTTATTTTGTAAGCCTTATTGGTGTGTTCTTAAGCTTGACATTGGTTTCTTTTAATAGTAGGAAATGGATGATTCAGAGTGGAGAAGATAACAAGAGTACAATCATTGAAGCCCTAGCTGGTTTAATACCATTGATCATTACTTTCTTAGTATTATTTAGAAATTTTGGATCGGCGGCAGCACTGACACTTGGTGGATTACTTGGCTTTTTAACTTATTCGATAACGAAGGCATATAGAAATAAAAATTCCAGTAATTTCCATTCATTAGTTCAACCACTATTAACCATTCCGATTTTTATTTTTCTTGCGGTTGTTGGTAATTTCATTTTTACAAAATTTGACCTTACTGACGATAAACGATATACGCTGACAGGGCCTTCCATCAATGTTATTGAAAATATTAATGATTTAATGGATGTTACTGTATTATTAGAGGGGGATTTGCCAGCTGATTATACACGACTTCAAAACTCTGTCCAAGAAATTTTAGATGATTTTCGGTCATATAATAGTGGTATAGAATATACATTCGAAAACCCTACTGAAGGTACTGAAGAAGAAGTAAGAGAAAATATAGAAGCACTAGGAAAGCAGGGCATTACAGCAGTTTCTATTCAAATTCCCGGCCTGGATAGTCGAGAGTTAAAATATATCTTTCCCTATGCATTGATTAATTATAGAGGAAGGACAGCGACTATAAACCTTTTAGAACCTGTACAAGCTGGTATGTCTGAGAGAGCAGCTTTAGGCAAATCTGTTAATCTTTTGGAATTCAAATTTATCAATGCGATCCAAAAACTAAAATCTTCTTTCCGACCTGTCATTACCTATACTGTCGGTCATGGAGAATTAGAACCTTTGCAATTTGCGGATCTTCGTAAATCTCTTTTTTCCTATTATGATGTAGGTGGATTGAATCTAGATAGTTTGGTTGCTATTGATTCGGATATTGATATTTTAATGATTCCAAAGCCTAGAAAACCTTTTAGTAAAAAAGACCTCTTTAAGATTGACCAATATGTGATGAATGGTGGTAAAGTAATTTGGGCAATTGATATGATGGATATGAGTATAGATTCGATCGCTGCTCAAAGAGGAGCGCCCTATATATCAGGAGAATTACCTTCAGCTGAAGGTATTGGAAATCTTTTATTTAAATATGGTTTACGCGTACGACCATCCAATTTTATTTTTGATGTTGAAAGCAGTAGAGTACCTTTACAAACTGGCGTACAAGGAAATACACCAAAATTCGATCTATTCCCATGGTTTTATCATCCAATAATTTCACCAAAATCTGAACATCCAATAGTGAAAGGATTAGATAGAATCAATATGTTTTTTCCAACTGTTATTGATACCTCTGTCGGTGTAAGAACTAACCTTAAAAAAGAAGTACTTCTAAGTTCATCTAACTATTCTAAAATTAGACCTAATACACATCGCTTTTCATTTGAAGAAGTTAATGTAGACCCTCAAAAATTAGAATTTAATAAGCCTAATCTACCCGTAGCAGTTTTATTAGAAGGTGTTATTCCTTCTGCTTATCGCAACAGGGTTGGATCGGGGATGTCTGAGACTTTAAAGGAAATAGGCAAAGAATATTTAGAAGAAAGTAAACCCACAAAAATGATTGTGATTAGTGATGGGGATATTATGAAAAACTTAGTGGATAAACGAAATAACAAATATTCACCTTTGGGTTTTAATAAATATGAAAGTTACACTTTTGCTAATAAGGATTTTTTAATGAATTGTATTGAGTATTTGATGGACGATAATGATGTACTCGAATCTCGTTCAAAAGAAATTGAATTGCGATTATTAGACAAGGTAAGTGCGCAAAAAAATAAAGGGTTCTGGAGGTTTTTAAATACTGGAGTACCAATAATTATTTTAATACTATCGGGTTTGATATATACCTATATAAGAAGGAAGCGGTTTGCTTCATAAAAAATGTGAGTCATGAAAAAAACAACAATATTTTTACTCGCTGTGTTTTTAGTTTTGGGTGGGGCAGCTGCATGGTATTTTTCACAGAAAGTAGGAAAACCTAAAGCTTCTTATGAAGCGACATCCAATATGGATTTTAAAATTGACCCCAATTTAGTTCATAAGATATTCCTTGCTGATCGAAAAGGCACCAAAACGACTCTACTTAAGGTTGGTGAAGAATGGCTTTTAGAAGGAAAAGATAAAATAAGACCTAGTGCAATTAAATTATTAATGGATGCTATTGGTAGAGTCGAAGTCAAGTATCGTCCTGCAAAAGCGGCTTATACTAGAGTGACAAAAGACCTTGCGACTTTTGGTATAGAGGTCGAACTCTATGGAAAGGATAATGAATTATTGAGAAATTATTATGTTGGTGGAGTTGATGAAAACGGAGAAGGCAATTACATGATTATGGCTGAATCGGATGAACCTTTTGCAACTCATGTTAAGAATTTTGTTGGTGGATTAAGAACAAGATTTGCTATGGCTGGTGATGAATGGAGAGACCGTTCGGTCTTTGCGGAAAAACCAGAAGATATTACTTTTGTATCTATTGAATACCCTAGGCAGAAAAATAAATCTTTTAAATTAATTAAAGATGGATCTAATTATAAAGTTGAACCTTTTTTCAAAACAACATCTATTGTTGATAAAAAACCAATAAAAGGTAAACCTTTACAATTTCTACAAGAGTTTAAATCAAAAATTGCAGAAAATTTTCAAAATAATTATACTAAAAAAGAGTTCGCAAAGACAATAACTCCTTTTGCAATTGTTACTGTGATGAAAGAAGATGGAACTGAAAAATCAGTTCGATTTATTCCTTATCAAAAAGTAGATAAAAACGGAAATATAGTTCCTCAAAATCCAGACACCCCAATTTTCCGATACCATGCAGATTGTAGTTGGGGAGATTTTATGGTCGTGCAGCAACTTGTTTTTGGAAATTTGTTTTGGGGCTATGAAAGTTTTTTTCAATAGAACTAAAATCTCATTGTTAAAATACTTCAATATCAATGCTAAGAATAATTGGTTTGTGTTTTATAGTGCTAAGCTCTTTAGCTATGATGAATGTCTGGTCGACTCCTGAAGTGATCAATAATGTTTCAATTAACTCAATTCATCATAGCCCTGAATGGGGCTTTTTTGGACATCGAAGGATTAATCGAATGGCGGTCTTTACCCTTCCTCCTGAGATGATTATTTTTTATAAAAAACATATTGAATACATCACTGATCATGCCGTAGATCCAGATAAACGAAGATATGCTACACGTCACGAGGCTGTAAGGCATTATATAGATATTGATCAATGGGGAACCTATCCATTTGATAATGTTCCACGTATATGGACAGATGTATTGGTGAAATATACTGGACTCCATGTACTGACTCATAATGGTGATACCATCCAGGTGATAGATAATGAGTCTATTGACTCAGATAATCCTTATCTGAAATTAAGTAAGAACTTTATTGAACTAACAAATCAAAATACTTCCATTACCTACGATCGTTATCGCAATTTTTTTTCAAATAATATATTACCTCAATATTATGAAGATGATTGGGTAATCGATATGGATAGTTTAAATGTATTATTAGGAGAAAACGTCGATTTTAAAATGTGTTTTGGAATAGATCATTTTTCGGAGCATGGGATTCTTCCTTATCATCTAGAAAAAATGCAAGCTAATCTTACAGCGGCTTTTAAAAATAAAGATACTCAACGCATTTTGAGATTGTCTGCTGAATTTGGACATTATATTGGCGATGCACATGTACCTTTGCATACGACAAGCAATTATAATGGACAGTTGACTGATCAAATTGGAATCCATGCTTTTTGGGAAAGCCGAATTCCAGAGCTTTTTGCAGATAAACAATTTGATTTTTTTGTTGGAAAAGCAGATTACATAGATGAAGTCAGAGACTATTATTGGGATGTAGTATTGACAAGTCATTCCTATGTAGATAGCGTACTATTGATTGAAAAATCTTTAAGTGAGACTTTTCCTGAAGATCAACAATACTGTTATGATGATCGATTGGAATCAACTATTCGAACACAATGTAGAGCTTATGCTGCCGCTTATCAGAATCGAATGGATGGAATGGTGGAATCTCGGATGCGGAGCTCAGTATTGTCCATAGGTTCAGCTTGGTATACCGCTTGGCTTGATGCAGGGCAACCCAACCTCAAAGATTTATTACCCAATTCTAGCAAAACAAAAGAAGATGAATCGCTAGAAAATGCTTATAAGAGTGGTAATATTAAGGGCAGAGAACATTAATTATGTGATCAGTCCTCCGGACGATGTGATTAGGTGATCGCTTCGCTTGTGAGGGGCTACTTTTGACAGACTTCCAATCTTGCGATTGCCATAGTACATCTTTGCGCCTTTGTGGCAAAAGAATTAATACAAATTTAAACGCAAGAAAATTATCTATCTATTTTAAAACAACTTCTCAGTCAAATTTTTCTTTTTAATTTTCAAATTCTACCTTTGCAGCATGACAGATAAAATACAATTAGTGCTTAAAGGGATGGCAATGGGAATAGCTGAAGTCATTCCTGGTGTGTCTGGTGGAACTATAGCTTTTATTACAGGAATTTATGAAAAATTATTAGATTCTATAAAAGCTTTTAGCCCGAGATTAATTACTGTATTTAAAAATGAGGGCTTAGCGGGTGTTTGGAATGCGGTCAATGGTACTTTCTTATTAAGTCTGTTATTTGGAATGGGGGCGGGTATAGTCATTGGTGTTTTTGGTGTTAGCCATCTGCTTGAAAATTATCCACCGGTTATATGGGCTTTTTTCTTCGGGCTTATTATTGCATCAGCAATATATATAGGCAGGCAAGTAAAACAGTGGAATTGGAAGACAATTCTATTCTTGGTTCTTGGTGCTGTCATTGCTTATGGTATCACTATATTAAGCCCATCTGGAGGTTCTACTAATCTATTTTTCGTTTTCTTTTGTGGAATGATTGCGATATCAGCATTGATTTTACCCGGAATTTCCGGAAGCTTTATCTTGTTGATGCTGGGCATGTATTCTTATATCGTTTCTGATACTTTAAGGGCAGTCTTGGAAACTTTTGCAGTAGATAAAATAATCGTCATGTTTGTTTTTGCATTGGGTTGTTTGACGGGTTTAATGACCGTTTCAAGAGTCTTATCCTGGACGTTTAAGCATTATCGATCTGCTACTTTGGCTATTTTGACAGGATTTATGCTTGGCTCACTTAATAAAATATGGCCCTGGAGAAATGTAACGAGCATGTTGAATAAAGAAACTGGAGAATTGCTAACAAGGAAAGAATCTATTCTAACGGTTATCCACGATGATACCTATAAGGTGATTACAGAGGCTAATGTACTTCCTGCGGGCTATGATGGAGAACCATTTATTCTTTGGGTGGTGATTTGTTCAATAGTTGGCTTTTCTATTGTTTTTGTTTTAGATCGATTTAGTAAAAAAAATTAATCAGAATCTTTTTATAAAATCGTAAATGAAACGTTTTGGATTAATAGGCTATCCACTTTCACATTCTTTTTCGAGAAAGTATTTTACTCATAAATTTGACGTAGAAGGGATATTAGATTGTAAATACGACTTGTTTCCGATCGAGGCTATAGAGCATTTGCCTAAACTATTAAAAGATCATCCAGATTTAGTTGGGTTAAATGTTACTATCCCTTATAAAGAGCAAGTCCTTTCTTATTTGGATGAAATTGATGAAAGTGCTTTAAAAATAGGAGCAGTTAATACCATTAAAATCGAAGCACGAAAACTTATAGGTTATAATACAGATGTTTTTGGTTTTGAGAAAACCTTAAGAAATTTTATCGAAAAACATCCTTCTACCCCAATTGAAAGGGCTATGATCCTAGGTACAGGTGGTGCTTCTAAAGCAGTTGCATTTGTTCTAGATAAAATGAAGATTAAATATACTTCAGTTTCAAGGTCAGCTAAAAAAGGACAACTGAACTATGATAAATTGGGTGAAAGTCATATAAAGCAAATACAACTTATCATCAATACAACGCCTTTAGGTACTTATCCTAATGTTGATTCTTGCCCTAAGATTCCTTATGAATCGTTAAATGAGAAGCATTTACTCTATGATTTAGTGTATAATCCCGAAAAAACTGTATTTTTGATAAAGGGAGAATTAGAAGGAGCGTATATACTAAACGGTCTGGAAATGCTTAAAGGTCAAGCGGAGAAAGCTTGGGAAATCTGGACAAATACTAAAAGGAGAAAATGATAGATTATTCAGATCAAAAAACTCAGAAATCGCCAATGCCAGTCGTTGATTTCTCTAATACTGAAATCGCTTTTCATCATAAATCAGATGAAGCGTTAAAAAAGTCTGCTTGGTTGTTTTCTATGATGAATAAAAAATGGTTAGTTGATACACTCTCGCCAGTGGGACTTTTGGCCGTGAAACTAAAATTACCATTTGTTGGGACAATAATAAAAGCTACTATTTTTGAACAATTCGTTGGCGGCACAACTTTATTAGAGAGTCAACAATCGATTGACCTTTTATTTGAAAATAAAGTCCAGTCCATTTTGGACTACGGTGCTGAAGCTAAATCTACTGAAAAGGATTTTAATCATACCATGAATGAATGTATTCGTGCGATTGATTTTGCTGCAAATAATGAAAGTGTACCAGTAGTTAGTGCAAAAATCACAGGCCTTGCACGTTTTGGTTTATTAGAAGAAATTCAAAACGGTGCTTCTCTTGATAAAGAAATGCGGAAAGAGTACCGCAATGTGCTTAAACGAATAGATGCTATTTGTCATGTTGCCAATGACCGAAAGGTAGGTGTTTTCTTTGATGCAGAAGAATCCTGGATTCAAGATGCAATTGATCATTTGGTTAATATCATGATGAAACGTTACAATAAAGAATCCGTGATCGTTTATAATACCTTTCAAATGTATAGGCATGATAGGTTACAGTATTTGATCGATTCTTTTGATAAAGCAAATGAAGAAGGATATTACCTGGGAGCGAAACTGGTGCGAGGGGCATATATGGAAAAAGAGCGAGATCGCGCAGAAGAATTGGCTTATACTTCACCAATTCAACCTAGTAAAAAGGCAACTGATGATGCTTTTAATACTGCACTACGTTTTTGTGTAGACAATTATAAAAAAATTGGATCTTGTAATGCAACACATAACCAAAAAAGTTGCCTGCTTTTAGCAGAACTCATTGCAGAAAAGAAGATTCCTAAAAATCACCCTCACCTCAATTTTTGTCAGTTATATGGAATGAGTGATCACATCACTTTTAATCTTGCTGCTCAAGGATATAATGTTGCTAAATATATGGTTTATGGCTCCGTACGAGATGTAGTACCATACTTAATAAGAAGAGCACACGAAAACTCTGCTGTATCAGGTGATATGAGTCGAGAATTTGCCTTAGTAAAAAAGGAAGTAGATAGAAGAAAAAGTGTTTAGACTGGTTCTTTGAGGACGATAATCCTTACAGTATTGTGTTTAACTTCTTTTTAACTAAAAAAAAGTTTTTTTTAGCAATAATTAAGACAGTTTATTTATTTAGTAATTGGTTAGTTGAAAACCACTAAGTTCTGATGATATTGAAATTCACAGCGTCTTAACTTAGAATTTCCTTACAAAACAAAACTAGGTAGACCAATACACCTAAAAAGACAAGAACCACCGTTTTATGAACAATACTTTTGCTTTGAATCAGCTGAAGAATCAAAAAGCTAAGAATCTGAGAAAATTTCTATTTTTATTCAGTACATTTTTTCTTCTTCAATCCATTGCGCTTTCACAAGGGCATTTGCAAGTTACCATTCAAGATGGTGCTGCCACAACAACTTGTACTGATATTTTTGGCGCCCCTGATCCTCGGTTTAGCGTGAATGTAAATGGTACGCCTTGGGTCACTTATCCCGCAACACAATTCTGTTTTACAGATTTTCCTAATATGCAGTATGAGGCTTTTTATAATTGCCCTGCTGATGTTCCTCAAAACATAAACCTTTGTATTCGGGTATTCGAGGATGATGGTAGTTTTTGTAATTTGGATGAACAGTGTATGGTAGAGTTTTGTCAAAACTATCTTATACCTGCTCCTGGAAGTAGTATAGATTATAATGTTCAAATTACGGATGGACAAGCATCTGATGGAGAATTAAATTTTACGATTTCTTTAGATGATGCATTTATTGGAGGAGCAAATGATTTAATCTGTGATGCTATTGACCTGGGTGATTTACCGTTTTTAGGCATGATTGGAGATCCTACCTTGAGCAACTATAATAATTTTTGTGCTTCCAATGTCGGAGATCCTAATCCTTTAGATGAAGGGGGTGTTTTTGGAAATGATAGGGGTGTATGGTATAGCTTTTTAACGGGCTCAGATCCAAGTGCTTACAATTATATCAATGCATTTAGTGATCCAGAAGGCTTGGGAGATGACATAGGTATACAATTGGCGCTTTACGAATCTAATGATGGCACTTGTAATGATGTGTCTCTTTTATATTCAGACCATGATAATAATAGTTTGGACCAAACCTTATTATCTAATTGCTTAGAACCCAATACCCGATACTACATATTAGTAGATGCTGCTTTCCTTCCTGGTACTGGTATAGGATTAGAAGGGTATTTTGGCTTACAAGTCATTGCAGCTGGAATTATTGAAACGGCTGATTTTCGATGTAATGCTGAAGACTTAGGTTTAGTACCTGATGGAGGAGTGATATCTACTCCTATGAATCAGACTAATTTCTGCGGGACTGATATCGGAGAACTAAATCCTTCTGCTTTTGAACTTCAAAAAGCGGTTTGGTTCATGTTTCAAGCACCAAGTACTGGACATGTTATTATTGATGTGCTAAGTGATCAAAATCCACCATTTGGAATTGATGCTGTGGATACGCAGGTAGGATTGTATGGTTCTGGAAGTAATAATTGTATTGGACCTATGTTTGAAGTGACTAGTCAATATTCGAGTGCAACATTTGATGAATCTATAGATGCAGAATGTCTTGTCCCAGGGGCTAATTATTGGATAGTTATTGATGGGAGTGGTAATAATACACAAGGTATTTTTAGTATTACTATAAGTGATGGAGGACCAGTTGGCCCCCAGTCTACTACCGTATTAGATGAGGTGGTTTGTAATGGAGGGAGTTTACTAGTTGGAGATAGTTTATATACGGCTAGTGGCCAGATCATGGAATTGGTTCTTGCCGATAATGGTTGTGACAGTTTAATTCTTGGAACGGTAACAGTGCTCGATCCGATTAGTACTACAGTAGATACTATCATCTGCAATGGAGAATCTGTTACGGTTGGAAATTCTATTTATTTTGCAAGTGGAAACTATATGGATGTATTAATCTCTGAAGAGATGTGCGATAGTACTGTATTTACTAATGTAACGGTATTGGAAAATGTAGATGCAGTGGCTATACAATTGCAAGAAGCTAGTGATATAAATGCAAATGATGGCTCTGCAACGGTTACTGTAACTGGCGGAATTGCTCCGTATACTTATCTATGGTCAACAGGCGAAACTTCTCAAACAATTAATGACTTATCTCCAGGATTATATTGTGTAACGGTGACGGCTGCCAATGGATGTGAAGATATTACTTGTATTAGTGTCCTTTATCCCGGAGCAATTTCAGTTAATGTTCAAAACGGAGAGGTAACTTGTAATGGGGATACAGATGGTGTATTGAGTATTACAGTGACAGATGGAATGCCTGTATATAATTACGAATGGGGAATCAACTTTGGCCCCGCTCAAGGAAGCGGCATTATTTTGAATGCAGGACAAGCAGCCACAATATCAGACTTAGCACCCGGGAGCAATTATACGATTACAGTCACTGATGGAAGTGGTTTAATTGTCGTTACTTTTGGTGAAATTCTAGAGCCAATTCCAATTGTCAATAATCTTGATGCCACGATTTGTTTTGGTGAATCCTTGGCGGTAGGTAATACAATATATACGGCTTCAGGAAATATTTTAGAAAACCTGATTAGCCCTGAAGGATGTGATAGTTTGGTGACTGGTACATTGGTCGTCCTGGATGAAATCACTACGGATTTAAATAATGTTACCCTCTGTTCTGGGGAGAGTATTATCGTTGGAAGTCAAATATATGATACAAGTGGACCAATCTCTGAAACTTTAACTGCAACAAATGGTTGCGATAGCCTGGTTTCTGGATTCTTAACGATTCTTCCAGAAATCGTTACAAATCAAGACTTTACATTTTGTTTTGGAGAGAGTATCACTGTCGGAAATTCAACTTATTCTAATACAGGAGTTTATGTAGATATCATACCAGCAGCAAATGATTGCGATAGTACCATTAATACAATTCTAACGATACAAGATGAATTAACGCTAACGCTTGACCTTGTGTCAGAAGCAAGTGGACTTGGAGATGCTGATGGGATTGTTCAAGCCATACCAAATGGAGGTGGAGGCAATTTTACCTATACTTGGTCAAATAGTTCAATGGGGAATATTGCTTCCAATTTAGTTGGAGGACAGACCTATTGTGTGACGGTTACAGATGATATAGGATGTACTGTAGAAGATTGTATAGTGATCTTGTTTCCTGTTGACATTCAATCTGATTTTCAAGATGTTACTTTAGACTGCCCAGGAGATACAAATGGTACAATAAATTTTACAGCTTTAAATGGTCAAGCACCGTATAATTATACTTGGCAAAATGCGGATAATAGTTTGAATGGAAGCGGTGATATCCTTACTGAGGGTGGCATGGCGACCATCGATAATTTGCCTGCGGGTATTTATACTATAGAAATTTCAGATCAGTGGGGAAGTGGTATTTTTACAATTAATATAGTAGAACCTGCTCCGATATTGGTTAACCTGATTAATCAAGCCAATGCGTCCTGTTTTGGTGATTGTAATGGTGGATTTGAATTAGAAATACAAAATGGAACGGCGCCGTTCACTACTAATCTTCCTGGAATAGGAGGCAATCCGATTCTCTTACAAGATTTATGTGCTGGAGACTTTTCGCTTATTATTACGGATGCGAATGGTTGCACCCTTGCATGGAGTGGATCAATTTCACAACCCGATGAATTTATTGTAGAAGTATTTGAGATCAATCCAGCCTCTTGTAATGGTGGATCAGATGGGGTTGCCTCATTAGTGACCAATGGTAATCCAATTGACATTCTTTGGGATAATGGCGAAACCATTGATGAGATTGATGGACTGGAAGCTGGAACTTATTCTGTAACAGTGACCAATGATGATAATTGTACTGCTGAAGCGAGTATTGAAATAACGGAACCTCTAAGCGCAATCACCTCCTCTATAAGTATTGATCAAGAGATTTCTTGTAATGGCGATACGGACGCTGCCATTTCTATAAATGCTTCAGGAGGAACTGGATTTACATTTTCGTGGAATACTGGTGATTCCGGAGCAGTATTAACTGATCTTGCTCCTGGGTTTTATACCGTTACGATTCAGGATGACAATGCTTGTGAAGCATTTGATGAAATTACCATTTTGGAACCTAACAGTATTGAAGCAAGCTTTTCCACACTTGATGTCAATTGTTTTGATGGTGTAAATAGTGGTCAAATAACCATTGATGAAGTGACAGGAGGCGCAGGAGAATTTGTTTATTCCCTAAATGGCGTAGTTTACTTTACGACTACTGAATTTATAAACCTCGGGGCTGGAGCTTATGAAGTCTTTATTCAGGATATGAATGGATGTACAGCAGTATTTCCTGTTCCTGTATCTTCGCCAGGCGAAATTTCAGTTGATCTGGGTGATAACCAAACTATCTTATTAGGAGAGACCGTTAATTTGGAAGCATTAACAGATAGTGACAATCCAATATTTGAATGGTCAGTTGAAGATTTAACTTGCCCTGATTGTTCGGAAATAGAAGTGAGCCCACTTGATGCATCCATGTATTCCGTAACGGTTACAGATGCGGTAACTGGATGTACGGCAACAGATGAAATCATCCTTACGGTATCAAAGAAAAGAGATGTATTCATCCCAAATATCTTTTCACCTAATTTTGATGGAGACAATGATGTCTTTAGAATACATAGTGGTCGATCAGTTGCTCTAATTCATTCTTTCAGAGTCTTCAATCGCTGGGGAGGTATTGTATTCGAAGCCAATAATATTTTACCAGATCAAGAAATTGGATGGGACGGAACGATTAAAAATAAAGAAGCACCAAATGGGGTTTATGTTTATATTGCGGATATAGAATTCGTTGATGGATTTCAGCGGATGTACCGAGGTGATGTGACTTTGGTGAAGTGATGAGGAGGAATGAATTAAAATAACAAGGAGCTATAAATAAGCCTCTGAAGTTTTGCTTTGGGGGCTTATTGTTTTTTAATGAAATATTAATTTCAAATTTGTATATTTTATTATACTTTCATCATTGCTTACGAATATTCACGGAGCTTCTCAAAGAACGTAAAAAAATAAAGGCTATGAATGAATAATGAGACATATCTGTTTTTCTTCAATCAACTATACAGAAATTTGATATAGAAAACCTTTACTTTGGATATACTATTCCATTTGGAATTAAACTTGAAATTGCTTTATAATTTTTGAAAACTAGAATAATGAAAAAAATAACGCTCCTTATTAATTTGTTTACATGTTTAGCTTTATTTTCTTATGGATAGACCAAACCTGAAAGACACAAAAATCATGAAGCAACCTACACCTTTGTGCCTTAGCGTCTTCGTGGCAAAAGATCACAAATCAGCCGACAATTTGCCGTCATGTAGCAATAATCATCTACTTCTCCGCTTAAAATCTCAACAGTTTTTTCTATATTTCACAAATTATCATTCGTAGTGGATGATATTGATATAATTTCTAGAAAAAACATGTTGCAGATGATTGATACTTTTACTTTTTTTAAAAAGTTTCTATTCAGTACCTTCTTTCTATTTCTATGTGGATCACTGTTTTCACAAACCAAAATTTCCGGCGTAATAAGTGATGCTTCAACAGGAGAAACCCTTATTGGGGTAATCGTTCAACTAAAAGATGATAGTGGAAGAGGTGTGGTATCTGATATAGATGGCAATTTTGAGATAGATGTTCCCGGTGAAGGAACAGTGCTTATTTTTAGTTTTTTAGGCTATGAAACACAAGAAGTCGTCGTCGGTACAAACTCAGCAATTGATGTAGCCCTCCAAAACGATGCTTTGCAATTGGATGAAGTGGTCGTTACTGCACTTGGTATAAACCGACAAAAACGGGAAATCGGCTATTCAACGGAATCCTTCGATGGCGAAGATATTTTATTGTCTAATGCTCCAAATTTAGTGAATGCTTTAAGTGGAAAATCTGCGGGAGTACAAGTGACGACTGCTAATGGGGTAGATGGCGGTACAACGCGTTTTACGATCCGAGGTAATAATAACCTCAATGGCGATAATCAACCGCTTATTGTAGTGGATGGTATACCTTTGGAAAATGAACCGGGGCTTGAAAATATCGGTAGAGGTGTAGATTGGGGATCTGCCATCAATAACATCAATTCTAATGATATCAAGGAAGTCAATATCCTAAAAGGACCAACCGCGTCTGCGCTTTATGGATCAAGAGGTGCTAATGGCGTTGTTTTGATTACAACAAAAAAAGGTCGTAAAGCTAAAGGAATTGGAATTAACTATAATGTCAGCCATAAAATTATTCAGCCATATTATTACAGAGATGTCCAAAATACCTTTGGTGCAGGTGGCCCAATTAGTTTAGTCGAGCCAAGGCTTCCTACTAATGATGAAGGTACGTTTATCTATCCAACAGAAACACATGCTAATAATGGCCCTTATGGAAAAGCAACAACAGAGCTTTTTGGCTTTTATTCAACAGGAGTATCCTGGGGCCCAAGGATGGAAGGCCAACAAGTACTTTGGTGGGATGGTGTCATGAGAAGTTTTGATCCTCAACCGGATAATTTAAAGCAGTTTTTTAGTAATGGAAATACAACAACGCATAACCTTTCATTCTTTGGTGGTGGCGATTTTGGGACGATGCGTGTTTCTCTTTCCCGAACGGATCATAATGCGATTATTCCGAATAGTAATTACGACCAAACTACCGTTAATATTGGATCGCAATTAAATATTTCTTCTAAGGTTAAAGCCGATATTTCTTTTTCTTATATTAATTATAATCGTCTGAATAGTCCTACACTTGGAGATAATAATGAATCTTCTTTTGGTAAAGGAATTCTCTATAGCTGGCCAAGAAGTTATAAAGGTTTAGAGCAAGACATAAATATATTACCGGATGGTACTAGAAATGATTATAATGGCCAGTACCCTTTTACTTTCTCTCCACCGCATCTTTGGTGGAATACGTATAATAATAATACAGAACTTAGCCGAAATAAATTAATCGGAGGTATTGCATTGTCTTTTGATATTACAAATTGGTTAGTGCTGACAGGAAGAGTAGGGACAGATTTTACGCTCAATCAATTCGAAACGCGTAATCAACCAATTGACAATTTGGGGATTTTAAATGGTTATTATTCAAATGAATTAGGCAAAGATGTTGTACTCAATAATGATTTTTTAATTACGGCATATAAAGACAATATTTGGGATTCAAAATTCAGTACGCGTTTCTCTTTCGGAGGAACTCAATGGAGTAGAAACAGATATGCAGTAGGAGGGCAAAGTGGAAGATGGGTGAATCCTTGGCTTTTTGCTTTCAATAACTTTGAAGATATTTTAAGTGGACCAAGTATAAGAGAGATTCGTTACCAGAAAAAAATTAATGGGATTTATGGCTTTTTAAATCTAAGCTATGATAAATTTCTTTTCTTAGAGCTTACAGGAAGGAATGATTGGTCTTCATCGCTTCCGAGTAATAATAATTCCTATTTTTACCCATCTGCTTCATTGAGTTTTATTCCTACGGAAGCCTTTGATTTTGAAATTCCTGGATTAAGTTTTTGGAAATTGCGAGGAGCATATGCTTTAACTGCCACAGATACAGATCCCTATCAAGTAGACTTTGTATATTCAACAGGTAATTTTGGTGGTAATCAAACCGCCGCATTACCAGGTACGATTCCTCCAATTGCATTAAAACCTCAGCGAGCGTATTCCTTTGAAATTGGGACGACAATAGGTTTTTTAAACGATAAGATCAATTTCGATTTTACCTATTATTATATTAATTCCTTTGATCAAATTCTAAGGTCGCCCTTGCCATCTTCTTCTGGAGCAAATCAAATTTTAATCAATACAGGTGTATTAGAGAATAGAGGATTTGAAGCTATTTTGAATGTAACACTTATTGAAAACCGTGATTTTTTCTGGCAAACAAGTTTGAATGTAAGTCGAAACCGCAATTTTGTATCTAGCCTGGGTGATGGAGCTAAATTGCTTGAATTAGCTAATATTTGGGGCTTGAACGGTCCTTCAATTTCAGTACGCGAAGGAGAGGAATATGGAACAATCGTAGGTTATGATTATGTCTACCATGAAGAAACCGGACAACCTATTTTGAATGAGGACGGAACATTATATAAAATATCTGATACGCGTGTTCCAATTGGTAATGCATCACCTGATTTTATAGGAGGCTGGAGCATGAGACTAGGCTGGAAAGGCTTAACTTTAAGCACTTTAGTAGATACTAAATGGGGTGGGGATATTTATGCAGGATCTTATGTAATTGGTTTGCAAACTGGTCAAAGTCCTGAGACACTAAACGAACGGTTAGGGAATGGTTTACCGTTTACAGATCCAGATGGGAATGTGAGAAATGTTGGTGTTGTACTTCCTGGTGTTTATGAAGATGGAACAGTCAATCAAGAAGTCGTTCATTATTATTTTAAGCATGTTGGAAATACTGGAGGATGGGGAAGATTCCTTTCCAAACCAGGCATTAAAGAAAATACCTGGGTCAAATTAAGAGAAGTTGCTCTAACTTATAGACTTTCAGATAAATTGAGTAGCAAAACACGTCTTTTTCAAGATTTATCCTTGTCATTAACAGGTAGAGATTTATTTTATATTTACACCACTTTACCGGATAATATTAATCCGGAAGGTTCTAATGGTGCAGGAAATGCACAAGGTTTAGAATGGGCAGCTTATCCTGGGGCAAGGAGTTTTACTTTTGGACTGAATGCTACTTTTTAGGAGTAAGGCATGAGGTAATAATTCTAGATATTTTAATTAAATAGAATGAAACGATTAATGAATAATAAACTACTTCCAATATTATTTTTGTTATTATTCCTTTCAAATTCTTGTTCAAAAGACTTTGAAGAGATTAATGAAAATCCTTTTTCACCAACACAAACGGATATAGGCCCTTTATTCAATACCGTAATTGAATCCTTACGATTAGGTTGGAATGAACAGTTTTACCTCCATAATGAAACCTTGTATGGCCTTACTCAATTAGCAGCTAGAACGGCTGTAGGATTTGATAATATCACGATTGGAACAGAAGAGGCTTGGGGCAATTATTATAGAGCACTATCACATATCCGGGAAATTGACAGCCGACTTGATGAGATGGAAATAGAAGCAGAGGCACTGAATAATGTAAGAGCGCAACTAAAAACAATTCTAGCGTATAAAACTTTCCGCTTAACAGATTTATTTGGCGATATACCGTTTTCTGATGCCGGACGTGGATTTGAAGACCTTGATTTTGTTAGACCCAAGTTTGATACTCAAGAAGAGATATACAAATTTTTATTAGATGAATTACAATGGGTGGAGGACAACATAAATACCTTCCCCAATCCTGAAACTGCAGCTGGAATAGCTTATCTTTCTTTTGGAGCGTTTGATAATCTTTTTGAAGGAGATATGCAGATGTGGAGGAAGTTTGCCAATTCTTTACGACTTCGCCATGCTTTGAGAATGGTAGAAAAAGACCTTGCTTTTGCAACACCTATTTTAAAAGATATAATAGAAAATAATTTACCGACTATCGATCAAGGGGAGGATGTCGGTATGTGGCCAGGAAGGCAGGGGTGGTTGAATCAAGGGGTTAATTGGACGTTTAGAGAGCATAATAAAATCCGAATGGGCAGTAATATTTGGAACTTAGTTTCAGAAAATGATAATATAGATGGAAGTGGTATTTTTGATCCGCGTGCTAGAATATTTTTTGAAACAAATAATGCAGAGGAATGGGTGCCTTTTTCGCAAGTACCTGAACCTGGTGTTGAACCCTCTGGAGGCATTCCGTATGGGATGCAAAGAGATGCTAACTATCCAATAAAGGGCGCTGCCAATATTTATTCGCCTGTTAATTATTATCTAATTCGAGATGAGAACTTTATCCCAGAGTTAATACTGACTGCTGCGGAAGTAGGATTTATAAAGGCAGAAGTTTATCTGAGAGGACTTGGCGTAGATGCTAATACTAGCCAAGCTGAAGCAGAATATACAACGGCTATCGTTTCTTCGATTAAGTTTTGGCAAAGCATGGTTACAGGTTCTTCTATTTGGACTAATGCACCAACAATCCTTTCAGAAGGAGAAATATTTGCTGTGGCTAATCACCCAAGACTTAGCATTTTTAATACAGATGATAAACTCGAACTAATCTATGCTCAACGTTGGATAGATCAATTTAGACAACCATGGGAAGCATTTGCGCTTTGGCGTAGGACAGATTTGACCCCTCGTATTGGAGCTTCTCCGGAATATTATCGTTTTGCTTATCCGCCTTCAGAAGTACAAAATAATCCGGATAATTGGTCGGATCAATTGAGTAAGATGGGAGAAGATGCTCCTACTGTTAAAGTATGGTGGATGAATTAAATTTACCTTGTATCCTTAGTAAGAAAATACTAAAGACGTTTTGCAAACCAGCTAATAATTTATATTAGGCAACAATTATTTTTGAACAACTTCATAACCAAAATATTATTAAAAGAAATCATAACCAATAAATCTGCATTATGAAAAAAATGATACCCAGCTTTTTTACGCTTTTGATGACTATCTTCTTTTTTAGTCTACAGGCTCAATCTAACCAATATCTTCACTTCGATCGAGTAGATGATTATGTGGAAGTACCAAATGGTTCTGGATATATCGCAAACTCTACAGGCATTACAATGGCCGGTTGGTTCTATACGGATCAATTAGCTTATGGCCAAGGCATGATGAGTATCAGAGGCGGCGGTACAGGTACAGGCGAGATGTATGTTATTCAATTAAATAATGGTTTAATCGAATGTCGACTAATTACGACTGATGGATTTCATGAGGTAATTGCTCCTAATTTTAGTATCGTTCCTGAAACCTGGCAGCACCTTGCCTGGGTTTATGATGGAAGTTCTGTGACGATGTATATTGATGGTGTTCCTATCGGGAGTACACCTGCATCAGGAACGATTACAGCAACGGATAAGCCCTATACTTTTGGCAAATGTTTATTAGGTGGGTTTAACTTTGTAGCAGGAGGTAGACAAGATGAAGTTAGTCTTTGGAGTAAAGGTTTGACACAAACAGAAATCCAAGACATGATGGATAATGAATTGACAGGAAATGAACCTGGATTAGAACTTTATTATAAATTTAATCAAGGGGTACCGAATGAAGATAATACCTCGATTTCAAAATTAGAAAGTGAAACTGGAGAGGATAGATTTGGTAATTTATTAAACTTCGCTTTGACGGGAGAAGATTCAAATTTTGGAGGTGAACTAGACAATTCTTTTCAAGCGATAACCTTTCCTCAAATACCTAATAAATTAATTACTGATCCTGATTTTCAGTTGGGGGCTTCTGCAAGTTCTTCTTTACCGGTCAGCTATGAAATAGTTTCCGGACCAGCAACATTAAGTGGGAACACTGTCTCTCTGACTGGTACTCAAGGAGAAGTTATGATAAAAGCGAGTCAAGGTGGTGACGGCACTTACGATCCAGCTGAGGACTTAATTAATACTTTTCAGGTTTTAGATCCTAGTTTGATTGTGCCTACTATTGATGCCCGAAGCCCATTGGCAGGTGATGTTTATGTCCCTGAATTAAAACCCATTCAATTAGCAGCTATTGCTACGATTGATTATCCAGATTTGTTTTCGGTAACGAATTTAGAATTTGAAGTAGATGGAAATGTAATTGAAGCTAAAAACTGGAATAATGAACACTATACTGCATGGTGGACACCACCAGCATATGGATCTTATAATTTGAAAATTATTTCAACTAATAATTTTGGTGCAAACGAAACAGAAACAGTAGCAATCAATGTCGTAGACCAAACTTCAAATATTTCAGTTACTGCGGTTGATCAAGTATGGGCAGATGTTAATAATGGAGTAGTGGAGGTAGAAGCAGAATTACCTAGTTATTTAGGAGCATTTGATAATATTGCAGGTTCTTTGACGATAGAATGTCCTCCTGGTGGTTGTGATCCTTGGGATCGAGTTTCTGGCCTGGAAGTAAAAGGACATAATGGAGAATGGATTGAAATCATTCGCTATATAACACCTTATGGGGTAGCATGTGGTAGTACAATTGATTTGACAGACTTCATGTCTGCGCTTCAAGGCAAGATTACCTTTAGAGTAAACTTAGGAACTTTAGGTAATGGATTTCTATATACATTGGATTTAGATTATTCTGAAGGAATTCCGGACCATCCATATAGTGTGATTTCTGAAGTATGGAGATCGACGTATAATTTTGGAAACATGGATGACCTTCAACCTGTACCTAATGTTGATTTTGAATTTCCTGCAAATACTGAAGCTGCAACATTGAAATTAGTTTCATCAGGTCATGGTTGGGGAGAGAATAATACGGCTAATGCAGCAGAGTTTCATGAAGATACGCACCATATTTGGATTGATGGTGTTCAGACTTTCGAACAACACAACTGGCTGGAATGTAATCCTAATCCAGATGGTTGTAGTCCTCAAAATGGAACTTGGTTTCACGATCGTGCAGGATGGTGTCCGGGAGCTATTGCACCCTGGTTTGATTATGATATGAGCTCATTTATTAGTGAGGGCACTGTTGGAATGGAATATATCTTTGATGAGGATTATGTTGATTTTTGTAATGCTGCAAATCCAGATTGTATAAATGGAATTACTTGTAATAATTGTAATGATGGTTTTAATCCTCATTTAATAGTTGCATCTTATTTAATCACTACTGGAGATATGCCAATTGATGGTGGAGGTGTAACAGACATTGATGATTTGCTTGACCAAAATTTGGCCTTTGAGGTTTATCCAAACCCTACATCAGGTGAATTAAATGTTGAAATGAACGAGATAGTGAGCGAAATGGATATCAGAGTATTTAATAGCTTAGGCCAAATTGCCAAATACTTTAATAGAGATTTTGCAACAAATAAAACTAGAATTGATATCTCTGATTTGCCTAGTGGGATTTATACGATTGAAGTCATGACGGAAGTTGGAACAGGAGTACAAAGGGTGATATTGGAGTAAAATCACTCTAGAATCTAGCTAGATTTGTCAATTGTCATTGGGATGAAAATTTCCTGGTGACAATTGGCAAATTACAGATTCTAGCTATTTTTGAACAAATCAAAATGAATTTTCAATTCTTTATATGCCTATCTTTTTTCACTTTTATTCTTCTTACGGATAAACTATCTGCTCAAAATTATACCCTTTCCAATTGGACTGTAGAAGACGGTCTTTCTAGTAATAAAATTCAAGATATAACTCAGGATGCGGAAGGGTTTATGTGGATTGCAACTGAGCATGGATTAAATAAATTTGATGGCTATGAATTTACAAGGTATCGCTATCGAATAGGTGATAATAATTCTATTGGTGCTAATTATACAAATCAAATTTGCCAGGATAATAAAGGTAATATCTGGATTAGCCTGGGCGTTGGCATACTCTCTAAATATAATAAATTATCACAATCCTTTATCAACTATTCCTTTCCTGAAGTCAATACCTATATTTCAGATATACAATTTATTTCTAAACTTGGCTTATATATAACAACGAATAGAGGGCTCTTTAAAATAAAGGAAAATTTTGATACACTTCAGTTGATGCCATTTCAGATAGCAGATGAAGATTTTATTGGGCATTTAATTTTCCTTAGAAAGGATCAACATTTTTATACCAATTCCAATAGAGGTTTAAAACTATACGACCCATTCACTGATGGTATAAGGGATGTCTATTTTGTATACGAAAAGGATACAGTTGAGTTTAATGCTCCAATATCTCAATTGTATGAAGGTTCTGATAAGAATTTTTGGATAATGACAGAGGGTGGATCTATTTGTCAATCTAAAGATGGCATATATTTTTCAAAGACGGAACCGAGAATGGAACGAAGTTCTATCTACCCAATTGGAACAAATTTTATTCATGAAGAATCGGATGAACTTTATTTTTCCTCTTTTAAAAAATCAAAATTATTTCATTTTGAAAAAGAAAAACAATTCTGGAATCAGATCCCAGATGGTTTAGCTTCAGTGGCTTTTACTTTTTATGATCAGGAAAATAAACACTGGGCATTTACAAAGAGAAATGAGTTATTTAAAAAAGAAGGCTTAATATGGAAAAAGATTATTTCCTTGAAGGATAAATTAAAATACTGGGAAATTAAAGAAGTCTATGTTGATAATAAAAATGGAATTTGGTTGGCTAGTAAAGGTCATGGCCTTTGGCGAATCTATAATAGAAAATGGCCAATCAATATCCTCCAAGAAAAAGATGCCCAGGAGCCATTTGATTTTCAAGTCAAGGCATTGAATATAGATCAGAAGGAAAACCTATGGGTGGGTGCTTTCAATAATCTTTATCAATATGATCTTAATAAAGAAACCTTAAAGCCCTGGCGGTCAAATTTAAATGAGAATCCTTTTGCTGGGCTTAATATCAATGATATTGAAATAGATGAAGACAAAATTTGGACAGCTACAAATCACGGATTAATAATTGTTGATCAGCTAAGGAAAACTAATAAAAGTATTAAAACGGTCAAAATTAATAATGAGGAAATCGCTCTAAACTATGTGAGATGTGTTACAATAGATGATTCAGAAAATATTTGGATAGGAACGAATAAGGGATTATTTATTTATAGAAAGGATAAGGAAACGTTTTATCATTATCCATCTTCGGGCGAACAAAATGCAATTAAAAACAGCAACATTCAAAGTATATGTCAAATAGATTCAAATAAATACCTGGTAGCCTATATCAAAGAGGGCGTAGATTTGTTGACATTGCAAACAACAGATTTTTCTATCTTTTGTGAAAAAATTAATTTTCAAGGAAATGGTAAAGAGCAATTTGATTTGATGACTGCTAATACTTTTTACCAAACAGAGCAGGATATATGGCTTGGAACTTTTAGTAAGGGACTCTTAAAACTAGATGTTGAAAATAAACTTATGCATCCATTGAGCAAAGATTTTCCGATCATTCCAAATGTTCAAGGAATACAAAAAGGAGTAGATGGTAATCTATGGGTTAGCTCTATAGATGGAATTAGAAGTATTAATCTTAAAGACCAGACGTATTATAGATTTACTAAATCTTCAGGTTTATCCAGCAATAATTTCAACCTGAAATCAGCTGTTCAGGATTCCAGAGGAAACTTGTATTTTGGTAGCTCGAAAGGGGTCAATAAGATCCAGGGATTCAAATGGGAGATTCAAGAAAAGATAGCGACGCCAATATTGACAGAGTTTAAAAAATACGATAAGCAAGTTATTTTCGATAAGCCATTAGAATCTATTGAAAAGATTGAATTGCATCATACAGATGATTATATTTCCTTCGATTTTGTATCACCAACATTTGATAATCCCAAAGGTGTCCAATATGCCTATCAATTGGAAGGCTTTGAAAAGAACTGGAAATATTGCAAAGATCAACGTTCGGCGACCTATACAAACCTCGCCCCAGGTGAATACTTATTTAAAGTAAAAGCCGGAAACAAAGGCGGGTTTTTGAATTCTAAAATTAAAAGAATCGCTCTTATTGTGAATCCACCATTTTGGCAAACAATCTGGTTTAAAATTTTTATAATAGGACTGGGCTTTTTTATTTTTTACCTGATTTTTAAAATTCAAAAAAACATTCAACAAAACAGGTTACAGATTGCTGCCGATATTCGAAAAAAAGCAGCTGATGACTTTCATGATGAACTGGGACACCGCTTAACGAAAAATGCACTCTTTGTTGAGTCACTAATGCTACAAAAAGATAGTTTCCCAAAGTCTTCGGCTACACTTCTTCAAAAGATTAAAGACAATTCCAATGAGCTTTATTATTCTACAAAAGACTTTATTTGGGCTATGAATCCATCTAAAGATTCTGCATTGGATTTATTTGTTTTATTACGGGATTTTGGAGATGAATTATTTGAAGATACATCCATTCAGTTTTCAGTGGAAGGAATAAAAGAAACACAAAAGGACTTTCTTTTAGACATGGACTTAAAGCGTCAAATAGTCATGATTTTTAAAGAAGCGATGAATAATGTATTGAAACATTCGGACTGTTCAAATGTTGTACTAAAAGTTCAAAAAGAAGAGAAAGGCTTGAAAATAGCTTTGTCTGATAATGGAAAAGGGTTTACCCCAAAATATAAGGAATTTGCATATGGCCTTGGATCTATGCTTAATCGTTCTAAGAAAATTGGAGCGCACTTAGAAATTAATTCAAAAGAAGGTGAAGGCACTGAAATATTGTTTGTTTTGTAGAGTTATTTAGTCCTTGGCCCTTTAATTTATAAAACATGATTGACGTTGCAATTATCGAAGATGATAAGGATATAAGAGAACATTTATCATTATTAATTGATGAGCAAAAAGAATTCTCTTGTAAGAAGCAATTCCACAATATAGAATCTGCAATTGATCCATTATTAAAGAGTCCGCCTGATGTATTATTGCTTGATATCACTTTGTCGGGAGGTATTGATGGAATCCAAGGCATATCATTATTTGTAGAACGAAAAGCAAGTTTTGAAATTATTATGTTTTCTGTACATCAAGATGATGAGAAAGTATTTCAATCACTTTGTGCTGGTGCTTGTGGCTACCTTACTAAAAACACACCGATCCCCAAACTATTATCAGCCATCAAAGAAGCCAAAAATGGTGGGGCACCTATGAGTATGAATATCGCCAGAATGGTCGTCCAATCTTTCCGTGTCAGACAAGAATCCGATTTATTATCGCCTAGAGAAAAAGAAGTACTATCTGAATTATGTAATGGTAAGAGTTATAAGAAAGTAGCTGAAAGTTTATTCATTAGCCAAGATACAGTCCGAAGTCATATCCGTAATATTTATAAAAAACTAGAAGTCAATTCTAAAGCTGAAGCAGTCGCTAAGGCTTTTAAGGATAAATTGGTTTAAATTTCCCACCTTTTATTAATAGAATGCTAAATTCTTAATCGGTACTTATTTCTGCAAACAAGCTGACAAAGCTAGTTGAATCGCATATTTATGCGATAGACAAAGAATTCTTGTTTATATACCTTTGAGTCAAATAAATAGAGTTGGTTGCTGCTATTCACATTTAAATACCATTTTAAATAATTCGATACCAATGTTTAAAAATACTCTAATCATTATTTCGATTTTCTTATTCACATTTGTTACTTCTTTTGCGCAAAATATCCAAGTTGAGACGATAGCAGATCTTGATGCAAGCGGAGGTGTCACCTTCGGACCCGATGGTAATATTTATATCAGTGATTTTGGACCTGCACTTGGTACAGCAAGTTCTAACACCACCGTGTATAAGATGGAATATGGCACTTGGGAAATTAGTGAATTTGCTACAGGTTTTACGGGGGCTTCCGGTAGTCGATTTGATAGTCAAGGCAATTTTTATCAGTCAAACCCTTCCGGAGGCCAAGTCAGTAAACGAAGCCCTGATGGCAATGTCAACTATAATTGGGTAACTACTGGAATCAGTGGCCCAATTGGAATTACCAATGATGCAGAGGAGAATCTTTATGTTTGTAATTGCGGAACCAACACTATTCGAAAAATTACACCAAGTGGCAGTTCGACACTATTTGCAAGTAGTTCACTTTTTAATTGCCCGAATGGGATTACAATTGATACTGATGAGAACTTATATGTTTGCAATTTTAACGATGGCAGAATATTAAAAGTGAATCCAGCTGGGGAAGTTAGTGTGTTTGTTATTTTACCAACATTTGGAGGCGTTGGAAATGGACATATTACTTATTCTAATGGTTTTCTATTTGTAGCTACAATTGGGGTCGGTCAAATCTATAAACTTTCCTTGAGTGGTGAATCAGAATTGATTGCAGGCGTATTACAGGGTTTCTCAAACAATGATGGTCCTGGACTTCAAGCTACTTTTTCAAAACCAAATGGTATAGCTGCCAGCATTACAGGTGATACGCTATGGGTAAATTGTTCGATACCAACTTGGCCTTCTAATAATCTGGCTTTACATCCCGGTGTAGTAAGAATGATCACTGGAGTGTGTTCACTAGATGATGTAGAATGTCCATTATTGACAACAAGTGCTGAAGAGATCATAAACACCTCTGAAAATTTATATGCTGCTATATTTCCACCTGTACCTAATCCGGCTCAGTCAGAAACTATAATTACCTATGAAATTTATAATCAATCACAAGAGATTAAATTGAGTATATTGGATAGCTCCCAAAAACTGATTACAACTTTATTAAAGGGGAGAAAGCAAATTGGGATTCATCGTGAAATAATAAATTTAACAGATTTATCTTCTGGTATTTACTATATTGTATTGGAAACACAAGATTATATACTCAGTCAGAAAATTATTTTGATTGAGTAAATCTTGAACCAGATCTAAATATGCTGACCACGAGTTCATGAAAATGCCTGTATATCCATTATGCCCTGTTAAAAAAAATCGTGGTCAGCTATTTTGTATAAAATAAGGAGCCTTATTTATCATTGAAAATTTAATAAAATGAAGATTTCAAAGCGATCTTTTATCAAAACCTGTGGACTGACATCTTTAGGAATAATACCATTCTTTAGCCAGGCCAATTCCTTAAAAGGCAAAGTAGCGGGAATTCCAAAAATGGAAGCTGAATTAGTAGAAGAGTTTGTAAGAGTAGCACATAGTGATTTTGATCAAGTACGCAAAATGCTTGAAAAGACACCCAATTTACTCAATGCGACTCAAGATTGGGGCGATGGAGATTTCGAATCTGCCATTGGAGCAGCGGGGCATATGGGGAATAAAGAATTGGCTAATTATCTAATTGATAAAGGTGCGAGATTTGATGTTTTTGTCTTGAGTATGCTAGGTAAAACGGAAATAGTGAAATCTTGGATTGATTTATATCCCAATTTGCTTCAGTCTATTGGGCCTCATGGTTTTACATTATTGCACCATGCTAAAAAGGGGGGAGATGAAGCAGCAGAATTATTTGAATATTTTTCTAAAAAAGGATTGACAGAAACTTTCATTCCAACGTATAAGAAAGAATAAGCATAACTATGCTAGAAAATACATTTACCATACAAAGATATTCACCTAAGGTTTTGCATCAATATATTGAAAGTTTCAATGTCTATCGATTCGATGGAAGAGGAGATATTCAATTATTCCCCAAAGGTGTTTTCGAAATTGTTTTTCAAAGTAATGACCATTTTCAACATAATACTTCATATAGTCTAGGTTGGGAAACTAGACCTAAACATTTTATAGGAGGTCTACACAATAAATCTTATCAAGTCAAACCTAATGGCAATAAGAACTTCTGTATAACTGTAGAATTTAAAGCAAATACGGCCAGATATTTTATCCCATATAAATTGCATGATTTTCAAAATCAGGTGATTGATATTTTTGAAATATGGGGAAATGCTGCACAAGAACTTAGTCAAAAAATAGCTGAAGAAAAACTAGATCATCAAAAAATAGCTTTAATAGAAAGTTTTCTTCTTGATCATTTTATGCCTAAAAAAGAATCAATTATAGACCAGGCACTTCAAATTATTATTGCTGCAAAAGGATTTATGGAAATAAGCGAATTGGCCAATATTTCATCTTTGAGTCCAGCTCAGTTTAGAAAAAGATTTAAAGAAGAGATAGGAATTTCTCCTAGTCAATACAGTAAAATAATACGAATTAAATCAACATTAGCTATTTTAAAAGCGGATTATCAAAAGTCTTTGACAGACTTGACCTATCTACTTGGATATTTTGATCAAGCTCATTTTATAAAAGACTTTAAATCAGTAACAGGGATTAGCCCTAAGCATTTAAGAAAAGCGATATGACCTTATGTCATCACTGGAATCTACAAACAATCTATTAGAATAAGCGAAATTTACAATTCTGTATACATTTTTTGCCTTTACTTTACACTGAAGTTATGGAAATCAATGGCTTGCAATACAAGAATCATTCTATTTTAAAACAACTTCATTATTATAATTTGTTCAAATTATCGGAGCTAGATGATTTCATTTGGTCGAAAAAAATTAAGAAAGAAAAGGTTTACTAAACTAAGCAAAATAAAATAACTCAGCAAGTTTAGTAAACCGCGCCAAACAATTTCATTTAGAACTAAATTATCACTTTGTCCCTAAACAAATTTTAGTTTAAAATTAATTTCATGTCAGGAAAACATAAGCTCTTATTAATACTATTGATCATTTTCTCAGTTGAGGCTTTTGGTCAAACACAAAATAAAACCTTAAATCAACTGTTTGCGGAAGGCAATTATACGGCGTGTATCGCAAGTTGTGATAAGGTTTTTAAAACTCAGCCGAATGATAAAAATGCTTCTTTTTTTAAAGGGGCTTCTATGGTAAAACTTAAAAAGTATGAAGGGGCGAAAAAGCATTTAATGGATGCAGAAAAAAATGGCTACCAACCTCAAATTGCGATTAATGCAAACCTTCTACGTGTTCATGCAGGGCTTCAAGAAACCCAATCTGTAAATGATCTACTCCAAAAATTAGCAAAGAATGGATTTCGAGCATTATCAGTTTTAAATGAAGCTGAATTTGAATACTTAAGTGATGATGACACGTTTAACACACTTAAATTAAAAGTAGATGCGAATGCTAATCCCTGTAAATATGGTGAGGAATACAAGCGATTGGACTTCTGGATCGGTGAATGGGATGTTTACGTTAATGGTTCAAAAATAGGGACAAGCAGCATTACTAAAAGTGAAGGAGGATGTACACTTTATGAAGATTATAAAACGGCTAGTGGATTTCTGGGAAGGAGTACCAATTATTATAACCCTACAGACAAGCTGTACACTCAAATCTGGATTGATAAATTTAATAGTATTACGGAGTTTAAAGAATTAGAATCTAAAGATGGCTATCTACAAATGGCTGCTACAGATAAAGGAGATGGAAATTTAACAAGGATGACTTATGTCCAGGATCCAATAAACGGTAATGTCACGCAGACAATGGAAGCTTCTACTGATAATGGGAAAACCTGGGCGTCAAATTTTGTAGGTGTATATAAAAAAAGAAAAGCCAGAGATAAAGTAGATGAGGAAAAAGCACTTAAGGTCTTGATTGATAAATTGGATCAGGCATTGATTGATCGAAATTATAAAGTCCTCAATCAATATTATGGAGATCAAATTAATTTAGTAGCACCAAACGGAATGGCCTTGACCAAAGAAATGGCTTTAGCTCCTTTTAAAGACTCCAGTAAAAAAAGTATGCTAAAAGAAATCTCTAATGAAAATATTCAGATCACTATACAAGGAAACTCTGCTTTTGTGTTGATGGAAACGACCCATTCCTTTAAAAATGCAGAGCGTCGAAGGTATAAGAATATTCAGGTTTTTGAAAAAGGAAAGGAAGACTGGTATTTAGAATTAGTGACAAGTATCGCCCTTCCAAATCAATAACATGCTTAAAGAAGTTTATTTAAAAAAAAATAATATGAAAACAATACTACAATCTATACTTTTATCGCTTACACTATTATTGACATCAAATGTGTTTTGTCAAACTTATGAAATTTACGTTAGCGATGCCGGAAACTTTAATAATCCACCTTGGAAGGCATTGAAGTTTGATGAAAATGGAGAAAATCCGGACACCTTCGCTATTGATGAATTGGCTTGGCCACAAGATATTTTAATACTTGAAGATCAAAATATTGCTTTAATTTCTAGTTTAAATACTGGAAGAATCACAAAGCACGATTTGGATACAAAAGCTTTTCTTGGAGATTTTGCAACAGGGATAGGTGGCCCAACAAGAATGAAAATAGGAGTGGATAGTTTACTCTATGTATTGCAATGGTCAGGGAATGGTAGGGTACTGAGGTATGAATTAGATGGGACTTATCTCGGGGAGTTTACAAGTACTGGTGTGACGCAGAGTATTGGCTTGGATTGGGATAGCGAAGGCAACCTTTATGTTTCTTCCTGGGGAGGGGGCAATGTCCGTAAATTTGATACCAATGGAGATGACCTGGGAGATTTTATCAATTCTTCTTTACAAGGCCCGACCAATATTTGGTTTAACGATGCAGGTGAATTATTAGTGCTCAACTGGAGTGGAAGTACGGCCAAAAGGTTTGATGCAAATGGAAATTTTATAGATGATTTTATTACTGGCCTTAGTAACCCTGAAGGCATAGCGATCTATCCGAATGGAGATATATTAATTGGAGATGGGGGAACCAGCGCTGTCAAATTATTTGATTCAGATGGAAATTTTATAGAAGATATAATTCCTAGTGGTTCTGGCGGACTCTTATTTCCAAATGGTGTAACGCTTAGAGATATATCAATTACCTCAACAGCTGAAATAAAAACCAATATTAAATTTATTCAACCTTCTCTAGGAACTTCTTTCTACTTAGCTTCATCTACAGCTATTCAAAATATCGAATCAATAGAAGTTTATAATTCGTCAGGGCAATTAATTGAAAGTAAAAAAATAGTTGATACTCAAATTTGGAATGCTAGTAAATACCCAGAAGGCATCTATATTATTATTGCAAAATCGGATCATAGCATCCTTGCTACTCAGAAAGTGATGGTTGCGAAATAGTATAAGAACTAATAGGGTGTTTTTGTAGAACCTGTCCCTTGGAGTGAACCGATTAGATTCACTCCATTGGACAGTTTCTTAAAGTCTTTCTTATTTCAATAAGTGAAGCGTGATTTTATAACCCGATAGTAGCATAAATAAGGCAGCATGAATACAAAATATCCATATAAGAGTAAATTAAAACTCTGTGTTCCCTGCGTCCTCTGTGTTTACCTCACACCTCCCCCTAACTAATAACATCCAACGCCTTCGTATTTTTCCAATTCCCTCTGGTAAAGTCCGGAAATACTTGCGGTGACCCACCTTGTGCAACTGAACGTTCACTAAGTGGCGCAACGGCACTCCAAAGACAACCCTCATATACGTTTTGATCTAAAGGCAATCCTTTTCTTAAACATTCAACAATTCGATAAACCATTAGGCCATCCATTCCTCCATGACCACTTTCTTTAGTCTTGGCTGAAAGTCTTTTATAAAGTGGGTGGTCATATTTATCGTATAAGGCTTGTAATTGATCGCCTTGAATCCATCGATGGTGGTGCTCAGATATTCCTTCAAATCCACCTTCCAAAGCAACCCTTGTCGGAAAACCAGCAAGTGTTCCTTTTGTACCTTGCACCAAATTATGTCGGGAATATGGCCTTGGGCTAGTTTCATCCCATTGAATCATGATCGTACGACCAAGTGTGGTTTTGATAATGGAAGTATTCATATCTCCACCTTTATAATCTAATTGATTCCATTTGTGATCTGTTGCATAATTTTTTTCTGCATAAGATTTTCTACCTCTGGCAGGCGTCGAGAAAGAAACCAAACTACTAAAATTATCTTCACCTCTTCCCAAATTCATATACTGAGCAACGGGACCCAAACCATGAGTAGGGTATAGGTTGCCATTTCGTTTTGCATAATGATGTGTTCTCCAAGAACCTGTTCCTCGTTTTTGCTCTTCCATCTGAAATCTTAGCTCGTGGATATAAGCCGCTTCAGCATGCAGTAATTCACCAATGACTCCTTTTCGACACATATTGAGATACATTAATTCATCTCGGCTATAGTTCACATTTTCCATCATCATACAATGCTTCTGTGTCCGTTCAGAAGTATTTACAATCTCCCACATCTCTTCTAATGTTACTGCAATTGGCACTTCAAGAAAGACATGCGCTCCTTTTTTCATAGCCTCAATAGCCATCGGTGCATGATTATTCCAATTTGTACAGATAAAAACAACATCTGGCTTGACTTCTTCAAGCATTAATTTCCATTTGTCTTCGCCGCCATAATAGGTTGCGATATTTTGATGCTTTTGACCTTGGCCCACTTCAAGACAATAATCTACTTCCTTTTTGACTAGGTCTTCATATAAGTCAGAAATGGCTACGATTTCACAGCCATCAAGTTTTGAAAGAAATCGAAGATGATTCGGACCACGTGCACCTACACCAATAGCAGCAATCCGGATAGTTTCTAATTTTGGTGCAGCAAAATCGCCCATATATTGACCTCCAGATGCTTCTATAGCTGGAGTACTAGAACTAGCAGATAGTAAAGAACCGGTCATTAATGCAGCTCCGGAAAGGGATGTCTTTTTTATAAAATTCCTTCTATCTAAATTTTTCATAATTATTGTTTTTATGGTTCTAAATGAAATTGTTTGGCGACGGTTTACTAAACTTGCTGAGCCATTTCATCTTGTTTAGTTTAGTAAACCTTCTCTTAATAAAATCATCTAACTCCGTTTTTATTAAGTCTTAAAACTAATAATTAATTATGAATTTTTTTGTTCATGTTTGATTAACCATTCTTTTATCAATTTTTGAAGGGGTCAATGATGAGCATAATAAATGGTTTATTGCAAAGTACTACAATTGTCAAATGTTATGCAACCGAAAAATTGACAAGTATTTATACCGTGTTCCTTAGAGTAAATAAAAAAGTCATTTATCAGTGGTCATTTGGGAAGCTCCCATATGGCCAATAATAAATGACAATCTTACTTGATTTATGGATAAGTAATAAAATATCTAAGGAACCCTTATAACTTCGGATTCAGTAAGCCGAACTTACGCTGCTAGTTGAGTAATTCATAAATCCCAGCAATTCCCTGACCACCACCAACACAGGCAGTAACCATTCCATATTTTTGATTTCTTCTACGCATCTCACTAAACAATTGAGTAGATAATTTAGCACCTGTACAACCTAAAGGATGACCTAAAGCAATCGCACCACCATTTACATTTACAATATCAGGATTTACATCGAGTGTTTTAATGACTGCTAAGGCTTGAGTCGCAAAGGCTTCATTCAATTCTATCTGATCAATATCTCCTAGTTTAAGACCTGCTTGAGTTAAAGCTTTTGGAACTGCCGCACAAGGGCCAATACCCATATAGAGTGGATCGACGCCAGCTACAGAACAAGAAACCATTCTAGCAATAGGCGTGAGGTTCAATGCTTTTACAAGCCGTTCGCTCATTACCAAAACGAAAGCTGCACCATCAGAAGTCTGAGAGGAATTACCTGCGGTAACGATTCCTCCATTTTTAAATGCTGGCCGCAATCTTGCTAAAGCTTCCATCGATGTTCCTCTTCTTACGCCCTCATCGGTATCTACAGTATGTTCTGCCTCTTGTCGTTTATTATCTTTTACAAAAACCTCTTTTACTGTTACCGGTACAATTTCTTCACTAAACTTTCCACCATCAATCGCCGCTGCCGCTTTAGCATGAGATTTTACAGCAAATTCATCCGCTTGTTCTCTTGATATTTCATATTTATTAGCAACTGCTTCTGCTGTTGCGCCCATGCTAGATAAGTAATTAGGCGTAGAGCTCGCTACAGCATAACTCGGCGCTAATTTATAACCCGTCATAGGAATCATACTCATCGTCTCTGTTCCTCCAGCGATATAACATTCTCCCATACCAGCTTTAACCTTTGCAACCGCAATTGAAATGGTCTCTAAACCACTGGCACAATAACGATTTACAGTCATACCCGGAACTTCTATTCCAAGCGCACGCATTGAAATCTGTCTTCCAATTTGAAAACCTTGTTCGCCTTCTGGATTAGCACAACCGACAATGACATCATTTACTAATTTCGGATCAAGTTCTGGAACCTCTGCTACTAAGTGTTTAACAATTTCTACAGCGAGGTCATCGGAGCGAAAGTTTTTAAAACCGCCCCGTCCAGCTTTACCTACTGCGCTTCGATATGCTTTTACTATATATGCGTTCATTATCTATTATTTTTGAATGTGTTATTAATTTTGTGATCAAGCCTTCGGCTTTTGTGATCAATTCCTAAGCGGTTTATTAGTTTGCAACATATGTTGAATTCGCTCCATAGTCTTTTGTTCCCCAGCAAGACTTAAGAAAGCCTCTCTTTCGATGTCTAATAAATATTGCTCAGAGACTTTTTGACCAGCACTTAAATCACCACCGCACAGTACATAAGCTACTTTTTTGGCAATTTTAATATCATGATCAGAAGCATATTTTCCAAGTCTTAATTCATTGGCAGCAATATAGCAAGCAGCCAGACCAGATTGACCCAATACATGAACATCATTCCTAATGATAGGTTGTGTATAATTATCTGCTAGTTCTAATACTTTCTTTTTTGCTTCACCGATATTTCTTTGTGTATTTACAACTACACTATCTTTTTCAGGTAATAAATAGTCATATTTATAGGCTTCCCATGCTGAAGTTGCGACACTTGCCATTGCAATGGTCTTGAATTTTTCGATGATGGTAGGAATCATAACATCTCCTTCAAAAAATTTATCTGAAGCCCTAAGTGCAAACTCTTTTGTTCCGCCGCCACCAGGAATCAAGCCAACGCCAACTTCTACCAAACCGATATAGGACTCTGCTGCACAGACCGCAGCATCGCAATGCATAATCGTTTCACAACCACCTCCAAATACATAACCCTGTGTAGCAGCGACAACTGGAATACTGGAATAACGGCAGCGCATCGTAGTTTGCTGGAATAAGTCAACAGCCATATTCATATCATCAAAATCTCCTTGGAAAGCGAGCATGCCGATCATCATTAGATTAGCACCAACTGTGAAATTTTGAGCATTATTACCAATTACTAAACCTTTCCATCCGTCTTCTTCTGCTATGCGAATTGATTCTTGAATACCACGTAGAATACCTTCTCCCATGGCATTCATCTTGCTGGTGAATTCGAGGCAAAGTACACCATCTCCAATATCATGAAGAACGATTTCACTATTTTTGAAAACAGGTGCTTTTTCTCTTTGATTGTCTAAAATGATAAACTGCTCAGCGCCAGGAATAGTTAAATAAGATTTACTGTCCTTATCGTAGTATTTTCGAACACCATTTTCAACTTTATAAAAAGAATCATGACCCGCAGCTACCATTTCCTTAATCCAATCAGCTACTTTTTCTCCATGTTTTTCAGATATATCAATTCCTGCTTGAACACCTACTGTATCCCAGTATTGAAAAGGGCCGATCTCCCAGGCAAAGCCTGCGCGTACTGCATCATCAATTGCATAAAGGTTGTCAGAAATTTCAGGTATTCTGTTTGAAACATAAGCGAAGAGTCCACCTAAAGATCGCCTGAATAATTCTCCTGCCTTATCCTCCGCCTTAAAAATAAACTGAATACGCTTAGATAACTCTTCGATTCCTTTGGCATCTTTTAGACTTGGAATATTCACCCTTTGTGAAGGCGCATATTCTAATGTTTCAAGGTTGAGTGCTAAAATAACAGGCCGTCCTTTTTCATCTTTTTCTTTGGTCTTTTCGTAAAAGCCTTTTCTAGACTTATTACCATACCATTTATTCTCAATTAGGAAATCAAGATATTTTGGAATTTCGAAGGCATTCGCTTGTTCATCATTAGGGCAATTTTCTCGAATACCCTGGATAACTTTTACTGAAGTGTCGTGACCGACTAGATCACCAAGTCTGAACGTGCCAGTTTTCGGTCGACCAATTGCAGGACCGGTTACTTTATCGACTTCTTCGATGGTCATGCCCAATTCAGAAGTTAGCTGAAATATTTTAGCCATTGCATATACACCGACACGATTGGCAATAAAAGCTGGTGTATCTTTACATAGCACAGTTTGTTTACCTAGAAATAAATCTCCATAATGCATTAGAAAATCAGTCACCTCTTTATCCGTTTCTGAGGTTGGGATGATTTCTAATAATCGCATATATCGTGGAGGGTTGAAAAAGTGTGTTCCTGCGAAATGCTTTTTGAATTCAGTACTTCTGCCTTCCATCATCATATGAATTGGAATCCCAGAAGTATTAGATGTTACTAAAGCACCTTCCTTTCGAAATTTTTCAACTTTTTCAAAGATTTGTTTTTTGATGTCCAACCTTTCAATGACCACTTCAATGATCCAATCGCAATCTCCGATTTTATCAAAGTCATCATCAAAATTACCTGTTTTGATTCTATTCGCAAACTTCTTATTATAGAGTGGAGCAAATTTTGACTTGATCGCATTTTTTAAAGAATCATTGACGATTCTATTTCTAGCCATTGGATTGCTCTTTTCTTCTTCTTTGATATCGAAAGGAACAATATCTAAAAGCAATACTTCGACACCGATATTAGCAAAGTGACATGCGATACCTGATCCCATCAGACCAGAACCAAGGACAGCGACTTTTTTTATTTTACGCTTTGAGGTTTTGATGATTTCCCCGGATTGATCTGTTTTTTCTGAAACTAAGGGTTGATCCATTTTATTTTACTTTTATATATGAAATACTATTTATCTAAAATTGTTCAAAAAATAGCGAAATTTCGCTATTGGGCAAATGTACAAAATAATTCCGTTCTTTGACAAATCTTGTAGACAAGTCGTAAACGAAGTCAAAAGCGACTAATAGAGGTATTGCTCCTTTTTAGAATAAAATCTATTGTACTCAATGATTTTGCTAAAAGTTTCAATTGAGATGATGTAGCTATATAAAGAAGTCGTATTTTAAAGGACTTCTTTTATTGCAAATAAAACATTACAACTCAATGTCTTAAATATTTTGGAAAAAACTTTAATTTTCAGCGGGCAATTGATAATTTGGGGGCTCATAAGTCGTACATAATTAAAAATTCTAATATAAACGACAATTATTATTGAGTACAAAATCAATTACTAGCTGTAGAAGATAATTAAATCATGATATACAACGTTATTTTTCTCTTTCAAGCAGAAATACAAGGCGAACCAACTATAAGCCTTTTTGATGTGATCTGGAATGGAGGAGGAAGAGGTACTGTTATTGGTGTAGCTGTCATTATTGTGCTTTTAATTGTTGGAATAATCTTTCTAAAGAGAAAGTCACGTTTAAATTCAAAAAAATAATTTTCATTCAAGTTTTAAGAGCATATTGAGGATTGAGTATTCGGCTTACAAACGCCAGTTTTTTGACTCGAAGCCCAATTCCCCAAGATGCTCTAAGCAAAACAAAAAACTAAATAAATAAATCATGTGGGATAACTTCATTTTTCTTTTTCAAGCTGCTGATGACCCTTCCGAAAAGAGCCAAAGTCTATTTGACATTATATATGGTGACGGTGGAATTGGAGCAGTATTAGGTTTTACAGTAATTGGAATCTTGTTTATGCTTGCTGTTATTGCGATATACATCTTTGTAGAAAGATTACTAACGATCCAAAAAGCAGCGAGTATTGATGAAAGTTTTATGAATAATATTCGAGCAAATGTTGCAGCGGGGAATATTGCTGGTGCAAAAGCACTATGCCAAACCACTGATTCGCCTGTTGCACGAATGGTAGAAAAAGGGATTATGCGAATCGGAAAACCCCTTCGTGATATTGACACGGCTATAGAAAATGTCGGTAACCTTGAGATTTTTAAATTAGAAAAGAACTTATCGAGACTTGCGAGTATAGCTGGAGCTGCTCCAATGATTGGATTCTTTGGTACTGTAACGGGTATGATCCTGGCATTTTATAAAATGTCGGAAGCTGGTAATGTTGGACCAAAAGAACTGGCAGGAGGAATTTATGTTGCCCTGATTACAACAGCAATTGGTTTAGCAATTGGTATTTTTGCCTTTATTGGGTATAATTTATTGGTGGCAAATGTAGAGAAGGTGATTTTTAAAATGGAGCGGACCACTGTTGAGTTTATGGATTTGCTTCAGGAACCTGCAGCTTAGTGCAAGCAAACCACTTTGTCATTAATTTTAAGATGATTCAATATGGGTTTTAAAAAAAGAAATAAGGTAAACGCAGAATTTAGTATGTCATCATTGACAGACATTATATTTCTGTTATTGATCTTTTTCATGTTAACGGCTACTTTTGTTAGAGTAGATGCAGTTGATTTGCCAGAAGCCAATACTCAATCTGTTGCGGCTTTGGAAACAACAGTAACGATTAAAAAAAATGGAACTTTCATAATGAATGGGAATAATATTCCATTAAGTGCTTTGAAAGGTGCTATTCGTTTGGAAATTCGGAAATCTGAAAACCCTGATATAGCGAAAATTGGGATAGCAGCAGAGAAGGGTACTCCTTTTAGTACAGTTATGAAAGTGATGAAAATAGCCAAAGATTTGAGGAAAGATGCTATTATTTTAACCAAACCAACAGAGAATTAGTGGGATAAAATTGGATATTAGAGGTTTTTATTTTTCCAATTTAGTCCGTGTCCCTTAACATTGATTTTCTAAATGATATAAAACATGGGTTTAAAGAAAAGATCAAAGGTTAGTGCAGAATTTAGTATGTCATCATTGACAGATATCATCTTTTTGCTACTGATCTTTTTTATGCTTACTTCTACATTGGTTTCTCCTCATTCCTTGAATATGAAACTGCCAGGTAAAGGAAACCCAAGTACAAGTGATTCTAGTCCACCTGAAATTGAAATAAGCCGATCAGGTAATTATAGATTAAATGGAAGAAGTGTAAAAAAACCGGTAAAAGATAATTTGATTGCTCAATTAAGGCAATTAGACCGTGATAATGGCAGTAAGAAGCTAGATGTAGTGGTCTCTCCTGAAAAAAATGCACCTATAGAACATGTTGTTTTGGTATTGGATATATTTTCTAAATTAGGGATTGAACCGATTGTTGCGGCAGAGGAATAATTTTTGTGATACAAATTTAGCACGAATTTTATTCTTCCGAAACAAAATTTGAACAGACTCTTAAACGTTAAGAAAGTGTAAAAGGGTGTTAAGGAAATTATCTTTTAGGCGAATTGACATTCTAAGACAGCAAACAAAATCGTAGATTATGGCTAGTTATTCATTAGAAACCGAGAAAAAATATGAAATTACAGCAAAGTCAGTAGCAACTGCATTTGGAATAATATTTCTCCTTTTGTTCTTTCTCAACTTGCTGTATTACCAAGATCCAAAACCAGAAGAATCAGGGATTCTAGTTAGTTTTGGACAACCAAATATTGGTCAAGGAGAAGAAGTCTCCGCACCACCACCCGCAGCAGCAGAGGTAGAAGAGGAAGTGGATGAGGTTGAGCCAGAGGTTAGTGAACCAGAACCGGCTGAACCAGAAGTCGTAGCACCTGTCGAAGAAAAACCAGAAGAGGTAAGTCCTAAGAAAGATGTAATAGAGGATGAACGATCTAAAGCTCGCGCACTTAAGAAGAAAAAAGAACAGGAGAAAAAGAGAGAAGAGGAAAAAAAGAAAAGAGCTGAAGAATTAGACGCTAAAAAGAAGCGTGATGCTGAAAAGAAGGCGAAAGCAGAGGCTGATGCTAAAAAGAAAGCAGCAGCAGCTAAGAAAGCAGCGGAAGCGAAAGCGAAACAAGATGCTGCGGATAAACTCAAAGGAGAAATTGGAGGCTTATTTGGGCAATCAGGAGGAGGAAAAGGAAATACTGGAACATCAGGAAATCAAGGTGATCCAAATGGCGATCCAAATGCAAGTAATCTCGATGGTATAAGTACTGGATCAGGAATGGTAGGTGGTGGCCTAAGTAACCGAGGAGGTTCAGGACCTGGTATCACTGATAAATCACAAGCAACTGGTCGAGTGGTCGTGAAAGTATGTGTTGATGGAAATGGGAAAGTACTTAGTTCTAAATTTACCCAGAACGGTTCTACAACCAGTAATAGTCAACTTAGACGATTGGCTGAAGCCAATGCAAGAAAATGGAATTTTAAAAGAGGTGAATTAGATAAGCAATGTGGTACGATCACTTATGACTTTAAGGTGAAGTAGTTTTTGAAGAACTACCTAAATTTACTTTAAAAAACCAAATTCGTTTAATGACGGATTTGGTTTTTTATTTGGAAGGAATCAAAGATTATAAGCATTGATGCAACAGCGAATTTGATTTGAAGTATAAACTTAAGGGATAGTTATTAATGCGCTGTTTCTTAAGAAAGTGTAAAAGTGCGTGAAAGAAATTATCTTTTACTCGAAGTAATAGTCTAATGCTATACTGACGTTGAAGTGGTTTGGGAAAAAAAACATACTTCAAGTACAGTATATACTGACCGAAGTGGTTTGGAGAATCCGAAACCACTTCGCGTCAGGTATACAAACAAAATCAAAGATTATGACAAGTCAATCATTAGAAACAAAGAAAAAATTTGAATTCACAGCAAGATCAATAACCATTTTATTTGGCCTTCTATTTCTTCTCTTTTTCTTTTTGAACTTCTTATACGCGCAGGATCCAAAAACGGAAGAGTCTGGAATTCTTGTCAAATTTGATGAAGAAAATAATGATCAGCATAAAGCGGCACCTCCATCAACTTCGGTTGCAACAAACATTGAGGAGAAATTAGATGAAGTGGAAATACCAAAAGCTGAAAAGACAGAAAAAGTGAAAACCAAAAAGAATGTACTTGAAGATGAGCGATCCAAAGCGCTTGTTATAAAGAATGATAAAGAGGTAGAGAAAACAAAAGCGCCTGACTTCAGTGAATTTAAAGACGAAATTGGAGATTTATTTGATTTTCCTACTGAAGAAAAAATAAGACCAAGTTCTACAGAAATTCATCTTGATACAGATACTGATGACCAGGGTAATTTAAATTCTGGATTAGGCAAAATTGGTGGTGGTTTGAGTAGTCGTAACGGATTTGGTCCAAGTATTTTGGATAAATCACAAGAAACGGGTAGGGTCGTAGTGAAAATTTGCGTTGATAATAATGGGAAAGTGCTTAGTTCAAAATATACATTGACTGGTTCTACAAGCAGCAATAGTCAGCTTAAACAATTGGCTGAGGCAAATGCAAGAAAATGGGAATTTGAAAAAGGTAGTTTAGAAGTGCAATGTGGGACGATCACTTATGATTTTAAGGTAAAGTAGTTTTTGAATAATTTCTAATGCTGTTATTAAAAAACCAAATTCGTGTGATTACGGATTTGGTTTTTTATTTTAATTAATGATATATTTTACTCAGATATAATTTTCTTTACAATGTTTGTTTAAAAAACAGTACACTTGTAAAAAAAATATCATGGCAAAAATAGATAAAGAATACAAAGCGGCAATAGATTTCTTATATGGACAAATCCCAATTTTTCAAGAAGTAGGAAATATTGCATTTAGAATCGGCTTAGGTAATATCCGTAAATTGTGCAAAGCTCTGGGGAATCCTCAAAATCATTTTCGATCTATTCATATCGCAGGAACAAACGGAAAAGGATCGACAGCTCATTTATTAAGCGCAGTGCTTCAGGCAAATGGTTATAAAACAGGATTATATACTTCTCCGCATTATAAAGATTTTAGAGAACGAATTAAAATTGATGGTCAGTTTTGTTCTAAAAGCTATCTTGTTGATTTTATAAATGAGCATAAAGAGATTATGAAGGAAATAAAACCTTCATTTTTTGAAGTCAATGTTGCTATGGCTTTTGATTATTTTAAAAAAGAGCAAGTCGATATTGCAATTATAGAAACAGGTTTAGGTGGTCGTTTAGATGCGACCAATATTATAAAGCCTATGTTGAGTATCATCACAAATATTAGTTTTGATCATCAAGAGTATTTAGGAAATACATTAAAAAAAATTGCTAAGGAAAAGGCAGGCATTATTAAAAAAAATACACCCGTAATTATTGGAGAAGAGCAAAAAGAAGTCAAGGAAGTTTTTAAATCTATTGCTAAAAAAAGGCAAGCACCCATCTCATTTGCCAGTCGCTCATATAAAGCAAATTTAATAAAATCCGATTTATCTCATTCTTATTATTCCGTCTTTAAAAGCGGGAAATTGGTTTTTAAAAACCTAAAAGTAAACCTTCATGGTGAATACCAAAGTAAAAATATATGTACAGTACTAAAAGCAATCGATAAACTTTCAGAATTTAAAATTAGCCAAAAAAGTATTAAACAAGGCTTTGAGCAATTACATTCATTGACTTATTATATTGGACGTTGGCAACAACTTTCAAGCAATCCATTGGTGATCTGTGATAGCGCACATAATGAAGCAGGAATCAAAATAATTAATAAAGTATTATCAAAAATATCTAAGCATACGCTGCATTATATCTATGGAACAGTCAAAGATAAAGATTTAAGTAAAGTATTAGTCTTGCTTCCAAAAACGGCAAAGTACTATTTTGCAAAAGCGAATACTCCAAGAGGACTTGATGCAAAAAAACTCAAAGCCCAAGCTGCTGACTATGGTCTAATTGGAAAGGATTATTCCTCTGTTCCCAATGCACTTAAAGCAGCGAAGCGCTCGGCAAAATCTGATGATTTAATATTCATTGGCGGAAGTATTTTTGTGGTTGCGGAAGTTATTTGAAGCAGTTTTATTGATTCTTTTGTATAAGATGTGTGTTTTTAGTAGAGTAGGGTTTGCACTGATTTTTTATATAATCAAGGAAAATCTATAAAATTGTGATAACAAAGTTAAAAGAATTGAGGGCTATAGATAACTTCTCAAATGAGGTTTGGGAAAATAAGGGATTAATTATCTCTCCTCAGGAAATTTGTATTAGTCTTAATAATGATTATAAATTACTTTTAGAAGTTGCTATAGAATAATTGTCTAATAATAAGGCTCTTGGGATTGATAAATATTAGCTTGTTCAGTATGTAGAAATAAACGAATGTTTTGTGTAGAGTAGCTTTTGTACGGATGTTGGTGGTGATTAAAAGGAAGCAATTTGTATTATACTCGACACAGGATAAAGAAATGATTTTAATTCACCCAAGCGCGGTGTATATTTGAACAGGAAAACTAGATATGATAAAATCACAAATTTATCATATTTTGAACAATGCTTAGGGATAAAATAAATTTACGACAATGTTAAATATTCAAAAGATACTGATAGAGGCCTTTAATAAAGAACTTAGAAAATCTTATTTAGAGACCTTTGGGATGTTAGAATCAGAGAATAGCTATATTCTTTCTTGGTTTGGCCGCCTTGCACTTGAAAATATTTCGAATAGTGATTTACTCTACCATAATGTTGAACATACGATAATGGTGAGTTTGGTTGGTCAAGAAATTCTTAAAGGGAAGCATTTAAGTGAAGGAGGTGTAACCGCTGACAATTGGCTACACTTTATGATTGCATTGCTTTGTCATGACATAGGATATGTTCGAGGTATTTGTAAAAACGATAAAGGCGATGAATGTGCCACAGGAATCAATGATGAAATTGTTGAAATATCAAGAAATGGGACAGATGCAGTATTAGCCCCTTATCATGTTGATCGTGGGAAATTATTTGTACAAGAGCGATTTAGCCAAACGTCTTTTACTAAAATTGATGTGGATAGAATATGCGATTATATAGAGATGACTAGATTTCCTATTCCTAAAGGTGATAACTTTTATCAGGATACAAAAAATTATAGAGGCTTAGTTAGAGCTTCTGATTTAATTGGACAACTAGGCGATCCACAGTATTTAAGAAAACAACCCGCTTTGTTCTATGAGTTTAGCGAATTAGGTATAAATGACAAACTTGGATATGAAAATCCTGGAGATTTGAGGAAAAGCTATCCCAGCTTTTATTGGAATACTATTCGACCTTATATTCAAGATGCATTGCGTTATCTTCGGGTTACTCAAGAAGGGAAACAATGGATTGCCAATTTACACTCGCATGTTTTTGAAGTGGAACATCATAAAGAATAGATAGTTTGGGGAAGTATAGTACAAGGAGAACAAGTCCATACCGGACATTTATTAATGCTCTGTCCCTTATGAAAAATTAATCATTTTTTCTTCTCAAGAGAAACTCTGTAAGGCTCTATAGAGGGCCCTCTCGAAAAGAAAAAATGATGTTGGATGTAAGCCACTTGATCTTGACTATATTCCGAATAGCCTTGAATATAGCCTTCACGTTCTTCATTTTCTAGAACTTAAATCCTATACTAATTTGATAAAATAGACTCAAATGTTTTGTCTAGATTAATTACTTTTGCGTAAAAAATGTAATAGCATGTTTAAGCAGATTCAAATAATAATCCTGACCATATTTACCTCATTATTAATACCATTTTCAATATTAACAGCACAACAAACATCCCCATTTTCAAGAACTTATATAGACAGTCTCCCAAAACGATTCGAATTAGATGTAAAGGATCTAAAAGACCACATATATCAAGATATTCCCAATGAATTACGGAATGAGAAATTCCCTCGGAAGACTTATAGGTTTGCGGATTTATCATCAATTCAAATATCTAATCTTTTCACTAGTGGTCAAGTTTATAGTGATTGGACAAGTTTAGAACAATATGTGAATAAAATTTTAGAGAAAGTTATTCCTGAAGTTTTAAAAGACGAAAAATACCTTCATGTGTATATCATTAAAAGTGGTGATTTCAATGCTTTCATGACGCCCTCTGGAATGATCTTTATTAACATTGGTTTATTTTCAGACATAAATGATGAGGCTACACTCGCTGGAATACTTGCTCATGAATTAGCGCATCACTATTTAAAGCATTCCATAAAGACATATGTTAAGTCTGAGAATGGCGAATTCAAGCCACGAATTTTGTATAAAAATAAAGATGCTTATAGCAAATTTTCTATAAAATCTGAACTAGAGGCTGACGATTTAGCTTTTCAATGGATTAAACAATCTGGTTATAGTACGGAAGGCCTCTATAATGCTTTTAAGGTTTCTGAACGGTATGAACAAAAAACTTTAGCACAATATTTTGATTTGTGGGAAGTAACTGCTACGACCCATCCTACCTCTGAAGAAAGGTTGAGCAAATTGGAAGAATTTATTCAAAATGACTCTATCACGGCTGGCAAGTCTTTTTTGATTAGTAAGAATGGATTTATAGAATTTCAGAAACAAGCAAAACCGGAAATACTAAAATGTCTTTTAATTAATTTTAATTATTTGGAATGCATCGAAAAAGCTTTCATTTTCCATATTTATGATATCGAAAACCCTACATATATATATTATTTAATGGAAGCAATTAGAAGAGCTGGCTATTTAGATTCAAGTATTTGGGCTAAAAAATTCATAACGTTTAATTATTTAAAAGAAGTAATTATTGAGCAAGAAAGGAGAAAGGTAAGCATGAAAAAGCATCTTTTTGAAGATTTTCCTTACGAAATTCTTGCTCTTCCATCAGATGCTTTCGAAAATATTCAAGGAAAATTTTATTGGGAGGGAAAACCTAGATTTAAAACTTATGAAGAAGCATTTTTGTTTTTTGAACAGGTAGGCGAATTATACAATAACCCTGAATGTATTTTAACTAAAGCTTTAGCCCTTTCTCATGATGATGGTGAAATGAAAAAACACCTTTATAAATACTTATCTAAAGATAAAATAAAATACAGAAAGTATGCTGAAACGCTTATTAATGGGGAACTTAAATCCAGCTTAAGAAACCAGAAACTAACATTAATAAGCGATTTTATTTTAGTTGTAAAACAAGGAAAAGAAGAAATCCCAATTCGTGAAGAGAATAATTCAGACATACAATACTTAAAAGGATTGGTTGACATTATATCCAAAGACTTTTCTGATCGCGAAATCATTTTATTGCCTGAATTAAAATATTCGAGAATGAATGATTATTTAATGCTCTCTGAGCTTGAACAATTTTCGCTTATCTCCTTATTAGCTAGAGGAACAGAAACTGAGCTCTTTATCTTGGATCCCAAATATTGGGAACTGATGAAAAGGTTTGATGTTAATGAAATTGAGTTTATCAATTGTCAGTATTATGATAATAGAAAACAACAGTATAAGTTAGAACCGTATAAAGAAATTGCTAATTCTAATTTGGAAAGTCTATTTTCAGATGTAAAAAAACATCGTTATTTTGAAGTTTTGATTTCGAGCGTACGAGCAATTGAAGGTTTGCGTATGAAAACTTTATATTATGGTGGCGAAGAAAAACTAGCGTTTAAATCTCCTGCGTACCAACAGGTTATAGATAAAATTAAAGCGAAAATTATTCATAAAGATAAAGCGATAAAAGAGTACGACGAAAAATTAAAAAAGTAAACCAACATGTAAAGGACAGGGACTAAATAAAACCCGTTTCTACTTGATCTTTCACATCTACTCTTCCTCAAAAAAACTTATGTATTGGGTATCTATTTATTAAATCATCGCATCTAAATTTAAAAATATGGGTAGAGAAATTGAAAGGAAATACTTGTTAAAAAATGGCGACTGGAGAAGCAATGTGACTTCAGAAATAGAAATCAGGCAAGGATATCTAAATAGTACACCGGAGAGAATTGTTAGAATTCGATTGCAAGATGAAAAAGGAATTATTACGATCAAAGGAAAGACAAAGGGCATTACGAGGCTTGAATATGAATACAGTATTCCCTACACGGACACGCTTGAATTATTAACACTGTGCGAATTGCCAATCATTTCAAAAACAAGATACATTGTCATAGAGAATGAAAAGAAATGGGAAATTGATATATTTAAAGAGGAGAATAAAGGTTTAGAAGTTGCTGAAATTGAACTAGAGTCTGAAGGCGAAAAAATCATATTACCAAATTGGATTGATAAAGAAGTAAGCCAAGATAGAAGATATCTGAATTCTAACCTTATTACAAATCCATTTATAAATTGGTAAAAGTAGCCTGTCTAGACTTGATCAAATAGCAGAAATAAACGAATGGTTTGTGGAGGTGTAGTGTTTTCATCGAGCGTAACACCACATCAAAGAAAAAAGTCCACAATACTACTTATATTGGAGATAATGTCATTATTGACAGTAAACAGCAAAAGATATATTATGAATTGGTTTAAAAAAAGTAAAATCTGTACTCATTGTAATGATAATAAGACAAAACGTGAATTTGAAAATCAGCCCACCTGTCCTGAATGCAAAACAAAAATCTTAATAGGAAGGGAATCTATAAGAGTATGCCCAATAGACGGATCTACATTACTTAAAGAACATAACAATGAAATATTAATAGATCGCTGTCCTAAATGTAAAGGTGTCTGGTTAGATGCTGGTGAAATAGAAGCCATAAAAGAAGCTGCGCAATCAGAAGGTCTTGCTATCGGAATGGTATTTTAGAACTGATTAAAGGATAAATCAGCAAAAAAGGGAAGTAGCGATTCGCTAAAAAAATGAAAATCACACTTTTGCATACATCAAATGCTCACGTAAAAAGGTTTGACCGAATTGCAGAATCAATTGGAAAATCAATAGAAATAGAACATCATGTAAATGAAGAACTTTTAGAAATAGCAAAAAGTACTGGGCAAATTGATAGAGTGCATTTCGAAAAAGAATTAATGAAGATTCGAGAAAACAATGGGAAATTCATCATCTGTACCTGTTCGACCTATGGAAACTTATGTGATGAAAATGATAAGGTCTATAGAATTGATAAACCTATTGCAGAATATATAGTATCCAATTTTTCAAATATTGGAATTGCATATACAATTGCTTCTACCAAAAAAATAAGTCAAGCGTTAATAGAAGAAATTGCTAAAATAAATCAAAAGCCAATAAATCTCTTTGAAATAGATTGCCAAAGTTGTTGGAATTGGTTTGAAAAAGGTGAATTTGAAAAATATGAACGTGAAATCGCAAATCAAATCAAAAATAAAGCTGATAAATATGAGGTAGTATTTTTAGCGCAAGCATCAATGGAAGGCGCTAAAAATTATCTAAAAAATGAGAACTATAAAGTTGTTTCAAGTCCTGAATATGGAATGAAAAATTATATAGAAAAAATAAGCAAAGAGGCTGGGGCTAATGAATAAAATCCAAAACCCTCTCCAGATCACTATAAGCATACAAAAAAGCAAAATCAGGTTTTTATACGATTTTGAAGCCTGATGGATAGCATTTAAGCAGACACTTTTGTCCTTGGACTTAATTTATCACTTTCCTGAAAAGGAAAAATAAAAATCATAGCAAAATGAAAAAAATCCTTTTAATTTTTATCACTCTATTCAATATGTCTAGTTGTAATTCACAGCATACAAATATTGATCAATCTAAGATAAAAGAAGGTTTAAACGAGATGATAAATGATATATCGGGAAATTATGTTTACCTGAGTGACAAAAACATTGATTTAAACTGCATACGAGAATATTATGAGAGGCAAATTGAGAATATAAAAAGTGAAGAGGAAACCGTTCTGTTTTTTGAATATTTGCTGGATGAATTTTATGATAATCACCTTACTCTACGAACAAATAGAAATTCTTCATTTCGGCTTTTTGCACCCATTTATGTAACCATAGAAAATGATAAACCCATCGTAACGAATGTTTGGATAACACAAATAGAGAACCTGAACCAAAACGTAATTGGAGCTGAAATCATAAAATTTAACGGGATTGACTTCAAGCAAGTCATTGAGGATTTCCCAACACACTGTAATGACAAAAACGAGAAAGAAACAAGAGAATGGATTGCCAATAAGATTTTAGCGGGTCGATATAATGAATCAAGAATATTGACTTTGAAATTACCTGATGAAAAAGAAATTGAATTTGATTTAGATCAAATCAACATAAAGAGGAATGAGGGACTATTATCTACTCAAACTATTGATGAAATTGGAATAATAAGAATAAACAACTCACTTGGAATTGATGATTTAGTAAGTGAGTTTGACAAAACAATAGATAAACTATCAAGTTCAAAGGGGCTAATTATTGATTTAAGAAATACCATATTTGGTGGAGATTCTTATGAAGCCCGTGGTATTTTGAGTAGGTTTGTTAATGAGCCTAAACCCTATCAAAAACATGCTTACATTGCAAAGTCTCAAAATAATCCAGATATTGAGCGCAGTTGGATAGAATATGTAAGTCCGCGTTTGGAACAGTATAAAAATCCAGTTGTAATATTAGTTGGTCGTTGGACAGGAAGTATGGGAGAAGGACTTGCCATTGGATTTGAAGGGATAGAAAGTGCTCAAATCATTGGCACTGAAATGAGAAGGTTAGCAGGAGAAGTTTATGATTTTAATATCAAACATCAGAATTATGGTTACAAATTATCGACTGCCAAATTATATCATGTAAACGGAACTTTAAGAGAGGAATATATTCCAACAATGTATGTAAAGCAAACAACGATAGAAAGGGATGAAACACTTGAAAAAGGGATAGAATTAATTAATAAAATGACAGAATAATAGCCAGTCGATATTCGTCTAATATATGAGTTTGAGAAATAATGAATTCAGGATGATCAAAATTTTGATTATCATTTTTATTTTAAACTTCTTTTATGGTTGTATAAAATCAGCATCTAATTGTAAATTAAAAGTAGATAAGTCTATAAAAGCAATTGTAGAAAAGAAAATAACTTTTATAGAAACAGAAGAAGGAAGATGTAGTGATATGTTTTTTTCAACTCCAAAGATTAGATGCACATCTTCTCGTAGAGAACCGTTTAAAATTTTTGAAGATAACTCACCAAAAAAAAGAATTTTCTCTAGCTGGATTTGGAATAATGATTCTCTGATGATAGGAACACATTTTTATTTTGAAAAATATTCTATATCAATTATATCCACTATCTTAGATGAGGATATAACGATTAAGACAATTATAAAGTCTGATATCTATAATCTAGCACTTAAAACTGAGAATAAGAATAGACTTTTATCCGTTAAAAAAGTAACTCTAGAATCAAATTGTAAAAACTTTGAAGTTTCTGAATTACCAGATTCAATTGATGATTTTAGAATATATGGATTAATTGATATTGAAACTGAAAGTTTTTTCCTTTCAAGAAAAGATACACTCTTTAATTTGAGATTGAGAATAAATTCTGCTTTTCAATCTAAAAAAGGCTGCTTATAAAACGATTAAAGATGGAAATGAAAAAAATGGTCTTGGTGTATTTACGGGCTACGGACACCGCTTTAACTATTCGTTCACCTATCCATATCGTAATATCGCTGCGATCTTAAAGCCTTATTATACCTCTGCCAATTTATTACTCGATATTCACCTTTTTCTTTTATTCTTCTTTTCTTCTCTTTTTGATGCTATATTTGTCTTAGGACTAAGTGGTGTAAGTTTGGTTTGTAGTTAATT
>CBDICS010000041.1:0-6013 GCA_965277415.1 Saprospiraceae bacterium
ACCTGATAAAGCAATTGATGTTTTAGATGAAGTTGGCGCAAGAGTGCATTTGAAAAACATTCATGTACCAAAGCACATTGAGGAATACGAAAAAGATATTGAAAAAATCAAAGAAGATAAAAATCAAGCCGTCAAAGATCAGCAGTATGAAAGAGCTGCGGATTTACGTGATGATGAATCTAAATTGATTAGACAATTAGAAATTGCCAAAATTGATTGGGAAGAAGAGTCTAAATCTAAAAAATATCCTGTCACAGAAGAAGATATTGCAGAAGTAGTGTCTATGATGACTGGAATCCCTGTACAGAAAGTTGCTCAAAACGAGAGTAAGAAACTCGTTAAAATGGGAGAAGACATCAAGCAGATGGTGATTGGACAAGATGAAGCAATTGGCAAAATTGCGAAAGCCATTCAAAGAAATAGAGTCGGCTTAAAAGATCCTTCTAAGCCAATTGGTTCTTTTATCTTTTTAGGGCCAACTGGTGTTGGTAAGACAGAATTAGCAAAAGCATTAGCTCGATATATATTTGACTCAGATGATTCTTTAATTAGGATTGACATGAGTGAATACATGGAAAAATTCTCTATTAGTAGATTAGTTGGCGCGCCTCCAGGATACGTTGGATACGAAGAAGGTGGACAATTAACGGAGAAGGTTAGAAGAAAGCCTTATTCTGTAGTGCTTTTAGATGAAATTGAAAAAGCGCACCCAGATGTCTTTAATATCTTGTTACAAGTATTAGATGATGGTCAATTAACGGACGGTTTAGGTAGAAAGGTAGATTTCAAAAATACCTTAATCATTATGACGTCTAATATTGGTGCTCGTCAATTAAAAGATTTTGGACAAGGCGTTGGTTTCCAAACTTCCGCAAGAACCAATCAGGCAGATGAACATGCTAAAGGGGTTATTGAAAGTGCTTTAAAGCGAACCTTCTCTCCAGAATTCTTGAATAGAATTGATGATGTAGTTGTATTCAATAGCTTAAATCAAGAAGACATCTTTAAGATTATCGAAATCGCTTTAAAAGATGTAACCAAGCGCTTGCAGGGAATGGAATATTCCTTAACCTTATCTGACGAGGCTAAGAAGTTTGTAGCAGAGAAAGGTTTTGATCCTCAGTTTGGAGCTAGACCATTGCATAGAGCGATTCAGAAATACTTAGAAGATCCTTTGGCGGAATTCATTCTAAATGAAAACCCAGCAGAAGGAAGTATCTTAATGGCAAACTTGACAAAGGAAGGTGATAATATTACCATCTCTTTGGCTGAAAAAGTAAAGAATGCACAAAAAAAGTAATCAATTGAAAAAACCACAAGTACTGAACAGTCAAGTGTTTTTGGGACAAAAGTCCTTTCAATTATTACTATTAATTTAATAAAAACATAAATAAGGGTTGAATCAGTTAATTAAAATGCTGGTTCAGCCCTTTTATATTTGGTATAAAGTATAATTCTAGTACTTTTACCATAAATTATCTAAAATCAGGAACTTTTTACTATTTAAAACTATTTATTTAGTAGGATAGTAATCAAAATTCTATTCATTTATTCATTAAATATTATAACTATTGGCAAGAAGACATCATCGTAGAAATCACAACCAAAAAGAAGAAATCAGATTTAGAATTAACGATTTGATTAAAGTCCCTCAAATCCGATTAGTAGGTGACAATATGGAAGCAGTTAGTGAAGCTGCAGGTAAACAAGTAGAGGCAGATGTGTTTAACACTAGAGAAGTGAAGAGTTGGGCAAGGAAAATGGATCTAGATTTAGTAGAAATCTCACCAAAAGCAGTCCCACCTGTTTGTAAAATAATTGACTACAAAAAATTCCTTTACGACAGGAAGAAAAAGCAAAAAGAAATAAAATCAAAAGCAGTCAAGACGGTTGTTAAAGAAATTCGTTTTGGTCCAAATACGGATGATCACGATTTTGAATTTAAGACGAAACATGCTAAAGGCTTTTTAGAAGAAGGGGCTAAAGTAAAAGCTTACGTTCAATTTAAGGGACGAACCATTGTTTTTAAAGAACGTGGAGAATTATTATTGCTCAAATTCTTAAAAGAATTAGAGGAATATGGAGCAGCAGAAGCCTTGCCAAGAATGGAAGGTCGAAGAATGTCTGTAATGGTTCAACCTAAGAAAAAGAAGAAGAAATAATTTTAGTAATAAGTTATAAATTATAAGTGATGAGTTATGGGTGTTCTACATTCATAACTCATTTATATATCCACTCTGTTTAACGGTTTTAATTAATATTATACCTTTTCCCTACTTATAACCCCTAATTTATAACTCATAACTACGCCCTACCCTTTCAACTTTAGTTAAAAGTTCCTATCTTTGCGCACCCATTGGAAAAATGGGTGGCGAATACCACTATTTTATGAATTTATTGGTTAGTTAATCGTCTAGAAAGTTTTGCATAGGCTCAACTTCTCATTTGTATTCAACAATCAATTAAAAAACATTGAAATGCCGAAGATGAAGACCCACTCCAGTGCAAAGAAGCGATTCAAGCGCACAGGATCCGGTAAAATTAAGCGTTTTCAAGCTAACACGTCTCACAGAAAGAGACAGAAGAGTAGAAAAGCCAAGCTTAGAGTAAGAGGTTCTGCACTAGTTCATGTGTCAGACCAAAAGCGAGTAGAAAAGTTACTTTGCTTAAGAGGGTAATTGAAATTATTTAGTTGTTAATGGAAAGCATACCGCTAATCGTTAACAAAAAATAAGAGAGCAATTACATCAAACATTTTTAACTCATCACAGGTCCAAAGTGTTTTCAAAAGAAAACCCCTGTTTTGCAAAAAAATTACCACCATGCCACGTTCAGTGAACCATGTTGCGTCGAGAAAAAGACGTAAGAAGATTTTAAAAATGGCGAAAGGTTACTTTGGTGCAAGATCCAAAGTTTACACAGTAGCTAAAAATGCTGTCGAAAAAGGTTTAACATATGCCTTTAGAGACCGTAGAAACAAAAAAAGAGCTTTTAGAAGATTATGGATAGCTCGTATTAATGCAGCTGCTAGAATTCACGGATTATCTTATTCTGTGTTCATGCACAAATTAGCTTCTAAAGGCATTCAATTAAATAGAAAGGTTTTGGCTGATATGGCCATGAATGAACCTGATACATTTAAAGCGATTGTAGACGGCGTAAAGTAAAGCGTAGAAGCTTTAAAATCAATAAAAAAAGGGAATTTGGCTCAGCTAAGTTCCTTTTTTTTATGTCAAAAAATAACTAAAGTCGCAAAGAGCACCATTCAAAATATCGTTCGAAGCTAAAAGAAATTAAATAGAATATTTTTAGATACTTCTCCTACAAATAAATTTGTAATAAATTCAAAAAAAAATAAGCCCTTAACGTTTTGGCATTGTTTATGCATATTATCAAGTAGAATAAAGAAAAATATTTTATTTTTTAAGGCACATTAAATTAATAGAGAGAGGATCAAATATTGGTAAAGCAATCTGCTATCTAGGGCAATTTTAATTTGTTCTATCCTTCCAATTTTTTCTTCCTTTTATATACTTTTAAACATTAAAATCGAAAATTGATAAATGTATTTTATTTAATTTTTTTCGATTAAGACCTTTGGGTTAAGCGTATTTGTATTATAATAATTAAGGCGATTATAATACTTGCTTCTGTTCCAATTAGCTAATTGGCTATATTTAAAGCTATGTATTTATTTTGATGTACTATCAGAATATACAGTTGGCATTTATATACCTTTTCTAATTGACTAAAAGCGTGCTTAAATTTTACTGTCGTGATAATCAGTAATTTGTTAACCTGACGTACAATTTATTTTTTCATATAGTTCGCTATATTCGAAAAGGATTGTTAGTCATCCGATAACTATCGGAAATAAATTACCCATTCTCCGTTTGTTAAAATTTCAAGTATGCCCTAAGTAAAACAATTAACTCAAAAAGAATCATTAAAGAAAAATTGAATCATTATTATCTTGTAGTCGCTTGATTACAAGGCCAATACATCTATGTTCAAAAGAAATATTGCTATGCAATAATTTTGGATTAGACTACTAGGGAATTACGTCTCAGGGTCGGTATTTCGGGAATACACTTTCGTGGTTATCGAACTTTACCCTGTAGAGGGAATCATATTATTTAAAGGCCAAACAACATAAGTGTATGACACTTACTGTAAAACGCATGCGTCTATGTGAGAGTCGACGCTGCAAACTGCTACTGTTATTAATTTTAATTTTAGCAACCAACTCCATCTACGCGGAGGGAACGAAGGAGCTTGCTCCTAATGAATCCGATAGGGTTTATTTGTACCTCAACGGTGAACTCTATAACAGTTTCGGAAGATATGATGGAAATGCCGACCAGAGACTTTTTTTCCACATTGCTAATCCAGACCAAGAACAAGTGTTCTTGGGTTTTAGTCAGTCCGTATCAAGCGGACATTATCCCTGTTCAGGGGCTAATAACATTTCGTTTTTCCGTATCAAATCTCCAAATGGAGATGTAGTCTACCCTGCTCCAGGTAGTCCAAACGGACAAATAATAAATGGTACTACTGCTAATATTGCTTCGAGAAGTGAAGCAGTAGCAGGTCCAAGTCCAATTGCTGGTGCCAACGGATATGATCCTTTCATTTTCGATCCAGCAGGTCTCCCAGCAGGAGATTATTATGTTGAATTTAGTTCCTTTTCTAGTACACCTTCACCAAGAATTATTACAGCTATAGAAAATTGGGATATTACAGTCGCTACTAAAGATCCTGTACCTCAACCCAAGCTAGGGAGGGTATTTGCTACCAACTGGGCCTTTTATGCGCCTTCCATAGACTGTGATCCTAATACAACTTATGGTTGGTTTGATCGACCATTCAATGGTCGCTGTTACGTCTTATCCAAAGAAGGCTTTGTTAATTTGATTGATTTTCAAGATTCAGGATTTCAGCCTGCAGCTTTTAACTTATATTTTAATGAAAATGGAACCAATAATAGTGACACCTTAGCAGAAGATAGGAAATCAGCGGTAGGATTGGGTGAAGCTTTGGCTTTACATAAGTTATTTTTAAATGATCCAGACTCCTTAGTCTATCCTTCTGGAGAGTATGGTACGCTTAATGAGATACCAGAACTACACGTTTGTCAAGAGGAGGGAGACGCTTGTATTTTAATAGAACCAACTAAACCTGGTCAAATTGAAGTTTTAATTGATTTAGATACCAGCAGCGGAAACTTTATATATGACCCAAATACTAGAGACATCTTAATTGTCTTTGACATTGAGCCCGAATTGAATGAATCTCCACCCTATCGTCGTTGTATTCCTTGGAATGGGAAAGACGGGTTTGGTAATTTTGTTTCCGCTAATGGTAATTTTGATATTCAAGTAACCTATCAGCAAGGAATTTACCACATTCCATTTTATGATGTTGAGTTTTTGTTAAATGGTATTAAGACAACCAATATTAGACCGATGTCGCCTTCTGGCAATCAAGAAAACAAACTCTATTACGACGATTCTAATATTCCATTTCTCCCTGGAAATAATTCAGCCAAAATTGAGTTGAATGGTTGCGATGCTCCTTGTCATTCTTGGACCAATAAAGATTTTGGGAATGAAAATACTATTAACACTTGGTTTTTTGCGGATGAAGAAACCCGATTAAAAAATAAAGTACCCAACTGTCTAATTGAAGCAAAAACCGATGAAGTTTCTACTCCATTTGAAACACCTATATCAATTGAAGTATTAGCGAATGATTTGGGTAATATCTTAGATACTTCTTCTGTTGCGATTACCAATCCTTCTCCTAATAATGGGACGGTGACAATTTCTGATAATGGGCAAATAAGCTATCAGCCAGCAATTGGATTTATTGGATTAGATTCCTTTGAATATGCTATTTGTTATGATATTCTTCCGATTAATTCCCTATGCGATATGGCTACCGTTTATGTAAATGTTGGTCCATCAACAGAAGTGAATTGTACAGATGGTATAGATAATGACGGAGACGGGTT
>CBDICS010000042.1:0-9276 GCA_965277415.1 Saprospiraceae bacterium
GGATTCTGATATTTCAGAATCCTTACTTTTTTTTGCGCAAATGAATCAATATTTCTTTGCTTATGCTATATTTACTTAAAATTATCATAAGAAGAGTTCTTAATAAGGTGTCGCCATCTCTAAATTACTATTTCGAGGCATTTTCCCCTTTAGACAAGTCCAATAGCACAAGTATTAAAAAAATTCAATAAAAAATATGAATGACTTAGAAAAATATTTTAGAGGTAATTCAGATAAGTTAATACATAAATGGAATCATTACTTTGATATATATGATCGCCATTTTAAAAGATTTCGGAACAAAGAAGTTACCATTCTGGAAATCGGAGTATCTCAAGGTGGAAGTCTTCAAATGTGGAAGGATTATTTTGGAAAGATGCCAAAATATATGGAATTGATATTGAACTAGATGTAAAGAATTAGAAGAAGAAAATATTGAGATATTTATCGGTTCACAATCAGACCGAAAATTTTGAGAGAAGTAAAAAGTCTATTCAAAGATTGATATTTTAATTGACGATGGAGGACATACTATGGAGCAATTAATCGTCAGTTTTGAAGAATTATTTGATCATGTAAAAGACGATGGCGTTTATTTAGCAGAAGATTTACATACTGCTTATTGGCTAGAATATGGTGGTGGCCATAAAAGGCATAACTCTTTTATTGAATACAGTAAAAACTTTATTGATTACTTAAATGCCTATCATTCTAAACAAAGAAGTTTAAAAATAAATTCTTTACTAAATCCGTAGATTCGTTGCATTACTACGACAGCATTTTGGTTGTTGAAAAGAGATTAAAGGAAAGACCTTTTTCCGAGAAAACAGGCAAAGTCTCTTATACTAAGGATTTCATAGCAGGACTGTCTTTTCAACAAAAAGTAAGGAATAAAATTAGGTTCACAAACCAAAACACTAACAGTAATTAATAAAATTTACGCTTTTTCAGATTGCCAGGATTTATTTGGAAGTAACCTTTGTAAATCGAATAGACGGCTCCATTCCAATTTACTAAGTTGGAATGCCCTACAACTTATCTGTTAGAGCAAAAATCGGGAGTAAAAAAGCTGATCATCCAACAGAAATTGCATTCGGAGCAATAAAATTAATGGCTGGTAACTGCTATTATCAGTTATATCGATTGATTTATACAATGACTTGAGAAGATTCCATATTCATGGAATTTGGAATCTTTTAAAATGACATAGCTTTAATTAGACTATCCGATCAATTCATTCAAAACCCAAACATCTTCACCTCTAATCTCATGTTTAAAGCGCATTAAAGGTCCCGGAGGAGGGCCATCGATGACTTCGCCATACTTGTCATAAGTTCCTTCATGGCAAGGGCAAATGAACAATTCTTCGTCCTCTTCCCAAGCAACTGTGCATCTTTTATGACGACAAATTAGGCTAAAGATTACTAATTCTTCATCGAGGTAAGTGGCAAAGATTTTTTTTCGGTTGAATTTAGAAATGAAGAATGGAGCATTTTGTAAATCTTTTAAAGAACAAACCAACATTTCTGGCTCATTCAAAAGATTACAGCTTGATAAGGTTTGTAAAGCACAAAATCCAATTCCCGCAGTAAGTCCTGATTTGATAAATTCTTTTCTATCCATTCTTAACTTCCATAATGCGGTGAATATATTTACCTAGAATATCGAATTCCAAATTTACTTGATCACCAGGCTGTAATTCATGGAAATTGGTATACTCATAAGTATAAGGAATAATGGTAACTGAAAAATCGTCTTTTCCTGCTTTTACAACAGTCAAGCTTACGCCATTAATGGTAATCGAGCCTTTATCTACCAATAGATAAGCGAATTGAGGAGCAAAGCTAAAATGATACATCCATGAACCGTCTCTTTCTTCTACCGACTTCACAATTCCAACTGCGTCTACATGACCTTGCACAAAATGCCCATCTAGCCTATCCCCTACCCGCATACAAAGCTCTGTATTGACTTTTCGGCCTGGCTTCCACTCTCCTAGATTTGTTTTCGTTAATGTCTCTTCTACCGCAGTTACGGAGTAAATCGCTTTATCTGAAGATTGCTCTTTTATTTCCGTTACTGTTAAGCAAACTCCATTATGAGCGATGCTTTGGTCTACTTTGATTAGGTTCTTCAAATTTCCCTTCTAACCAAAAGTGAATATTCGTTCCCGATTCTGTGATTTCTTTTACCGTAGCTAATCCTTCAATAATTCCTGTGAACATATTTATTTTTTTATAAAAAAGTAGAGAATGAGAAAATAGCTTATTATCCTTCTTTAGCTCCTTTCTCTACTTTTAAATTATATTCTTTTATCTCATCAATGTTACCCAGCCCGTTTGCTCTCTAGCAGTATTTCCTCCTAATCTCTGCTCTTCATAACTGATATGATAATAATAAACCCCTTCCTTCGCCAATTGGTTAGTATTGAATGCATATCCTTCCCAAAGATTCGATATACTTCCCTGAGTTGACCAGATCAATCTTCCCCAGCGATCAAAGATTTTTATTTCTCGCAATACAATATCACGATAAGATTTTGGTACAAAAATATCATTAATTCCATCTCCATTTGGTGTAAAGACATTTGACATGACTAAGCCAGGGCAAAAATCAATACAAATTGGTTCGGAAATCTCACTCGTATTTCCCAAAGTATCTGTCGCTGTAATCGCATAACATCCTGCATACAAGTCAGGCATATTATTGAAATCTATTTGTAAAGTAGTATCCCCTGAAAAATCGGGATAATCAATAACCATAATCTCTCGATAAGGGCCTGCAATATTATTAGCAAATAGCAGCGTGATAAATTCAGTATCGTCATCACAATCTCCAATTGGCTTAGTGATATTGATCTCGTGAATCAAATTATCACAATCCCCCTGAACAATCGCAGACGGAATACATGGCGGCTCATCATCTTGTGCAAAATCACAAGCTACCTGAGAGTCATTAATCAATGGATCTTTAATGCTATCGGTATTATGTGTTCCTGTTGAACGAATGAAGTAACAATATTCAACTGCCGGATTTAAACCTGCGTCTTGATACGTATGTGTATTAGCCCCCGTTCCATTAATCGTAGTTATGAGATTATAGGGCCCTCCTGCCTCAGAGCGGTAAATATCATATATTTGATTTGACCAAGGAACAAACTCTGACCAACTCAGATCAATCGAATTACTTCCTGTCCCTTTGACAGTAAGGTAAATGCTACTTCCAATATTGGTCCCATTATTTGTATTGATCAATAAACCCAATCCATCATATACTTCGACACGATAATTATATCCTCTAATTTCCGTATCAATTCCTGTATCTAAATAAGTCGTATCGTCATAATTTAAGGTAGCAAGTAAGATTGCAGGGAACGCATTATTATTTGCTCTATATAGACGATAGGTAAAAGTTCCTGGGAAGAAATCGTCAATAGTAGGCTGGTTCCAGCTTAAAAAGATTTCGCCATTGGCTGGATCGGTAATAGAGACACTATCATTGGTCAAATATAGTGGCTCATTTTCTACTTCGATACAGGCTTCATTAGTTGCACAACTTTCTAAAGCTGGAATTCCTGGTTCACTAGGTGCATCATAAATTGCTGTAACGACATAACAAACCTCAGTTCCAAAAATTCCATCAATATCTTGAAGCGAATCTATATAAGAAGTATTAAGCCAATCATCATTATAGTTTATTAATTCAAAGCCTTGATCAGTAGGACTCATTTCGCAGCAAACAGAATCCTGCATAAAGCCCATCGCACCAATTTTTCTATAGACATTATAACCCAGTACTCTTTCTTGGCAATAAGTTGGAAGCCAATCTAATGTTACTGCTCTGGAACCTTTTGTTGCAGTCAGATCTGTAGGAGCAGGTGGAATTACTCTAATAATTACAGCCTTATTGGCTGATAAAGTAGTACTGAATGAATTTGGAGCAGAATAGCTTTTATTATCAGTCGCATAGAAATCAACTTGATAAAACTGTTTCCTAATATTATCACATTCCGTTTCCCAAATCACTTCTCCCTTAACTGTATCGACATCCATTGTCCCATTGTTCAGGGTACTTATCGGAAGGTTATTAAAGACAAAAGAATTTCCTGGTATTGGATCAACGACTAATCCTCCAACAGTAGCTGGATTTGAGACCAAGAAAGGCCCATTATTTCCAGACACACCATTATTCAATTCGAAGTAAAGGCTATCGTTTTCATTAGGGTCGTAGGAAATAAAATCAAACTTCAAGGTTTCACCTGCTGCAATACAAGTATCCGTGATGGTTTCTATCACTGGAGGATCATTATCACAATCGATAACCCAAATTGCCATATCTCGAATCACATATCCTAAAAATTCCCCATTTCGCCACTCTTCTACGATATAAGCAATATTATAAAGGCCTACTTTGGGAGGAACACTCCAAGTAATAATCCCTGTAACGGGATCCATAGTCATGGTACTAGCACCAAAAGAAGGATCATCAGGGAAGCGAAATCCATCTGCAACTCGAGGTGCTGAAGGTGGGTCATATTGGTAAGATTCTCTCAGATAATAAGCGAGAGAATCTCCATCAGCATCAAATCCGCCGGGGTTGTGCGTCCACAATTTACCGATACAAGCATCATCAAGCGGCTCGTTTAGCAGAATCGGGGTGTCATTACTTCCGATAATAGGAGGAGTGATAAAGAGTTGTGTTTCGACGAAGAAGGCTAATTCTTCAGGATTATTAATATTAACTACTGATCCATGTCGTGCGATATCGAAATATCTAATTAAATATTCTCCTGGCCCAGGAAAAATAAACGTCGTATCATAAATATTACGTTTTACTGTCCCTTTCACAACGACCCCAGCTTTGGGATTTAACACCATACAATCACTTGGGACATTGACCAATGAACCTCCATTCCTTCTAGGAACAGTCAGTATAGTTGTCAATAAAATAGGCTGTGCGCCTCCAAGGGCCCATATTTCAAAATCCGCAGAACACCTATCAACTCCAGCAGGAGCAGGGTCGGTATAAGTAGTAAGGGTAATGGTATAACTATTAGAATTAGTTGAATCATTACGGGCCAAAGCAATCTGTCCTGCCAAATTATGGGTTGCGAAAGCTGAATCTACCAAAAGTATAGGTAGAGTCATTAAGCAAACCAATATACGAAAGCAAAGTGCTGGAGAGATACGACCAAATTTCATTGAAAGATTTAGCATAAAAATAGACCTTGAGGCTTAAGGGTATTGAAAAATACAGGAAAGGGATAAACAAAACAATGCAGAAAATCATCTATCAATTTCAGGTATATATTCAATACGTAGGTTTTACATGGCATAGAGTTGTGGTCTGTATAATTTTGCGTCAGTTGAAGTTCTGCATAATATTGTATATAGCAAAACAAATCTTTGTATTAGCAAAAAACTATTCAATATTTTCAATTTATTGACACAGAATCATTAAACTTCAATTATTTGCAGCGTTATTCATCCACAACTTCAGTTAAAAGCAAAATGTTTTGCAGAGTTTATCAATATTCCCGTATATTTGCGCCCAGAAATAATTAGGAGAGCATTTCGACTATTTAGGAATTTGCTGTTCACTCTTTAATATAAGGATTCATTTTTCATCGAAATTTCACAATAATTAAAGTAATTTTCTTATCGTGGATAATAAGTGAGATTTATTCTTCATAGAGTGTTGCATATTTTTATAAAAAGAACGTAATTGCACCTCCATTTCGGAAATCAATGTATTATTAATGAATACTTTAAGTTATAGAACTCTTTCTGCAACACCTGCTACCATCGAAAAAAAGTGGTATGTAATTGATGTTGAAGGGAAAGTACTAGGACGTGCTGCTAGCGAAATCGCTAAACTCTTACGAGGTAAGCACAAACCTTACTTCACACCTCATGAGGATTGTGGAGACAACATTATCGTGATCAATGCGGACAAGGTCCGATTGACCGGAGACAAGTCAAATTCTAAGGTATATCTCAGACATACTGGGTACCCTGGTGGCCAACGATCCGTTGCCTTCAAAGATTTGATCAAGAAGAATCCTGGACGCGTAATTGAAAAAGCCGTCAAAGGGATGCTTCCAAAAAATAAATTAGCTAACCGTATTTTGGGTAACCTCAGAGTATATGCTGGAACAGAGCATCCTCATGAAGCCCAAAACCCTGAAGCCTTCGAAATTTAAGAAGATATGAGCCAAATTGTAAAAGTCGGACGTAGAAAACGCGCAATTGCTCGTGTATTCCTTTATGAAGGTGGCACTGGCAAATTTGAGGTCAATAAGAAGGATGTAAACGAATTCTTCCCTTTAGAAACTCTTCAAATTAGAGTAAGAGACCCTTTCACTGCTTCTGGTATGAACCAAGAATCGTTTGACATTAAAGTTAATGTCACTGGCGGTGGTACTACTGGACAAGCTGATGCTATTCGCATGGGCCTTGCAAGAGCATTGACCGAGCATGATGAAGAATTAAAAGGATCTCTAAAGAAAGCAGGATTGCTTACTAGAGACGCAAGAAAAGTTGAACGGAAAAAGCCTGGTAAGAAAAAAGCCAGAAAGAGTTCTCAATTCTCTAAGAGATAATTATAGTGATGGAGCAACCTACCTATCAGAATTTATTAGAAGCAGGTGTACATTTTGGACACCTAAAAAAGAAATGGAACCCATTTATGTCTCCATACATTTTTATGGAGAAAAATGGTATTCACATCATTGATCTGAATAAAACGCAGAGAATGCTTGACGAAGCTACTAGAGCTTCCCGTCAATTAGCAGTCTCCGGAAGAAAAATCCTTTTTGTAGCTACCAAAAAGCAAGCAAAAGAAATCATCGAAACAGAAGCTAGAAGGGTTAATATGCCTTTCGTTACTGAAAGATGGCTTGGTGGTATGCTTACCAATTTCTCTACTGTTCGTAAATCCATCAAAAGGATGAAGAACATTGAGAAAATGAAAGCTGATGGAACTTTCGAACGTATCAACAAGAAAGAACGTTTAATGCTTACTCGTGAGCAAGCTAAACTTCAAAAAGTTCTTGGTGGTATCGCTGAACTAAACAGACTACCCTCTGCTCTTTTCATTGTTGATATCAAAAAGGAACATATCGCTGTTGCTGAGGCAAGAAAGCTTAATATTCCTACCATTGCTATGGTTGATACTAACAGTAATCCTAACTTAGTTGATTTCCCAATCCCAGCTAATGATGATGCTGCAAAGTCTATTCAATTAGTACTTTCAACTATCACTGGAGCTATTGGCGAAGGACTTTCTGAAAGAAAGAAACGTAGAGAGGACGAAAAGATTAAGAAAGAAGCCGAAAGACAAAGAAAAGAAGACGCTTCTGAGGAAAAAGCAGAATAATTTTTTTTAGAATATAGAAAGCCATTCCTTTTATTAGGAATGGCTTTTTTTTATGCCCTTTTTATAAGGTTTCTTATTACTCAATGCAGCAGATTTCAATCTATTTCCGTCAAATAGGAAACAGAAAAAATGATATGTAATAATTCCAATAGACTATGTCCTCATGTTTTGACTCTGAGGGTGTATACTATCATGACTATTGAATTACACAGGCATGATTCTGAGTTCCCTGTATTGAAAGTTTCATCACAATGAAGGTCTATCCTTGTAGTGTGTGAATCTCCTTTTGAGTAATGATCACTACAACACATTCAAACACAAAGAGTAGTCCTTGGAAGTCAGAGAGGGAATCTTTCTTCTTTTGAATTGTTCCATTCATGGTGTGTTGCCTTTATGTATGGATGACCAGTACTAGGGCAGTGACCTGTACCAGTGTAGTAGTTAATTGATTTGCCATGTATCCCTCTGTTTTCATCGTGGTTTTGGTTCATTTATTCCTATTTTTTGCCTTTATAGTCACAATTCAGTTAACTTTGTTATTGGGATATCAAGTATGAGGTTAAATGAAGGTAGTATACAAATTTCATCACAAATGGTTGCAAAAAGTCTTTAGGAAGTTCCTGTTTTGGTGCTTGGGCTGATTTTCATTGAAATCACTAGGTCGCCAAAAGACATATGAGATCTTCCATGTTTACTGCATCTTTTATTCTGGTTTCATGTGTCAAACTACCGTAATTTTTGGAATAACGAAAGATGGAAGCCTTGAATCAAATAATTTAGCATCATGAAATTGTTTCACTTGCAGAAACCTCTTTCAAAATGGCGCTAACGATATGTCAGAATGTTTAACATTTGAAACGGCTTTTTGTAAAAAAGCTCAAAATTTTGTATAGTTCGGATCATCCGATTTTGATCAAATTTCGCCAGCTTGTGGTAAACATAGTTATTAAGGAATTACAAATGGTATTTTTGACTTCAACAGTAATTAATAGCAATGGAAACATGAAAGAGCTTGAACGCAAAATTAAGTGTGAAAAGTTGATGTTTCGATAGGGTATTTGATATTGCCGTTGCAAATGCTGACATCGGAAGTCTGAAATGTCATTTGTAATTCCTTAATAAGTGTTTGTGCCACAAGCTAGCAAAATTTGAACATTATCGGATAATCCGAACTAGATGAAATTTGGAGCTTTTTGACAAAAAGGCGTCAACTATTTTTGACAAAGCGTCGACGCCATTTTGGAACATGTTTCTGTAGCTAAAACAAATGTTTGATGCTAAAGTATTAATTAAAAGACTTCCATCTTTCAGTGTTCCAAAAATTACGGTAATCCGACACGTGAAACCAATTTTAAAGTTGCAGTAAACGTGGCAAACCCGAACAGTCTTATGAAAAAACGCTCGTACATCTTTTATTCTGGTTTCATGTGTCAAACTACCGTAATTTTTGGAATAATGAAAGATGGAAGTCTTGTATTAAATACTTTAGCATCATGAAATTGTTTCACTTGCAGAAACCTCTTTAAAAATGGCGCTAACGATATGTCAGAATGTTTCACATTTGAAACGGCTTTTTTGTACAAAAGCTCAAAATTTTGTACAGTTCGGATCATCCGATTTTGCTCAAATTTCGCCAGCTTGTGGTAAACATAGTTATTAAGGAATTACAAATGGTATTTTTGACTTCTACAGTAATCAATAGCAATGGAAACATGAAAGAGCTTGAATGCAAAATTAAGTGTGAAAAGATGATGTTTCGATAGGGTATTTGATATTGCCGTTGCAAATGCTGACATCGGAAGTCTGAAATGTCATTTGTAATTCCTTAGTAAGTGTTTGTGCCACAGGCTAGCAAAATTTGAACATTATCGGATAATCCGAACTAGATGAAATTTTGAG
>CBDICS010000043.1:0-202624 GCA_965277415.1 Saprospiraceae bacterium
TGATTCGTGCCACGTTTTTATCAGAGAAGAGTTCTAAAGCAGTACGACATGTTGCCAATACAGAGTTAATCACTTTCTCGTTACCAACCATAAGAGCCTTAAACTCCGTGTATGTATCTTCATTAACATTATTCATTATCCACTTAAACGTAGGAGAATCAGGATCGGGAGTAAGATTGTTTAACAAATGTCTCACTTGTACCAATGTACAATCTTCGGGCAGTGCTGATTCCGTGAGGCATCTGATTAGGATATAAATAAGCTGTCGTGCGCTATTGTTCCAAAAGGGGTCTTTGCTTTCTCCAAGTGATGTCTCAACAAGTATAGATGCAAGGCGTTTTCTTTTACTATCGGTATTAGCCCTGAGAAGTGGGTTATATGCAAGACTAGAGGTTATGTCAGAGAAATCTAATTTAAGGACACGGAACCCTTTTGATCTTAAATGTCCGCTTGTTTGAGAAAACAAACTGCCGCTTGCGTCCAACACGACCATTGGGTCATCAAGTTTTAATGCCATTGGTAAAAATATATGTGAGGACTTACCACTACCTGTTGAGCCGATCACACAGCAATGCCGTGCCACTCTTTTTCTGCGTCAAGTCTCAATCGTCCGTTAACAACTATGCCACTATTATTTTCTGATAATAGTTTAAGTTGTTCTCGTCTGGTAAGATACCTGCCAGAGTAGGGCGAAGTATCAGTCTGGGTAAACAAAAACTGCCACACTTTTTTGAGCGTATCAATCATAATCAGGAAATAGTACAACAACTTTTCTTTGGCGGTCATGTGAGGTTTCATAAGAAAAAAGGGTTTATAAAAACCCGCAGGCACTATGCGCCTACAGTACGTGGTTTGTGAAATTTTTCTATCGTTCTAAATCGTGATCGTCTCGCTCTCTTTCTTGCTGCTTTTCTTTTATTCTCCGCATATCGGCTTGGCGAGTTTGAAGTCGCATTATGCTTTTGAACGAAGTCTCCAAATCTATAGGTTGCTTATTTTTTTGTAGCTCTACTTCTTTTTGTTTTAGCTTCTCATCAACAAGCTCACGTTTGATATATTGCAAACCTGTATTATAGCCATCTTTTACGCCTATACCATAGCTGTTCTGAAAATCTTTTGATACAACTGAGCGAAGAACAGCACTAAACTCAACCGTTATTTTTTTCATATTGATACACAATGTGTAGCCCCTGTCGAAACCACGTTTGTAAGCTACTGCATCTGTTATATGGTGATTCATTATTGATATTTTTTGATGATGAAATTTATATGTTCGCATATGATTCTATGAAGGAAATTAAACTAGGCTTATGGTATAAAATTAGCTTTCTGCTTTGTTGAGAAAATCTAATACGGTCTTGGTTACGGTAACTAGAAAGTGTAGATTTCGATCTGATATTGAGTATCTGCATTGCTTCTTTTTCATCGACCCACTCGCTCTCTTGCTTACCATATTTTTCCTCAAACCGTTCGTAGAGCTGATCAAGCAACTGATAAAAACTTTGCTCTTCTATTGATATGATATTCATTGTATTTATAGTTTTAGTAGTTAAAAAATAAAGAGGTATGCGAGGTATGTGGCTATACCTCCGATGGCGATTTTCCCAGCGTTATACTTCCATGCCGTCTCTAGTAACTGTCCTAAATTATGAGTCGTAAAAGTGAGTCCTTTGGTAATACTGTTGCCTGCCACACCTAAAAGCTGACCTACGGTTTTTTTAAAGGTGAGTACTGCAAACCAAAAAAACACTTGGTGCCAAAACGGAATACGATATATCCAGTGTGTAAATCTAATAGCTGTCTCACTGGTCGCAAACTCTTTTACACCTGACCACAAGAAGAACGTGAGCAAGAACGCCAAGAAAAAATTTGTAATGATTTTCATGATAATTTTGTTTTAGTGTACCACGCAAAGAGCGAGCACTTAGCTCTGCTCTTTGCATTATGGCACTTTTAGAAATCAATCTTACATACTAGATTCTTGATATGAGTTACAATGCAAAAACTCTTTCCTCAGTAGCACTTGCGCCTCTTTGCGCTCGGCAGCTAGTCGCTCTGCCTCTGCTTTGTGCGCTTTAATCTGCTTGTCTTGCTCTGCAAGAACTTCAGCAAGTTTTGCTGCGTCATAAATAGTCGATGCCCAGCCGATAAATGGTATCGCTCTAAAACCTAACTTTAGTAGACCACCTTTAAGCAGGCCACGTTTTACCGCACTCTTAGCTGCTTGTGATGTAGCAAGTCTGCTCATAATAGCTCTGTGCGCCGTATGCGTATATACCAATGTTGCAAGAGCTTTAATGCCCGTTGATTGGAGTTTCTTTCTCGCTGTAGCACATTGCTCTGGGTACGATTCGCAATAGTTAGCTGCTACTTGTCTGTGCAGTAATTCGTTTTCTGTCATCATGGCGTAGGTCAAAATTGTCTGTCCATAATCATCAATCAGATTTGTACTGGCACCATTGCTTATGAGGTACTGATACACTCTACCATGTCCATTGCCTACCTGATAAAATATTGCTGGAACGCTACAATTATTTACCGCATTTATATCTGCTCCTATTTGATGCAAATTATATGCAGCATCTACCTGTGTTACTGTGTGCAGTGGTGTGTTACCTGTGCTATCACGGGCATTAGGATTTTCTCCATCTGCTACTAAATAGGCGAGTGTTTTAGAATCAATAAAATCTGCATAATGTAGTGGCGTTCTTCCACCATTATAATCCATTCTGTTGCGCTCTGTGTACTGCATGGCAATAGGCAGCAAATGATATTTTTTCTGTGAGAGAATATGTGTCAACACATTACAACCAAAGAAGTCAGCCTTTGCATGAAAATCTGCGTCGTGCTCACCGAGTATGCGGAGTGCTGTACTGTCGCCTTTTTGGGCTACTTGTCCTGCGAACGATACATTGTTCGTGTCTGAAATATTTACGTTGGCTCCTGCGCCTGCTAACACCTCCATAAAATCAGTACGACCTTTCTCAAAAGCTAAAACTATGGGGCGAAGGTCATCTATGAATGCGTTTACATCTGCGCCACGTTCAATAGCTTTATGGAGTTTTTCTATGCTCATGCTAGAGAACGCCCGTTTCATGATGCGATAGGGGTTCATGATAAATTGATATGATGGGATACCAATTGTGAGTGCTAGTAAGAAAACGATGATTGAGGTTTTACCAAAAGGAGTTAATTGCTGGCATAGTCTGCCTAGGAGAACATGTGTCTGTTCTTTCATGATAAAATACTTTTTGAGGTTCCCGTATCTAGAATTGGAAACGGTTATTAAATAGGATTATACAAGGCTATATCATTTCATATGAGCTGATTTGTACTTACATAACAATATTCAGAAATATGTAGCAATGTTCTTTTCTAGTAGACATAGAAATAAAAATCATCGATTTCCAGTAGAATTTATTTTATTCAAAGTAGTATCTTTATTTATTCCAGTAGAAATCGACTAGAAACGTACTAGAAATTAAAACCCAAAGCAAAATGCCTGCAGGACAGATACAATTACTACCAGAAGTATATAAAATACTTATAACTGCTATTCATGACGAGTTTTCTAAGGAATGGCAAGAAGGCTCAAAAACAAAGAGAAGACCAATTCCAGAATTTACTAGTACTCGTTTCTATATGCATTTAGAAACATATTTAAGAAGTAATAAAACTTGTGCTACTTACACCGAGTTAAATAAAGTTAGCGTTAACTCAAAAGATTTTATCTATCAAAGACAAAGAACATTACAAGCTAACGGTGAGTGGAAAACAGTTAAGTATAACAAACTCAAACTCTATCTGTTATATTTAGGGTATGAATCACTTGAGCAGTTTCTTGATGACGAGCAGTATTTTAATAATGATAAGCTAAATAAGTTAAGAAAAACACAACTAGCAATATTATCGGGAATATCAGGCCTAACAAAAGAAAAACCCAATATAATATCTTACTATTTCTATACTTTTCATACACTAGAAATTTCACTAGCAGGCTATCTATTAGAGATTGATTTCACAAAAGCAAAGAGGAAAAATGCGAGTAGAAATGCTAAACTGTATAATCTCAGAAATCCTGATAAAAAAGTAGAAATTGGAACTGCAATTTTTAAAATGCAACATTTACATGTCTCATTTGACAGAGAAGAAAAAAGTTCTGATATGTGGATGCCTCTTTCTCTTTATTTCCATATACATAAAAAAGCGGATATATCTCAAATACCTGTTCTTGCAGGCACTTATGCTGGTGTTTCTAAATACAGCTATAACGCCCTTGCTGGTGAAGTAATCCTTTGTCAAAAAGAAATAGCAGAAAATAATGAAAGAATTGTTGCTGCTATAGCAAAACGATTATACTTAAACCAACATGAAATATCAGTAAGTACAGACCCAAGTGCTCAGACTATTGGACTAGAAGGAGCAATAGGTACGATTAGAAATATTGAAAGTGGGAGCGCAACAATACTTAAGAATCTTATTGGTAATTATGAAGCTATTTCTCTCTATAGCGATAAGCGAGGCATATACCGATTTCATGTAGTTATGAATGAAGACTACACTATACAGTTATTAGAAAGAGACAGTAGTTATTGGGGGAAAATAGAGGTAGTAAACAATAGCGTGTTTGTGCATTTTCGTAGACAAAAAAACAAAGATGTTCGCAAAGAAGGATTAGACTACTTAGACCATTTCATAGTTATCAATTCTAAACCTGTAATTGTATTTAATAATAAATGTAAAGTTTTGCAAGCCTCATTTGCAGGTAGAACATCAAATAAATCAGCCGAATCCTTCTATATATATCTTCTCAAAGTAAATGATTTGTTACCTATCAGGCAGTACCAACCCAAAGAATTTGATACGTTTATTGAAGAAAGAGATGAATACAAAATAATTCTGCAAAAGATGATTGATGAGACCAAAGACAAATGGTTAGGTATGAATCTCATCCAAGAAGTTTTAGACTCTAAAAACAACGAATTACTTGACTGATGACAACACTCATGTTAAAAGAAGTAGTGTGATCTTTTATCATTCTTTTGGTTGGCTGAGTGCTTTGTAAAAGAGCCCTTTGCTCACCAAAACAATTTATCATGTCTAAGGAAATTTTTTACACTATTTTCGTTCCAGGGTCGGAACCAGCAGCTCAATCAAAAGCAGAAGAAACAGTAAATGATTTATCATCAGACTACAATTCAGAAATCATCCGAGCACAAGTAATTGTTGAAAATGTAATTGAAAATACCGCTGAGGGTGGACCTAATGCGGTAATCGTAAAATCTACTAAAAAGTAAGCGTGCAGATCACATCAAGCAGGAGTCTCAATGAGGCTTCTGCAAAATATTCGTAAAATACAATACAGTCGCATATAAGCCCATTTAGACACGTTATTCACTGGCAAATAACTGGCAAAAAAGAAAAGGAGCTATGAGGCTTAATTCATAACTCCTTGAAAATCAAGCGGTCCGGACGGGACTCGAACCCGCGACCCCCTGCGTGACAGGCAGGTATTCTAACCAGCTGAACTACCGGACCTTATTCTTGATTGAAATACTATAGATTAAATATTAACGTTAATTCTTAACCTAAGATCTTTCAATAATGAATGACTCATTTGTCATTAGCGAATGCAAATGTAAGGTTCTCTGATGAAACTGTCAATTATTTTCGTAAAAAAATAAAAAAAGTTACATCCTAAATCATTTCATAATGTCGATTTAGTACATTTGTATTGGAGGAAGGAGATTATTTAGTGTGAAAATCTAATTCAAACCTTTAAATAAGGCTTATTTGTGGTGATAATCTTACTTATTGGGTCTTTTCCTCTGTTATATTAAAACATTGCAAAACCTCTGGGATTGCTGGCTATTTTGCCAAAGTCCATTTTTAAATACTTTTCTATGGTTTTTTTAGAATTTGAAAAGCCTTTAGAGAGCCTCTATGAACAGCTTGAAAAGATTAAGCAGGTTGGAGAAGTTGGCGATATTGATGTATCTGATAAGATCGCTGAACTGGAAAAGAAAATAAAACAAGAACGCAAACATATTTATAGCAACTTATCGGGTTGGCAAAAAGTGCAGCTTTCGAGACACCCTGAGCGACCTTATACTATGTATTACATCGAACAAATGTGTAAGAAGTTTGTCGAACTACATGGTGATCGGTATTTTAAAGATGATAAGGCGATCGTTGGTGGACTTGGAAATATTGATGGCCAGAATGTTGTTATCATTGGTCACCAAAAAGGAGTGAACACCAAAATGCGCCAATTCAGGAATTTTGGAATGGCGAATCCTGAAGGCTATCGAAAAGCACTTCGCTTAATGAAGCTTGCTGAGCGTTTTAATCTCCCTGTTGTTTGTCTGATTGATACACCGGGTGCTTATCCTGGAATTGAAGCGGAAGAACGTGGTCAAGCGGAAGCAATAGCACGTAATCTTTTTGAAATGGCTCAGTTAAAAGTGCCTATTCTTTGTTATGTTATTGGAGAAGGGGCTTCAGGTGGTGCTATTGGTATTGGCTTGGGAGACCGGGTTTTTATGCTTGAAAATACTTGGTATTCTGTCATTTCTCCTGAATCTTGCTCTTCTATTCTTTGGCGAAGTTGGGATTTTAAAGAGCAAGCTGCTGAAGCACTCAAATTGACAGCTGATCATATGTTCGAATTCAAATTGATCGATGATATTGTTAAAGAACCACTTGGTGGGGCACACAATATGCCGGAAGAAATGGCAAAATTACTCAAACGACATATTAAGAAGGAGTTATCTGAATTACAAGGAATGGATGCGGAGGAAAGAATAGAGGCTCGAATTAATAAATTTGGCCAAATGGGCGTTTTTTCGAGAAAAGAAATTACTACAAAAGAAAAGATTAAAGGTTAGAGCATGTTGAGAATTTAGTAAACTCACGATATTTTATAACTATCATCTTGTGATCTTCTACTAGATGAATTTACCATGAGAATCTTAAAAAGCTGGCAAAACCAATTGAGGAATCGCTTTTTGCAAAAAAAGATCTTCAATTTGGATAGCCGAAGAAGCCCGGTTACTTTTGAATCCGCACAGTCTGTAGGTATTCTATTTAATGCTACTGAACAGGCTAATAGAAGCCAAATCATCCAGTTCGCTAATCATCTAAAAAAAGGAGGGAAAGCAGTAACGATTATTGGTTACCTTGATAATAAGCAAGATGCTTCTGCTTTCTCTTTTAAAGCTTATAACAAAAACGATATAGATTGGCTTGGCCGACCTAAGAAAGAAATACTGGAAAAATACGCAGAAAAAACTTTCGATATTCTAATTTGTATCTACCAAGATGAATGCGTAGCTATTGATTATATCGCTGCACTCTCAAAAGCCCACCTTAGGGTTGGCCCAAACACAGAACAGACTTATTGTTATGACTTAATCATTGATACTAGTAAAAATAGGAGTATTCAACATTTTTTAAAAGAAGTAGATTTTTATTTACATAAAATAAATAAAAAGTATGAACCAGCAAATATTTAATGGAACAGGGGTTGCTTTGATTACTCCATTTAAAAATGGACATGTTGATTATTCTAATTTGGAAAATATTATTAATCATGTAATCAGTGGTGGTGTTGATTATGTTGTTTCTTTAGGCACAACGGGAGAATCAGTTACCCTTAGTCATGATGAATGTAGAAAAGTGCTGGATTTTACCATTCGAATTGTAAATGGTAGAGTTCCAATAGTTGCTGGAAATTTTGGAAGTAATAATACGGCCAGCCTTGTCGAAAAAATCAAGCATTATGATTTCACTGGTTTAGACGGAATTTTATCAAGTAGCCCTTCTTACAATAAACCAAGCCAAGAAGGGATATATCAACATTATATGAAAATTGCTGAAGTGAGTCCGCTTCCTATTATCATTTATAATGTTCCGAGTCGAACTGCTTCGAATATTAGCGCAGAGACAAGCATTCGACTTGCAAAAGCAAGTTCTAAATTTGTTGCTGTAAAAGAGGCCTCTGGAGATATCACTCAGGCCGCTAAAATTATAAAACAAGCACCAAAAGGGTTTTCTATTCTTTCTGGTGATGATCCGACTGCATTGAGCTTAATTTCAAATGGTGGCCATGGCGTTATTTCTGTGATTGCGAATGCTTTTCCAAAACAGTTTTCGGGAATGGTAACTGCCATTTTGGAAAAGGATGTAAAAACCGCTAAAAATCTTAATCTTCAACTCTTAGACATCCACCAATGGCTTTATATTGATGGTAATCCTTCGGGGATCAAAGGCGCTATGGAAATTCTTGGACTTTGTTCAAAAGAAGTACGTTTGCCACTTGTCCCTATTCAGGAGCGCAATTTCCGAAAGTTGAAATTAGAAATAGATAAGGCCTTTTCCGGGATTAAGGATACGAGGCTAAAAATTAATTAAATTCACTTCTACGTCAAATAAGAATCTACCACAGATTGCTCCTCTTCCGTAAGTGCCGCAGGATCAAGGTATGGCTCTTTCTTACCTGCTAATTTATGATCACTGGCATAAGTATTTACTTTGACCTTCATCACGGATCGATCGATGTTTTCAGCACCTGAAAATGACTCAATCTCATTTATCCACTTATCAGGATCATCAATAAGGTCTTCATATTTCAGATGGAGTACATTATCTCCTTTTAGATTTATTTTTACATAATCAGAAAATTGTTTCCAAGTAAAACAAAAGCGTTTGATCTCTTCTATGCCCATTACCATTTCTATTTTTTTGGCGGATCGAACACAATCTTCTAAGTTTCGATGCAAATATATAATCTTTAAATCAGGCAATAATTGTTGTAATAATACCAGATTAGTTGGATTCCACTCCGGCATTTTCATTCCCCAAACAGGTCTGTTTTCTTGCACAGCAAAAGCGCCATAATTATTTACTAAAGCTTCTATCATTTGATGATACGCATTAATGTAACTATCAATATCAGGCATCAAATCAGGAATCCAATCATTCACTTCCCCTTTCAAAACCTTTTTGATTTGGTCATTCCGCCAATCTTTATGTTGTAATAAAAAAGATTTCTTGCTAGTAAATAAATTAGAAATCATTTGAAAATCATTGGCACAAGTTTCACCATAAATCAATCCATTCGAGGCAGAGCAAATTAATCGTTGTATCAATGTCGTACCAGAACGTCGCAAAGGAGAAGCTATACAAATTGGTGGGTTTGGATTATTTTTCATTGGGGTATTAAATTAAGTGCGAATCTATTTTATCATAAAAGCTAAAGAATTAATTCTTCGTCCAGCAAGATCTCCCGGACACTTCGCTTTCACATTCGTAAAAAGATAAGTATCTCCAGGTTTTGCTTTATTTATTAAATCTTTGGACTCATTATTATACCTTGCACCTGCATTGGCAGATGAAACTTGCGTTTTGCCTCTTTCTATATAGGTAAGATTAAAACCCTGAACTTTACATTTCGCATCAAAATCAAAATGGTCTAAAAAAGCACCTAGACCTCCTTGGTTTTTAAATTCACCGACGCCTATTGATCCTCCACTGTTCCTGCTTAAACGAGCTACTGGATCAGGAATTCTTTTTACTCGAAATTTAAATTCGGTTGGAGGGCGACCATCAACAGAAACAATCACTTTTGCTTCTCCAGGTTTTTTAGCCGTAACGGTATACCTACCTTTCCACCCCTTAATATTACAAGCCAAACATTCTACTAAAATATTTTCAGAATCATTTCCAGGAATAGATATTGTCACAGGGTTATCTACTCCAATATAGAAAACCTGCATCTTGTCCGCAGTAGCGATGACTACTTCCTCGTCATTTCTATCTCTTTGGGTAGCATTGCGCTCTTCGGCATTTAGAGATTTTTGTTCGGTGAGGTTTGATTTTCTATCATTCACTAGGCTTTCTGAAAACAACCAGGTAAGCATTAAAGTAAATAAAACGCCTACCATTAAACCTAAGAAGAAACGGAGGTAACTTTCATCTGACCTAGAGCGCAATTCATTCATATTTGATATTATTTTAAAATTCAAACATAACAAAAAGAATGAAGAATATAGCTTTGAGATAGGAAAAGAAGGGAGATATTTAATCATTCGTATAATAACCATTGGTCATCCGGAAAATCCGAATGACCAATGACTATCGCATGAATGTTAATGAGATTAAGAGACTGGTTGGTAAATCCGGCTAATCAAATTATTAATCACATAAGATTTAGATCGCGAATAAAAGGTATCCATTTCTTTTAAATATCTATGGTAGAAAAAATTTAAGACTAAGCCAGCTAATAAAGCTACCAAGGTGGTATCAAAAGCTAAATTAAGGCTTCGAGTAATTTCTGGCATCCCTTCCGCAGTTTTAGCGAGGTGAGCCATCCCAATGGAAGAAGATAAACCTAATAAAGTTCCAATAAATCCAAGAGAAATAATCGATCCCAATAGGTATCTAATGATTTCTAACCCACCTTCCATTTCCTCTTTACTATTGTTCACTTGAGTATTAAAAACCTGCAAGGTCTCTCCAACATTCTGTTCGTTCCGATATTGAGTACAAGCCTTTTTTATAAAATCTCCAACCATTGAAACTTGTCCGGTTCGTTCTAGATTGATTGTGTTTAACTTAATTTGAGCCACTTCCTCTGGGGTCAACACCAATTGATCTTGCTCTGGTAAGAGTCCAAAGTTAAACGCCTTATATTGTTTCGTCAGTTTTTTACGTTTTTCTAAAAGTTCAAATAAACTATAGAAAAAGACTCCATAAATCAATACTTGAATGTATCCTTTTGAGGATCCTCCCAACAACTCCATTACTCGTTGCATTCCTGAACCTTCGACAGTCATGCTATTCATGAAGATTAATAATAACCACAAACCTATAGCTGCGGCAATGCTTGTAATGATTTGAAAACGCTTTGTATTTAACATGATATTTCTTTTTTAATGATTGAAAAATTTGACACCCAGGATTTTACCGCCTAAGGTTTTTTGATACTATAGCTTCCATCTTCTTTAAGAATAATAGTTGCAATATGCATTCGACCTTTACCTAATACTAGTTTTTTATAAAACGATTCTCCTCTTTGCTGACCAGTAACCGGATTTTTAGTATAAATCAAACCACTGATATTAACTGAAGTACGGTCTTGCTTGCTATCCTTAAATTGTGCATAAACTTTATACTCTCCCGGAATGATTTTATCAAATTGTCGCACCGCTTCTTGATTCGTTCTTAAATCATTTCCAAAAATGCGGTTTCGTGATTTACCACTATCCCACTGCCCTACTTTCTTATCTTTTTTCCGACCACCATATACACAGTCATTTCCTTTACAGACAAATAGATCAATATTGTCCTCTTTGTTTGCCCAATTGATTTCAAAGGAAACATTAGCGGGAACCGAAGGTGCATCTCCTTTATAGACAGGAGGCTTCGGGTCTTTTGGTTTTTCTTTAGGCGGATTTGGTTTTGTTTCTGGTTTTGGCTCTGGTTTAACCGGAGGTTTGTTTGGCTTTTTAGGTGCTTCAGTATTTGGTTTCTTAGCTGCTTTTTGACTAGCTCTTGCTTTTGCTAAGGCAGCTTCTTTTGCTCTCTGTTCAGCTTTAGCATCTGCTTCAGCTCTTGCCTTTGCTTTTTCTGCTGCTCTTTTTTTTGCCTTAGCCCTCACTAAAGCTTCTGTTTGTGGATCATCTTTATATGCCATTAGTACAATCTGCATGGTATCCCCTGGCATTTTTTGAAGCAAACTATCTGGCAGTTCACCGTGAATTTTCATAAGTGTGGTATCAAAATATACCATTGCTTGTCGATCTTTGCTAGCAGAAGCACCTCCTTTCGGTGTAATAATGAAAAGGAAGATGATCGCTCCCAAAGCACTTGTCAGCAAATCCAATAAGGACAAACTAAAAAGTTGTTGCGTTCTTCTAGACATCGTTTTATTTTTTTCGTTCTTTGACAAATCCAGTAGGCAAGCTGTTGATAAGATCAAAATCGGCTAAAGGAAGCCTTGACTTTGTTTATGGCTATGTCCCAAATACGGGATTTGTCAAAGAACCATTTTTTTTAAAATAGGTATCGAAATATATTATCCTACTCGTTTTCCTAATTTTGCAGAAAGGCTTGTGACGATTCTTACTTTTACTTCAGCTAAGGGAAACCGACAAGCTGTACATTGTAGTTCCTGAGCAGATTGAAGATCACCACAGTTTAAACATTGTACGGTTGTTTTTTCCTCTTGCACAATTTCCTCTTCGATTACTGCAGCATGAAGTGTAAATTTATTTTCCATATTACAAGCACAACATTTTATAGCTGCGACTTCATTGACTGTGCTACAATTTTTACAAGTTTTCATAAAAGAATATTGAAAGATTAAATGATTGAGAACTAGATAGTTTAGGATAAAGCCACTAGTCACCAATCATTAGTAAATTTCAACCAATAACTCGTGACAAGTGACATCTCATGTGCTCTTGTACAAACTCTATTTCAAAAGCACTTTGAGATTTGGGATGAGGCCCATATTCTTAATACTTATCTTCAAAATTGAAATGATACTCATAACCAACGCTAAACATAGTGTTGCGATGTACTTGATTTCCTTTATAGGTATCGAAAAAATCATTAGCTGATTTATATCGTTCACTAAACATATCATTCGTTCCAAAATCCCAGGTTACATTAAATTTAACTTTGCTTTTTTCATTTAGCTCAACGAATAAACCGGGGCTAATCTGAAAGCCGACTTGTGTTGATTTGTAATCATCATTGACTCCTTGACCAAAGTTTACTTTGTAGTTTTGGAAATCAACTTGATCAGAGCCAAAATACTCAGTCGTTTCATCAATCTTACCTCCTAATCCAAAATTAAAAGAAGGGCCAATTGCTAAAGTCCAACCAACATTTTGCGTTATGTTTTCTCGATAGCCGAGTAATACAGGAATGCTAATAAAATGAAGTTTTTCACGTCCGGTGAAATAGGCTGTTCCATTTTCAGAATCAAAATTATTAGTTTGATATTCCGCTCCTTTTTGAGCATACTGAATACCAGTACTTAAGGTCCAGTTGTCTAATTTTAATCCCATATCAAAGCCACCATTGAGTCCCATTATGGTATTTGAATGAGGGTATAATTCTTTTAAATCTTCTGTGAATTTAAATTGGGAAGTATTTCCACCAACTGTTGCACCGATATAAAAAGAATTAGATTGAGCATTAAGTTGGGTAAATCCAAAAGTGCAAATTAACGATAAGATTGCAATACATGACTTCATAACTTATGGGTTTAAATGTTGAACAATTTTTTTAGAGAATTATCAATCAAGCTTATAACAAGATTGATTTTTTAACTCGATGCTGGTTTGGATCACATTCCCCTATGAAAGTTTAATATCAAATGTATTAAAGAAAAGTTAAGAATAGTCAAGGCTTATTTAAAAAAACAACCATCATAACAAACTGATAATCAATTACTAAAAAATAAAACTATCTTCTATTTTTTGTTAAAAGATGTTATCAGAAACTATAGAAGGTGTTAAATAAATAGCTAATATGTACTTATGAATTGAGTAAAATAGGCTTAACTTTTGTGCAAGTACAATATTATAGTTTATTTTCATGTCATAAAGCGTTTCAAAATAAGCATTAAAAACCTAGATTTATGTTTGCACCCTATACTGGTCCATGGACTTTTGATGAAGCAGCACATTTACTTCGTCGAACTATTTTTGGCCCTACCAAAGCACGTATTCTACAAGCTGTTAGTGAAGGATTGGATGGTACAATAGCTACCCTAATGACTCCTCCTCCTCCCGTTGATCCGCCTATCTATTACGATTTTGAAGATGATCCACTTGCTGGAATTGGGGAAACCTGGGTGGATAAGGAATTGGATGGTAATATAACTGGAATTTATTTTGCCCGAGAAAAAACGCTTTGGGCTTGGTGGTTCATGCGAATGAATAAGGATCAGCAAAGTATCATGGAAAAAATGACCTTGTTCTGGCACAATCACTTTGTGGTTTCAGGAGCAGGGCATGCGAATATGAATTGGGATTATTTAAGCTTATTAAAAGAATTTGCCTTAGGGGATTTCAGAGAACTTACCAAAAGGATTACAATCGATCGATCAATGTTAATCTACCTAAATGGTACTTCTAATTATGCCAGCGAACCCAATGAAAACTATGCACGCGAATTATTGGAATTATTTACCATAGGTAAAGGGGATTTGGTAGCTCCCGGAGATTATACGAATTATACCGAACAAGATATAGCTGCTTTTGCAAAAGCATTGACAGGTTGGACAGCCTGGACAGGAGGAAACAATCCTGCTGAGTTAACAACATGGGGACATGATACCAGTACAAAGCAATTGTCTTATCGCTTCGACAATCAGACGATTCCAAATGCGGATGCCGAAGAATATAAACATGTAGTAGATATCATTTTTGGGAAAGATGAAGTGGCTTATCACATTTGTAGAAGGCTATATATTTGGTTTGTTCATTATGATATTAACGATACAATCGAAGCAGAGATCATCGCGCCGATGGCTCAAATCCTTTTAGATAATGATTATAATATTCAACCTGCTTTAGAAGCGCTTTTGAGAAGTGAGCACTTTTATAGTAATGCAATAAGGGGTTGTATGATCAAAAATACTTTAGACTATTTCTTCTCTTCTTATAATACTTTTCAAGTGGCTCCACCCGCTGACCCTTTGGTTGAATATCAATTATGGGTAGCTTGGTATTGGCAATACCTGGAATTAGATATGGGCATTTTTAAAGCGCCAAGTGTAGCAGGTTGGCGAGCTTATTACCAAGCACCACAATATTATAGAGATTGGATCAACTCTGCGAGTCTGACGCTGCGAAAGAGGATGATGTTTAATATTAAGTGGTTAACACAATTTGTATCTCCTGAAACTCAAGGCTACGACTTTTTAGCTTTCATTGCAACGCTAGATGATCCATCCGATCCTGTGAATCTAATCGAGGAAGCCTGTCAATTGATTTTTCCACGGCCTATGACTGAAGAACAAAAGGTCTATTTCAAAGCAGCACTTATACCAGGTCTGCCTGATTTTGAATGGACCGTAGAATATCAAAATTATCTTGATGATCCAACAAATGATGATATTAAAGTAGCTGTGGAAAATAAGCTGTACAATATGTTTATGGCAATGATGAATGTTCCTGAATTTCAATTAAGCTAGTGTAAGGCATTTATACTTTCATAATGTCCTCTAAATAAAAAACAATGAAAAGAAGATCTTTTATAAAAAATTCAAGCCTGTTTTCTTTACCTGCTCTCTTTGGAGGTTTTAATATATCTGCCATGCCTTCAAGGCTTATGGAAACGATAATCAATGGTGACAGTGATAGAGTATTAGTATTGATTGACCTGAATGGAGGAAATGATGGATTGAACACTTTTGTTCCTCTAGATATGTATGACAATTTAGTCAATGCCAGAGAAAATATAATTATTCCACAAAATCAATTATTAAGTTTTACAGATACCATCGGGCTACATCCAGAATTATCTGGCATCAAAAACCTTTATGATAATGGAAACCTTTCTCTTGTACAAGGAGTAGGTTATCCTAATCAGAATCGCTCACATTTTCGATCTGCTGATATTTGGAACACTGCTTCTGAGGCTGATGAATATTTGTCAACAGGATGGGTAGGACGTTATCTGGATAGTAATTTTCCAGGGTATCCAGGTGATTATCCGAATACTGATTGTCCTGATCCCTTTGCGGTGACGATGGGTTCCTCTATCTCAGGGACTTGCCAAGGGATGGAATCTAATTTTAGTATGGCTATTCTCAATCCGGATAATATCGGCGGCCTTGATACCGGAATTGAAGCACCATTGCCTAATGATTGCTATGGAGAGGAATTAGGATTTCTAGTGGATACTTTCAAAAAATCAAATGTATATGGAGATAGAATGGTTGAAGCAGTAGATGCTGGAAACTCCAATGAGAGCCTTTATCCAGACACGGCCTTAGCCAATCAATTGAAAGTAGTTGCAAAAATGATTTCAGGTGGTTTACAAACAAAAATCTATGTTTTAAAACTCGGAGGTTTTGACACCCATGCTGATCAGATTGATGCTAATAATAGTACTCAGGGAAGGCATGCAACACTGCTAAAAAGATTATCGGATGCGATCTATGCATTTCAGGAAGACCTCAAATTATTGGGTGTTGATGAACGGGTAATCGGAATGACTTTTTCCGAATTCGGTAGAAAAATTAAATCCAATGGAGGATTAGGAACAGATCATGGATCAGCTGCTCCTATGGTTTTATTTGGTTCTTGTCTTGGTCAAAATATCATTGGCGATAATCCTCAGATCGCAGAGCAAGTAGACATTGAAGAAGGCGTGGCCATGCAATATGATTTTAGATCGGTTTATGGTTCTGTCCTAATGGACTGGTTTGAAGTGAGTGAAACGGATGTTATCAATTTACTAACACCCAACTTTCAGTACCTTCCTGTGATTAGCAATTGTCAAGTAACCAATACAAGAGAGATCTACCATATTAAAGAAACTAAAGCTTTCCCTAGTCCTTTCGAAAATAATTTTACATTGAGTTTTTCTCTAGAAGAAAAAGTAAAGGTAAGTATAGACTTGTACGATGTACTTGGAAAAGTAGTTAAAAACATTTCCAATCAGACTTTATCAACCGGCGAACATCAAGTTTTTGTAGAAACTAACAAGCTATCTACTGGGATCTATTTCGCAAGAATTCAAGCTGGTGATTCTGTAAAAACAATTCGTGTGGTAAAAGGTTAGGAACACGGAATACGACAATCAGAAGCTATACCACACAAAGCCCTAAGGCTGATCACAAGTCCGAAGGACAATCACAAGCGAAGCGATCACTCCCTCACAAGCGAAGCGATCACTGATCACCTCTTAGCATAAACATTAATCATCATTCCCAAAACAATCAAAGCTATCCCCAAGAAAGGTAAATAACTATAAATTTCACCAAAGAAAAAGAAACCCATAATTAAAGCCCAGACGAGTTCCATATATTTAAAAGGAGCAAGCACACTCGTCTCTTCTGTCTGAAATGCAATCGTCATAAATACCTGACCTATCAATCCAAAAACCCCAATGCTGATTACAGGCAACCATTCTATTCCTTCTGGTATTCTCCAATATTGGATAAAGAATAAACTAAACAGAATAGAGACTACCATGAAATAATTGACAATCGTCAAAAAATGTTCTCGAGTGCTTAAATAACGTAATAAGACAAAGACCATCCCAACAAAGACCGCAGAAATCAATACTAATATCAAACTGATAAAATCAATTCGAATATCAAAACCCTTCAAAACGATTACGCCTAAAAAAGCAATGGCAAAGCTCAACCATTGCAGTTTGTTTATTTTTTCTTTTAAAAAATAGAATGCGAAAACAGCCCCGAATATCGGTCCCAAATATCGAATCGAAATGGCTGATCCTAATTGAATTCTTTGAAGTACCATAAAAAACGTAGCTAAGGAAATAGCACCAACTACACCTCTAAGCAGTAAAAACTTAGGTTGATTACCTTTAATCGAAATCTTTTGATAAAGCATGTATGGAAAGATAAAAGCAAAAGTACCAAAGGCTCTAAAAAACATGACTTGCATGGAATGGAAACTACTCAATTCTTTTGCTAAAGCATTCATCACTGCAAAGGCCAATGTTGCAATAAGAATATACACTACTCCTTTTGTCAGCATGTTACGATGATCGTTTAATTTATTTTCAGAACCTAATGAGTTTACAATAAAAGCTCTTCTCAAACGCTTAATTAATACTTCATAAAACGAAGTGTCAAAAACTACTAAAGCTTCTACCCTAAGAACAATCAAACTTTAGATTAGTTTCTTATTTACAATTTAAACCGAATGATCTGATCACTCTGCAACATACTTATAGGAATCACATTTCCAGCCTCGACGGCTATGGGATTTGGAAAGCAAAATAAAGCTTGTCCCCAATGTTCTAACTTTCCATCTCTACGAGAAGAAACTTTTATTTCATCGTCTAAAAATAAATCAAACCAAAACACAAGTGCTTGTAAAGTCCCAGGCTCTTTAATTTCTATATTCAGCGGAATTAACCTGGGTTGGTCATCAGGATAAGCTTGTGGCAAATTATAGAAGTCTACCTCCATCAATGGAAAAACATCAGAGAGTGTTCGATACTTTTCCGCTTTCAGTGTCACTTTAAGATACTCATTCGGAATCCGATACTCTTCAAATAGAGATAGATCAAAACCGGAGATCTTTCGTATAGGAGCGACCAGACTTCGAGAAGGAATTTCAATCAACTGCCCATAGAGCTGTACTTTTGAGGGGATTAAAATTGGATTGGGTTTCGCAAGGTTTTGCACGGCATGTCGAATAGAGGGTAATGCTCCTTCTCCCAATGCACCAACATCCAGGATTTCAGAAATGATTACATCCACTTTTTCCGGAATTTCTTCACCGACAACTAATTGTGTAGACTTTTTTGAGTAGACCTTAATTACTTCTCCGAAGCCATTGGCTTCTGTAATCTTTTTTGCAGTTGCAGCCAAGCGTTCATGCAGCTCACAAGCAATGATTTGCTTAGCCCCTGCTCTGGCAGCCATCATAGACAAGAGACCAGATCCCGTCCCAATGTCAAGTACCCTTGAATCTTTAGTGATCACTTTTTCAATAGCTTCCTGGTAAGCATCATTGCGCTCTACGTCTGCCAACATCTCAAAATGCCAATAAGGAATTTTAAGGCTTAGAATACGTCGAAGATTACCTAAAGCACCTTCGTTTTGAGGATCAATGGCTAAAGCTTGTCGGTAATATTTTTCTGCTTCATTTATTTTATTCAATGTTTTACTAACATTACCTAAAAGGATAACCGTATTCAAATCATTAGGATTTCGCTCAAAGGCTTTTAGCAGCGATTGCTCTCCTTTTATATTTTCGCCTATATCCAAATAAAACTTTCCTAATACCGCATGCGGTAAGAAATGACCTGGATGACTAGTAGCCGCTTGTAAATAAACCTGCTTCGCACGATTTATATCTCCCGTATCGGCCAAATAATTTCCTAAAAGAATAAGTGTATTCAGGTCATTAGGCACTTGGGCTAAAGCCTGTTCATAAGTTTTTATGACTTCAGTACTTTTTTGTTCAAAGCTATAAACCATGCCTAATGCATGATAAGCGGCAATAAAAGTTGGATGTACTTCAATCACCTGATTCAACAACAATGTCGCCTCGGAATATCTCTTATGTTCTATTAAAACATTAGCGTAATTGTATTGAATATCAACCCGCTGTGGTGCTAGTTTCGCAGCCTTCTCAATGTGTTTAAACCCTTCATCCCGTCGTCCACTATTCTGAAAAGCAATCCCTAAATTTAAATAAGCATCTACATTATTGGCATTTAATTGAATCGCCTTTTCTAAGGTATTTATACTTTCCTCTACTTTACCCCCTGCCAATAAGACACCCCCAAGTGCAGATATTACACCATCATTATCAGGCAATTTATCTAATATATCCCGTAGCAGGTTTTCAGCTTTACCAAATTGTCCTAACTGATGTGCTTGAATAGCTTCCTGAAACATTTGCTCAGGATTAAAGTTCGATTCGTTCATTTTGTTTTTTTGAGGTGGTTTATTTATAGATGTTTGATTCCTTTGCCCAAAGAGCGCCGAAAAGTAATTCAAATCTGTAAGATTGACAAATTTATTTTTTTAAACTCAGATCAATTACAAGATTATCAAATAATTCAACTTGGGGTAGTGTATTAGATGTAAAGTTTTCGCCGCAACGTTTTCGCCACTAAGACGCTAAGGCACTAAGATGTTATGGCGATTGCAAGAAAGATATTTTAGGTTTGTGTTATGGTGATCAGTCCTACGGACTGTGTGATTTGGTGATCGCTTTGCTTGTGGGGGGCCTTGCTTCCAGCATTCTTATAAAAATTGATATTCCAGCTCCACTATACTCAAGTTTTCAGTGAATCTTGCGATATGAGGTAAATCTTTATTAATCTACAATACCTCAATCAAAAAAATACACGAAAAGCGAGTTTTTAAGATTTAGGGTTTTCCAGATTTTGGAGGGTTAAAAAAAGAATACAGCCTTGGGCTTTTGGTCCTTTTGGGCCAAGCCAAAAGGACATAATGAAGATATAACACCCATCATTATTTTTATTAAAGAGATAATATTTGGAGCTAGGTGATTTCGTTTGGTCGAAAAAAATTAAGAAAGAAAAGGTTTACTAAACTACTCAAGCTAAAATAGCTCAGCTAGTTTAGTAAACCGCCACCAAACGATTTCATTTAGAACCTAATATTTATACCAGAACTTAACAATCCTTTGTGATAAAAAAATTGGTGCAGATTAAAATAAGTGAATAGCCTTCTATTTAATACACCACTCAAGCCAAATGAAAAATAAGAAACTAAAAATTAACCAGACTATTAATCATTATTAAACTTGAATCTTAGAAGCTAGGCTATGGCTTTATTCTTTTTAGCTCCAAAGTATGGAAAAACCGTTAAGAATCTTAAACTGTTTGAGCTTATTTAAAAAATCAAATATGAGGTGAATTTTTATTAATCTAGAATACCTTAATCAAAGAACTACACGAAAAGCGAGTTTTTAAGATTTAGATTTTTCCAGATTTTGGAGGGTTAAAAAAAGAATACAGCCTTGGATTTTTGGTCCTTTTGGGCCAAGCCAAAAGGACATAATGAAGATAAAACACCCATCATCATTTTTATTAAAGAAATAATATTTGGAGCTAGGTGATTTCGTTTGGTCGAAAAAAATTAAGAAAGAAAAGGTTTACTAAACTACTCAAACTAAAATAGCTCAGCTAGTTTAGTAAACCGCCACCAAACGATTTCATTTAGAACCTAATATTTATACCAGAACTTAACAATCCTTTGTGATAAAAAAATTGGTGCAGATTAAAATAAGTGAATAGCCTTCTATTTAATACACCACTCAAGCCAAATGAAAAATAAGAAACTAAAAATTAACCCGATTATTAATCATTATTAAACTTGAATTCTAGAAGCTAGGCAATGGCCTTATTCTTTTTAACTCCAAAGTATGGAAAAACCGTTAAGAATCTTAAACTGTTTGAGCTTATTTAAAAAATCAAATATGAGGTGAATTTTTATTAATCTAGAATACCTTAATCAAAGAACTACACGAAAAGCGAGTTTTTAAGATTTAGATTTTTCCATATTTTGGAGGGTAAAAAAAAGAATACAGCCTTGGATTTTTGGTCCTTTTGGGCCAAGCCAAAAGGACATAATGAAGATAAAGCACCCATCATTATTTTTATTAAGGAAATAAGACTTATACCAGAACATAACAATCCTGCCTATAGAACTGATCACCAAATCTCATCCAAAACACCTTTCACCCAATAGCCATATCAATCCAATACAATCTCCAATAATTTAGCCCAGGGAATAACATCAATGTTCTCTGCGTTCATCACTAATCCCTCTAATTTTTTAAAATCCTCCTGACAAGCCTTCTCTACCCGTTCCCGTTTAAACCGATGTACCGGCACCCTCAATAATATGCGCAAAAAAACCTGTTCTCTAGATCCCTTAAAACAATATCTCTGATAAGCCTTTTCAATAGCTTCCCGCTCTTCAATAAGTTTGATCCTATTCTCCTGAATCCCCAAGATGATCTTCAAAATCAGTATATTAATAAAGTTACCATATTTATCCTTACTAAAAATCGGTACCTCATTAAGAATCTTTGATATCCGAAACCGAATCGCGTCTTCGATATACCCCCCATTGGATAATATCTGAAAAAAGCCCTTGGCAATCTGCCATTGTTCTTTCATCGCAGGATTGATTTGTTCTTTTTGATCCGCTTCTAGCAGACGTTGGTAAGCCTGTTCGTATGCTTGAGCATGTATAAGATTGATGGTTTCAAAATAGACGTAGATAGACCAACTATATCGTTTTCCAGGAATTCTAATTTTTGCTTCTTCTATAATACTAGATGCTTTTTGATGCTGTTTTGAAATGATTAAGGCTGGCATCATTAATGAAGCAAATTGATGGCTTTTGTTAAGGCCTTTTTCTTTTGATAAACAAATTGCTTCTTCGCAGTATTCTATAACTGATTTAAAACTCAAAGTTAGATAGGATTGTATAATCAACATTGAATATATATACAATGAGATAGTTATGTTTTTTAATTTAATTAATGGTTTGAACTCTATACAATACTCGTTTAACTCCTTACGTATTGTTTCAGAAATTCTTTTTGACCGATTTAACTTATAAGTAAGTTCAGTATAGCCAAATTTTGCTCTTTCTTCAATATCTCGTAATTGTTTTGCAATTGCTAATTCCTTAGCAGCATTTTTACCTGCTTTGGCATCTTGTTTGACAACAAAACAATAATAATGAATAATAGAAGCGAACTGATATCGTAATTGATTATTATCTAGCTTTTTGGTGTAGCGCAATCCTCTCTTGACATCATTAATGACTAGATGTAAGCTCCCTTGTTTTTGAGCTCTTAAAACCTTTTGGTAAATTCCCCATAAAACTAAATCATCCATTACTGATTATCAATTAGCTATATTTAAAATATACTAATTAACCGAAATTAGTCGGCAATTATTTTATTCACTTTTGTCTAATTTAGTATAAAAATAACTGGTTACCTTTAAAAAAGGTAAATCACGTTATAGTTAAAAGAAGTACATCTAAAAATAATATTAAAAAACAAACAAAATCCATTACAAAAATAAGTTTGTCTTATAAGGATTAAACCTTCTAAGATAGGGTAAAGAATATTAAGTGATTGACTATTTGAAAATGAGTCATGCACTTTAATAAGTTTTTCGATAAAATATTCGTTACACTTTTGCTATTAAGTAATCATCTTGCTATGCAAAAGACTTCCGCCTGCCTTTAAGTATAAATTCACTTTAGAGGTCAGGTGGTTTTTGAAAGATTAGTAGAAATAAGAAGAATTATATAACAAACTCTAAACATTATATTTTAGATTTAGAATCTGATTATATATTTTTGCAATGATAAGTTTTATCACTACCCATCTAGTACTTTTAATTTTCACTTTAAAAATCAAATAGTGTTTTATTACTATTTGATCCAGTCGTCTGAGGAAGATTCTGTAATAAGCTGTTCTTATGAACTTGAGAAGAGCAGTAAGTGTTTATACCCACTATACGGATTGAAGTAGTTTAGGAAAAAACCCAAACCACTTTGTCTTAAGTATATTTTGCCCTGTAGAATTTTGAAAAATATTTTCTAACAAAAAACCAAGCTATGTCCTTCTCTCAACAATTAGAAATCATCCGTCGATTACACAATCTGATTCGACGTAGAGCTACTGGTTCCGCTATTGAACTCGCACAAAGACTAGATCTTTCCAGAGCTTCTGTACACCGCTATTTAAATGCACTAAAAGACCTAGGAGCTGAAATTAATTATTGCAAATCAAGTAGGAGTTATTATTATGAAAAACCTTTTGAGTTTAAACTTTAGAAGGCAGGACATAATTTATTTTAAAAATAAATTATTTTCCACAGTCTCAATATTTGAGACTGTAAAGGCTTATACTTGTATTACTATTTTAATTAATAGAACAATGAAGAATATTTTCTCAGGTGTATGGGTTAATTTATTTTGGTATATAAAGCTATGATATTTTATTTCAAACAGAAGATACTATTAAAAAGAAAAATATTACACCTGTAGATTTCAGCAGTTCTAAATAATAAATAGTGAAAACAATAATTCGAAAAACTAAAACTATACTTCAGCGACTAAATAGCTATACTGACGTTGATTAGTTTAGGAAAAAAATGTACTTCATTACAGTATACACTGACTGAAGTACATTTTCGGGAATTCCAAACTACTTCGCGTCAGGTATAAATTAAAAATTCAACGAGAGAGACATTTTATTTGGGTAAATACAGTTGCCTGTAGCGGAGTTTTGCTCTGCTATGGGGCTGTGTGATAATTCATCGATTAAAGTTTATAAAAACAAGTTAAAATATTTTCTGTCTAATAAAATTGTTATATAAATGAATTCTAAAAATCTATTTTTAAAAATTTTAAGTTTAACTATAATTTCTCTTTTCTTTCATGTTATTTGTGGGGCACAAAATAAAGGAAATGAAAATAAAACCTTCAAAAATAAAAGTGTTGTGACGGAGGGTCTTGATTTTGTTTGTAGCCCAATTCCTCAAATCTATCCAGGAGTAAATGATTTTAATAACCCAGAAAATATAGGTAAGATATTAGTTTCTGATTGGCAAGAAGGAGGATTTCATACAGATTACCAAACAGAAAATGGTAAAATGCAGATTAAGGCAATATTTGAAGGAGATATTGAAGATGGAACTCAAGCTTATTTTAAAGTTTTAGATCCAGATGATAAATCAACATATGAAACTGATACCGAAGAAAGAGATAATAAATTTCCGTATCTTATTAGGTTAAACTATATGAATGTATATCCCAGTGATGATGACTCAACTAACGATATGATTTCTGTACCGATAATAAATAATGAAGCAATAGCAGTATTTGAATTTTCAAGACAAAACTCTGGAGACAATTATGTTATTGAGGTAAGTTTAGATTCAAGTTTCCCTATTGATATAACAGCTCAATCAATTCCATATACAACATGGAAGAGGATTTATGTCGAGTATGATAGAATGTATACAAAAGGTTCTACATTAATGATGGATTTTACATCTGATGAAAATAATGATGAAGACGATAGGCTTTTTGTAGAAAACTTAGATGATTTTTATGACTTGCTTCCAGGACAATTATTAACATTGTTTACAAAAGATGGAATTATAACAGACAATATTAAATTTGTAGCTGTTGATAATTTAACTGAACCTTCCGCAATTTTTGTAGAAGATTTTAATGTTAATTATACAATTAAAAAATATACTGGAATATTAATTAATGGAGAAACAGAAGCATATAATATTGATGTTAACATACTAGAAGAGTATACACAAAAAGCCTATGGTAATGATACACATGGAGAAATAAATGGTGGAGCATTTGTTGAGTTTAATACATTCAATCATGATGGAAGCGGATTTGCGCCAAAGTTTGGACCATTTACAGCAACATCTCTAGATTTAGATCATTATATGGATCATTGGCAGCAAAATATTCCAAGTGCTCTCAATGATCCCATTCCTAATATTCAAGCATTTAATGTATTTTATCTTCTTGCAGGTACTGGGTATTTAGATGTTAATAATAATGCTCGGGCTGGAGTGGCTATCGAAGCATTTAACAGAACTTTAATTTCAGTTGGTGTTATTAATTCAGAAACTTTTTTAACAGAAACAGAAAGAGAAATTAAAAAAGGAGAAACAGTAGTACATGAATTTGGTCATCTTTTTAGTGTATATGCTGTACATGTTGACTCAAATGACCCTGTTCTAGGTGATGTCGATAATCATCATATAATTGATAATGATACTACTAATGACGATAAATGTCAAATGAGTTACCTTACTCATCCTTCTAATGGTATTTCTGAATATGACTTACTTAATACTATAGTAACAGATGGAAATGGAAATGAAGTCGAACAAATGGAGGGATGTTTGTGGGTCATAAGGAGGGCATTTGACCCTAGATAGATTAGCAATGACTACATGAATCCTACTAATAAATATTTATCCTAACTATTTTATTTGTTTAAAATAATATGACCAACTAAAAAGTAAATAATATGAAAATCATTTTCACTCTATTTTTAATGATAAATATATGTGTCCTATCATATGGGCAATCAAATATATTTCAAGAGACTGACTCAATTAGGCTTTCAATAAAATTAGATAAAGAAAATAAAAGCTGCTTTTTTAAAATCGTTAATAACAGTCAACGCTCTATTCAAACTTCTTCCATTGCAGAAACTTATAGTAGGATTGTCTTTATTGATGAAAAAGGTAGATTACTATATAACTTTTATAATTCTACCTTTGTATCAATTATTATTACTCCAGGAGAAACAAGAACTTGGGAGCATAATTATGTCTGGACTATAATAGAAAGAATTGAAGAAAGTAATATTAAAAACCCAAGTTTTTATTGGAGTTTATTTGATAAATCCGAAATCCTTCCTCCTCCTCACTTAAAATTTGAAGATATGTATAAGAATTATCGTTCCAATCTAATTAAAATAGAATTTTAGTACTTCTGAGATTGTTCTCGAATTCACTTGTTTAATTTCTAGGATAATTTCGTGTTATTAATTTTCATTGCAAAATATTTAATAACGAATTATCTAATTAGAAGTCTTACGTCTTTGATAAAAACAGTTAAGACAGATTTAAGTTGGTCTCTTGGCTTTCTCAAATTACATGATCTTTTCCAACAAAAATGAAAATATAAAAATATGAACAAGATTATCTCAAGGTATTTATTTGCCCTCGCCCTTCAAATGTTTTTTTTTATAAACCTCAATGGCCAAAACATAACTTCAGAATTAATTAATGTCTGTAATATCAACACACCCGACGGAGCTATTCACCTCACCGTAAATGATGTTGACATTAACAATCCTTCTCCATTCCAATTTATCTGGACTGACCAAGATGAAAACGAAATTCTAAATGAAACAAACCAAGATGGAATAAGTGAACTACTTAATCTTTCCCTAGGCGAATATTGTGTAGAAGTTATAAATGGAGATGGATGTCGTGCAGCAGGTTGTTTTAATATTGAAAATATCTCCGACCCCAACTTCGCCATCCAAATCAACAACGTTGACTGTATCTGTCCCGGAGGAGAAGGTACAATCGACATCAGTATAACTGGGGACTCAGGCCCATACACTTTTTTCTGGACTTCCCCTGACGGTGAACCGGGAGATGAAGAGGATTTTATAACTAATGAACTTGGACTTCATATTATTATTGTGACAAATAGTCTTGGGTGTACTGTTGGGGAAGAACTTTCAGTCTACTCCTGTAACTTTGATTTTGAAGACTTTGATGTTGAAGTATCAAATAGTTGCGATGGAGGAAATTCTGGAAGTATAAGAGTCGAAGCATCAAATGTTGGTGGTTTACCTTACTCTTTTATTTGGTCAGACGATTCTGGAATAATCCTGCAAGATATTAGTGCCAATGGAATTGGTATGATTGATGGGCTTTCTGAAGGAATCTATAATTTAACAGTACTTACCAGCAATGGCTGTGAAGCGAACTCTTACGATTTAATTATTGAAGGGCCATTTTTTGCTCCAGAAATTGATTATTTGATTAGCCCAGAGACAGTAGCTGGAAACCAAGATGGTTCAATAGAACTTAATTTAACTGGAGGTTCTACACCTTTTACTTTTCTTTGGAGTAATGGTGCAACTACTCAGAGTATTTATAATTTAAGCTATGGTGCTTATTCCGTTGAAATATTTTATGGAATAGAGTGTATGGCGGAATTACAATTCAATCTTACCAATTGCGAAAATTTAGATGGCCAGATTGACTTATCGCATTCGATTACCCCAATGACTACGAATTTAAATGATGCCGCAATTGATTTAACTATAGAAAATCCTGATGGCTATGGATTTAATTTTAACTGGTTAAAAGTTGGATATCCACTTTTTTCTGCCAATACAGAAGACATTAATAGTCTGGATGAAGGAACATATTGTGTTGTTATTTCTCATCCAGTCTGTTCAGACGTACAAACTCAAAAATGTTTTACCATTTGTAATTTTGGCCTAGAATTAAAATCTGGCACATTAAATGATTGCTTAGGTACAACATTAAAAGCATTTCCTCTATCTAATTCTAACATGCAATTTTCTTTTCTTTGGTCTAATGGTTCAACGGATCAACAAATCGATGTTTTATACGACCAAGAATACTGTGTTACTGTCTTTGATAACTCAGGATGCCAAGCTAGCCTCTGTACAACTGTATCACTACCTCCTTTAGAGTTAGAATTAGCAGTAGAGGATGTTGTGCTTGGTGGATCCAATGGCAACGTCACTGCTTCAGTAAGTGGAGGTTTTATATCTGAACCTTATTCTTACCAGTGGAACACTGGATCAAGCTCTCATAAAATCATCAATCTACCTACTGGCGAATACAGTGTTACAGTTACAGATTATTGTGGCAACACAATTTCTAGTTCTGCTACAGTTTACTGCGAAATAAATAACAATCTTGTTGAGGCGGATATATCACAACCATCTTGCTCAGGTAACAGTAGTTTGGGAGAAATAGACTTAGAGGTCTATGTATCTAATAATTCTTATTTGTGGAATAATGGAGAAACAACAGAAGATCTTGCTGATCTGATCGCCGGAGAATATTGTGTTACAATAACGAATATTCCAACTAATTGTGAGTATACCGAATGTTTTACTATTGATGCAAATACAAAATCTGATTTTGACTTTGATTTTGAAATTACTCCTGGATGCCTTGGTGGGTCAGAAGGGTCTATTACCGCATATGTCAATGAAGGTTTTGGTGATTATACCTATATTTGGCGAAGGGGGTTTGGGGGACTCGAGGTGCTTAGCAATGAACAAACCTTAGAAAACGCTTCACCTGATTGGTATGTAGTTATTGCCACAGATGATCTAGGATGTTTTGATTATGAGTATGTATTCTTACCTATTTCTTTAAACTCGGTTAATTTTGACGTTACTTTGAGCTCCACTCAAATATGTCCAACTGATGAATTCGTCACAGCTAGTATTGAAAATATTACAGGAGGGCAAGAACCTTACGAATATGCATGGAGAAGCTATCCTAGCTACCAACTTATTTCTGAAGAACAGACTACAGACATATCAAGCGCTGGCTGGTATATTATAGAAGTTATTGGAGACGCAGGTTGTCATACAGAACAAGTAATTTATGTTGGAACTTCTTCATTGCAAATTAGTGGAGCTAATATTGAAAATGTTTGTGGAAATAATCCAGGTTCAATTGAAGTTTTAACTTTAGGTGGAGTCGAACCATTAGCATACCTATGGGAGACTAATGAAACTAATCCAATACTAAGTGTATCAAGTGGCGGAGAGTATTCTGTGACTGTTACAGATGCAGTAGGTTGTACCGTTACGGTATCATCATTAATAGTAGAGGAAGGTCAGAATGTTGGAATATGGCCAATAAGTCCCAATCTTTCTCAAAGTAACACCCCCATTTGCCCTGGAGCAAATAATGGTTTTATCGAACCCGTAGTTACAGGTACTAATCCCTACCCAATTTCTTATGAATGGAGTAATGGCACTACAGAAAAAGACATATACTCATTAACTGCTGGGGCGTATACTTTAACTGCAACTAATGGCGCAGGTTGTTCAGATGAATACACTTTTGAAATTTTAGAATCTTATCTCAATGTCTCCCTTCAAGATTTAGGAGGTTCTGCACCAAACTTAAGTATTGGTTTTATTGATATAGAGCCCTATTCAGGGAGCGCAGCTGAGCCATATACCTACGAATGGAGTAATGGAGCGACTACTCAAGACATTACGACTCTTTCTTCCGGAAACTATACTGTTACCATAACTGATGTTAATGGGTGTACATATAGTGAATCTTATTTTGTCCCTCAATGTGGCGTATCTGGTTATACTCCTATATCTATTTCGACTTCTGTAGTACCTGCGACGACAGAACCTCCATCTAATGATGGGCAAATTGAAGTAACTATCTCAGGAGGGATCGGACCTTATAATATTGAATGGACAAATCCGAACAATCCTGATTTTTTTATTACTGAAAACACTTATCAAACGACTATTAGTCTTACAAATCTTGCACCAGGAGATTATTTTATAAACGTGACTGATGGATGCTCAGAGGATAAAGGGTGGCGTCCAATAAGAAGATGCAAAGATTTATATTTGGAGTTAGAAAATCATGTTGATATCTGTCCAGATGGAAATAATCCTGGTTCAATAACAATGTCAGTAAATGGTTCTGACTACAGTGGTCTTATTCCGCCATATGAATATAGATGGAGTAAATTGTCGAATCTTGGAAATGATATTAACCTTGAAATAGGAGAATCAAATTCTAATACAATAACACTTTCGGATATTACTTCAGGAGGAATATATTGCCTGTATGTAACTACTTATGCAGGCTGTGAAATAGAACGAGAATGTCATCAAATAATTAAAACTTTTGATGTAAACAGAAACCCTGATGCAAATGGTCAATGTTCTTATACTTATTCATGTCCAGGAGGTGATTCTAATACAATTACGGAAGATTTGGAATTTGTGTTGACAGGTCCAGATACAGATGAAAGATGTCGAGCATATATTCATTGTCCATTTGAAGAATTAAATCCTTTTGACTATGATCCTAACATGACAATTTTAGGTCAAGAATATTGGGTAGAAGATGGACCTCCTGATAATAATGGTTATTGTCCAGCCTATCTTGTTTGCGGATTTGAATCTTTTTTAGGTACTGTTTATATTGAAGTTTTAAATGAACAGGCCCTACTTCCTTGTGATCAACTTGATGATATTATTATAGACGGAGGAGGAGATGGTGATTCAGGGGATAATGAGTGTCCTGGTTGTATTGGCTCCTGTACTTATACCTATAATGATGACTGTACCTATAATGAAGTTTGTGTTCAAACAGGTACAATAGTAAGTGAAAACAATCTTACTAGTTATGATTTGTGTATAGAATACGTAAATGCAAATGGATTTTGTGGGTATAATATTTGGGAATATTGTCCAAAAGATTGTGATGACTTAATCAATGTTATTTTTGTATGTGATAACGACCAGACTGTATGCAATGAAACTCCTTTAAACAATGCAATTGATGATTATGGCTATTCTGTTGATTGTTCTAGTGGGAGTTGCTGCGCAGAACTTACAAATGTATTCGAAATATGTGAGCCATGTACAGGCTTCTTATCTGATGAAGAACTGGAAAAGCTACAAGAAAGTGAAGACGAATGGTTAGAATCATTTAGAAATAAAAAATTAATTTCTGACAATTTAAATGTAAAAATATCTCCTAATCCTTTTACAAAGAGTTTTTGGGCAAAAATTGATGTATCAAGTAGTAGTAAAGTAAATATTACGATGGTTGATATTCTTGGAAAAGAAATTTTGAATCAAACTCATTTTATTTACAAAGGAACCAATACCATTGAATTTTCTGATTTGCAAAATTTAAATACTGGTGTATATCAGGTGTTTGTAATAGATGAGTATGGAAATCAAGCTATTCAAAAAGTAGTTTATCAATCAGAATAGTTATATTAGAAGATGAAAATCAGACTACATAAAACTTATTTAGGGATTTTTTATCTATGGTTGACAATTACTTTGCTACTTCTTACAACTGTAAGTTTTTCACAATCTGTGAAATATGTTTCTTCTGAGGTATATATCAATCAGCCTGATAGTCTAAGATTAGGAACATTAAATTTCTCTGATTGTAGTAGAACAGATATATTTGCTTTCGGATTTGAAATAAACGCTCCTTATACTGATATTACGTTGGATAGCGATAGCAATTATTACTATTACCGATCATTAACTGTAGATGGAGCTGGATTTGAAAATAAACTGTTTTTATTTGAATTTCATCCTGACTATATATATACAGGCTTAGTAGTTGGGCAATTTAACGAACCTAAAGAAGGCATGACCTGTGATAAACAAGGAAGAATCTATCTGGCAGGTGAAGGATTGAGTGTTTGGAATGGAGGACAAATAATAGACCTTGGAGCTTTGCCTTCATTAATGCATTGTCGGGGAGACCTTACTTTCCGCCAAGGAAAATTATATCTTTCCTCTATCAATAACACCTTAGTAGAAGTTGATCTGGATAATCCTATGAATAGCTCAGTAGTCATGACTTTTCCACCTGGCACACCTGAGGTACATGGTCTTGCAACAGTTAACCTGGAATGTGATAGCGTAGAGACTTATGCAGTAGCTTCTATACCTTTTGGAGGTGGATCGACCATATACCGGATTGATTTTGATACCTGGACTTTAGAAGAGATTTGCCAGTATGATTTTTATATTACCGGATTGGCCTCTTATGATGAATGTATATTTCCGGATTGTACCATCTTAGTAGATTTAGATGCAGATGATAGTTCAGGAGCAATTGGTTCAAAGGATTTTAGATACGAACAGGCCTGTACTTTTCCTTTACCGATTACAGATACAGATGTGAGCCTACATTCTGATTTGGAGATGATTGATTCCATAGAAATAAGATTGATCAATCCATTTAATGCAAATGAGTTTCTTTCTCTAGCATCAGGTTTTAATTTAGATATAGTTCAAGCTAATCCGCATAAATTGATTTTGATTAATAATGGTAATACTGAACTGAATGACTTTGCAACAGCATTAGCTGCGGTCTTATACCATAATGATCATCCAACTTTTGTTTATGGAGAACGAGTCATCGAAGTTAAAGCACATTTTGGTTTTTATCAAAGCACTATAGCAAGATCTTATATCCCTATAAATGAGGTAACTATTAATCCTTCCCTGATGATTGATTCTGTTTCCTGTTATGGTCTTTCGGATGGTTCTATAAGTAGTACACCTAGTGGAGGGACAGCACCATATGGTTTTATATGGAGCAATGGAGAGCATGAAGCCAGCATTGATAATATAAGTGCCGGTCTCTATAATTTGACAATCACAGATGCTTTTGCTTGTTCCAGTGATTTCGAAATAAGCTTAGATCAGGCAGATAGTTTAGTTCTTACTATTATTAATCCTTCGGTTGATACCATTTGTAATCTAGCAGGTATACTCGCGGCTGAACCTATGGGAGGAACGGGGGCTTATGAATATTCTTGGAGTAATGGATTTGATGGAATAGAAAATGACCAATTAGCTCCGGGCAACTATTCGCTTACCCTGACGGATGCCAATGGATGTACAGCTATAGCTAACTATACCCTTGTCGAAGGAACTGATCTAATAAATACCATTAGCGAAACGCCTTGTTATAACACTACATATGTAGTAAACGGACAAGACTATACTACGGACACTTCTTTTTGCTTGGCTTATACATTGGCCAATGGTTGTGATTCTTTAGAATGTTACACCTTAGATTTTTATGAAGAAAACAGTAATACGATTTTAGAACATATTTGTACAGGAGATTCTGTCTTAATTGAAGGAATCTATTATTCATCTGATACCATAATTGATTTTGTTTATACAGATATCAATGGTTGTGATAGTATACTTGTTTATGATTTGACTCTTTTTGAAACGCCAATCATCAATTTTGAAACGACTGGTACTTTATGCGAAGATGAAGAGGTCTTGATTGAAGTGAATGGCTTTCAGACCTATACCTGGTCAACTAATGCAACAGGCGATTTTCTGATCATTGATCAGGCAGGTACTTATCAAGTAACCGTTACAGATGATAATAATTGTACTGCAACAGATGCCATAGTGATCTATGATCCGGAAATAAGCATCTACACCAGTTCTTTTGATCCTTCCTGTTATGAATCTGAAGATGGACTGATCGTGATAGATTCCTTAGTCGGTGGGCAAGCCCCCTATAGTACTCGATTGAATAATGGCCCAAGCTCGTCCAATATGATATTCGACAATCTGACTGCTGGCGAATACTTCATAGAGATTCAAGATGCCCAAGGCTGTATTGCAGAAATTAATCTTGAGCTTTTTCAGGCAGATCAAATTGAAATACAGATACAAGACCAGTTTACAACATTTCCAGGCGGATCAATCGACCTGAGTATTGAGACAAATGCAGCAACGGCTCAAGTATCATGGTCACCTATAGACTTCCTGCCCTGCCCTACTTGTTTCGAAAATACGATTAGCCCTACTTATTCCATTGCATATGAAGTGACGATTATAGATGCTGATGGATGTATAGTTCAAAAAACAATCAGCATTAATTTATCAGAAACAATCGACATCTATGTCCCTAATATTTTTTCACCTAATGATGATGGACATAATGATATCCTTACCGTCTATGCCGCACCCAATGCAGTGAGAAACATCATCAATTTAACCATTATGAGTCGGAATGGCCATGCTGTTTATCAAGCCCAAAATTTCTTACCAAATGATAATAGTTTAGCATGGGATGGCACTTTTTTAGGTAAAGAAGCACAGACAGGTGTATATATACTTTACATCACTTATGAGAACAGTCTAGGGCAAATAAAACAGGAAATTCACGATTTAACTTTGGTGCGATAAATCATTTTAGAAGCCTCTCATAACAATTATTCAATTAATACTGACTAATAACTGATCAAGTTAATTGAGCATGAAAAAGAATTAATATCTTTCAATTAAAATTAAAAAAATGGAAAAATATTTCCTTGCATTACTTTACTTTATTGCTTCTCTTTTTTGTATTGATCAAGCAGAAGGTCAGATTAATAACCTCGAATACATTAATAAAAACTTCTCTTCTATTGAAGATTCATTGTTTTATTTAGTGGATATAGAAGGATGTGGAGTTAATCAGAATTTTAATCTATTAACCGACAAATTATCAAAAGCCTACTTACTCAAAAAGATAAAATCTGAAAATGAAGCTGAAATATGTAAAGCCTTGCTGTTACTGACCCAAGTAAAAGAAAGAGGAATTGCAAAGGAGGTTTCAAAAATTCTAAATTTTGAAAATGAAGGACTTGTTAGACCTGCAATTCATACACTAACAAACATGGATTCTATCTTTGTATTACCATATTTACAAGGTGCATTATTAAATAGAACGTATAAGGATAAAGAAACTTATTTGATGTTAATTTATGCTTTAAGAGATATCCCAGATGTCTCATCATTACCCGTTTTAGATAGTTTTTTAATGGAAGAAAAAAGAGAAAGTCTTAGATATCCTTCAGTAAAAAAACTAGTACATAAAAATCTAACTTTACTAGAAAGGTATTTTTCAGGCAATCAAGAAAGAGTTAAATGTATAGAATCAGCAATCAATGAGATTGAACATTTTAACTGGGCTTTAAGGATGATTGCAAAAGATGAAAATCCATTATTATTTATTGATGTATTAAAAAGGTCAAAATATAAAGATTCTTTCGAAGTTTTATTATTAAGAGAAGAAATTGGGGGTACTAGTTTCTCAGGAGAACAGAAAGAACTATTGAAATCTTATCATGATAATAAAACCAAATTAGAATCTCTAAACCATTAAAAGAAAGGATTAGAATAAAGTCCCAATTGTTCAGAACAATGATAGTCCAGGTTTTCCGAATCACGAAAATACTGAATAGGGTGTTAGTACCTATGATAGAGTCCTAATAACGGAAGAGTAGAATTTCTCTTGAATTGTAAGTTCTGTAGAAAGAGTAAACTGGTATTTGAGAATCAAAATTTTTAAATTTATGAGTTTTAAAAAATACACCTTGTCCCTTATTTATTCCATATTCGGAATGTGTATCATTTTCGGTCAAGCAGAAGAAAAAGTAAACGATATTTCCTTAAGTATAAATTATCAATCTCTTAAAAAAGACGTATTAGAACTTAACTTAATCAACTCAAGTGAAAGCACTATTAATGTTGCCTCTTTTGATACTTATGAAAATAGGCTTGAGATCTATAATACAGATGGAATATTAATTCGTTCAAGTTTCATTGTTTGTAATAAAAGTAATATAACCCATCAGGTTGATCCAGGAACTAATCAAATCTGGACATACAAAATACAAGAGCTTTTTTTTGAGAATCCATTAAGAAGGGAAAAATTAAAAAAAGGAAATTATAGAATTAGATGGGTTATAGAGAAAGTAAGTTGGGTCGAATTTAAATACGAGTATTAATAGTATTGAACATATCTCCTTGAGCAGTAATATATTCAACGATAAAAGGAACGTTCAAAATAACTTGATTTAGATTGATTTCAATAAAACAAAGGAAAAATCAAACTACTAATGATCAATGATGCCCCAATTTGGCTAAACCATATTCAAAAATAAAGTTGTTGATAATTATTTTTTACCTTAGTACATCCTAAAATCCATTCTGCCCTTTTATAAAATCATTCAGAAAATTAGTTTCCACTAACACAAAAAGAAGCAATATGAGCAATGCTAATAAATTATACGACAAGCTAATCGAAGCTAATCCTAACATTGAACGAAAAGGAAAATCAATGCCTTACACTTCATTGAATGGTCATATGTTTACATTTTTATCAAAAGATGGTATAATGGGATTAAGGCTTTCTAAAAATGATAGAGAACAATTTATTCAAGCATTCGATAGTCATTTAATGAAACAGCATGGAAGAATAATGAAAGAGTATGTCTCCGTTCCAGGCGCTTTATTAAATGATACAGACCAATTATCTGAATACTTACAGAAAAGCTTGAACTATGTTTCGGAACTAAAACCTAAACCTACAAAAAAGAAAGTCGAATAGGTAAAAGGGAAGCTTACTATTAAAGAGACGACCACCAAGTTACAATAAAAAAGCCCCAAGTTAATCCGTATGATTAATTTAGGGCTTTTGTAGCGAGAGAGAGACTTGAACTCTCGACCTCCGGATTATGAATCCGACGCTCTAACCAGCTGAGCTACCTCGCCATATTTGTTTAAAAATTTAGATTTAGGGATTGAAAAGCTTTTTTCTAAATCGTACTCCTAAATCCTATATTTTTTAAGCGACCGCAAATATATGCTTTTTCATCCTTTTTGTAAACAAGTAGGGACATATTTTTAAGGAAATTAAAATTTACAGCCTTTTTAAGTTTTATCCACTTAGTCGAAACAGCAGGGTTTCATGGCCAATCAAGGCTCTTTTCAATTGGAAAAGCCGCAGAGTGGACGAAAAAGACGTTTTTGTAGCACTTTAATATTTTTAAACAGAAGTTGTTTAAAAATAAAAAAGCAGTATGATACAGTTTAGCAGAGTCCGCGGGCTGGGAATGTTCAAAAACGTGGGTGCGGAAGCCAAGCTTGCGTGTTAGCATTTTTTTGAACTAGATTTTTAGATTTCCAAACTAATAATCTTGCCATCTATATAAGTCCTTCAAAACAATAAGGCTATATTGAGCAGCTCAATGAACTATTCCAAATCACAATAACCTTTATAGTCCATCAAAGTGAAGCTAATTTTCATTATTTTCAAAAAAGAAATGACAGACTTGCTGAGAGATCGGCGAACGATCATGGCCATGATGGTATTACCACTAGTTTTGGTACCCATCGTTTTCACTTTTATTTCCAGAATGTCTTTATTGCCCAATGATTCAAATGATATGAAACAAATTCGGGTAGCAATCCAAACAAATGGAAATGGGGCGGATTTATTAGAACGTTTTCAACTACGAAAAGACCTAAAAATCATTGAAGGGCTCTCTCCGCAGGAAATGAATCAGCTCGTAATCGATGATAGTTTGGACTTTGGACTTATCATTAGTAAGAATTTTGATAAGCAAATATTGGATGGAAAGACAGGTGACTTAGAACTATTACATAAATATTCCCGAAGAGATACTTTATTGTATAGTTCTTTTGTGAAAACAATTCGAACCTTTCGAAGATCAGTCATTAAAGATAGACTCGCGCAAATTGGTGCAGATATTTCTATTCTAAATCCAACAAAAATTAAGGATATTAACCTTAAGAAAGATAGCAATATCATGGGTGCTATAGCTGGAGGCATCTTACCTATTTTCTTTGTCTTATTTTGTTTTATGGGCGCTTTGTATCCAGCCATTGATTTATTTACAGGAGAAAAAGAACGAGGTACTATTGAGACTTTATTGGTATTGCCAGTCAATCGATTTCAACTTTTGATTGGGAAAATGTTGGTCGTCGTCAGTACTGGAGTAATTTCTGGAATTTTGACCTTTTTGGGTATTTTCCTTTTCTTAAAGTTCAATGCAGATTTGCCTTTTATATCAGTCATGTTGAACATTAAATCTGTTCTTTGGATGATTTTGATGATGATTCCTTTGACTACTTTTTTTGCGGGAATACTCATCCCGATTTCGATTTACGCCAAATCATTTAAAGAAGCACAAAGCCTATTACAACCCATGGTTATAGTTATCATTTTCCCAATCATCTTTGGTTTGTTTCCAGGAATCGAACTCAATATAAAGACTGCATTTATCCCAATCCTAAATGTTGCACTTGCTAGTAAAAGCATCACGACAGGAAGTATAGACTACGGATTGCTTGCATTGGTTTTTCTCTCTCTTTTTTTACTGGCCGCTATTGGAATTGTATTGGCAAAAAGATGGTTTAGAAATGAAGCTAGTATTTTTAGAACTTAGAACGGGTTCAGCTCCCTAATGTTTTATTCTATTCAATCCAGCCTTTGCTTTTTGGTGCAAACTATTTTTATACGCTTCAGGTTTAATAGAAAGACAGGTCTTATAATAAGCTTTCGCTTGCTCTTTTCGACCATAATCTTCATAAATATGGCCGATTTGTAATGCCGCATTGCAGGCATAAAACCAAGGTGCTTCCCGACCATTATCAATAGTTTGTTGATAATATGCAATGGCTTCATCATGCTGGTTCATCTTATGAGTAATCCGCCCAAGGCGATAGGAATACTCTAGACTAAATTGCTTAATAGAAAAGTCGCTCGCTTGTTTATTCTTCAATAATTGATAGGCTCTTTGATAATATCCCCCATCAAAAAGCACTCTAGCTTTTAGTAAGTCTGCATTAGGAAGCATTCCTTGTTTTGCTTCTTTCACTGCATTTTTATCGCCATCAAGAATAGCCGCTCCCTGAGATTTGCATTTAGCAATATTTTCCTTATAAGCCGACTCATTGCCATTGAGTAAATGATACCAAGCAATTTTTTGGTAAGCTTGCTTGATATAATTTAAACCCCTAAACTCTTGAATATAGGCTTTCAAATACAAGACTGCATCGGTATCCAAACGATTTAATTTTGCATTTCCCAGCATAAAGTCTAAATAAGGAAATGGCATACAAGCAGGATCTTTTGGTCGGTTTTCTAATAATCGAATCGCTTCATCGTTTTTCCCTGTCCGCATAGCAACATTAGCTAAGGCAAAACACGCCAATGGGTTTTTACTTGGCTGAAGCTTACTAGAGTGAATCAATGTCCAAGCTTCATCATCTTGATTTTTTAAATACAATAATAAGAAAGCATACATCACTAAAGTCTCCTCTTCATAAATAAAATCATGCTGTTTGGAATAGTCCAAAATTTCTTCAATCTCTCCCCTTCCCTGTTCAATAGTCCCCCTCATACCGCCGAGTAATTTCACACCCCATTTATAACTATCTGGAACAGTTCCGACTACAGCATGTAGAATGCCCATGCTTTTTTTATTGGCTATGAAATCAGGAAATTTCTTGTTATTTCGTTTTAGTTGTTTATACGCAGTTTTGACTTCATTAAATGCTGTAAAATACTCTTCAAATTTCAATCGAACTAAGGCCCATTGTAAATGAATTTCTGCTTGGGTATATAAATAATAAGGAGAATTTTGGTCTCCCTTCTTTAACTTTTTCAAGCGATAATCTTTATTTTTCTCAAGCCGCTTAAATTCCTTTTTATTTTCATTTATAAAAACGGAAAAGAAGTCAATATAATTTTCGATATGATAAACAATAAGGTTATCAGGATCTTCATAAGCGATTTGATAGAGCAAATGCTGAGCTTTGTCAAATCTCAAATTAATGGTATGTTCATACGCTTGTCTCGCTTTATCTGTAAACTCAAACTTCCCTGCTCCAAACGAATTTGATGAAAATAATAAGCAAAATAGCGCCAATAAAGAAGTTTGGATTTTCAAGTATTTGAACCTATTATACTTGACGCTAAGTCGTTTGGAAATCCCCCAAACCATTTCGGTCAGTGTATACTGTACTTGTAGTACATTTCTTTTCCCAAACCACTTCAACCTCAGTTTAAGCATATATAAAATTTCTCTTTTTAAGAATCTGTCCAATACTTCAAACGTAAAGAAAGGTTAGATGGTTGTTTCGAAAAGATAAAAAAAGAGCTACAAAAGCAAATCCTTTGTAACTCTTTAATTTTTTATCCTGAATCTAAAAAACAATCAGGTTAATATCTTTTCGTTCTGCGACAAAACCTATGGGCAATAGCGACCAGAGAAGGTCTTGATATTGTTTATGGTCTTGTCTCAAGCACGAGGTTTTTACGATTTTCCTACTTCAGAGATATTATCGTCAACCAAAACTCGACCACAATGCTCACATGCAAGAATTTTCTTACGCATGCCGATTTCTAACTGAACCTGTGGCGGAATTTTATTAAAGCATCCTCCACAAGAATCTCTAGCAACAGAAACAACAGCCAAGCCATTTCGATAATTAGTCCGAACTCTATCGTAAGCTTTTAATAGTCGATCTTCAATCTTCTTTCTAGCTTTTTCAGACTTCTTAATGAGTTTTTGCTCATCAGATTCCGTCTTCTCAATGATCTTTTCCAACTCCACTTTCTTAACTTCAAGATCCGCTTTTTTACCATCTAACCGCTCCTTAGCAGCATTCAATGTTTCCTGCTTATTCGTTTTGATCACTAATGATTCACGGCTTTTCTTTTCAGAAAGTTGAATCTCTAAACGTTGTAGTTCTAACTCTTTCTGAAGTGCATCGTACTCCCTGTTGTTCTTTACATTGTCCATTTGCTTTTCATAGCGCTCGATCAATGCTTCAGCTTCTTTAATATTATTACTGTGACGTGCAATTTCACTCTCAATGTCTGCTACATTATTATCCAACCTGTTTACACGAGTTTCCAAGCCTACAATTTCATCTTCCAAGTCACGAACCTCCATAGGAAGCTCTCCTTTCAAAACTGAAATCTCATCTATCTCAGAATCGATGAGCTGTAAATCATAAAGTTGCTTTAATTTTTCTGCAACACTTAATTCTGCATTTACCATATATCTTAGTGATTTTTATACCAAATACAATCAACTGGTTATTAGCATTTTATACAAAAATTAAAACAACCAATTGATGAATAAGTAAATAATTTTTTATAAATATTTTACAGGGTTTGTATTCACTTTCGTGCAATAAGCCGCAAAGATACTAAATTTCTCACTTATAATCTCATGTAGCAGCTCGATTGTGTATTGTTCGCTTTCATAATGTCCAATATCTGCAATTACAATTTTACCATCGGCATCAAAAAATTCGTGATATTTAAAATCCGATGTAACAAAAATATCAGCCTTTTGCCGAATCGCATCTTTCAGTAAGAAGCTTCCAGCCCCTCCGCAAACGGCTACTTTTCGGACTCTTCGGTTTCTCAATTTAGTATGCCTGACCACTCCAGCCTTCATTGTCTTTTTGAGCATTTGTAAAAAAACAGATTCAGCCATAGGTTCTTCCAATTCGCCAATCATGCCCGATCCTCGTTCTTCATTCGTATTATCAATCGACATAATTTGATAAACGGGCTGTTTCAAAGGGTGATGCTCTAATAAAGCACCAATCACCATTGATTGAAGGTCTTCAGGAAAGGTCACTTCTAACCTGACCTCGGCACTCCCCTCCCCTTCTAGATGAGAAACGCCTACTGTCAAATGACTATGATCAACTAATCCGTTAATTGAACCTGCCCCAAGAGCATAAACTGCATTTCGTACCTTCTCAGAATGATCCGGTTGAATATATGCAATCATTTTTTTCAATCCTTTCTTAGGTGCTAATATCTTTGTGTTTTGAAGATTTAGAGTAGCCGCAATCATCGCATTCACACCTTGATAGTATACATTATCCAAATTGGTATGAATAGCATAGATCGCAATATCATTTTTGATAGCATTAATAACTACCCGTTCGACATAGTTTTTTCCGTTGAGCTTTTTCAAGCCCTTAAAAACGATAGGATGATGTGCGATTATCAGATTACACCCTAGCATTTTAGCTTCTTCTAAGACCGCTTCTGTTGAGTCCAAACAAATCAAAACACCTTCGATTGTTGCATTAGGATCACCAACAATCAGTCCGGCATTATCATAACTCTCCTGATACATCGATGGTGCAATCGTTTCGAGATAGGATAGTAGTGATTTTATTTTCATAGTGAGATTCGATTAAATATTTTTTATTTTCTGTTCAATTCGAGTTGTGGAATATCCATCTACAAACTTAAGGCTTTTCACCACTCCTCCATTTTTTAAGACGATATCGGATCCCACAATTTGCTCAGGTTTCCAATCACCACCTTTTACTAACACATCCGGTTTCAAAAGCTGAATTAGTTCAAAAGGCGTATCTTCTTCAAAAACAACAAGCCCATCTACATACTCCATCACTGCTAATTGAAAGAGCCTCGTTTTTTCATCATTGATTGGTCGATGCGCCCCTTTTAGTCGGCTTACAGAGGGCGCTGAGTTCAAACCTATAATTAAGCGATTGCCCAATGTGCTAGCTTCAGAAAGATAATGCAAGTGTCCATAATGCAATAGATCAAAACATCCATTTGTAAACACAATTTTATCGCCTGCTGATCGCCATTTAATTACCTGCTTTTCAGCAGTTTCCCAATTTAATATTTTAGATTGATACTGTTCGAGCATTTTTCGATTTAAATTAGGTCAAATTTGATCTAAAGGTAAGACTGAATCTGACTTTGAATCTGATTGTACAGGCTTGGGTTCATAATTTTTATTAAAAACAGGCAATAAAGCAAATGATAAAATTCCCATTACAACATTACAACCTACCTGAATCGTAATAAAAAGAATATTCGCAAAGAGAAGGCATTAGCTTGATCCAAGCCATATATCATCAAAGCTTCAGAAGTAAAAAAGTGATACGTGCCCATTCCTCCCGGTGAAGGGATTACAATCCCCAAAGCACCAAAAACAAATGCCATCAATCCTGCAAGCGGTGATAAACCTGTGGTAGGTTCAAACGCAAAAAAGCAGATATATGTCATCAGGTAATACATTACCCAGATATTAAGGCTATGAAAAATAAAGACCCAAGGGTTTTCCATTTTTCTAACGGTCTGAATACCTTCCCATAAGCCTTTAAGGATATTGACTACTTTAATAAAAAGAATTGTTTTAGAGATTTGACTCCAAAAGAAATACAACAATAATGAGCAAATTAGTCCTAAGCTACCTAGTATCAAAAAAAGAGGACTTGAAAAAAAATGCCCTCCAGCAGCTCCTCCTCCTCCTGGAGTTCGATTTGCTGTTATGTAATTAGATAAAGTATCAAACTCAAGTAAAAAAGTTAAGCCAATCGCTAAGGCAAAACACAATACATCTACTGTTCTCCCAATGACGATGGTACCTACAAGTTTTTCTACTGGAATTTTTTCATATTTTGACATGGTCGCAGCCCGAACAATTTCTCCTACTCGCGGTAAAAATAAATTGACAAAATATCCAATGATAATGGTGAAAAATGAATTGGATAGTTTTGGCGAATAACCTAGTGGTCGAATGAGCATATTCCATCTCAAAGCCCTACTTATATTACTTATGGTAAAAGCGAACAATACTAAAAATATCCAAAAGTATTTGACACTAAGAAAATCTTTGGCAACCTTTTGTGCAAGCGTGCCACAGGCTTCAAGGGATTTCCCATCCAAGTCACACTGAGCTAACCAAGCAGTATTATATTTGCCATACACAAAATAGAGGATACTAAAACCTATTCCGAAAAACAGAATAATTTTTAGCACATTTAGTAAGTACTTATTCAAGTTGCATTAATTTGGTGCTTTGACAAAATTCATGTTCGAAACAAAACTATAAACAAGATCACTGCTTCCTTTGGTCGAATTTGATCTTAGAGCATGTCCATGGACTTTATCAGAAAACGATTTATTTTATTAGGTTATTATCATCGGGAAACACAGCAATTGGCTTGAAACTAGTAGCTTCTTCAGCAGTCATTAATCCATATGATATGATAATTACTATATCTCCTACAGCAACTTTTCGAGCAGCTGCACCATTAAGACAAATGACTCCAGAACCTCTTTCACCTTTGATTACGTAAGTTTCCAGACGCTCTCCATTATTATTATTTACGATCTGTACACGTTCTCCTTCCAATAATCTAGCAGCATCCATTAAGTCTTCGTCAATAGTAATACTACCTACATAATTAAGATCTGCCTGAGTTACTTTTGCTCTATGTATTTTCGATTTAAATCTCTGTATCAACATAATTATTAAAGTATATTTTGTTTAATTCACAATTTTTTGTTCCAATTTCCCTATGGTTACCACAAGGCTACCTTTGATTAAGAGTTTCTCTAAAACTCCATTAATCGACTACAAGCGAAGCAATCAGTTATTCTTTCAAGACCAAATTATCAATTAATCTAACCTCCCCTAGCCATGCGGCTACACAAGCAACAATAAATTCAGCATCATTAAAATTCTTAACTGCTTGTAAGTCTATACCATCAACAATCTCAAAGTATTCTGGTTTAAACCCCTGATGCTGGAGTGATTGTAATGCCCAATGACTAATTTCTTGAAGCGACTTCTCTCCAACCATACTCTTTGCTTCATTTAGTATTTGAGATATTCCATTTGCAATTGCTCTATGAGCTTCACCTAGTCTTACGTTTCTGGAACTCATAGCCAAACCATCTTCTTCTCTTACGATTGGGCACATGATAAGTTCAATTTCAGACTTCATTTGTTTCAACATATTCCTCACAATTGTAAGTTGTTGGAAGTCCTTTTGCCCCATAAAAAGTTGATTGGGTTCCACAATACTAAGTAAACGCCAGACTACCTGTGCCATTCCGTCAAAATGCCCTGGTCGAAACTTCCCTTCCATGACATTAGCTAAATCTCCAAAATCAAGCTTAAGACTGGTATCTAAATCATTTGGGTATATTTCTTCAACAGTAGGCAAAAATAATACATTTGTCTCTACAGAATCTAATAATTCAATATCAGCACCGATTGTTCTTGGGTATTTTACAAGATCACTCTGATCATTGAACTGTGTAGGATTGACGAAAATACTGCATATAGTAATATCACATTGAGCTTTAGATTGTCTAATTAAAGATAAATGTCCATCATGTAATGCCCCCATTGTTGGAACGAAGCCAATACTATCGCCTTCTTTGCGTTTAAGGTTTAGATACTTTTGAAGATCAAGTATTTTTTTGAACAAAAACATAGTGTATTTGTAATTAATTAAGGGGATTTTATAAAAATGATGCAAATATAGCCGTTTTTATTAACATGGCATTAACTGAAAGAATGGAATACTTATAATAGGGAAGTGCCTTTTTTTTACTATTTTTGCAGTTATGTTCATTGAAGTAGAATTTCTTTTTTAAAAATATAGTGTATATGGATAAGAAGAAAGTCCTGATAGTTACTCAGGAAATGAAACCTTATACAGCTCTTTCAGAGATTTCTGAAATAGCTCGTAAACTTCCTCAGTATGTGCAGGAAAATGGGATGGAGATTAGAGTTTTAATGCCACGCTTTGGAACGATCAACGAAAGGCGACACCGACTACATGAAGTCGTTCGTCTCTCTGGAATGAATATTATCGTCGATGATGATGATTTTCCATTAATAATCAAGGTAGCTTCTCTACCTGGCGCAAGGATGCAGGTTTACTTTTTAGATAATGAAGATTTCTTTAAACGTAAATCCGTATTTGAAGATGATCAAGGGAATGCATTTGAAGATAATGCTGATCGAATGATCTTTTTCTGTAAAGGGGTAATAGAAACTGTGAAAAAATTTGGTTGGGCTCCTGATATAGTCCATTGTCATGGATGGATGACAAGTTTAGTACCTTTATATCTGAAAACAGCTTATGAAAAAGAGCCGATATTCCAGAACTCAAAGGTTATTTACTCTATCTATGAAAATTCATTGGGGAAAACGTTTCCTGATAAATTTATTTCTAAAGCGTCAATTAACAACCTTGATCCAGAACATCTAAAAGCATACGATAAAGGTGCAGGTATAGCACTTAATAGTGGTGCTGTAAAATTTGCAGATGCTGTTATCAAGGGAAGTGCTAATTTGAATGACGCTGATGAAAAAGTAGTTTCTGAGCTTACTAAGCCCGTTTTGGACTTTTTAAGTGAAGAAGAATATCTTCCAGCTTATTTAGAATTCTACAATTCTTTACTTGAGCAAGAGGTAGAATAAAAACGCTTTAAGAGATAGAGCATTAATAAGTGTCCAATTTAGACAATGTAATTTTGTGTTAGATGAGCCAAAAAATGAGGAAATAATTCTACCTCCAATTTTTGACCAAGCATTATGCAAAATCAAGTATAAATTGTGCTTAAATGATACTTTATTCCTAAGTGCTACTTATTTATATAGCTTCAAAGAAGCGAATCTGGACAGAGAATCGTTAGTTAATTACAATAACATGGTTCTCTGTTCAGTTATTTAGAATAATGCCTTCCTTGCAGTATTCATTATTAATCATTTATCATTACTACAAATGAAAAGAATTTCATTAGCGTTTTGTGCGCTAGCGTTTGGGATATTAATTAACTCCTGTAATGATCCTTCTGCTTTAGGATCAGAATTATTAGAAGAAGATCAAGTAGATATATTCCATACAGATACGATCAGCATTATTGCATCTACCGTACAAGAAGATAGTATTCTTACTTTCGATCCTAATCCAAGTGTTAATTTTAATAGCTTTCAATTTGGGGATTTCAATGACCCAATATTTGGAAATGTTGTTGCAGGGTTTTATGGTCAAATAATTCCTGGCTTTAATCCTCCTAATTATACAGATGCTGTTTTAGATTCTATTATTCTCACTTTACAATATGACAGTTCTGGTATTTATGGAAAAGTTACAGATGAGTCCTTTGGATTAGGCATCTATCGTATTATGGATGTAATCAATCTTGAGGAACAATACTTCTCCAATCAGACATTGATAGTGGACGAAGCAATGCCTTTAGCTGAAATATCCAGTTTCACACCTATGTTTGCTGTATCTGATAGTATCAAAGGACTTATTGATTATACTTTCAATCCTGATGGAGACACGATTACCATAGCACCAAGCCTCAGGATTCCTCTGCCGCTATCTCTTGGTGATGAATTTATTAACTATGATAGCGTTGACTATTCTTCAAATACTAATTTTTTAGAACTATTTAACGGAATACACGTAAGACCATTAGTACAAACTCCAGGGATGCTCAGTTTTGATATTTCTGCTCTTTCTACTGCTGGAATCACTGTTTATTATTCGCGAGATACTGTAAATGTGCAATATGAGTATGATTTTTCATCACGATTTGTACAATTCAATAATTTTAAACACGATCGTACTGGTACAATAGTTGAAGACTTTATTAATACCCCAGAAAGAGGGGACAGCTTATTATTTATACAAGCAATGGCTGGGCCAAATGTCAAGATAGAATTTCCTGAAATAGAAGCCTTCCAAAATGTAATTATTAATAAAGCAGAGTTAATATTTACTGTAGCTATACATCCAGATGATGATCAAGAAAATTATCCTCCAATTGAATCGCTTATTGCGGCAGATATAAATGATAATGATGAATTCGTTTTTCTATCAGATATCGTATTAGGAGGTAATAGTTTTGGAGGAAGAGTTGAAACCGTTGAAGAACAAGGAGAAATAATCCAGCAATATTCTATGAATATATCTGGTTATTTTCAGGATATAATTGACGAAGTACAAGACAATACTATATATCTCAGAGCTTTTCCAAAACAGGAAAGATCTGATAGAGTAATAATATATGGTCCGGGACATTCAAAATACCCGATGAAACTCCAGCTCACATATACAAAACTTGATTAATAATTTCTTAAGTTATTGATTAATAGAAATAGTATAAACTTATTTCTATTAATCAATATACTTAACATCAAAATCTAAAAAAATGTGTGGAATTGTTGGCTATATTGGAACTGAACAAGCCTACCCTATTCTTATTGATGGCTTGAGAAGATTAGAATATCGTGGTTATGATAGTGCAGGTGTTGCACTTTTCAATGATAATGATCTTCAGGTCTATAAAAGACGAGGTAAAGTACAAGAGTTAGTAGATTTTGCTAAAGGCAAAAATCTAGAAGGTACTATTGGCATTGGTCATACCCGATGGGCTACACATGGTAAACCAGATGATATAAATGCACATCCACATATTTCTGGCAATGGTAGGCTTACTTTGATTCATAATGGTATTATTGAGAATTATGCTATTTTAAAAGAAGCCTTAACCAAAGAAGGACATGTTTTCAAAAGTGAAACAGATACAGAAGTCTTGGTACACTTTATTGAAGAATTACAAACCAGAGATAACCTTAAGATTGAAGAAGCCGTTAGAATTGCGCTATCAAAAGTCGTTGGCGCCTATGCTATCGTTGTAATGGATAGAGACGACCCAAATAAATTAGTAGCCGCTCGAAAAGCAAGCCCACTTGTTATCGGTATTGGCAAAGATGATTTTTTTGTAGCCTCTGACCCCACACCTATTGCCGGATATACTCAAAAGGTAGTTTTCTTAAATGATGAAGAAATCGCTACGATCACAAGAGATGGCGATTTAAAGATTAAATCCATAGATAATCAAATCCAAACACCTTTCATTCAAGAGCTCGATGTAAAAATCGAAGCGATGGAAAAAGGGGATTATGAGCATTTCATGCTCAAAGAAATCTATGAGCAACCTGAAACAGTAGCGGATTGTATGCGAGGTAGAATTAATGCAGCTGAAGGGTGGATAAAAGTAGGAGGCGTAGATACCTGTAAAGACCGGATTTTTGATGCAAATAGATTTATTATTGCGGCATGTGGAACATCTTGGCATGCTGGTTTGATAGGAGAGTACTTATTTGAAGAATTAGCACGTATTAATGTTGAAGTCGAATATGCTTCAGAATTGAGGTATCGAAACCCAATCATTACTGAAAAAGATGTAGTCATCGCACTTTCTCAATCTGGTGAAACTGCAGATACACTTGCAGCCTTAGAAATGGCAAAATCAAAAGGAGCCCTTTGCTATGGTATTGTCAATAATGTCGGATCATCAATTGCTAGAATTACAGATGCCGGATCGTATATTCATGCCGGCCCTGAGATTGGAGTAGCCTCTACCAAAGCATTTACTGGCCAAGTGACCTTACTATCTATGATGGCGATCCATCTTGGATACGAAAGAGGAACCATTCCTAGATCTTATTATTTGCAGTTGCTTGAAGAACTCGAAAATATTCCAAATAAGATTGAAAGATTACTTGAGAATACGAACAATCAGATCCAATATATCGCAGGTGAAATTAAAGATGCTCCTAATGCCTTATATTTAGGTCGGGGTTATAATTTCCCAATTGCTCTAGAAGGAGCATTAAAACTCAAAGAAATTTCTTATATTCACGCCGAGGGATACCCTGCCGCTGAAATGAAACACGGCCCGATTGCCTTAATCGATGAAAATATGCCTGTTATTGTTATTGCAACAAACAAGAGTGCTTATGAAAAAATCGTTAGTAATGTTCAAGAGGTAAAAGCACGAAAAGGTAAGATTATTTCAATTGTAAAAGAAGGAGATACGGTCATCAGAGACTTATCTGATTATACCATCGAAATTCCAGATACCGATGAACCTTTAACTCCATTATTATCTGTTGTTCCACTTCAATTACTTTCTTATCACATCGCATTAATGAGAGGATGTAATGTTGATCAACCCAGAAATTTGGCTAAGTCCGTTACTGTTGAATAGTTAAAAAATAGAAACCCGACTCTAAGCTTTTTAGAGTCTATAAAAATAAAAATACTTGTATAATGGGTACACATAATATGGAATATAACTCCCAAAAGGAGATTTTAGAAATGAATGAATATGGTCGAAATATCCATATGATGGTGAAATATGCCAAAACTATCGAAGACCGTGATTACCGACAAGCTTTTGTAGAAAAAATTATCATGTTGATGCATCAAATGCATCCCCAGAATAGAAGCATAGAAGATTATAGAGCTAAATTATGGAAACATATCTTTAGGATAGCTGATTATGAATTGGATGTAACACCTTTTGATGGCGAAATTCCCAAAAAGGAGGATAAAAATAAAAAGCCTCCATCAATGGACTATCCAGAACTATCCACTAGATTTAGACATTATGGTCATAATGTTCAAAAGTTGATAGAAAAAGCACTTAAGATGGAAGATGGGCCTGTCAAAGATGGGTTCGTATCAGCTATTGGTTCTTATATGAAACTGGCTTTTCGAACTTGGAATCGGGAACATTTCGTTAGTGATGAAGCTATTATTGCAGACTTGGAGTCTTACTCTAAAGGGAAATTAAAATTAGCAGAAGGCTCTACCTTCAATAATTTTACAAGTTCAATGGGCAACAATAAAAGCCAGCGTAAAAGAGGAAAAGATTCTAATCACAAAGATAAACATGGCCGAAAAGGAGGCTATAAGAAAAATAATAACAATAGTAGACGACGTAAGTAGATTAAGAAGCTATTCATAAAACAAAACCTTCAGGTAGAAAATTACCTGAAGGTTTTGTTTTTTAGTGTTGTTTTTCCACTCCAATAACTTCGAGTATGTTGGCAATTCTACCTGACTTCATTACTAAAACAATATTAAAAAACTTATTTTCGTGGCAAATTTCCATTCTATGCAAAACGATTCTTTTGAAATTATTGGCGGTAAAAAACTTAAAGGTGAATTAGTTCCTCAAGGTGCGAAAAATGAAGCCCTCCAAATTCTATGTGCACCACTGCTTACTGATCAGGAAGTCATTGTCTCTAATGTACCTGATATTTTGGATGTAAATAAGCTTTTAAATTTACTTCGTGGTCTTGGCGTAAAAGTAAAACAACTCGATAAAGAAAAGTATTCTTTTCAAGCAGACGACATCGACTTAGAATATTTTGAATCTGAAGCCTTTCATAAAAATGCTAGAGGTATTAGAGGTTCTGTTATGCTAATAGGACCATTACTCACTCGTTTTGGAAGAGCTTTTCTACCTAAACCTGGTGGAGATAAAATTGGGCGAAGAAGATTAGATACGCATTTTATTGGTTTGCAAAAGCTAGGCGGCAAATTTAACTACGATGAGGAGAAGAACATTTACTTTATTGAATCACCAAGGCTTCAAGGCGCCTATATTTTAATGGATGAAATTTCCGTCACAGGAACAGCTAATGTTGTCATGTCCGCTGTGCTAGCCAACGGAACAAGTCAAATATATAATGCTGCCTGCGAACCTTACCTTCAGCAATTATGCAGGATGCTAAATCGCATGGGTGCTAAAATCTCTGGAATTGGTTCTAACCTTTTGACCATTGAAGGTGTTGAAAAACTAGGCGGCACAGAACATCGTTGTTTACCGGATATGATTGAAATCGGAAGCTTCATAGGGCTCGCAGCAATGACTCAATCCGAAATAACAATCAAAGATGCTAGTGTCAAGGAACTTGGAAACATCCTTACTGTTTTTCAAAAACTTGGTGTACAACTAGAAGTCCAAGGAGATGATATCCATATCCCCGCTCAGGATCATTATGAAATTCAAACCTTCATTGATGGTTCTATCATGACAATTTATGATGCCCCCTGGCCTGGATTTACACCTGATCTTATGAGTATTATCCTTGTGATGGCAACTCAAGCTAAAGGCAGTGTTTTGATCCACCAAAAAATGTTCGAAAGCCGATTGTTTTTCGTTGATAAATTAATTGATATGGGTGCCCAGATTATTCTTTGTGATCCGCATCGTGCTACAGTTATCGGACTCAACAGACAGTTTCAATTGCGTGGTATAGAGATGACCTCTCCAGATATACGAGCAGGTGTTGCTTTATTAATCGCTGCACTTTCTGCAAATGGAAAAAGCACAATCAGAAATATTCATCAAATAGATCGAGGCTATCAGAATATTGATAAAAGACTTAATGCTATTGGTGCGGATATTCGGAGAATTTAATCCAAAATGAAAAAATTACTACTTTTACTCCCGCTCTTCATTCTTCTTTTTTCTTGCTCCAAAGAAAAAAAAAGGCCGAATATTATCTACATCATGTCTGATGATCATACAGCACAAGCTTGGGGTATCTATGGTGGTGTCTTAAAAGATTTTGTAAAAACAAATAATATAAAACAGTTAGCAAATGAAGGCGCTGTATTAAACAATGCTTTCTGTACTAATTCTATTTGTACGCCAAGTAGAGCCAGTGTACTGACTGGGCAATATAGCCATAAGTCAGGAATCTATAATTTGAGAGATCCACTTAATCCCTCCCAACCTAATGTCGCTAAAGAGCTGCAAAAAAATGGTTATCAAACTGCAATAATAGGAAAGTGGCACTTACATGCTAAACCTGCAGGATTTGATTATTTCAATGTATTGCCTAACCAAGGAGAGTACTGGAACCCTAAATTAAAAACTGCTGATATATGGGAAGATGGATATAAAGGTGGAAAAGAATATAAAGGTTTTTCTACTGATGTCATTGCTGATTTATCACTCGATTGGTTACAACAAAGAACTCAAGAAAAGCCTTTCTTCTTAATGTGCCATTTCAAAGCCACGCATGAGCCTTTCGATTATCCAGATAGATTTAAGGATTTGTATAAGGATGTGGATATTCCCGAACCACCAACTTTACATGATATTGGTCCAGAAGAAACTGGACGGACATTTGAAGGACAAGTATTGGAAAACTTAGGTGCTAGATGGCAAGCAGCAAGCGACAATCCAGAAGAATGGTGGACAACATATCCTGGGCTGCCCTTTTATACTGAGGGTTTAGATAGTACTGAAGTCAGAAAAAAAATCTATCAAAAACTAGTTAAAGATTTCATGCGTAGTGGTGCCGCCATTGATGATAACATAGGAAAGATTTTAAAATTTCTAAAAGAAAATAACTTAGAAGAAAACACAGTGGTCATTTATTGTGCTGATCAAGGCTACTTTCTTGGAGAGCATGGATTTTTTGATAAGCGAATGATTTACGAAGAATCAATGCGTATGCCATTTGTAATCCGGTATCCTAAAGAAATCGATAAAGGAAAAAGACTCGATGATATTATTTTAAATGTGGATTTTCCCGCATTATTTTTAGACTATGCACAAATTGAAAAACCTGATTACATGCAAGGTCATAGCTTTAGAGAGAACCTCAAAGGGAATGCTTCTAAGGATTGGAGAACTTCTATGTACTATCGCTATTTTGCTCATGATCGTCATCGCCCCGCACATTTCGGACTTCGAAATCAACGGTATACGCTCGCTTTCTTTTACGGTAATGGCTTAGGTTTGGAAGGTGCGAATAATGATCCGAATGCTCAAACTATTCCCGCTTGGGAGTTTTATGACCTTCAAAAGGATCCTTATCAAACCTTTAATGCTTACAATGATCCTCAATATCAAAGCGTCATCAAAGAAATGAAAAACGAAATTTTAAAGCAAAGAAAAGCACTGGGTGATCATGATGAAAAACACCTTGAAATGGCCACAATCTTAAAAGAATATTGGAATTGACCAAGATGAGTCAAAGAATGGATTTCAAATCATCTTCTATTTATTTCAAGATTCGGGATTTTTCATTTTAATCAAAAATCGCTCAATTTGTCTTCGATGCCTCAAGATATGAACAATAGCATGTTCCATTAATTGCTCTACATCATAGTATTGCCCCCATCTAGTTTTGATTTTCCTTTCAGGCTCATGTTCTTCAATCTTTAATTCAGGATAATCATCAAATAGTTTTTCATTAAATCGAAACATCCGGCCAAGTGCTCCTTCATATTCAATAATAGAACCTAAATCTTTACGCTCTACAAATTCAATAGGCTCTCCCTTTGATCTACGAATTTCAATTACATAACAATAGCCAGCTCTCACCACATGGGTAAGAATCGTCTGAATAGATCGACAATCAGGGTCATCAGTATTCGAATCAACAATAGTTTTCAATTCCCCTTCAGTCACTCCGTTAATCACATCCTGCAATTCCAAAATCGCTCGCTCATACTCATCCAATAAAGCTCCAACAGCACCATTATCTCTAAATGTATTCATACATTATGATTAAGTTATTTTGTTGTTCCGTCACGTATTACGATTTAACAAATTCCATCTTTAAGATCACTCCCCTACCAAACCAATGAACGACTCTCACTTGTCCGAAGGACACTATCCCTATTTCGATCCAATCGAAATCCATCATTTCTGCATAGCAGACATTCCACTTTCTGCACAGCAGAACTATCCCTTTTTACGAAGTAAAACCCTCACCCTCCTCAGGTAAAATCTCCATCTCAATCTGCCGCTTTAACAAATCCGTAGAAATAATTCGAACCCGAACCAAATCTCCCATTTTAAATACCTTTTTAGTTCGTAGCCCTACTGCCTTCAATCGACCTTCACCAATATCGAAAGCATCTCCCAATTTATCAAAACCAATCAATCCTTCTGCCTTGATGTGTTCCAGCTCTACAAAGATACCTCGATCAATCATCCCAGAAATAATACCATTAAATTCCTTTCCAATATGATCTTCCATAAATTGAACCTGTTTATACTTTACAGACTCTCGTTCCGCAGCCATTGCCTTGCGTTCCTGCAAAGAAATATGCTTACATTTCTCTTCTAAGTTTACCTTATTCACTCTTATAAGACCAGTAAGATTTTTTTCTAAAATACGATGCGTCAATACATCAGAGTATCTTCGAATCGGAGAAGTGAAATGAGAGTAATATCCAAAGCCTAAACCATAATGGCCTATATTTACACTCGTATATTCTGCTTTAGACATTGTACGAATAGCAATCGGTTCTAGCATTTTCAAGGCTGGATCTTTCTTCGCAGCTTTAGCTAAATTATTATATGAATCGGCAATCGCTTGAGGTGTATTTATGTTTATTTCAAAACCTAATTCTTTAGCAAATCGAGCTAACTCAGCTACCTTATCGCTATTAGGCAAATCATGTACTCGATATACAAAAGGAATCTCTGCACCATTATCTTTTCCTTTATTAGAAATAAAAGTAGCGACTTCCCTATTAGCCAATAGCATAAAGTCTTCTATGAGTAAATGTGCTTCTTTCCGTTCTTTTACATATACATCAATGGGATCACCTGCTTCATTTAATTTAAATTTTACTTCTTCTGCTTCAAAAGCTATTGCACCATCTTTAAATTTTTGTTTCCGTAATACTTTCGCCAAACGATCCAATTCTTTTAGCTCCTTTAAAAAATCACCCACTCCTAGTTCCAATATCTCTTGTGCTTCTTCATATGTAAATCTACGATCCGAATGGGTCACCGTCTTTCCAAACCATCGGTTTACAATTTTATCTTTTTTATCAAATTCAAAAATTGCAGAGAAAGTGCATTTATCTTCATGAGGGCGAAGTGAGCACAATTCATTAGAAATTTTTTCAGGCAACATTGGTAAGACTCGATCAACCAGATAAACAGAAGTAGATCTAGAAAAGGCTTCATTATCTAAAGCAGTGTTTGATTTTACATAATGCGTAACATCGGCTATATGTACACCGATTTCTATGTTTCCATTTTCTAAATAATCAATGGATAATGCATCATCAAAATCCTTTGCTGTATCTGGGTCTATAGTAAAAGTAGTGATCTTGCGCATATCGCGTCGGACTGCTATTTCTTCTTCTGAAATGACTGTTGAAAGTGCATCAGACTCCTTTTGTACATCTTCTGGAAAATCCAGATTAAAGCCATTAGATACTAAGATCGATTTCATTTCAATATCATGACTACCTACAGCTCCAAGTACAGAAGTCACTTCTCCAATAGGGCTATGGCTTTTATTATTATGCCATTTTTTAATTTTCACAATCACCTTTTCTCCATCTTTTCCATCCTTCATATCATTCAAATCAATAAAAATATCAATTGGCATATTCAATTTATCGGGAATGACAATTCCATATTTTTTGGAAATCCGTAGCGTTCCAATAAAGAGTTCTGTCGCTCTTTCAACGACTTTTAAGACTTCTCCTTCTGGGCGTTTTCCTTTACGAGGGGTATATGCGGAAACTTCAACACGATCTCCATGCAGTGCAGAATTGACATACTTCGCAGGAATATATACATCTTGCTCCAAATCATCACAAATCACAAATCCAGCGCCAGTACGCGTCATATCAATTCTCCCAATATGATTCGTCCGATCATTCTCAAATTTCATAGCACGATCAAGTCGGAATGTTCCTTCTCCAAAAGAGAATAGTTTTCCATCTTTTTCTAGTTTCACCAGTGCATCCTGCACCGCATCTTTAGTATTATCAATTTTTAATTTCTTAATGACTTGTCTAGCATTAAGTCTTTTTTTAGGTTGTCTTTTAAAAAGCTTTAAAACTTCATTTCTAAGTAAATGGGCGGGTAGTTTTTTTCCTTTCTTCTTCGATTTCTTTTTTCTCGACATGTTTTATTTAGGTTTTCTGTCCTTTGTATATTTTGGACGGGGATTATAGGTTTGAATTTTGGAAAATCCAGAATTCAAATCTTAGGTTTAATAATTATTCATCAGACTTGATGATTTCACCAGTAGCTAATAATTCTAAATTGAAAGATTTACTTGAAGAAGCATCATAGGAAGTAGCGTTGGCAGGTTTTTTTCCAGAGACCACGTATATTATCCAATCTTCCTCAATTGTCGCTACTGATTGAACCAACACTTCCCCATCAGAATAAGTTCCTGCAATAACCTTTCTATCTATCAAATCTCCTGTTTTTGAGAATGTAGCAAGGACATATTGATAATTTAACAATGCTGCTTTCCAATAAATCACTGCAAAAAAGCCCTGGGTTTCTGGAATCCGTACACAAGCTACATACTCAGTCAATTCATCAACTTCGTCCAATTCCAAAGGCAGAATAAATTCCTGTATTAAATGAGCAGATAATGGATCATTTGTTTGGCTAAAAGCTCTGGCAGATTCTTCAGTAAGCGTAATGGGTAGTTCGATTTCAGGAAACTTTTCCAAAAAATGGCCGAAATTTAATTTTTGATTAGTCTTCATCCAATGATTTTTCGCAAAGTTACAGAAAACCGTTTACAGAGTATGTTTAAATGCTGTAGAAAAGTAGTTCAGCCCCTAGAGGAATGTTCAAGATTTATAAGGAAGTTGTTCAAGGTTAAAAAATTGAAGCTATAGCATATTGAGTATGTTTATTAAGAAGTTAGAACACTTACCTTTTTAGAATGATTCTAAATAAATCAGAAGGTATCTAAGAAGACAAACAATAATTGGGGGTTTAGCTTTAATTAGATAGATTTGTAGGCACTCAATTCAAAATATAAAATAAAACAAAAGTGTCCATTAAACATAGATTAGGCTAGGTTTTACACACTTTTTCAAATATTATCAAAACGAACAAAATGAGTTGGTTAATCAAATTTCTAACATCTTCTATTGGTCGAAAGCTTATTATGAGTTTGACTGGACTATTTCTAGTACTCTTCCTCGTCGTCCATTTAGCAGGTAATTTACAGCTATTGTTTAATGATCAAGGAAATGCTTTTAATGCATATGCATATACAATGACTAATAATCCATTGATCAAAGTGATTTCCTATGGTAACTATTTCTTTATTGTATTACATGCTATTCAAGGAATTCTAATCGCATTAGCCAATAGAAATGCAAAAGGACAGCGCTATGCTGTACGTACAAATGAAAATGCTAGTTGGTCTTCAAAAAATATGGCGCTTCTAGGCACTTTAGTCTTCGCTTTCATTTGTATTCATATGGGAGATTTTTGGTTTAAAATGAAATTCACAGATCAATTAGCGATGGTATCTGTAGATGGCTTTGATCATCAAGTTAGAGATTTATATACTCAAGTAAAAACTTCTTTCTCTACTTGGTGGTTAGTTCTAATTTATCTGATTGGTCTTACTGCTTTATCTTTCCATTTATGGCATGGATTCCAGAGTGCTTTCCAGACCTTAGGTATTAATCATAAAAAATATACACCAACTATTCAATCTCTTGGAAAACTCATTTCGATAGTTATCCCCATTGGTTTTGCAATCATCCCTATCATTTATTTAGGTGATGCCATGGAATGGTGGAATTGGTTTTAGTAAAAAACGATCAAACACATAGTGTTTCTATAAAAAAAGTCTTTAAAATATTCATAAAAAAGAATTTTCATGAAACTTGATGCAAAAGTACCAGAAGGCGCACTAGATGAAAAATGGACAAAATATCGGTCTACTATGAATCTGGTAGCTCCTAATAATAAAAGACGAATTGACATCATCGTTGTAGGGACAGGTTTAGCTGGAGCTGCAGCCGCAGCAACGCTAGGAGAATTAGGATATAATGTCAAGGCTTTTACTTTTCATGATAGCCCCCGTAGAGCGCACTCAATCGCAGCCCAAGGTGGAATCAATGCTGCAAAAAACTATCAAAATGATGGAGATTCAGTCTATCGCCTCTTCTACGATACGATTAAAGGAGGTGATTATCGCTCTAGAGAATCTAATGTACATCGATTGGCAGAAGTAAGTCGAAATATAATTGATCAATGTGTAGCACAAGGGGTTCCTTTCGCCAGAGAATATGGTGGCCTTTTAGCTAATCGTTCTTTTGGTGGTGTTCAGGTTAGTCGAACATTTTATGCTAGGGGACAAACCGGGCAACAACTACTGCTAGGTGCTTACCAGGCGCTTTCCAGACAGATTGCCCTTGGTAATGTCGAAATGTATAACCGACATGAGATGCTCGATCTGGTAAAAATAGATGGAAAGGCGCGAGGTATCATCGCAAGAAATCTATTAACCGGAAAAATCGAGCGATTTGCCGCACATTGTGTTGTCTTAGGGACTGGTGGTTATGGAAATGTTTTTTATCTATCGACCAATGCCATGGGGTCTAATGTAACTGCGGCATGGCGAGCAGTTCGAAAAGGGGCATTAATGGCCAATCCTTGCTATACTCAGATTCATCCAACATGTATTCCTGTATCTGGTGACTATCAATCTAAATTAACATTGATGTCAGAATCTCTTCGAAATGATGGAAGAGTATGGGTACCCCATAAATTAGAAGATGCGGAAGCCATCCGAAAAGGCGAAAAGACAGGATTGGATATTCCAGAGGCTGATAGAGATTATTATCTAGAAAGGAGATACCCTGCTTTTGGGAATCTTGTACCGCGTGATGTTGCATCTCGTGCTGCGAAAGTAGCCTGCGATGAAGGAAAAGGCGTTGCTCCAACTGGTTTAGCTGTATTCCTTGATTTTGCTTCAGCCATCCAACGCTATGGAAAGTCAAAAGCGCTTTCTTCAGGAATACATAATCCAGATCCTGCAACTATTACAAAATTGGGAAAAGAAGTGGTCAAGGAAAAGTATGGTAACCTTTTCCAGATGTATGAAAAAATCTCTGGTGAAGATCCTTATGAATATCCAATGAAGATTTACCCTGCTGTCCATTACACAATGGGAGGACTATGGGTAGACTACAATTTGGAAACCAATGTACCAGGGCTTTTTGCTCTTGGCGAAGCTAACTTCTCTGATCATGGTGCTAATCGACTTGGAGCCTCTGCTCTAATGCAAGGATTAGCCGATGGTTATTTCGTTATTCCATACACAATTGGACAGTTTTTATCTAAAGAGATCAGAACACCGAAAATAGAAACGACAGCTCCTGAATTTGAAGCAGCAGAAAAAGAAACAAAAGCTCAACTCCAAAAATTGATCGATATCAAAGGAAATCAATCTGTCGAGAGTTTCCATAGAAGACTGGGAAAAATCATGTGGGATCATTGTGGAATGTCTAGAAATGCAGAGGGTTTGAAAAAGGGAAGGGAAATGATTCGAGCATTAAGAGCGGAGTTTTGGAAAGATGTGTTTGTGCCTGGTACAACTGATGAATTCAACCCTGAACTAGAAAAAGCTAGTAGAGTCGCGGACTTTATGGAACTTGGAGAAGTAATGATTCTTGATGCATTAGATAGAAACGAATCTTGTGGCGGACACTTCCGTGAAGAATACCGTACAGAAGAAGGAGAAGCAATGCGTCGTGATGATGAATATACGTATGTCGCTGCTTGGGAATGGGATGAAACAGAACCAAAAGTACATAAAGAAGCACTTACTTTTAAAAATGTAGAATTGAAAACCAGATCATATAAATAAGCGTTTATGGTTGCTTATTCATTGTCCAATTGAAATATAGACATTCAACTGGCTATGAATATAAAAATCCAAACTACGAAAAAAATCAAAAGATATGAAATTAACATTAAAAGTCTGGAGACAAGAAAATGCAAATGACAAGGGACGGTTTGAAACACATCAGGTCGTAGCAAGTGAACATATGTCTTTTCTGGAAATGTTAGATGTGCTCAATGAGACGCTCATTAATGAAAAGAAAACACCTGTTGCCTTTGAGCATGATTGTAGGGAAGGAATTTGTGGTACTTGTAATTTGGTGATCAATGGTCGTCCACATGGTCCACAAAAGGGAACGACTGTTTGTCAATTACATATGCGAGCCTTTAAAGAAGGCGATATAATTGTTATTGAACCGTGGAGGGCTTCTGCTTTTCCTGTAATTAAAGACCTTGTGGTAGATCGAAGTTCTTTTGATCGAATTATACAGGCTGGTGGTTATATTTCCGTCAATACAGGACAAGCTCAAGATGCAAATGCCACGCCTATCGAAAAAGACCTTTCTTCTCAAGCTTTTGATGCGGCTACCTGTATCGGCTGTGGTGCTTGTGTAGCAGCTTGCCCTAATGGCTCAGCGATGTTATTTACCTCTGCGAAAGTTGCTCATCTCGGCTTATTGCCTCAAGGGAAAGTAGAGTCTCAAAAAAGAGTACAAGGTATGGTCAAGCAAATGGATGAAGAAGGTTTTGGAATGTGTTCAAATACTGGTGCTTGTGAAGCGGAATGTCCAAAAGAAATATCTATTGCTAATATCGCAATGCTAAATCGTGAATATATGGCTTCCGTATTGGGGTCAGAAACTTCAGTATAAATTAATATGTCTAGTTCAATAAAAAAGGCGTAGGGCATAAGCTCTATGCCTTTTTTATTAGGCAAAATCAAAAATTTTATTATCTTCATAAAAACGAAATACTCACATAATGAAAAACAAATTACTTTATCTTTCGCTTCTTTTGATAATTTCTGTTTCTAGTCTTTTTGGCCAAACTAAACAAAAAGCAAATACGCTAATTGATCAAATTGAATCTAAAATGATCGAATGGAGAAGAGATATCCACCAAAACCCCGAACTTTCTAATAGAGAATTTAATACTGCAAAAAAAATAGCAGCTCACCTTAAAGCACTTGGTATTGAGGTAACCAGCGGTGTAGCACATACTGGGGTCAAAGGTGTGCTTCGTGGAGGGAAACCAGGTCCTGTAGTCGGTTTACGAGCAGATATGGATGCTCTTCCTGTTGTAGAGCGGGTTGATGTTCCTTTTGCTTCAAAAGTCAAATCAACTTATTTAGGCAATGAAGTTGGCGTCATGCATGCTTGCGGTCATGATACACATGTCGCAATTTTGATGGCAACTGCCGAAGTTTTATCAAAAGTAAAAGATGAATTAAAAGGCACCATTGTATTCATCTTCCAACCTGCTGAAGAAGGTGCCCCTCCAGGTGAAGAAGGCGGTGCTAAATTGATGATCAAAGAAGGGATCATGGATAATCCTAAAATTGATGTCGTCTTTGGTTTACATATCAGCTCTGGCCTTGAAGTAGGAAAAATCCGGTACAAATCTGGTGGGACTATGGCTGCTGCGGACCGATTCACGATCAAAGTCAAAGGAAAACAAACACATGGCTCTCGACCTTGGCAAGGAGTAGATCCGATTACTGTTTCTGCACAAATCATTATGGGGCTTCAAACCATTATCAGTCGACAAACTGAATTGACTAATGAAGCGGCCGTTATTACCGTCGGTAAAATTTCTGGCGGAGTCAGAAATAATATTATTCCAGAAGAATGTGAGATGATAGGTACGATCAGAACCCTAGATACAGAAATGCAAAAAATTATTCATGAAAAGATTCGAAAAACAGCCACTAATATTGCAGAAGCAAGTGATGCCATCGCTGAAGTAGATATCAAAATTGGTTACCCAGTCACCTATAATAATCCAGAATTAACCAGAAAAATGTTACCTAGCCTATTTAATACAGCAGGAGAAGACAATGTCATTGTTTCTAAAGCGATCACAGGGGCAGAAGACTTTTCTTTTTATGCTATGAAAGTGCCAGGATTGTTTTTCTTTCTTGGAGGAATGCCTAAAGGCCAGTCTCCTCTAGATGCAGCCCCGCATCATACACCCGATTTTTATATTGATGAAAGTGGTTTATTATTGGGCATCAAATCATTGACAAACTTAGCATTAGACTATATGGAGGCGAATCAGAAGTAGGAAGACTATTTAGTTTTTGTTGATATAGATTATGTGGTTATGTAGATTATATGTTTACCTCTAAAGGTCATATAAATACATAACCGCATAATCTACCTTTAATTAGAGACTCGAAATCAATTCAATTGTTTTAAAAGCCAAGGTTTCTCTGTAACCGCCTGCGTAGATTCAATTTCTTTTATAAGGTTCAACTTTTTATTCTTATCGCTGAGATTAGTTCGCAGCATTTTTTTGACGAAATAGATCAAGCTTGCATAATTATCTTTATGATAACCAATGTTTTTCTGACGACTTAAATAGATATTAAAACTATCTAATAACGATTCGAGTGCATCGTAATAGCCTCTCTCGTAATAAATTCGAAGCAACATTCGCCTTGAATCAAGATTATTGAAAACATCTTTAAAGCTTACCTTTTGCAGAAGTTCCATTGCATTTTCATAATCTGGTTTTTGAAAGTAAAAAGAAGCAAGAATATAATTAAAAGTATTTTCTCTTTCAGATGCAGGAAGATATGATTTATGAGATTGTAGAAAATTTTCTACCCAATCAAATTCCTTAAGTGCCAATCCTAACCTTGACGCATTGGTGAATGTAAATTTAGAAAGCACCCCATTTTCTAATAACACTTTATTTAACAAACCAGATTTATACAATTCAAAACATTCCCATCTATATTTAGTTTTTCCTTTGTTTACTCTTTTAATACAGCAATTGATCGCCAATAAATAAATTGCCCGACTTTCTATTGGTGGGAAATCTGACCAATGTTTTTCGATTAAGTATTTTAATTGATTAAAATACTTATCCTCATCCAAATCATTCAAGGCTTTATAAATATTGAAATAAATATCTATTGCTGGCATACCTGAATAATCTGTCTTTTCTACATGATCTAAAATTTCATTTAAAAAGTTCAATGTATAATTCTTCTGCATAATTGCTTGAACAGATAATACACCACAACTCTGTTTCAGGATTTCGGAAATATAAAAAAAGGTTAATTCATCAATAGACTTTTGAAGTAAAGGATCCTTAGTACGTACTTTTTGGGTAGGGTAAGCCTCTACTCGTTCAATGTGGAGCAAATAATTATTAAAATGAAAATGTGCATTCCGATGAATTTGTTTATCCTGTGATTCAAGTGCAGCCCCTATTTCTTTTTCAAATAATTTATCGACCCCTCGCTGCCTTAAAGATCTACATAATAATACCTGAGCATACGTTTTGTCTTTTGATAATTCTTGTTGAATAAGAAATTCCTTCATCGTCTTTAGTAAAAAAGACATTGCATATCTTATTTGGCTATCATCATAATCCAAACCAGGAAAAAGATGCTTCCAAGCTAGTTTTTTTTCAAGAATATCAATAGAAAAATCTTTAGCCTTCACTAAATAATCAAATAGTCGAATGACTTCTACCCGACGATTAAAATAAGGCGAATTGACAAATTGAGTAAATTCTTTGATTTCTTTGTTAGAAAGACTATTAAAAACATCAATTAATCTACTATTTTTCATTATATAAATTCATATATATTTGACAAATAAATTAAATTTAAGCCTTTTTATCTACTTAAATGCCACTTTATATGTTTTTTTGTTTGACAATGACTTAATTATGTTCTTGAAAAAACTAAAAACTGTCCTCATATTTGATATTGTAAGCCAACTATAACTATGAATAGAATACAATTAATCTTAACCATCTTATTATTCGCTCTGAGTTCCATGGTATTTGGACAAGGCTGGGAACGGACTTATGGTGGTACAGATATTGACATAGGTTATGCGGTTTTACAAACACCCAATGGAGATTTCATCAGTTGTGGATACTCCACTAGCTACGGAGATGGCGTCCATCAAGTAGTTTATCTTGTTAGAACAGATATAGATGGAACAGTAATCTGGGAACAAATACATGAAGAATCAAATATTAAATTATATGGTCAATCCATCATAGAAGTTTCAGATGGAAATTATCTAATCGCTGGATATCAAACAAAAGATAATGGAGATCAAAATATCTACCTTTTAAAAATAGACCCAGATGGTGAAAAAATCTGGAGTTCAACCGTAGATAGTCCTGGTAAAGATTTTGGTTACCAAGTTATAGAGACTTCTGATAATGGTTTTGTGATTGTAGGCGAATCTAGAGATGTATTAACACAACAGCGGGATATTTATCTAGTCAAAACTGATGCGCTGGGTAATGAAGATTGGACAAAACGTTATGGACAAGAGTTATTAGATCAAGCTTTTTCTGTCATTCAAATACCCAATAATGATTTTATTATTGCAGGTTATCAAACGACTATAAGCAGCCAAGATACAACAAGAGAAGCGGTCTTGATCCAAACCAATTCTATTGGAGATGAAATCAATAATTATCCACTTGGAGAAACAGTTCTAGTCTCAGGAGCAGAAGTAATCCCCGCAGCATCAGGAGGATATATTACTGCTGTTTATAATGATGTTTCCGTTTTCCTCAAAAAAGTAAGCGCTACTGGTCTTATTGAATGGTCGAATGAAATACCTGATTTCACTATACTTCCTGGACCTTCTTTAGTAGCGACTCCGGATGGTGGATATGCCTTAGCAGGCAGTTACAGAGCTGCTGGCCAAATGCAAGATGATCTGAAAGTCATCAAACTTGATAATCAAGGAAATATAGAATGGCAAAAAACAAAAGGAAGCCCAATTGACAATGATATTGCTTTAGGTATTTGTAATGCTCAAGGAGAAGGATTTGGAATACTTGGTTATACTGAAAGTTTTGGAGCAGGTAGTAGAGATTATTACCACTTAATGACAGATAGTCTAGGATTCACTTTAAATAATTTTATAACTGGGAATCTATATTATGACCTGGATGCTGAATGTGATTTAGATGCTGGAGAATTTGGTTTACATAATTGGTTATTAGAAGTTGTAGGAGACAATGCTACTTACTATGGCTTAACAAATGAAGATGGAGATTATGAAATTGCAGTTGATACTGGTGATTATACCTTGAACCTTATTCTGTTAAACGATTACTGGCAAAGTAGCTGTGGAAATAGTTACTCCATTTCTTTCCCTGGTTCTTATGAGACCCAAACTATAGATTTTCCAGTTCAGGCAGTATATGATTGCCCTCTTTTAGAAGTAGATATTTCAACACCATTTCTACGAAGATGCTTTGAAAATCAATACACTGTTTCTTATTGTAATGATGGGACAATACTTGCAGAAGATGCACAAATTGAAGTTAACCTAGATGAATATCTTATTTTCAATAGTGCTTCGAATCAAGATTATACAGTTGATGGCTCTACTTATTTGTTTGAAATCGGTGATTTAGATATAGGGGAATGTGGTGAGTTTTCGATTAATGTAACAGTTGACTGTGATTCTACCATTCTTGGACAGACTCATTGTGTCGATGCTCATATTTTTCCTGATTCAATTTGTCTCCCGGAACAAACTTGTTGGGAAGGAGGAAGTATTGAACTCGATGCATCTTGCGAAGGAGACAGTGTCCGATTTACAATTAGAAATGTAGGTACAGCTACAACCAATGCTTCTTTAAATTATATTGTCATTGAAGATCATTTAATCCTTCTAACGAGTCCCATTGGAGGTGGAATACCTGCTCAAGAAGATACCGTCATCGTTCTACCAGTAGATGGCCAAACTTTAAGGATTGAAGTTGATCAAGAACCTTGTCATCCAGGCAATAGCACACCTACGATTACAGTTGAAGGTTGCGGTCAGGTAGATCCAGTAGACATCAGTCTAGGCTATTTAACCCAATACTATGAAGATGACAGCAATCCCTATGTTTCGATTGATTGTCAAGAAAATGTCGGAAGTTGGGACCCTAATGACAAACGCGGTTTTCCAAAAGGCTATGAAAATCAGCATTATATAGAGGCTAACTCAAAAATCGATTATGTGGTTCGGTTTCAAAATACCGGTTCAGATACCGCTTTCCGAGTAGTCATTAGGGATACGATTTCAGAATGGTTAGATATCAGAGACATCCAGACAGGTGCTTCTAGCCATCCCTATACATATGAAATATATGGTGAGAATATTATCAAATTTACTTTTGATAATATCAATCTCCCAGATAGCACGACTAATGAAGTCGCATCTCATGGATTTATAAAATTTAGAATAGGACAACAATTAGATAATTCGAATGGAACGGTGATTAATAATAGTGCCGCTATCTATTTTGACTATAATGTCCCGATCATTACAAACGAAACGTTTCATACGATCGGCGAAGATTATATCGAAATCGTTAGTAATAAAAACATATTTGTTCCCGGAGTACATGTAGACTTTTATCCAAATCCATTTAAAGAAGCTGTCAACATTAAAATGACTTATGATGATGGTTCAGTAATTCCGGATTTTGAAAATAAAACATTTAATCTTTTCGATACACAGGGGCAATTGATCAGAAGTGAAGACTTTATAGGCAATGAGCATCAATTCCTTCGAAAAGGATTAACAACAGGACTATATTTCTTTCAAATAGAAATCAAGAATAAATTAATTATTGGCGGGAAGCTAATCGCACATTAGACCAATGCAGTAGGTGGCAAAAGAGCCAAACCTACTGCATTTTTTATTTTTTTAGATTAACTCCTTCTGTATTTCTCTTATTTGGAAAGTTAGTTTCACCTCTTATAAATTCTCCAATTTTTCTAACAACCATTTCTTTTCTGTCAAAGGAGAAGCTTCTTCTATTTCTTTTTTCAATTTAATTCGTTGAGACTCACTAAAGGGGTTTACTTTGACAAGTTTTTTTGCTAACCGAATAATGTTTTTATAGTTAGATCTATGATAACCAATCACTTTTTTTCGAACTAGATAAGTTCTCATACTTTCCAATAAAGATTCTAAAACATCAAATTCATCCTGCTCATAAAACATTTGAATCTGCATTACTTTAGCATTGAGATTCATTAAAATATCATCATATTCGACCTGACTAAAAAAGGTCAATGCCTGATCGAACTCTTTCCTAAAAAAGTGTAAACGTCCCAAGCTATAACTTATAATATTCTCTCTATATTTGTTTTCGATATATTTTTGATAATCATCAATAAAAAAATCTATCCAATCCAACTCCCCTAGATTTGTTCCAATGGTTACTACATTAATAAAAGTATATCTGGATAAAACATTTCCATCCAATAGTACTTTTTGCTCAAGCCCTTGACGATATAATTCAAAAGACTCTCTTAGATAATGCGGCATTCCTGCATTAATACGACCAATACAATAATTCAATGCTAATAAATAGATATCTCGAATTTCTGACTTAGGCAGCAAATGACCATTCTCCGTTATTTCATGCTTAAGATTTAGAAAATGGCTCTCATCTTCTTTTTCAGTCTGCGCCATAAAACTAAAGTAGTACATTGCAATAGCAGGATGATTTAAAAAATCTTTGGTCTTAACAGCCTTGAGCACATCATTTAGCATTCCTATTTCATAATCCTGCTTTTTATATACATTAGCTAGCATCAAACAACTTTGTCGCAATTTATCTGCAATATACATCGAGTCCAAAGCATCAGCCATCTCCTGCAAATTAAACTCTAATCTATTAATTCCACTAAAATAATAATACTGTTCTTGCTGGATTAAATATTCATTCCGAAGGAATTGTGCATTTCTATATAATTGTTTTTTTTGTAGTACCTGAACCTCCCTTAAGCTTTTTTGAAAAGCCTTTTCTAGTTTTCGTTTTCGATATGCTTTAACCAAAGCTGTCTTTGCAACTATATCACTCTCTCTCAATTCTTTATATATCAAATACTCCTCAATGCATTTTGTTGTAAAATACATCGTTTGCCTCATTTTAGCATCATCATAGACACCTTTACCATATATCCACTTATATACAGCCTCTTTCTCAAGAAAATTATCGTTATATAAGTGGCTATCCTCCATTAAGTATTCAAAAAGTTTAGCAATATCTTTGCGTTGATTATGCATAGGAGATGCTATCCATTTAGATAAATCCCTAAATTCCTTTTTAGTACAGGTTTTTAGTATTTTAATTAAAAGACTTTTTTGCATTTATTTAATTAATAATATGTTCAACATTAACCACTTTACCTCACAAAACAAAAAAATATAACTAATTGATTATCAATAGAAAACTACAACTAAAAATTGAAAATAACAAAAATATGAAAGAATACTTACTCAACAAATTACATTTTTTGTCCTTGTTCTTAGCTAGATTCGTATGCATATTTGTATCGTATTCTTATACAAACAAAAGAAACATTTTTTTCATGAGATTTATAAACGATATAATAAAGCCTTCAATAAGAATTGCCAGAAGTAGTGCCCTGGTAATCTTAGGGCTTTTATTATCGTTATCTGCTAGCGCTCAAGGCTGGGAAAGGTATTATGACTTTGAGGATGAAAATGGTGATGAGGAGGCTGCAGCAATAATTCAAACTATAGACCAAGGATATGCTATTGTAGGAAGAACAGATGGTGCCGGTCCTTTAGGATACGAAGTGTTAATTATTCGCTTAGATGTTGATGGAACGGTGCTTTGGAAAAAAGCATTTGGAAATGATATCGCTTCAACGGATGAATTTGGCTATGATATTATCGAAACACCTGATCAAGGATTAGTCATTGTAGGAGAAACTAATCTAGGTGGTCCCTTCGACGGTAGAGATGTATTCTTACTCAAAATTGATAAATATGGAGAGTTTCTTTGGCAAAAGTTTTATGGATCTGACGGAGATGATAGAGGTTATGGGCTTAAAAACACCCAAGATGGAGGATTTATTCTAACTGGGTCAAGTAATGATTTCGTATATGTAGTTAAAACTGATTCAGAAGGAGTGGTAGAATGGGAGTCAACTTATACAGACGATGATGATAATAATGGCGTTGGTAATCAAATCATTGAAACGCCTGGAGGTGATTTTATCATTGCTGGTTCTATGGGAGATAATAGTAATAGTAATGTTTTTATTGGTAGAATAAATAATCTAGGCCAAGAATTAGATTTTTATTACTATGGAGGACCAGAAAATGATGTAGCTCATGATATTATCCGAATTAGCAATAGTGATTATGTCGTTGCTGGTAAAATAAACGATAATAGTGATTTTTATATTTTAAAACTTGTTGATTCAGGGGCTTCATTAGACCTCCAGTGGGCATATGGTCATGGTCTTGGCTCAATAACAGAAGAAGCAAAGTCTATAATTCAGACCAAGGATAATAATTTTATTTTAGCCGGTTTTTCTGATCTAGGTATTAATTTGCAAGCTTCGATGCTTAAGATATCCGGTAATGGTGAAGATATCATTTGGCAAAAGGATTATGGAAGAACAGGTTTGGATGCTGCCAATGATATTATAAATACTTTCTCTGGAGGATTCGTTTTTACTGGCTTTACGACTGAACCAAGTTCATTTTTTCCTCAAGATGTTCTTTTAGTTAAAACAGATCAAAATGGAGAACGCGTTTTCACAAATCATATTATTGGAAAAGTAGCCTATGATGATGGTAATTGTGTTTATGATGGAAGTGAAAATGGTATAAACAATTGGATAGTAAAAGCAGTCGATGCTAATGATATTACTTATTATGCTGTAACAAATGAATTAGGAGAATATGATATTCCTCTTCCTATGGGATCATATACTGTTTCAGTTGTCACTCCAAACTCATTCTGGCTGCCTTGCTTTTCACACAATCTTAGCTTTCCAGACGTTAATGGAATAATAGAAAGACATTTTCCTGTTAATGCTCCTGATATAGCTTGTACAGACTTAGAAATTGATGTTTCCACTACTTTTGTTAAAGCATGTGAACAAGCTGTTTATACGGTCAGTTACTGTAATCATGGAACAATCGAAGCAGAAGGAATCCAAATTGGATTAACACTTAGTAAAAACCTAGACTATGTATCTAGTCCTCCATTTAGCACTTTTATAGATAGCCTTTATGTTTTTGATGTAGCTGATTTAGATATTGGAGAATGTGCCAGTTTTGAAATAGTCGTTGAAGCATCTTGTGATGCTATATTGTCAGAAGCACATTCTATTAAGGCGTATATAAGCCCCGATAATATTTGTCAAACTTATGATGGGCCGGAAATAGAGGTAAATGGTTACTGTGATGGGGATTCTGTTCGTTTTGAAATCACAAATACAGGAGCAGAAGCAATGAATAGCGCAGTCGACTATATTGTAATTGAAGATATCGTCATGGGCTTGCAAGAGCAACCAGAAATACCAGCCTTAACAGCAGGAGAAACCTATAAATTTGCATACAATGCAAATGGCGCGACATACCGTTTGGTCGCGAAACAAATAGAAGGTCATCCCAGGAACAGTATCAGCCCCTCCATTGCAATCGAAGGTTGCGTGGATGGTGGCGGCACTGATTATTCTACTGGATTTTATACTCAACTTCCAGAAGATGACAGAGACCATTTCTTGGCTACTGATTGTCAAGAGAACATCCCAAGCACCTTTGACTCGCAAAAGAAAAGGGGCTATCCCAAAGGCTACGGCGACAGCTTTAAAATCGCCAGCACAACCGATCTTAAATACCACATTAAATTTCAAAATGTGGGCACTGACACGGCAATCAGGGTGGTGATTCGGGATACTATTTCGCCATACTTGGATCCACAAACTGTGCGTCCAGGGGCGAGTAGTCATGACTACGATTTCGAAGTCTATGATAATGGTATCTTGAAGTTCACCTTTAACAACATAATGTTAATAGATAGCAGTACCAATGAAGCTGCTTCTCATGGATTTGTTAAATATCGGATAACCCAAAAACCCGACAATCCAGAAGGAAGTATCATTAAAAATGGTGCAGCTATCTTTTTTGACTATCAAGCTCCACTTGAAACCGACAGCGTCTGTAATGTTGTTGCCGGTGATGAATGGACTGACTTTATAATTACAAGTGATCACGAAATCTATATTCCAAAAACAGAAATCAAGGTTTATCCCAATCCGGTTTCGCAGTTCGCTACGTTTGAGCTAGAAAGTCCCTCAATCAAACCCCCATTGGATTTTGAAATATTCGATGTTGCTGGAAAACTCGTTCGTAGCGAACGCTTTTATGAATCAACTTTTACTTTTAATAGAGGCCATTTGCCTGCGGGACTCTATTTTTATCAAATATCGAGCAAGAACCAATTGATCAGTACAGGCAAAATAATTACGAAATAATGTTTAAGCAAAGATTAATATAACAACATGAGATTTATTTAGTGATTTCATTCATGAGATTACAAAAGCCTGATTATCAATATTCCCCGATAATCAGGCTTTTTTTTAGCATTTTTTTAAATTTTCATGATTGAGCGAAAGGGAGAAAATTTGCCGCTTGTAGTTACTTAATGAAATTTGGTTCTTTGACAAATTCCGTGTTTGAGACAAAGCGCTTAGTTAGCAATAACCTTTCCTCCTTTCAAACGAATAATTTTCTGCGTTTTCGCTGCTAAATCAAGATCATGTGTTACCAATACTAAGGTTGTTCCTGATGCTTGATTTAACTCAAAAATTAAATCTTCAACTTTTTGAGAGGTTTCTTCATCCAGGTTACCTGTTGGTTCATCTGCAAAAAGAATTTTTGGATTATTAGAAAAAGCGCGCGCCAGAGATACTCGCTGTTGCTCTCCCCCACTCAACTGTGTCGGATAATGATCATGTCGATCTCCTAAACCTACTTTGATCAATAATTCCATAGACCGCTTAGCAGCATCTTTTTCTCCTCTCAGTTCTAAAGGAACCATTACATTTTCTAAAGCAGTTAGCGTCGGGATCAACTGAAAGTTTTGGAAAATAAAGCCAACATGTTTATTTCTAAGCGCAGATCGTTCATCTTCATTGAGTTTATCTAATGAAACGCCATTGAGTTCAACAGATCCATTACTTGCGCGATCAAGCCCAGCGCACAAACCTAATAGTGTTGTTTTTCCACTGCCTGATGATCCAACTATAGAAATCGTCTCTCCTTGTTCCACTTCAAAAGTGACATCATCCAGTACTCTCAGTGATTTGTTTCCACTGTTATATTCTTTCGTAAGGTTTTGAACTTTAAGCATATGCAAGTTTGTATTTTTCTTTGTCGGTCAATATAAAAGTTCTAAATGAAATCGTTTGGTGAAGGTTTACTAAACTAACCAGGGCAAAATAGCTTAGTTAGTTTAGTAAACCATTTCTTTTTTATTTTTTTCAACCAACCGAAATCATCTAGCTCTAATATAAAATATAAAAACGCTTATTAAACCCAGAATGTTTAATAAGCGTTTTTGTTATTAGGTATAGTGGATTAATAGATGTCCATTAGTAAAACTTATTCAACTTTTAAAACTCTGCTTTACCCGGTGTCCGAGGAAATGCAATCACATCTCTAATATTATCCATACCAGTAATAAATTGGACGATTCGTTCAAAACCTAATCCAAACCCAGCATGCTGACAACCACCAAATTTTCGTAATTCAAGATACCACCAAAGTTCATCAGCGTGTACATCCATTTCTTTCATTCGCTCTACTAATACCTCATGACGTTCTTCTCTTTGTGAACCTCCGATGACCTCCCCAATTCCAGGAAATAAAACATCCATCGCCCCTACTGTCTCATTATCATCATTGAGTCTCATATAAAAAGCTTTGAAGCTCTTTGGATAATCCCGGACAATAACTGGCCTTTTAAATTTTTGTTCTACCAGGTATCGTTCATGTTCTGCTTGCAAATCTTTGCCCCATTCTGGTTCGAATTCAAATCTTCCCTTTTTGAATGGTTTAGAATTTCGCAAAGTATTAATCGCCTCCGTATACGTTATCCGTTCAAAATCATTTTCAACTACAAATTTTAAGGTCTCAATCAAGCCCATTGGACGTCGAAGTTCTTTCTTCATGTTCTTCTCCAATTCTTGAATACGCTTATCCAAGACAGCTAAATCATCGGGATAATTATCCAATACATAATTGATTAGATATTTTACAAAATCTTCTGCTAAATCCATGTTTCCATGAATATCACAAAAAGCTACTTCTGGTTCAATCATCCAAAACTCTGATAAATGTCTGGATGTATGTGAATTCTCCGCTCTAAATGTTGGTCCAAAAGTGTAAACCTTTCCAAGCGCTAAAGCTCCGATCTCTGCTTGCAATTGTCCTGATACAGTGAGATTGGTTGCTTTTCCAAAAAAGTCTTCTTTATAATTCACTTTCCCATCTTCTCCTTTTGGAGCATTTCCTACATCTAGAGTCGTTACTTGAAACATCTCTCCTGCTCCTTCTGCATCACTACCCGTAATAATTGGCGTGTGCATATAATAATAGCCATTATCATTAAAATATTTATGTACAGCGAAAGAAAGGGCATGTCGAATTCGGAATACAGCACTAAACGTATTCGTTCGCATTCTTAAATGAGCCTTTTCTCTTAAAAACTCCATTGTCTGTCGCTTTGGCTGTAAAGCGTACTCATCAGGGTTATTTTCTCCCAGTATTTCAATTGCTTCTACTATCAACTCTACAGCTTGTCCAGCACCTTGGGACTCTACTAATTGTCCTTTAACTTCAATACATGCATGAAAGGAGATTTTCTTTAAGAGCTCCTGATCGAAATTTTCAAAATCAACAACCGCCTGAAGATTATTGATAGTTGAACCATCATTTAGAGCTATAAATCGATTGGCACGAAATGCACGAACCCATCCTTTGACAATAACTTCTTCTCCTATCTTAGGCTCACTAAGAACACTTGAAATTTCAGTGTGTTTTGACATGATAAATTTTATTTAAATTGTTGGCTAAGCCTGTGTTTATATTTTATACCTACTTTGTCAACAATACGCAAATCCTATTGCCTTGGTTCCAAAGAGCAGCGAAATTAAGGATTAATAAAGAAAAGGTCAAGGAATCAATCTAGGAAACGAGCACGAATTTCAGGACTGGGAATCATACAGGAATCTTCTTTCCCAAACCATCTGTATCGATTACGAGATATTAATTTGTATACAGCATCTCGAATAGGCTTGGGAATAATAATAAAGACATAAAATAAAGGCCAAAGTCCTCCAAGTTTTTTAGCTAATTTGAGTCCTGCTGTTGATTGCGTATATGCTTTACCATCCTCAATAAAAACAAAGGTTTCCAGTTGGCGTTCATCCAATCCATATTTACGCATAAGCTGCTTCGCTGCTTCGGACTGAAGAGAAGCAAAAGATAAAACTCCATTTACATCTCGATTGATAGCAAACTTCACAACGCCATTACACAAATTACAGACGCCATCAAATAAAATAATAGGTTTACTCAAACGATTTTCTACTTTCAAACTAAGGATGTTTTTTATACTAAACGTATACTCAATTCGAATGTTTAACTACTGTGTTAAAAGTTACTGAAATAGATTTCTATAAAGCTCTTCTATCTTTCCAAGCGTAAATATATCAATAGAAAACCGATCCGTATCCAAACCTTTAAGGTTGTATTTTGAAATAAAAATTTGTTTAAACCCTAAGCGATCAGCTTCTTGTATCCTTTGTTCCACTCGATTCACTGCTCGAATCTCACCTGAAAGTCCTACTTCTCCAGCGAAACAAGTATCACTTGGTATAGAAACATCCTGAAGTGAAGAGATCAAGGCAGCAACAATCGCCAAATCAATCGCGGGGTCATCAACTTTGATTCCACCTGCGATATTTAAAAACACATCATTTTGTCCAAAAGGGAATCCCATTCTTTTTTCTAACACTGCTAACAACATACTTAAGCGTCGTAAATCAAATCCAGTTGCCGTTCGCTGAGGTGTTCCATATACTGCTGTGCTTACTAGTGCCTGGGTTTCAATCAACATAGGTCGCATACCTTCCATAGTAGCTGAAACTGCGCTTCCGCTTAAGTCTTCCTCATTTTGAGAAAGCAGTAATTCAGAAGGATTAGATACTTCTCTAAGTCCATTCGCCTGCATTTCATAAATCCCCATTTCATCAGTTGAACCAAAACGGTTTTTAATCGTTCGCAGAATCCGATATGTATAGTTTCGATCACCTTCGAATTGGAGCACCGCATCAACAATATGTTCCAGTAATTTAGGGCCTGCAATTGCACCATCTTTAGTGATATGTCCTATTATAAACACAGGAATATTGGTCTCCTTTGCAAATCGTTGAAGTTCAGAAGTACAATCTCGAATCTGAGAAACACTACCCGGCGCAGAATCTAAGTGAGGTGAAGATAATGTCTGTATAGAATCTATAATGATCAGGTCCGGTTCTAAGTTTTTTGCATGTGTAAGAATCTTACTGGTATTCGTTTCCGTTAGGATAAAACACTTAGAAGTAAGGTTACTTATTCGATCAGCTCTCATTTTAATCTGCTCTTCGCTTTCCTCACCTGAAACGTATAAGATCTTTACAGGCACAGAAAGTGCCACTTGAAGCATCAGTGTAGATTTCCCGATACCGGGTTGTCCTCCAATCAAGACTAGTGATCCGCTCACAATTCCACCCCCTAATACTCGATTGAGTTCATTATCTGGAGTAATCAATCGATGTGTTTCTCCTGCCTTTATTTCAGTTAATGCAACAGGTGTTGGATCTTTTGAATTCCCTTGCCATATTTTCCTCTTTTCCTCCTGACTTGTTGTTTTTGTTAGGGCTTCTTCATGGTAAGTATTCCACTCATTACAACTAGGACAGTTTCCAACCCATTTAGGAGAATTTGCTCCACAGTTGGTACATACGTATATTTTTTTTATTTTTGCCAAAGCAATCTCCCTTTTATTTGTTTCTAAAAAATAGATAATAAATTTTAAACGTTTTTTTAACGTTTTAAAAAATTGAAATACAAAATACAATTTTTTAAAACTGCTAATTTAAAAGGATTGTTAGAATTTTTAGTACTATTTAAATACAAACTCATTATTTAATTTTGTACTTGACAATCTTTCTAAATATTAAATAGCGCTTAGCTGGACAGCATTATGTTATTTGAAATCGTTTTAGATTGATAATTCCTAATCAAATTAGTCTTTGATAGTTTAATTATTAAAAATAAATTAAGTTTTTTTCTAGGAATGTGACTTGATAAAGGAAGTGTCGTCCAAAGAAAGACTATAAAAATTGAATAATTTATAATTTTAAAAAAGATATTTTCACAGTTTTAAAACAAAATCTATTTAAAACTGTTAAAAACAGCAAATTCATTCCTTCTATTAGGAATATATAAAATATTGTTTTCATTTGGTTTTTTGGGGTTATACAGGGTGCTACGTAATTTATTTTACGCTGGTGCCCTGTTCTTTTTATACCATTTTAAAAAAATCTCCCCTGAAAACAAGCTACCTATCTGCACATCGCACACATCGAGTACTTTCTGGCATATACATTAATCTAGCTGGTGGAATTGGATTTTTACAAAAAACACATATCCCAAATTCTGGCTTATCTAGTTTAGCAAGCGCGACTTTAAGTTTAGAAAGTTTTTGATTTGCTGAACGAAGAGCCGCTTCTGCAACACTTTTATTATTAATAGCATCCATTCGACTAACTCTTCCGATAGAGTTTTCAGGGCTAATTGGCACGGTAGCCTTTTCTAGGCCTTTTATTTTTGTATTAGTAAGCTCGATAGCTTCTAATATTTTTGCTCTTAATAAGTGTTTTTCATCTGCATTCATACAAAAAAATATTGCGAAGAAAGCTGTTAATATTACTTAAAAGGCCTCTATTTTGAAGGCTCTAAGCTAAAGTTACTATCATTATCGTAAATGTTTTAAGTAACTGGTGTCTTTTTTGTATAAGTTATTAGACAGAAGCATTAATAATTTTGTTCCGCCACTTATCACTCCTACAGATAAACATCTTCTAAGTATATTCGTATCTTTTACTACATTCTTGTATTATGTTTATAAAAAAGGACACTTGAATCGATTTAATTGGACATACATTGGTGATCCAGGCAAAAAACATCATATTGGACTGATGCATGGGGCAAAGAGTGGTCATCTCTTAGTGTATTGTGACGCCAAAATAATTCTAATCGATTTTAAAGTTCTAGAAGACAAAACATACACTTTTTTTATTGATGAGCAACTCTGTGAAATCTCAATCGAACTTAAAGATGGGCAATTCTATTATGGTTTTGAAATCAATAAAAAAGCAGATACGCCACGAAACCGACTCAGAAAGAAAATTGAAAATCGTCATTTCAAACAAAGTCTAATTTTTCTTGCAGGCACCATCCTTTTGGTTTCGGCCTTTACTTATTTTATGACAAATCGAAAAAATCGTTCCTCTCAAGATTATCACCAAGCCATATTAAATAATAATGGTCAAGAGGGTAAAGCTAAAATCACTAAAGTCTCTCCTTCTGAAATCACTTACTTTTATATTGTCGATGGGCATTCTTACTCTGCAGAAACCAAATCTGAAGACGAATCTATAGTAGTACTTGAAAATGGAATGCCGCTTGAGGAAGGCGATGAATTTGTCATCACATATGTACCTAATAATCCAAATCTCAATAAAATCGATTATTCTCGCCCTACAGAAAATCAAATTAATCTTTATAAAAAAAGAGCTACAGACCAACACCTAAGATTAAATCCAACCGTTGATCCTTCACATACAGCATGTCTTATTGGAATTGCGCATGAGTTGAATGGTATAAAGGGTTTAGCAGATATCTACTTCCAACAAATCTTACCAAGTGAAAATCCTCGAAATAATAAAAACACCTATGGAAGGTTAGTAAGATCCATCGAATTTCAAAATAAGGTAAACCAGGAGTGTTGGAATTAATATCTTTCCGTTAAAAAAAGAGTTTCTATATAAAAAACGTCATAAACCTTGAGAAATCCAGAATGACCTATCTTTTATCTATTGGATTTTCGTTAATTTTGCGGGCTGTTATCAAACAATTTCTACGAGCATACTTAGAGTGCAGTATTTCTGGTATGCCTTTGATCTTTTAAAATATGAATAAGCCTTGGAATATCTTGCACAACATATAGAAAGTTTAATCTTCACAACGGAGCATCCAATCACACCTCAGGAAATACAAGCTTGCCTTGAGGAGACTTTTGAGTCTGTAATAGATATGGAAGATTTGGAAAAAAACTTAAATAGTCTAAAAGAAAAATATCAAGATGCGCAATTTGCATTTGAATTGGTTGAAATTGCGAATGGATTTCAATTCCTTACGAAAGGGGCATATCATCAAACAGTAGGCACTTATCTAAAACAAACGACTAAAAAACGCCTTTCTAAAGCAGCAATTGAAACGCTTTCAATGGTTGCTTATAAACAGCCCGTATCTAAAACTGAACTTGAAAATATTAGAGGCGTAAGTTGTGATTATTCAATTCAAAAACTTTTAGAGAAAGAATTGGTTACTATATTAGGAAGAGCAGATTCTCCCGGGCGACCATTACTATACGGTACTACTGAAAAATTCATGGATTACTTTGGTATAAAAAGTCTAAAAGATTTACCAAAACCTAAGGATTTTAGAGCTCCTGATAGTGAAGTAGGTGAAGTAGCTCCGATTGAAGAAGCCATTCCGCTCGATACCCAAAAACAGGGAGAAGCGGGAGACGATAATTCCAATGAGACAAATGATGATGAATCGGGCGTTTCTAATGTAGAAGTTTCTCTTGAAGCACTAGACAGTGTAATGGATCAAGAAGAATAAGTCAAAGCATCAAATAATCAATAATTATGGATAAGCCTTTAGTAAATAGAGTTGCAAATAGTGGTTTGATTACCATCAATCTGGAAGATTACTTCCCTAAAGAAGAATTGCTAACATTTGACCTCAAGGATTATCTATTCATGGAATTGATTCTTAAGGAGAAAGATTTTCGAGCAGCTTTAAAAGAACATGATTGGACTCAATACGATGGAAAAAACTTGGTCATTCATTGTTCTACTGATGCAATCATTCCTATTTGGGCATTTATGCTCGTTACAGCATATGCAGAGCCTTTTGCAGCAAATATATTTCAGGGAGATGCAGATACTTTTTACAAAGTAGCCTTTATGGAAGCATTAAATAAAATCGATGCTAGCCAATATGACCAAAGGCGAATTGTTATCAAAGGCTGTAGTGATAAACCTGTCCCTCCTTCAGCTTATGTAGAATTGACAAGACGATTACGACCTTATGCTCAAAGTATTATGTATGGTGAACCATGCTCTACCGTTCCAATCTTTAAACGTCCCAGAAAAAAATAAACCCATCATTGGGCATTGTTATTGAGCTCTATTATAGAAGGACTTAAATTTTAAGAGTTTCATAGTAAACAAATTCAGTATTTTTTTAGAACTTTAGCAAGATTGGGCTTAGAGGAGTTGTTTAAAAATAGCTCACTAAACTACAAAATGATATTGGGCATTTAGTATTCGACTTATAAACATCAATTTTCAGCTCAAAATCCAAATTAAATAATAAACGTTCTTTGACAAATCCCGTGGACAAGCCGTAAATAAGATCAAAAGCGACTAAAAGAAGCCTTGATCTTGTTTATGGCTTTGTTTCAAACACGGGATTTGTCAAAGAACCATAATAAATAGTAAATTATGTCTCAGAGAACATCAATATCGCTGTATTTTATGGCTTTCCTTTCCGTTGTTGTATTCATTTTGTTCAGTTCTTATACTGACGATCAAAAATCAGATACGAATACTAATAATCAGCAAAACACATCAAATGACCAACTTCCTCAGGTAGTCAAAAGTATCTCTTTAGACAAGGAGTTTTCCTTTGCAGGAGAAATTGTCCCCACGCAAAACTTTGATGTTAGAGAACGGTTAGATCGAGAATTACTTAGAGATGCCTATTGGCATTCAAGTACTGTCTTAAGTATTAAAAGAGCCAGTCGTTTCTTTCCTGTAATTGAAAAAATCCTAGCAGAGGAAGGACTTCCTGATGACTTCAAATACTTAGCAGTAGCAGAGAGTAGCTTGAGTAATGCCGTGTCTCCCGCTGGAGCTAAAGGTGTCTGGCAATTTTTAAAAGGTACCGGAAAAGAATATGGGCTTGAGGTCAATAGCGAAGTTGATGAACGCTTTCATCTAGAGAAATCTACTTATGCCGCTTGTAAATATTTGAAATCATTGAACAAAAAATTCGGAAATTGGACGATGGCTGCCGCTGCCTATAATATGGGAGGTAGTAGGCTTAGTAAAGAATCAAAGACTCAGCGATCTAATGATTACTATGACCTCAATCTCAATAGAGAAACAGCTCGTTATATTTTTAGAATATTGGCGATTAAAGAAATCATGAATAAACCAGAAGATTTTGGTTTTTACATCGATGAAAAAGATAAGTATCCTCCTTTAGATCAGTATGATCAATTGGAAGTCGGTGGAACGATTGCAAATTGGGGTGATTATGCTAAAAAATACGGCGCTAGTTACCGCATGTTAAAAGTATATAATCCTTGGTTGATTTCTTCTTCGCTTACAAATAAAACTAAGAAGAAGTACATTGTCAAATTGCCTAAACAATAGAGAATCATTAAACAATAGTATAAGAATATAAAATGCGCCTTAGAAGTTTTCTAAGGCGCATTTTCAATTAGAGATTAATCGTATAGAACAGTACTTTTATTTATTCATCCCAATCTCTCCCTTTTGGTAAGACTTATAAGTTTCTAAACCACAGTTTAAGAAATCGCTATAACCTGTCCAACCTTCTACATAAGGTCTCGGATAAGCGAGCACTTTTTCATCAGGAGACATCAGTACATATAGAGGCTGTGCATTTCCTTCGAAATTAACGATTTGGAAATCGGCCCATTTATTCCCAATATTTCGAATTTTATTTTTACGTGATTCAGAGATCAAGGTCGTTTCTAATTTATCAGGATCATCAACATAAAGAGAGATAAGCACATAGTTTTGATCAATATTCTCTCTTACCAATGGTCGATTCCAAATAAAGTCTTCTGTCTTTCTACAATTCACACAACCAAATCCAGTAAAATCTAATAAGACAGGCATCCCTTCTTCTTTAGCATAGGCCATTCCATCATAATAATCCTTAAAGCAATCAAGATTATTAGCACATTTAGATAATGATGGATATTTCGCTTTCAATTCCGGATCTATTTTCGGTTTTGGTAAGAAGAAATTATAAGAAGCTGGTGGAGCTAATCCACTCATCAATCCAGGAGGGGTATAAGATTTTGTAACATCATCATATCTAAATCCTGTTGCCAAGTAAATCGTCAATGCTACAGCACCCAATGCAAAGGCCCATCTCGTAGGTGATAATTTAGTCACTTTACTATCATGAGGGAAACGAATGAAGCCAAATAAGTATAAAGCTATTCCTGCTGCTATCAAGACCCATGAAGCCATAAATAATTCATACTTTAATAATCCCCAATGCCAGGTATAATCGGCAACTGAGAAAAATTTCAAAGCCAAGGCAACTTCTACAAATCCAAGTACCACTTTTACATTCGTCATCCAACTACCAGAACTTGGAAGAGAATTCAACCATGCGGGGAAAGCAGCAAATAAACCAAAAGGCAAGGCTAAAGCTGTTGAAAATCCTAGCATTACAAAAAATGGTCCTACAGGATTACTGGCAGCCTGAACTAAGGCCGTCCCAACAATTGGTCCGGTACAACTAAAAGAAACAATGGCCAGTGTAGCTGCCATAAAAAATGTTCCTAGCAGTCCTCCTTTATCAGCCATCTGATCACTTCTATTAGCTAATGAACTTGGCAATGTAATTTCAAAGTATCCAAAGAAAGAGATTGCAAAAACAATGAAGACAATAAAGAAAATCATATTTGACAACCAATGCGTAGACATTCGATTCAATGCCTCTGGGCCAAATAAAGCTGTAATTAGTAATCCTAGCGTAACATAGATCACAATAATAGATAAACCATACACCAGTCCGTTTTTGATCCCTGCTGCTCTACTATCACTGCCCTTGGTAAAGAAACTTACAGTCAAAGGAATCATTGGAAAAACACAGGGTGTAATTAAGGCTAAAAGGCCTCCTCCAAAACCAAATATAAAAGCCCATATCCAACCATCTTCGTTTTGTCCACCACCACCACAATCACCTATGGGATTATTGAATGTCGTCTTAATAGATTCAACTTTCTGATCTATCACATTACCAACCATCTTGGGGCCATCTCCTGCTCCACCAAGTCCAGGATTATTATAAGCATCTGTCAATTTCATGGCCTCTTCTCCAAGTAAGGCTTGTTCTTTAGATGGGTCTACATAAAAATCAACATCAAATTTTGTACAACTCTTATCATCACATACCTGAAAAGTAAAGTAACCCGTAATTGGTTTAGTCGGATCAAGGACTTCAACCTGTTGGGTGAATATTGCATCATGAGCAAACTTATTGACATTCATTTCAAACACCTTATCAAAAGCTTTTTTCAAGCCACCAGACTCCGCTGCTTTACCTACTAGTTTATAATGCTCAGCTTCATCAAAATTAAACTCCGCTGGTAAAGGCCCATCTTCACTTTCCTGAAATTGAGAATAGACATACCAGCCTTCATCAATTAGGCCTTTATAAACTAATTCATACTCGCTTTCTGATTTTTTTCTACTCGTAAAAGACCATTTTACTGGATTTTTAAATCCGCCATTACCTTCTGCAACTGAAGGTTCCTCAGCAATTGGCTCAATCTCAATAGATTTTGACGCTGTTTCGGTTTTGTCCTTTGTAACCTTTGGTTCTGTTGTCGGCTTTTCCTTTTCGACTTCAACATCAGCTACTTTCGGTGCTTTTTCTGGAACAGGTTTCTGAGGTTTTTCAGTTTTGGTTTTATTTGTCTCCGTAGCAATTTTTGCAATTTTAAACTCAAAATCAACATCTTTTGGCGCTAAGCAACGTTTATCATCACAGGTCATAAAAGTGAAATAACCTGTAATCGGTTTTGAATAATCACTTACTGTAATTTTTTGAGTAAAAACTCCGGTCTTTTTGAATTTGATTACGTTCATTTCAAAAACCTTATCAAAAGATTCTTGTATTCCACCCGATTCAACATTTTTTCCTATTAAACTGAAGTGTGAACCTTTATCATATTCAAAAGACGTTCTGATAGGACCATCATCACTTTCGAGGTATTGAGAATAAACAGACCAGCCATCATCGATTTTAGCCTTATATATTAATTCAAATTCATCCCCACCGATATGCTTAGATTCCCAAGACCACTTAACAGGGTCCAAAATCTGTGCAAAGGATGCATTTATTGAAAAAGTAAAAAAAAGTAAAATTATAGCGAGTTTACGCATGATTTCGTTTTTTTAGTATTACTCAAGATAATATTTTGAGTAAGGCTTAAATAATGAGATGTGCAAAAATAAAATATATTGCTCGTATAAACAACTGGCAGTATGTCGCGAAACATACTGCCAACAATATCCTATTCAAATATACGTCGGATTATAGCTAAATGGAATTTTTTTTAACGATCATTAACTTAATACAATGTAAATTAATCAACTATCGCTTTTGGTGGTCTCTTTTTCGATTTGAACTTCCTCAATTCTTCCTTAATTCTCTAGGTCGAATTCAAAATCGACATCTTTTGGAGGTAAGCAACTTTCATCATTACAGGTCATAAAAGTTAGATAACCTTTGATTTTCTCTTCTGAAGTCACTTTTACTTTTTGGGTGAACCTTACTTCATAATTTGAAATTTGAGTATTAATTGAGCTAGAAATTTGTCAAAGAATAGCTGAATCTAGATCCAAAGTGGGTTAAACTGCCATATAAGTACTCCAAAGAAAAGTAGTAAATGGAATACTTCTGCAGATTGAGGTCGCAGTTTCAAAAAATTAAACGACAATAAAATACTTAAGGGAACCATGATTATTAAAAAATGAGGGAATTGAACTTTATTTTGAAAAAGAAAAGAGAATGCTGCAATAAAGAGCGCCCATAGAAGCACTGTAATATTTTTTTGAGCTTGTATATTCTTCTTAGCATAATAGCTAGTAATACTAAACATAGCAACCAACATAAGGAGACCGATAACGGCAAGCTTGATATAAGCAATTAGATCTAGTTTTAAGTGAAAACCTAAAAATGAAAAATGCCCGACTACATAGGTTTCTAAAAAGAACATCAATTGATCTGTCCAAAAAAAATAAACAGAAGCCATTATGTAAGGAATGATAAAACCAATCACCATCATCATCAATTCCTTAATTTTAAATGATCTAAAAACATTAAGTCCAATAAAAATAAGGAAAATGAATATAACATAAGGAAAATAAAATAAACTGGCTAGACCCAGCCAAAAACCAGTATTGACAATATGTCCAGCAATATTGTTTTTTCTGTAAGTTTCCAATAGTTCCCACAAGGCCAAGATAAAAAATGTATTGGCCATCAATACAGGAGAAAGTGCTAAAAACTCTGGTATTAAGCTAACAAGTAAGATGTAAATTAATCCTGGGAAGAGTGTCACTGAGTTTGCTATTCGGAATTTTGCAACAATGATATTGATCAAAAGCGATTGTAAGAAAACGATAATTATTCCTACTGCAACTGCTACGGTTCCCGTAGTTCCCCAATGACCATTGATCCAATCACTAAGTACACCTTGTCCTGAAAAATCTATTTTTGGTATTTCAATAAAGAAACTACTACCCCTCATCAAAAGGATATAAACAATTAATAGTAGATTAAATGCAATTTGATTGGTTCTAAATAAACTTAACACAGTTTCGGATTAGTGAACAACTAGTACACTGTAAATTAAATTCTTTTGCGCTTTGGTCGAGGCTATTTTTTGATTTGACGACTCAAATGTGACGCGAATAGCCTTAGCTATTTAAGGAATATTTGAGGATGTTCAAATCGAAAAAGAGACCACCAAAAGCAATTTTAATTATTTTACAGTGTACTAGGATCTATTGAATTAAAATTGATTCAAATTTATAAAAAATAAAATGGATGCATGCCTTTGAGAAAAAATAATTAGAACTTAAAAGTGGAATCTTATTTATACCCCGTCCTTAAATATAACCGGGCTTTACAACAATTACATTTTAGTGGCTGTTTAAATATAAAGACGTATCTTGTCATCTCAAAAAAAACGACTTATGGTCAAATCGTTGGACGCGATAAAAGGACCGATTGAGCAAGAACTCATTCATTTCGAAAAGCATTTTAGGGAATCCATGAAGAGCCATGTTGCACTTCTGGATACGATTATGCATTATGTGGTCAAACGGAAAGGAAAGCAGGTTCGGCCTATGTTTGTTTTTCTGAGTGCTAAGCTTTTTGGACCGACCAACGAGACGACTTATGTCGCTGCTTCCTTAGTCGAATTATTACATACCGGAACCTTAATCCATGATGATGTAGTCGATGATGCAAATGAGCGTAGAGGTTTCTTTTCTGTCAATGCTTTGTGGAAAAATAAAATTGCAGTTTTAGTAGGTGATTATCTACTAACTAGAGGATTGCTATTAACACTAAAAAATAAGGATTATCAGTCTTTACATATTCTTTCTTCAGCAATGGAGTCGATGATCGAAGGAGAATTACTGCAAAGTCAAAAAGCTCGAAGGTTAGATATTGACGAAAGTACTTACTATGATATTATCCGTCAAAAAACTGCTTCATTAATTGCATCTGCTTGTAGTGCTGGAGCTGCATCTACAACTAAAGATGAAGAAACCATTGAAAAAGTACGCTTGTTTGGCGAAAAAATAGGCATCTCTTTTCAGATCCGTGATGATTTATTTGATTTTGGGTCAGATGATATTGGAAAACCGCTAGGTATTGATATCAAAGAGAAGAAAATGACTTTACCTTTGATATATGCACTCAATAATGCCAGTACTAGTGAAAAACGAAGGATTCTTAGAATTATAAAGAAAGACTATGATAAAAAAGATAAGGTGCAGGAAGTAATAAATTTTGTGAATCAAAGCGGAGGGATTAAATATGCTCAGAAAGCTATGATTAAGTATCGCGAAGAAGCGTTTGAAATTTTATTATCCTTTCCAGAAAGTCCATCCAGGGATGCGCTGCAACAATTAGTGATTTTTGTTACTGAACGGAAGAAGTAATTTGGACTTTTCGAAGAAAACCAGTTGGCCTACAAAAACATTCTTTTTACTTATTCTTCCGCTTTTTCTAATGTTCTAATCATCTCGAATTGACTGCCTATATCTTCAAATCCAATTTTTTTAAAAAATGCAAAACTTTCCCGATGAGCGGCATCAACATTAATGACTTTCGAAGGAACTGTTTTATCTTTTGCAGCTAATCCAAAAAGTGACTTTCCGATTCCTCTTTTTCTATATGTTTCTTTCACAGCGAATTGATACACATCACCCGCTTCTGGATTTTTATTAAAAATAATATATCCAACCAGTAAGTCTTTATCATAAGCCCCAATCACTTCTATATGAGCCCTCATCCTCTTGAGTTTTTGATCATCATTTTGAAAAGAAGGCTGCCAGGAACGGCATGTATGGAAAGCTTTCCAGTTTATGTTATCTATACTTTTAAAAGCAATTTGCTTGGGTGGTGGAATTAAATCAACTCTCCCTTTATAACAATCTAGATTGCGAATACGAGAAAATCCATTTTTTTGATAGATATGAATTGCTGGATCATTATGATCTATTACTTCCAAAGTAGTAAACGCATAATTAGAATTGATTAGGCTTGGAAGAATAAAATCATACAGTTTAGAAGTAATCCCTTGACCTCTTTGAGTTGGAACGACCCCTGTGCCTCCATTCCAAAGCATTGCTCGGCCATTTCGTCTTCCAACAAAGTGTAAAATAAATCCACAAAGTTTACCATCAATAAAACACCCAGGCGATAAGCTCAAATCAACATTATCTCCTTCAAACTTTAGGGCTGCCGCCTCTTCAGTCCAGTGGACAGGAACAATGTAATCAGAAAAAGCTTCATTTAAAGCTATAGTCAGATCTGTAATATTCGTGTCCTGGAGGGTTTTAATTTCCATGCTTGGAAAGGTTTAAATAGGTTCTTATTCTAAATTAGGCACTTGCCATTAGACCTTGAATGAAGTTTCTCATTCGTAAACAAAACCTAATATAAAGCGACCTTTACAAGACTTTTGAAGCCTATGTAAAGGTCAACTTATATCTTTAGGAATACTTTTTTATTTACTTAACCACTTACCAAACATCTTCATACCCATTCCTGCAACATCATCCATAATGCTACCATCACCATCTTGGTCAAGGAACTTCCCAATCATACCCATTTCTTCGCCACCTTGTTTTTGGTGATTTTGAACAGAACCTCCAAGGAAAGAAGTTAAATCTTCAAGACCCATTCCTTGTTCTTTTTTTGCCTTTCCTAGTGTCCCCATAATCATAGGAGCCAACATAGACATTAAGTTTCCTGCTTTATCTCCACCTAATCCGCTCATCTTACTAATCATTTCAATAGCGCCACTTTGTTTGCCTCCAAGAATATGTTTAAGAATCCCACTACCATTCATAGATCGCTCATTAGCAGGTTTAGCACCTCCACCTAATATATCCATAAAACCATCTAAGACCCCGCCGTCGTGGTCATTATCTAAAGCATTAGCCAAAGAAGATGCACCATCTTCTGTAGCAGCATTTTTAGATAATGCGCCCATAATTGTTGAAAATATTCCAGAAGCTGCAGCTGCAGTTTGTTGTTTATCTGCACCACCAAGCTGATTGCTTAACTGATCAACCAAACCTTCTGTCAGTTGGCTTTGTAATAAGTCCATTAAATTTGCCATAAATCAAATTATTTACTGTGAAAAAATATTTGTTTTTTAAATCTATTGTTCAAAAATTAGAACGCCTGATTTATGTTGTTGAATTCGGAATATAATATATTTCCAACTATTTTCTAGTTAAATCAACAACTGATTCATAGTCTTGACGGACTTTTAGTTGAAAAGTATCACTTTTTATTATTCAATCTTAAAACCTGTGCTCAATTCTCACTTAGTCTTTCCCAAAAACGGACATAAATGCATATTTATTTGTAATTTTCAGGCACGGAATAAATCTTTTAACATGCTAGAAACTGAAAAAGAGAATTTTTCTAAAAAACCGATGACTGAGAAAAACAGCCATATCTTAGAAAACTGTGCAGATTATATTTTAGAGCTTTTCAACAAAAAGGCTGATTCCCGTTTGACTTTTCATAACTATCAACATACTCTAGGAATAATAGCAGTAGTCGAAAAAATTGCTGTAACTACCCTACCGGAACACACTTCTTGGAATGTTCCCCCTCTATCCCTTGAGATTGCTCAAATTGCTGCTTGGTTTAGAAATGTAGGCTTTTTATTCGATTATGAGCATCCACAAGAACATAGCATTAAACTGGCTAAAGCTTTTCTAAATCAACAAAATTACGCTTCAGCTAATATTGAAAAAGTAGTCAATTGTCTCGTTGCCTCTGCAAGTAATCGAGCAAGTTCTATTGAAGAGCAATTATTATTGGATGCAATAAACGGTTATCAATATACAGCAGACTTTTTTGATCAAAATCCATTATTACGATTAGAGTGGGAATTACTACAAAACAAGCAATTTTCTACCCTGGATTGGAATCAAATTCAGTTGCAGTATTTGCTTAAAACTACATTTTTTACACCTTTTGGGAAATTGTTTTTTGAACCAGTTCTTGCTAATAATATTTTTTTACAAAAAAATAAAGTCCACAAAAATATTCGCTCTGGTGAAACCTCAATGGAAGAAGATGGAAGTCTTCGGAAGTTTCAGGGACTCGAAAGAAAGCTTCCGAGTGATGCTACTCAAACATTCTTTCGAGCGAATTATAGAAATCATATTAATTTAAGTGCTATAGCTGATAATAAGGCTAATATCATGATTAGTGTAAATGCGATCTTAATTTCTGTTTTGATTTCGATTTTGACTTATAAAAATATTACGGAAACCAATCCGATGGTTTTACTGCCAGTCGTGATTTTTCTTTTTACGGGTTTAGTATCCTTAATTTTTGCAGTATTGTCAATACGACCAAAAGTCACCTCTCTTAATCCAGAAGGAACTCAAGCTGATCTTGCCAAACGAAATATCATTTTCTTTGGCAATTTTGTACATCTTAAACTTGAAGAATACGAAGAAGCTATGGATGCAATGTTTCGAGATGGAGAGCTCCTCTACGGCAATATGGTCAGAGACCTCTACTATCTCGGAAAAGTATTAGATAAAAAGTATCGATATCTTACGCTTAGCTATAATACCTTTATGGTTGGCTTTATAGCAACAGTCGTTACTTTTCTTGTTGCTATATTTATGTAAGCACATATCAGAATGACTCGTTTATTATTTGCTTTTTCCTCGGGAGTATATTACACGTAAGTATTTACCAGAAGGATCCTGTTCTATTGACATAAATCTACCAACCATTTCTGGATTAGCCCCCGGAGGGCCTTCTAAATCTTCTCCAGGTTCTAGCATATTGTCAGGTATAGTTGGATTAATAGCACCTTCTTCGCCACTTACCCTAATTGTAATTTCTTGCCCATCATCTGCTATGAATTTATAATCCGTCGCAGAAGCATATACTGTTGCAGAGATATACTTAACTCGAATATAAGTACTGATTGGAAGATCTTGAGCAGGAGGTTGCGGTGTTGCTAATTCTGGCGGTGAAGCCAATGTTTCTTGTTTAGGTGTTTCTGTATCATTGACTTTTGAGTCACTACAGGATGTACAAAAACAAAATAAAAAGGCAATGAATAATAAGTTAAGGTTTCTCATTTAGACTTTTTTTAATAAGCGTGTATTTTTTTTATTAAGTTGTTAGACGGAATTAATAATAAACTATTTTGTCCCGTCACTTACTCTCTTCGATTATTGATCGTCAATTTCCAATTCCCAGCATCATTCTTACTGAGTTTTGCCTTTACCCTAGATTTTTGGGGCGCTGACTCTGGAGATAAAAAATCAAACTCTATATTTTTCTCATCTATCCAAATAGGATTATGCGGTGCAAAATGTTCAAACTCCTCTTCGAATAAGGTTTCTATGCCCTTATCACTCATTTCAAATAACTGGATACCATTGTATTCAAATCCAGCATCAACATCCGCATTAGTAACTATTATTTTATTTAAATCAGGTGACAACTTCGGCATCCCATAAATGGGTGTTGCATACCCAAATTTATCATTCATCAAGATATAATCGCCGCCTTCAAATCTATGAATTTTAAATACAAAAAATCCCATTTTATCTAGATAAAAGCGGTATTCATATTCACGAAAAGCGCTTTCTGATTCTAAACTATTATCATTAACAAGGTTTTTTGTTTCACCACTCAATAAAGTTACTTGATAGCCATTGCTGGTTTTTTTAATATATCGAGCATCTTTTGTTAATTGATTTTTAGCTACCTCTTTCTGACATTTAATATATGCCTGGACATTCCGATCTCTCACAAAGTCTGCTTCACAAGCATCATATGGCATTTTAGTATAATCAATTTTGGGTGGATTCTTCGTTACTGCACCACCAAACACCCAGCCTTCACGGTCTGATTCTGATTTCACCTTCAGCCAAGAAGCTTCATGCCATTGATTTCTTAGCTTTATTTTTTCTTTAAAATCAGTTTCTTCATTTAAAAAAAAGAGTACTGCGCCTTCTTTGATCTGTTCTACAACAGCGGCATCAGTTCCCGGCTTTTCCCGCAAACGTAGCTTATCAACGGTTGAATAAAACCATTGCAATTCTTGCTTTTCATTCTTAGACTCCACTAAAGTTTCAACTTCTGTACTTGGATCTTTTGGAGTTTCCGTGGAGTTTGTATTTTTACAAGAATAGAAAAACGTTAAAAAAACTATTATTCGAAGTATTTTCATCTAAACTTTAAATTAAATATACGTTAAATATAAAAAACTAATTATACCTACTTAGCTTTATAGGTCTAAGATTGACTAAGTAAAGGAATAATTTTGACAAGGGTCTCGGATTCATCGTTTAGTTTATAAACCCTCAGTCCTAAGAAACTGTCTATATGATAATAAATAATTGGGCTAAACAATGTACAATCTCCTTACAGTTAAATGTTTATGAAAAAGTCAGGATATCAATTAGATTGTGCATTATTCTTAATCTCTTCTTAAATCAAATAGACATAAAATAATAATCCTATGTTTGCCAAATCCAATATCGTATTTATTTTTTTGATCAGTCTGTTTCCCAGCTATTTATCTGCTCAGACACCAGCCAGAGATGCCTATATTGAACGCTTTAGAGAAATTGCCATTAGTGAGATGGATAGAACAGGTATCCCAGCAAGTATAAAGCTAGCACAGGGCATTCTTGAATCGGGTGATGGCAAGAGTACACTTGCACGGAAAGCCAATAATCATTTTGGTATAAAATGTCATAAAGATTGGAAAGGAAAGACACATTATATCGAAGACGATGATTATGATGATAATGGAAAACTGATAAAATCCTGTTTTAGAGTCTACAAAAATGCAGATGCTTCATATATTGCACATTCCGAATTTTTAAGAGACCCTAAAAAGAAATATCGCTATGGCTTCCTTTTTAGACTTTCGCCTACAGATTATAAGGCTTGGGCAAGAGGCTTGAAAGAAGCAGGATATGCTACAAGCCCAACTTATGCTGAAAAACTAATCCGAGTTATTGAAACATCAGAACTTGATCGTTTTGACACAATGACTTCAATTGATGTCTCCGTTAATAAGAAGAATAAGAAAATTGACTATGAACGACTTAATATTAAGTTTGTCAATGATATAAAAGTAACGCTGGCTACTGAAGGAGAGACCGTCCAAGAAATTGCAGAACGGACCAACACTCCCGCAAAGCGGATAATTAAGTATAATGAGAAAATCAGTTCAAAAAATCAAAAAATCAAAAAGGATACAAGGGTATTTCTTCAGAGTAAACGATCAAATTTTAGAGGAAAAAAGAAATGGCATTATGTACAGGAAGGAGAATCCCTTTTTAGTGTTTCACAATTATATGGTGTCAAAATAAGTAAACTTCAAAAGAAAAATAGAATTCCTGATCGGTCAGAACCTGCTATTGGCGAGCGAATCAAAATTAGAGGTTGGTTTAAAATTGGTAAGAATGAAAAACCAAAACTAAGATCAAAATCTGATACCTTTGAGGAGGAGGAAGAGGTACTTGACGAAGATTTTATCGAAATTGAGATTCCAGATAGTAATGCAGATGATGAAGAGTTTGATGAAGATATTGTTCCTGAAACACCCGATTCTGAAATCTTTGATGATGTAACAGAAGAGGAAGAAAAGGAGGAGGATCAAGAGGAGGACAATTCAGAATCTACAAATGATGATTCCGAACCAATTCCAGAGGACAATAATGAAGATTCGGATACGGATACCCCTCCTATGGGCGTTTATTATTCAGTGGTAAAAGGAGACACGCTTTTTAGTATTTCGAGAAAGTATGGCACTACAGTAGAAGCAATTAAGAGATTAAACAATTTAACAAGCAATATTTTAAGTGTAAACCAGAAACTGCGTATTTTTTAAGGTTTGTGAGGTCATAGCATAAAAATTAAGATGCTACCTATTATATTACATTCATCGCTAAACTTCTTAGACAAACATCGTATTTGTTAAAGAACCAAATAACAGTATGACATTATGAAAAAATATATACTCTTCATTGCAGGCATTTTTATTTTCACTCAAATCAATGCACAAAGTTATGCCTTTGGGGCCAAAGGTGGACTAAGTACAGGTTTTCAAAAGTGGGATAATTTTGATAGAGATCCTCTTTTTGCCTATCATGGAATCGCATTCATTGAAACCGCTCCAGAAGACAATAAATTTGCAGTCTTTGCTCAAATTGGCTATCACGTAAAAGGGAGTGCCATTAGAAATCGAAATTTTGTGAATGTGAACACAGGAGTGATCAGTAAGCCACCAACCAGAAAATTTGAATTTAGAAATATCTCATTAACACTTGGCGGCAAACAAAAGTACGATTGGGGTGCTGCTAATAAATTTTATTATCTATTTGGATTCAGAGGAGATTATACGATCAATACAAATCTCAATCTCTATGAAGATTTCAATGGTATTTATCCAATTTATCCATTTGATGCATTTGTTCGAAAATGGAATTATGGTGCTACGATTGGAGGAGGAATAGAATTTCCAGTATCTGACTATGTTTCTGCTTTAGTAGAATTCACCGTAAATCCTGACTTTTCAAAATCCTATAGACAACCACCCATTTTAAATGTATATGACCCTTTTACAGGTTCTAATCGAACATTTAGTGAGCGTGAAATCACGAATACTACTTTCGAAATTACTGTTGGTTTCCGATTTCTTCATGAAATCGAATACATTGATTAATAATTCTTTGACAAATCTTGAGATTGATACAAGGTGTTTATACTTGATGTGAGGCGATTGCAAGAACGATATTTTAGACTTGTGTTGTAGTGATCAGTCCTATGGACTGTGTAATTTGGTGATCGCTTCGCTTGTGATTTGGTGATCAATCCTATGGACTATGTGATTTGGTGAGCGCTTCGCTTGTGAGTGGCCACTTTTGGCAGACTTTCAAGACTTTGATCATTTATTTCCACTCAATTCATATTTAATAGATAATCTTGCGTTTGCCATGATACTTTCTCCCAATACTTCTTAAAACCTCTAATAAAGGACATTTTCCACTAGTCACTAGGTCATCTCATCAACACCATAACAAATTGGTTATCAATTTATTACGATTTATAACGTAAAAATACGTTATAAATCGTAATAAATAGTTGCAAAACTAAAACAGACGTTTTACCTTTGTAAGGTGAAAAATTATATTAAAACATGTTTAATATTAGTATTAGTCATAAGTCAATTGCTTCTGCAAGGTCAGGAGACCATTATTATTGATATTGAAGCAGAATATAAGAAAGGAGTCGAATTGATGAGTGCCAATCAATATGCTAAAGCCTTTGATCATATTTTTGAATGCCAACGATCAGATGGGGACAATATAGATTATATAAATCGTTTAGGCTATTGTTATTTTAAACTAGGAAATTACCGTGAAGCGAAATATGTTTTTCAGAATTTACTTCAAAAAGACTCTTTAAATATTTCTGCCTTAAGCAACCTTGCTACTATTGCTAATACTGAATTAAACTATAAGCATGCAAGCGAGTACTTTAGCAAATTAATTCAGATTGATTCTACCAATAGTTATTATTATAGACAGAATGCTTTGGTTGAAAAGAAAAGAGGTAATCTAATTGCAGCTACTGCTTTCTTCAATAAAGCGCATACCTTAAATGAAACTGATATCGCTACCATTACTGATTTGGCGAGCGCCTATCTTGAATTAAAAGCTTTAGATTATGCGCTTCAGATAATTGACAAAGGCATGGCACAAGACTCTTCTAATATTAAAGTCCTCTATACGAATGCAAGGATTCGAAATGCTTTTGATGATTACCCCTCTGTAATTCGATCAATCAACCGAGCAATGGAATTAGGTGATTCTTCTAATTACTTTTCGATGATGATCAGTGTAGCTTATCTTAAAACGGATCAAATTGACGATTGTATTTACCACCTTAATAGGCTTATTGCTAAAGAGGTCGACTCCGAGCACACCCATCATTATTTGGCTTTGGCTTATCAAATAAAGGAGGATTTTGAAAAAGCAGCAGCCCATTTTGAAAAAGCAATAGAAAAAGGTGTTTCTAAAAAAGTACCTCGTTATCATGAAGACTTAGCCAAATTACATGAAGAGTCAAATAGATTCTATAAAGCATATGAAAACTATAAAGCCGCTTATGATTATAAAGCCAAAGATGAATTACTTTTTCATATAGCACATAATGCAGACAAGTATTACAAAGACAAAAAGATCGCTATGCGCTATTATAAAAGATATTTAAAAACTACAGACAAAAAGTATAAAGAATACACTAGTCAAAGAATAGAGCAATTAAAAGAAATCATACACCAAATGACAAATTAACCTCACATAAACCCAGTCCATAATATGAAACGACTAACAAAGGTAGAAGAAGATATTATACAGATTATTTGGCAGCTTGAGCGCTGTACAGTAAGTGATATTCGAGATCATATTCAAAAAGAAACTGGCGGTGCAAAACCACCACATAGCACCATTTCAACGATTGTTCGCATCTTGGAAGAAAAGCGTTTTCTTGATCATAAAGCATATGGTCGAACCTACGAGTATTTTCCATTAGTAAGCAAAGCAGATTATAGTCGTCGAACACTTAAAAAATTTGTCAGCGATTATTTCGAAGGCTCTATGAATGAATTAGTTTCTTTTCTAGTAAAAGAAGAAAAAATCGACATTGAAGCCTTATCAAGATTACTCGAAGATTCAGAAAACGATTCCGTTTCAGAGAAGAAAAAATCGAACGATCATGATTAATTACTTTACTCAAGTTGCTATTTGCTGGGGATTATTTTATCTACTTTATGCACTTTGGTTAAAGAAAGAGACTTTTTTCAATATCAATCGCTGGTATTTACTTTCTACGCTAATTGCTGGGCTTCTTATTCCTGCAATGGAATTTCAAATTGCTTCGACTTCTACAGAGGTTCTATTAAACCCTGCCAATTACCTTGAAACGATCACAGTTACAGCTCAAGCGATTGAGACAAATTTAGCAGAAATCGTTATCACGCCTATCAATGAAAATTGGAATATAAAATTCATACTCCTTTGTATTTATTGGTCTGGTGTTCTATTTTTTGCTAGTCGTTTTTTATTCGGAGTATTCCAAATTATTCGATTAGCATATAATGCCCAAATCACTCGAAAAAGCAATTACTTCTTAGTCAAGACAAATTCCATTCACCTTCCTTTTTCTTTTATGGACTATTTATTCTGGAGTGATAAGGTGACGTTTGATAAAGAAGATCATGAAAAAATATTAATCCATGAACTCAGTCATATAAAAGGCAAACACAGTATTGATGTGCTTATTACAGAATTATTAAGTATTGCCTTATGGTGTGTTCCCTTTGTTTTTCTATATAAAAATGCCCTTAAAAACATTCATGAATATCTTGCAGACAATGCTGTCTTAAAAGATACTCCAACTAAAAAATATGGCCAATTGTTGCTCAGGCAATCAACATCCGGATTTCAGATTGCTCAAGCGAATAATCTTATTCATTCACAATTAAAAAAACGCATTCTAATGATGACTAAAATCAAATCACAGCGGCATTCTCTGCTAAAATATTTAGCCATATTGCCGCTTGCACTAGTCCTTGTTTTTTCAATTTCTGCAAAAAATAATTTTCCAAATTCACAGAATAGTGACCAAGCTATCAATTCGACACTTAAAGACAGTATTCCTCCTCAAGCTATTGCTACAGAAGGCATGGAGGAAGTATTTAAGGTCGTAGAGGAAATGCCTCGCTTTATTGGCTGTGAGGATCTACCAGAGGCAGAAAGAAAAGCCTGTGCCAATAAAAAAATGTTAGAATATGTCTACACTAGTATTAAGTACCCTGCTGCTGCTCGTAATTCGAATATTCAAGGAGTAGTTGTTGCAAGTTTTATCGTCGAAAAAGATGGCAGTATTTCAAACACGAAAATTCTTAGAGAAATCGGTGGCGGATGTGAGGAAGAAGTATTACGTGTCACTAGTAGTATGCCTGATTTTATTCCTGGAAAACAAAGCGGTAAAAACGTACGGGTTCAGTATCATTTACCTGTTAAGTTTAAACTTGAGGGACCCACTACTAAATCTTCTATTGTTACAAAAGAGGGTGAAATCATTCCTACTCCTCCTAGTCCGCCTGCACCACCAACTCCCCCAACACCGCCTAGTCCACCGACTCCTATCGACTGTTATAAAGTAGTAGAGGAAATGCCTTTATTCCCTGGTACATCAAATCAGGCAACTTCTAAAAAAGAACTCATATCCTTTGTTTATACTAATCTTAAATATCCAAAAATTGCGGCAAACTCCGCCATTCAAGGAACAGCAGTGGTTAATTTTGTGATTTCAAAAGAAGGTAAGGTCATAAATCCAAAGATTGTCAGAAGTATTGGAGGTGGAACGGATGAAGAAATTTTAAGAGTAGTAGATCTAATGAATGCCTTACCACAAAATTGGACGCCTGGGAAGCAGCGAGGCAAAAATGTAAATGTAGAATACAATCTTCCTGTAAAATTTAAATTAGAAGATGATCATAAGTCAGAAGTAAAATCATCAGATGCTAAGATTGTCGATCAAAATAAACTTGACAAGGAATCTTTTATTTCAAAAATTAACGTTTACCCAAATCCAAGTGCTGGTAAAGTCACCATTGATACAGATTTAATAGCTGGAAATAAAAAACCAACAACACTTACTATTACCGATCTCAATGGAAAGCAATTGTATAAAAAAGTATTTAATGAAGATTTTATCAAAATTGCTGACTTTGAATTAAACAACGTACCTAATGGTCTCATCTTTATCTCTTTTGAGCAAGATGGCAAAGTCGTAACGAAGGAAGTCGTTCTTCAAAAGTAGATTTTGAACAACTTCTTTAAAAGATATAGATACGTAAGTCATGTAATTCTTTAACCTACATGGCTTACATATCTATAGAATCTAGCCCTCTTTACCTAAAAAAATATTCGCCTCCTCTTTAAGGCATTGCATATCTTTCCACTACATATCCTTATCTTTAGGTCAAAAAGTAGTATGTCCTCGCTTTTCAATATTAATTTAAGACTAGGATTTAGCCATATTCTTGATCCTACTGCTTATGATCATTTATTATTTATTGTCGCTTTAGTTGCTATTTATAAACTTAGTGAATGGAAAAATGTAGCAATCTTAGTTACAGCTTTTACAATCGGGCATAGTATCACACTTGGTCTTTCGGCTTTTGACTTAATCACTTTTAATAAAAAAACTATTGAAATCTTAGTACCTGTTACTATTTTAATAACCGTTTTCTATAATGGCATTATAGCCTGGAAAAATACAAATACAGAAGGAGGAGGAAGGTGGATTAATTACAGTTTTGCTATGTTTTTTGGATTGATACATGGCATGGCCTTTTCTAACGAATTAAAGGCAAGTGTTTTTCCAGGACAAGAAGATACAATATTTATGCAGCTCCTGGGATTCAATATTGGTATTGAACTTGGGCAGCTTTTAATTGTTTTTGGTATATTGATCGTATCATTTATTGCGTTTAACCTTTTGAAAATCAATCAGCGATCATGGATTATGGCTCTTTCTATTATCGTTGCTATCTTTGCAGGCGATCTTTTGATCGGTGCAGTTCAAAATTATCTTTCGAGTATCAATTAAAATTTTATGCTAAAAGTATTTACCATTCTCTTTTTATCTTTTTGGCTTCCTTCATCAAGTATGTTCCTAAACCTTGAGCATGAATTTCATATTAGTAAATGTCAAATAGAATTTGATCAGGATACAGAAGCATTACAAATTACACTTCATCTTTTTTTAGATGATCTGGAAGAAGCACTGAAGCAACAAGGAGCAGATAATATGTTTTTATGTACAGACAAAGAGCATACAAAAGCTGAAAAATATCTATTCCGCTATTTACAGCAAAGATTCAAACTTCTAGTCAATGAAAAAGAAGTGAATTTTGAATTTGTTGGAAAAGAACAGTCTGAAGACCTACAAGCAGTTTGGTGCTACCTTGAAGTGATGAATATAGAATCTTTGAATAGCCTTGAAGTAACGAATAGTATACTGATGGAAGTTTTTGATGATCAAAAAAATATAATTCATATTATGGCACCTGACAATAAACAAGGATATTTTCTTTTCCATAAGGGGCAGGACAATGATAAGGTTTCGTTTTAATATTAATCCCTCACTTAAATTCTCATTTTGAATTCTATTTTAAAAAAGATATTCATTCTTCCAATACGCTTCTACCAAGTAGCTATATCTCCCCTACTTGGCCCGAAATGTAGATTTCAACCAACCTGCTCACAATATGCCTTAGAAGCGATTATGGAATGGGGCATTTTGAAAGGCACTTGGCTAGGTATGAAAAGAATAAGCAAGTGCCATCCCTGGGGACCACATGGTCATGATCCGATTCCAAAGAAAAAAGATAATATAAATAATAAGGTGCTTTGACAAATCCCTTGTATGAAACAAAATAAGTCTTCCTTAGGGCGCTGTTGACCTTATTTACGGCTTTGTCTACTGGGTTTGTTTAAGAACGAATAATAATAAATAATTCAGATTATAAAATGCTAAGACGACCAAGACGCAATCGACAATCACAGGCTATTCGAAGCCTTAGTACTGAAACACACTTGACTGTTGGACATCTAGTATATCCGCTTTTTGTAGTAGATGGTGAAAATATAAAAGAAGAGGTTAGCTCTCTACCAGGAAATTACAGAATGTCTTTAGATTATATTCTTAAAGAAATTGAAGAATGTATGAATCTAGGGCTAAAGAGTTTTATTTTATTTCCAGCTATTGAAGAACAATACAAGGATAAAACTGGAAGCTATGGATACCATCCAGACAATTTCTACCTTAAGGTCGCAAGGACCATCAAAGAAAATTATCCGGAAGCTTGTATTATCAGCGATGTAGCCTTAGATCCTTACAATATAGACGGGCATGATGGTATAGTAAGAGATGGCAAAATTGTAAATGACGAAACTCTAGTTCAGTTAAGCAAAATGGCAATAGCCCAAGCAGAAGCTGGATTTGATATACTAGGCCCATCTGATATGATGGATGGTAGGATACAAGCCATTCGAGAAGCTTTAGGCGAAAAAGGATATAAAGAAACAGGCATTATGGCCTATACAGCTAAATATGCCAGTGCATTCTATGGCCCCTTCCGAGATGCGCTGGATAGTGCCCCTGTAGATGGTGCTGATATCCCAAAAGATAAAAAGACTTATCAGATGAACCCTGCTAATAAGCGAGAAGCACTTATTGAAGCAGAACTAGATACTTCAGAAGGTGCTGACTTTTTAATGGTCAAACCTGCTTTAAACTATCTAGATGTCATTCATCTTTTAAAAGAAAACTTTGAATTGCCTATTGCAGCATATCATGTCAGTGGAGAATGTGCCATGCTCATCGCTGCCTGTCAAAAAGGTTGGCTCAACTATGAAGAAGCGATGCCCGAAACATTACTGAGTCTACATCGTGCTGGTGCTGATGTCATACTTACTTATTTTGCTAAAGATTTTGCGAAGATGCAATTAAGGAGCACAGAATAAATCGCTTTAGAAAAATAAAAAATAGTGCCACGGTCATTAACCTTGGCACTATCCTATTTAGAGATTTATATAGTTAGCGTAGAATACAAGTTACGCCACCTGAGGGGGGTGGTAATTACTGAAGAATTACTTCTCTCTCTTCCACCAGCTTACGAATATTAATCAAAGCATATCGCATTCTTCCCAAAGCAGTATTGATACTTACTCTTGTTAGTTTTGCAATTTCTTTAAAACTCATATCTGCATAATGTCGAAGAATAACTACTTCTCTTTGCTCAGATGGCAATTGATCTACTAGTTTTCTAATTTTTTCATGCGTCTGACTTTTGATGATTCGCTGTTCCGCATTATCATCGGAAATTTGTAGCACATCAAAAATATCAAAAGTCTCCGTTGGGGCTACTTTAGGTCGTCGTTTATTACGACGGAAATAATCAACACACATATTATAAGAAATACGCATCGCCCACTGAACAAACTTGCCCTCATGGTTGTATTTCCCTTTTCTAAGGGTGTCGATAATTTTAATGAAAACTTCTTGGAAGATATCTTCAGCTAAAGCTGTGTCCTTAACAAAAAGATAAATTGAAGTGTAGATTTTTTGACGGTGACGGTTGAGAAGAATTTCAAATGAACGTTCGTCCCCTTCTAAGTACAGCGCTATAAGCTGCTGATCGCTAACTGGCATAACTTGCATAACTATCCTTTTTTTCGCTTGATGAAAAAATATTTAGTGTAGAAGTTTATTACCTATAGCAATTAATTTTAAATGAGTTAAAGAAAATTGAGAAAAGAAATATTATTGTTCTCTCTTCAAAGATAAGTCCAATTTAAGGATAAATCAATTGGATCGTATATTTTAAACTTATCTTAACAGTTTTTTAACGAATAGTTAATTCGTTATTCAAATCAAAAATGAGAATGTTTTATCAAAAAAACAAATTTGTCCTTAATAAAATTTGTTAAAAATTAATTCACGCCAAATTAAAATAGAACAATATTCCGCGATATTTGTTTGAGCCTAATAATGTTTTGCACGCTCTAAGCATTTACGCGCTCCACCTACCTTTTCTATGGTTCGTTCTAATTAATATTTTTTTTAAATAATTTTATCATACGCTATAACTTTAGCAGCCTCTCATCAATTTCTCAAAAACAGGTTAATCTTAGTCTTACCATTTCGAGTCAGTATATACTCTAATGAAATAGATTTCTTTTCCTAAACCAATCAACGTTAGTGTAATTACATGGCGATTGCAAGAATGATATTTTAAACTGGTGTTGTAGTGATCAGTCCTATGGACTGTGTGATTTGGTGATCGCTTCGCTTGTGAAAGCCTACTTTGGGCAAGCTTCAAAAATTTTAATCATTTATTTTCACTCAATTCATATTTGATAGATAAACTTGCGATTGCCATGAGTATAATTATTCGATTTCCTATTCAAATTCATTAAAATTCAATAATTTCACTCTGAAATTGTTCAAAAATACTTCTCATGAAAAAAGTCAGTCTAATCCTATTGCTATGTTTTTTAGTTTTTTCTTTTTCAGTAGCACAAGAAGATTTATATCAGCTCACAGGTACTTTACTTGGAGAAACACCAATTGAAGAAGATTTACAAGAACTATGTGACGATATTGGTGGTAGAGTTACGGGATCAGAAGCAAATAATAAAGCAGTAGATTGGGCATTTAATAAACTTAATGAAGCTGGATTAAAGACATGGAAAGACCCATTTACAATGCCTGTTCTTTGGCTAGCAAAATCCACCACAGCTAAAATATCGGGCTCTAGTTCATTTACACCTAGTGTTGTTTCAAAATATTATTCTCCAGTCGGAATGTATAAAGGCAAATTAATTTCCGTTGGGATGGGAAATGAGGCAGGATTTAAAAAAGCAGGCGCTGCGATTAAAGGCAATTTTGTTTTAGTAGAAGCTGATTTATGTTTTGACATCAATGGACTATTTGCAGAATATGCTGCCGCAACAACTGCCGAGATGCTTGCTCATAAACATGGTGCAAAAGGAATTGTCTTTATGTCCTCTCGGCCCAAAGCTCTACTCTATCGTTTTATAACCTCCAAACCAACCACTAATGATCTCCCCCAATTGGTCATGAGTCGAGAAGATGCTAAACGATGCTTTAGAATTTTAGAAAATGGAGGTTCGCTCAATATATCTGTAGAAATCAATGCTGAGACAGGAGGTGAATTTACTGCTCATAATGTAATTGCTGAAATTCCAGGTACGGAAAGTCCAGAAGAAGTGATTGTCATTGGAGCTCATTTGGATTCTTGGGCATTAGGAACTGGTGCCAACGATAATGGATGTAATGCGACTATGCTAATTGATATAGCGCGGCAGATGAAAAAACTTAATATTCAACCCAAAAGGACTATTCGATTTGCTCTTTGGAATGGGGAAGAACAAGGTTATTTTGGTTCTTGGGATTATACAAAAGACCACCTGGAAGAAATGGATAAGCACGTAATGGCACTATCTGTAGATATTGGAAGTGGTGCCATTACTGGTTTTTTTACAAATGGTCGTGGAGAATTGATCCCCGCAGTTGAAGAAGTTTTAAAGCCAGTTGCTGCATTAGGCAATTTTACGCATATTAATGCGCCAATAGTTGGTACTGATAATTTTGATTTTATGCTTCAAGGCGTTGGAAATCTTGTTGCGAATCATAAGCCCCAACTATATGGCCAAAACTATCATGCCGTATCAGATACTTATGATAAGGTAGATTTGAAACAATTAAAAATAAACTCTGCTATCATTGCTGCTCTGGCTTTAGGTTTTTCAAATTTAGAGGATGATAAAATAACCTGGAAACGACAAAGTCGGGCAGAGATTCAGGCTATGTTTAAAAAGTTTGACCTTGAGTTTACGATGAGGATGTTTGATGTTTGGGAACCTTGGATCAATGGAACAAGGGGAAGAAAAGAAAAACTTATCAAAGGACATATCCCTACTAGAAAAGATTAGAGTTAATTTTAGAAGTCGTTTTTAAACCATGAAATTGTTTTTGACACGAAGGAACACAGAGTAATACACAAAGTTTCACGAAGAAGTAATAAGTCAATTTTTTTTGTACTTTTTGTATAAATCGTGAGACGTCGTGTCTAGAAAATCACCGAAGTATTATTTATAAGATTTAGTAAAAATAAATAAGATAAAATGATCCTACTGCTTTCACCAGCTAAGAGTTTGAACCTAGAGCCTACAAAAACCAAATCGCCTACTCTTCCTAGATTATTAGAGGAAAGCCAAGCACTTGTAGATGTTTTAAAAAAGAAATCTGCTAGAAGTATAAAAAAATTAATGAGTGTAAGTGATAAGATCGCTGAACTCAATGTCGAACGTTTTAATAATTTTAGTATTCCATTTACAACAGAAAATTCAAAACCTGCAGCGCTTATTTTCGATGGAGATGTATATACTGGATTGCAAGCGGAGACCTTTAATGCTGATGATTTTAAATTTGCCCAAAAACACCTTCGAATCTTATCAGGATTATACGGTTTGCTAAGACCGCTTGATTTAATTCAAGCTTATCGATTGGAAATGGGAACTGCGCTTAAAAAAGGGCGTAAAAAAAATCTTTATCAATTCTGGGATAATAAAATAACAGATATTATCAATGAAGACTTAAAAGCTTCTGGCGATGATATTATTTTGAATTTAGCCTCTAAAGAATATTTTAAATCTGTCAAACTTGCTGGTCTTGAAGGCAAAGTAATTTCCATCGATTTTAAAGAAAACAGAAATGGTGTCTTTAAGGTCATTTCTTTTTCAGCAAAAAAAGCAAGAGGAACAATGGCTAATAAAATCATAAAAAATAAAATTACGGAAGTCAATAAATTGAAGCGCTTATCTATTGATGGATATAAGTATAATAAAGATTTATCTGAGGAGTATAAATTTGTATTCACTAAGTGATCGCTTCGCTTTTGATTGTTCCTGCGGAACTTGTGATCAGCCCTAAAGGGCTTTGTGAGGCGATGCTTCTAATAATACCGTATTATTATTATATTAGAGGTTCATAACATGTCATTAATAACTATGGATTTCTACATCGATAAAATCATTATCCACGAATTAGAAAAAGAATCAGATTCTGGTGATGTCCAATTATTCCTTTCTAAGCAATTAGTTTCTATAAATAATCAGTCGGAAGATTTGATTCGAACCTTGAATGATACTTTTGTTTCTAAAAGTGATCTCCTTCATGGTTCATTAAGTACACCTGAGGATGCTTTATTCCCTGGTTATTTACAAGAATTAGCAGAAAGTGAATTTTCAAAAGAAGCATTTTTAGAATTTTCTCATAATACCATGCGATCGCTTCAAGAAAGTTTACAAGGTGTGGTTGGCGCAAAAGGAGGATACCTTGTTTTTTCAGAATATGAACATTTTGGAAATAAATTGCTTGGAATATTCTTAGTTCGTGATACGGAAGGTATTATTTTCAGAAAAGATGAAGCAGGTGATACATTTAATCTTCACACTATTATGCATCTGGATACAGATCGTTTAGCGATGGCTTGCCGGATTACGCTTGATAAGTTTCAACAAAATAGTGGCCGATTTGTAGATTTAATCAAACATACTAAAAGTCAAAAAGAAATTTCTGAATATTTTATTAATTGGGTCGGTCTAGATCAGCCTCAGAGTAGTAAATCCATTACTCAGACATTCATGCATGTCGTTGATAAGCTTCCATTGCCTATTGATGAAGACACCGGGCAACCCATGGAAGAAGAACAATTTCATCATCAAGTAATGGCTTACGCGGTTCAAAGTCCTAATAAAACAGTAGAACTTGAAAAGTTTGATGAACATTTTTATGGCAAAGAGCCTATAGTTCAAAACTATCTCAAAGAAAATCATATTGAATTAGATGATGAATTTCGAGTAGATAAGGGAACGATGAAGAAGCATTTCACTTATCGTGCATCCGCAGAAGGAATATCTATTAGCTTTTCAAAAAATGATTACACAAGTGGAAAAGTTAGTCTAAAAGGAGATAACCTTGTAATTGATTGTCCTCAACTCGTTGAAAAAATAATGGATATGCTAGAGGATGATGGGACTTGGTAGGGGTGATTAGCCTTACTTTGTGATCAGCCCTAACGGGCTTGGTGATCACTTCGTTTGTGATCAGCCTTCGGCTTTGTGAGGGAATTTAATTTTTGGTTTTAATAATCTTAAATGGAAGCAATAGATGTATTTATAGCATATGCTCAGCAAGATAAACCATTGATGAAGCGATTGCGGAAGCAGCTTTCTGCTGCGGAGCGCATTGGTTTAGTAGATGCCTGGCATGATGGTGAAATTGAAGTTGGCACTAATCGGGAGGAAGCAGCACAAAAAGCCATGGAAGCAGCAGAGATTGTTGTCCTTTTATTAAGTGCTGATTTTTTTGCTTCAGAGTATTTATATGAAAAAGAGATGGCACAGGCATTGGAATTGTCCAAAGCTGGGAAAATCACTTTAGTACCTGTTTTATTAAAAGAATGTACTTGGCAATTAACACCTATTGCCAACCTCCAGATTTTTCCCAAAAATGCCATTCCTGTAACAAATGAACATTGGAAACATCCAGATCGAGCTTTCAAGCAAATTGTTGATGAAATCATCAGAATAAGCAATCAGATCAAAACAGAAAAAGGCATTCCCCCCATCACTTATTCAAGTACTGAAAGCGAGGAAATTACGATCAAGAAAACGATTACTAAAACCCTTAGTCAAGATACAGAAGAAGATAAAATGCCGCTTTTAAAACTTGCGATTTATGCTTTTGCAGGACTCGCTGCATTTGCACTTATCTCTTACTTAATCAATACTGCTTTTTCAAAACCTAATCCTGAAGGCCCAATAACACAGGAAGAACCATTAACACTTCCTCCTAGTCCTAAAGAACAAGCACTGGAACAAACACCAAACAATAAGCCCAAAAAAGATGTAAAAAACAGTCCTTTCTCTAGTCTCACTATATCAAATCTCGAATGGTCTGCACAAAATATTAATCAAGAAGTTGTAGATTCCTGGTGCTATCAGGATACGCCTGCTAATTGTACTAAGAATGGTCGACTTTATAATTTTGATTCAGCTGTTAAAATATGTCCACAAGGATGGCGTTTACCAAGCAAAGAAGAATGGCTCGCACTTTCCTCTGAAGATATTTCTAAGTTAAACTTGACAAAAGGCGGTGTCTATGATCGAGGATATTATCGCCAAAAAGATCAAATTGGTTATTATTTCACTAGTGAACGCAGTGGTGGCGGTGAAGCATGGATTATTGAATATAGAGGAAATGAAAAACCACTCCAAAGAGATCGGCGGTATGTACACTGGGGAATGTCGTGTCGATGTGTGCGGTGACAAGATGATCCTTGCACTTGTGATTGACCTTCGGTCTTGTGAAGTAGTGATCAGTCCTACGGGCTGTGTGATTTGGTGATCGCTTCGCTTGTGAGGAGCTACTTTGGGCAGACTTCAAAAATTTTGATCATTTATTTTTGCTCAATTCATCTTTGATAGATAAACTTGCGATTGCCATAAGTGATTCTATTCTATTCTTTTCTGGCTATTGGATAATATTTTATATATATTTGGGGGAATATAAGGCTTTGAACAACAGTACCTCATTACATACTCCTTTTACACCTATTTCTTAAGAGACGAAACATAAATAATTATCTCTTAGACTTTCTTTTTTGTTAAGAAAGTCTGTGTTTTTATTTTTCGGAATAGCACATAAACTAGAACTTTTTTTCAAAAGTTTTTTTTATTAAAACATCTAAAATGATAAATCTAAAATTCAACCATATACTGAGTATTTTTCCTAATTTATTTTTATTGATTTGTTTTTGTGTACCTCAATTACTTTTTTCAAATAATATTGAAATAAAAGAAGATGATAAAGTCATCGTTAAATCTTACGTCAAAAAATTGACTTTTTTTAAAAATAAAAAAAAACAGCTCTCTGCTAAATTGACAATTAGCCAAGAAGTCGAATCAAAAACCAATTTGCCTTATACCTTTTCACATTCTATTTTCTTTGATGATGATACAAAGGTCAATAAATTAGAAAACCATAGTGGTCGAAAGTCTGTAAAAATTAATCCAATCATTTCCGATTATGAATCTGATGGTATTTTTCACTCTGATCTCAAGATTTGTTATTTCGAACATTCCTTTTATAAAAAAGGAGATAATTTTAAGTTTAGTTATGAGAAGATCTTTACAGATTTAAAATTTTTGGATCCTTTATATTTTAATGATGTTTACCCTATAGAAACGAGTAGCCTTATTATTGAAAAGCCAGCTTGGGTTAAGCTTGATTTACGAGAATTAAACTTCGATTTAGAAAAGCCGGAATTCACCCTTGAAAAAAAATCAAATAGCGAGATTTACACCTATTCATTAACGAATCTGCCTGCTGGTTTCAAGCATAAAAGTGCTCCTAGTCGTAGTAAGATCAATGCACACCTCATTATCATTCCTAATTCATATCAGCATGATGGACAAAGCATCAAATTAATTGAAAAAGTAGACGACCTCTATAGTTGGTATTCCTCTCTTGTAGATGAGATCGGCAATGACAACAATGGCCTTGGCGAAATCGTGCAGACACTTACTCAAGGGAAAGATAATGACTTAGATAAGATAAAAGCTATTTTCTATTGGGTACAAGATAATATACGATACATTGCTTTTGAAAGTGGAATAATGGGTTTCAAACCAGAGAGTTGCCAAAAGGTTTTCAACAATAAATATGGAGACTGCAAAGGCATGGCAAATCTTACTAAAGAGATGTTGCACCTTGCAGGATATGATGCACGGCTTACTTGGTTAGGGACTGCTGATATTCCTTATGATTATGATATCCCTTCATTATTGGTTGATAATCATATGATTTGTACGGTGATTGTAAATGGTGAAAAAATATTCCTTGATCCTACTGAAAAATATGCAGAACTTTATAATTATGCTTTTCGGATTCAAGGTCAACAAGCTTTAATAGAAGATGGCGATGGATTTATTATAGAACGAATTCCTAGTCTTGATGCTAGTTTTAATAAAGAATCATCACAGCACACCTTAGCCATTAAGGAAGATCAGTTAGTAGGAAAAGGTTTAGTGAATTTCAAGGGTAATCGAAAGACTTATATTTTTAATATCCTATCTAATTATCCACAAAAAGAATGGGAAGAGTTAATGAAGAATTATATTAGTAATGGAGACAAGAATGTACAAACTACGCTTCACGCTGATCCAAATTTAAATAATAGAGATAATGACTTCAAGTTAGAATACGATATTATAATGGATCATCACCTTATTGATTTAGGAGATGAATTGTATATCAATTTAGAGTCCGATTTTTCTTTTCAAAAATTAGATATGCCCGATGATAGAAATGTTTCTTATGAGTTTTCGGGAAAATATTTTATTGAACATACTTCCATTCTTGAGTTTCCTGAGCAGTGGAAAGTAAGTTATTTACCTGAAGCTATGAATATAGAACAAGAACAATATTCATTTTCGCTTTCTTTTGAGGAATCACAAAATCAAGTTATTTATAAAAAAAGGATTGCTATAAAAGACGTTATGCTCAATGTTTCAGATTTTAAAGAATGGAACGAAGCCATCAAGCAACTGAATGAGTTTTATGCTGATCAAATTATTCTAGTAAAAAAATAGGGCTTAGAACCCGATTAAAAATCATTGTCAAATTTCTACGTATTTTATTTGAATAACTTCTTTATTAAAAAAATTACAATTAATTAAAACATGAAGGTTTTTAATTTTTATATCATTTTGTTTTTACTATTACCTCTTTTTTCAATTGCCCAAAAAAAGAGCAAAAAAGAACGTGCTCAAGAGCAACAACAACAGCAGGAAAACCTCAAATACTTTAATGAGATTTTCGGACAAAATGATCAAGACTTTGAAATCAACCAAGCTCCTGAACAGTGGGAATCCGATGAGGTCGTTATTCTTTGTCAAAAAATACATATTAGTTTTTTTCGATTTAAAGGAAAAAGATTTGGCCGAACTAAAGGAGTCATCAGAAAAAGGATACTTATTCAAGATAAATCTGCGCTTGAAGATTTCTCCGAATTCTATTATAGAGCAGGTCTTGCAGTAGGCATTCGACATATCAAACCCGATGGAACTCAATTGGATATCGATACCAAAACGGCTATTAGAGTAGAGACCGATATTCCTAGGTTTTATGCTGATAGTTATTCATCCGATGACTATTATAAAATAGCTATCCCCGACTTAGAGGTAGGAGATATTCTTGATTTTTTCAAAGTATTTACAGAAGATTATGCCTCCGATATTGAATTGGTCAATTCCATTTCTAGTATTTATCCAATACTCACTCAAGAAGTTATTTTTGATATAGATAAATGGAGCTTCTTTTATGGTTCTTTCAATGGTGCGCCAAAGTTTGTTCAAGATAAATCTGGTGGCGTAAATTATAAAGGACAAAAAAAACCTTCCGTAAAACGATTTACCTTAAGAGATACTAATCGTGCTGCGGCAAAAGAGGAACGCTGGACTTATACTTATCTATCCGAACCCGTTTATAAAATCATGGCGATTCCTCCTAATGAAAAAATCGGTGATAAAAAACTTAAAGAAGTTGTCGATGAAGGCTTATCTGTAAAAACCATTTTACCCGCTATACTAAATGCGGCTAACAAAATAACTAAAGAGTCCAATATTGTAAACACAATAAAACATAAGCTTCGGAAAACAGGCATAAACAAAATGCCAGTCGAACAAAAAGTAGATGTCTTATACAATGCACTTCGTTTTCAATTCCTAGAACAGAATGCACGTTTTCATTATTCTACAGATGGAAGCTCTGGATATGATCAATATGCTTATATGAAAGGCGACATTTTCGCTACGATGTTTGTGGCACTTCTCGATAAATATAAAATAAACGCCAATCCTGTAGCGGTTACGCCCCGATATTTTGGCGGGATTGATGATGTAGTTGCCTTAGGTGAAATAGAATATGGTGTATATGTTCCGACTACGAAACAATACTATTGGCCAGTAGAAAACTATAGAGGCGTTACAGACCCGCTAGCCAAAGTGGGTGGAGCAGAGGGATATGTATATAATACTTCTAATAAAAAATTTAAGGAAATTACTGTTCCGGAATCAAATCCCGATGATCATTCCTCCACTACAGAAATGAAAATTAGCGTCAATGAAGATTATTCTCTTGAAGTGCTAGGCTTACAACAATACAAAGGTGCTTTTAAAGCATATTATAGTCCTTTATTTTTACTTCAGACCAAATATATTGAAGAAGACAAATATTATCTCAGCTCCGAAGAAGAAAAAGAGCAGCTGGATAAAGAGAAAGGGAAAGAAGTGAAAACTAGTAAGTCAAGAAGAAATAAAAAAGCAAAGAAAAGAATTCAAGAATACGAGGAAAGAAAGAAACTACGAGCCGAAGAACTCAGTGTTAAAAAACGAGAAATTATTGAAGAATGGTTGAAGGGAGATTATGAAGTCGAAACCTTAGAGGATTTTAATGTAACAGCTTTTGGTCGATTTCCTGATGATAATGCCCTTGAAGTAGAAATGGCATTTTCCTCAAAAGGATATATCAAAAAAGCAGGACCAAATCTCATATTCGAAATAGGAAAACTTATCACTGGTCAGGTCGAACTCGACGAAGAGGAAATCAATGAGCGAAAAATGCCCTTTGACCGGGAGTATGCTCGGACGATTGAAAACAATATTACAGTCGTCTTGCCAGAGGGATATATTGCTAAGGGCTTAGAAAAATTAAATTATAATATTGATAATCCTTATGGCGCATTCTATAGTGAGGTCACACAAGAAGGTACTACACTGAGTATTAAAACTGTCAAGACCTATAAAAAAGAACATGTTGAACTAAACAACTGGAAAAGTATGGTGGACATGCTTGAAGCAGCTTATGCTTTTTCTCAAAAGAAAATCATTTTGAAAAAATAAACGCTTAGGGACAGAGAATTAATAACTAAACTTAAGCCTTAAAAAAGCCACTTGGGTTGGGCTCTCGTATTTTTGGGATGTTTTATTAAAAACAATTTGCCCAACAAAATCTAAGTCCCAGTTCTGTGCTATGCTATAAGAAACTGTTGGATTTATAAAAAGTGGATGAATTTCGACAGGGCTATATATTATTGCAAGTCCAGCATTTAATATTGGTGAAATCGGTCGCCCGGCCTGGATAAAGAGTGCATATTTATAAGGGTAAAGATTTTTTGCTGAGAGCTCTGAATTAAACAAAATAGAACTGCTATTTGTACTTGATCCATTGCTATTATATAAAAATCCGCCGCTTAAGAACAAGCCTTTTTCAAAAGAATATTCCGTCGCGAGGGTGCCAGCAAAACTATGGTCAACACTATCTTGCAATGCATTAAAATAAGAAAACTCCCCTTTGAAACTAGCATTTTTTACATTACCTGCCCAGCCACCTCCTAAGACAATATCTTGCTGTGCAAACCCCGCTAATATTTGAAAATCATATTGCCATTTATTGAACTTCCATAATAAGCCTCCTACTGCATCGTCTGGATGATCAAAAGCTTTAAGGGCTAATTCAATACTCGAAGTAAAGCCTGAATAATATTTCACGCGTATTGCATCGCTTCCGGGGCGCTCTTCATAATCAAAATCAGTAAAAGAATATGCATTGAAAATATCATTCGGATTCCAGATCGAATTAATCCCCCAATTGATTCTTTGCCGCCCTACCCTAAGCTCCCATTTATTTTTTATATACTCTACAAATAGTCGATCAATCATACTATGAACGACTAGGTCACCGCGATCAATCAAAGTACTTGAAAGGTCAAAGAAATCATTATTTGCATCATCGACTTCCTTACCAAAATCAGGATTGAGTTTAACCAAGTCTCCATAGAATACTCGATTCCTCATATCTGCTTTGAGTGTAAATTGCTCATTGATATACCACTTGAAATTAAGTCGATGATGGATCAAATTATCAAGAAGTAGCGTATCAAAGAATGGTGTTTCTAAAAAATAAAGCGCTTGTAAGTTTTTGACATAACCATCAAGTGTCCAATTTTTTTGCTGCTCTTCCTGTGCAGTGACTTGGCTTGAAAAAAGCAATAATATTATTAGAACCTGTTTCATTTACTATTATTGAAAAGCATGAATACTTTAATGTGATCGCTTTGCTTGTGATTGACCTTCGGTCTTGTGATCAGCCCTAAAGGGCTTTGTGAGACCTTGCTTCTAGTATCTTCACAAAAATTTAAGCATACAATGTTCCTCTCTGACCTTCTGACCACCCTGACCTTCTGACCACCCTGACCTTCTGACTACCTGACTACTCTGATCCTCTGACTACCTGACTACCCTGACTACTCTGACCCTCTGACCACCCTGACCTTCTGACTACCCTAACTCCCCTACCTACCCAACTCGCTCATCCGTATCTATTACACCATCCACGAGTGTTACAACCCTTCTAGCCCGATCAATTACCCTTTGATCATGAGTCGAAAAAACAAAGGTGATATTTTCTTCTTTATTTAACCTGGCCATGATGTCTAAAAGATTAGTTGTGGAAGTAGAATCGAGGTTAGCTGTTGGTTCATCAGCCAATACAAATTTAGGTTTAGAAGCAAGTGCCCGAGCCACTGCAACCCTTTGTTGTTGTCCACCAGATAATTGAGATGGCCGTTTATCAATTTTATCTTCAAGTCCTACTGCCGTTAACAATTCATTTGTTCGAGCTTCTCGTTCAGTTTTAGATTTTTTTTGTAAAAGCATTACGAATTCCACGTTTTCCTTAGCAGTCAATACGGGTATCAGATTATATGCCTGAAATACAAAGCCTATATTATCTTTTCGAAAATTAATCAATTCATTATCAGAAAGTTGAGAGATGTCTTGTCCACCGATGGTTATTTCTCCTTGGGAAGGACGATCCAATCCACCAATTATATTTAGCAAAGTTGTTTTTCCAGAGCCCGAGGGTCCTACAATTGCAGTAAACTCTCCTTCTTCTATTTCAAGGTTTGCACCATTCAAAGCATTTACAGGAATGGTCTTCGGATTGTATACTTTGTGGATATTATTTGCAATGATTACTTTTTTCATATGCCTAAATTTTAAATCTTTCTGATAGCCTCTACTGGCCTTAATTTAATTGCTTTATAAGCAGGATATAGAGCTGCTAATATCGCTGTGATCAACACAGAAATCGTCAACTGAATAGCTAGACCATTATCAAAAACAGGAATAATAATTGTCGACAAACCAAATTGTTCCATCCCATCGGAAAATGAAGAAAGATCAATTCCATTTCTTTTAAACGCATTCACGGTCAGCCAACCTAAAAACAATCCTATGGGAGCACCAATCCCCCCCAATAAAATAGTTTCTATTACAATCATTCCAAATACACTAATTTTATTCATCCCAATGGACATAAGCATACCTAACTCCCTACTCCGTTCTAATACGGCCATCAACATGGTATTAATAATTCCAAAGATGAGTGCCAACATAAATATGAAAATAAAAATGGTCGCAGAAATATCTATTTGTGATTCATATAATTTTACATCGGGAGAGATCGTACGATAATTTTCGATCAAAGTATTAGGCAGATTAGTTTTTAATGCGGCTTCTGTCTCGTTTAAAGTTTCTGGATCTTTTATGAATACTGCAATCTCATGAGCCATCCCCTCTTTACCCATCAGTTTATTTAAATCCTTCCGATTTACAAAAACATTAGCTACATCATAAGGTGTATTACCTGTACTATAAAGCCCTACAATTCTAAAAGCACCACTTACGATTCCACCTTCTAAATCCTGAAATTGGATAATTACTTTTTTTCGAATTTTTAATTTTAATTTATCAGCAAGCCGTTTACTTATTACAATTTGGTTTTTCTTTTTTTCATCGAGGAATTGACCTTCGACTACTTTTTCATTTATTTGAGTTACTACTTTTTCAGTTGATGGATCTACACCTCTTACCAAAACACCTCTTGTCCCTCTTGCTGTAGAAAGCATTGCATTAGCTAAAGAACGTAAAGTAGCAGATTCAACATCTGGATGCTTTATTACTGCTTCAAAGTTCTTTTGAGGCTCGTTCAAAAAGTATTTAATTTCTTGGTCTTCTGGGAAATCAGGATGGTGTATTTGGAAATAGGATGTTTGATAACGAATAGCATTATTGATATAACTACTCACCAATCCTCTCGAAAAACTCAATAAAGAAATAATCGCCCAGACACCAATCATTACAGAGCCCATCACTACAAAACTCCTAATGGGGCTACGCCAAATATTTCGCCATGCAATTTTTAGAACCATTTGTATTTGTTAAATAAGTAAAAATGATTTGTCTATTTATCAGCTACGCATTGCTTGAACTGGTTTTAAATTAAATATTTTAAAAAACGGATATAAAGAAAGTATTGAAGTAATCATGAAAATGATCATCGCCTGATCAAAAAATATTCCTAGTTCAAAGACAAATGGAAACACTGGTTCCATACCAAACTTCTCATAGGTTTCTACAAATTCCTGCCCAAAAGTTGCCATATCAATCGGATTGAGGTAGAAATAATAAACAGGGCCGATACTGATAAGAATGCCTAACAAAGAACCTAGTAAACCAACAAAAATCAACTCCATCCAAACTACTGAAAACAATTTCCAACGCGCCATACCAATTGATGTCAAAACGCCAAATTCATATTCTCGTTCTTTGGTCATCATAAGAATCGTACCTAGAATAGCAAAGCCAATGATAAAGTATAGTAGGGCAAAAAGAATCTTTGAACCCGCTTCGTCCAACTGACGTGCTTCCAAAGCAGAAGGCAATAATTCTTCCCAAGATTGTACTTCGTATAGTGCACTATCCAATTTATTACTTACTGCATTTACTACTTCAGGAACATCTTGTCGGTCTTCCACTTTCAAAGCAAGCGTAGTAATCAATCCTTCCGCCCCATAGAATTCTTGTGCTCTTTTTAGAGGGAGGCAAAGCAAACGTTTATTTATATTGGGCAGCGCTAAATAAAAAATGCCTTTAATCGGAAACTTACCGGCAGCATTCACCCCATGATAGCCCTGACTAATCAATACTAAGGTGTCGCCCAATGCTAAACCTAATTTTTCTGCTAAACCAGCAGCAACAATTACAGCATCATCTTCCGCTTCTAAATACTTCCCCTCAGTAATTTTAGACTTCCAGCCTGTGAGGTTATTTTCTAAAACCGGATCTATTCCCATGACCAATACACCAGTTGTTAGATCTCCTTCAGAAGCTAAAGCGAAAGATTCTATTCTAGGAACCAAAGCACCAATCTTTTCAATTTCTTTATCAAGCTGGTTTATCTTATCATCATAAGGAATGGCATATTCTAGTGTCTGTTCATCCGAATATCCTTCTCCATGGATTTGTGCAGAACCAAAATAAAGGCTAATGGCATTATCCATTGCTTTATCCCAAACTCCTTTTTGAAAAGAGCGCATAAAAGAAGAAAATAAAACAGCAAAAGCAACCGCCGCCGCCGTGATGAGCGTTCTTCGTTTGTTTCGCCAGATGTTTCGCCAAGCAAGTTTTATTAGCATTTATAAAGATTGATTCAATACTTGATATAGTTGATTATTTCCAAACCTCTTCCTCTAAGAGATAGGGAATCAATAAGAGTCCCTTATCGTATTCTTTTCATATTTTGAATAGAAAAAAAGGATGCTTTAATTGGTTGATCAAATTCTAATGAAATATATTCTATTAGCGTTTTATGTGCTTCCTCTTCAGCTGGTATCACTTCAATCAAAGTTGGAAGTATTTTTCCGCCAATATTTTTCACGGCTTTCCCCTGCATTGTATTGATTAAATAATCATCTTCGTCATAGAATTCCGTCTTCAATTGCAAATAATCATTTTTTGAAATCCAAATAACAATCCTACCCCATACTACTGGAGCCTCGGGCTTAGGTATCAATTGGATTTTATAACAATCGTATCCTTCTAATTGCTCAGCGCCTAAAATCTCATGTGTATAATCCTCTACAATTGAAGACTGTCTGACTAAATCATCATTTGTAAAATCAGAACCCATCCAACTCTGTGTCATCATACTTGGTGGCATTTTAATGACCCGGTCTATCGTTGGTTGCCAATTCCACATTTCTTTATTTCTCTTCAAAAAAGCTGTTCCTTTATCTCTGGCAGGTGAAGTAACTAATATTAAGGAGTATTCATCCGTTGAACTCCATGATTTCATAATTACTTCTCTAGTATATTTGGGACGGATGATCGTCATTTTGATTTCAGCCTGAGATGTTTTCCCACGTACTTTAGCATCCGCTTTTTGTAATATCTCTTTTGCAGTAGGATCCTTTTGAAGATCAAAAGAATAGGCGCTAAGGCTAATCACAAGGGATAAAGCGAATAATATTTTACTGGCTTTTTTCATAAAAAATCATTTATATGTTGCTGATAATTGTCATTTACTTAAAACAAGTTACATTTATTTTTAATTATATCAAAATATATTTTTAGACCAATCTAAAAATATACATATAACAAGGCTCAAAATAATCATCTCATAATAATAAGGAATGAAACGGGAAGATGTTTTGAAGGATGGAAGATTGATATCCAAAAAAAAGAGAGGTTAACTTATTTTTTAGAAGTCACCTCTCCACTTAATAGTGCATGAAACTTGTTTATACCTTATTAAGGCCTAAAACTGTACCAATTCAATATTTGTAAATAGTTCATTATCAGCGAATAGCAATTAAAAAAAGGTATAATAGCACATAATATTCTAATCAAAAAAGCATAGATGTGCTCTAAAACAATACATCCATTGTCAAACTATTTCTTACCATACCTGAATATTTATTTTTAGCGATGCCATAAGTAGTAATAAAGGTGAGAAATAAAATCTTTTTAGAATTGGTAACTTGTCTGAAATCGCCTAATTTATTTCTTAAGTTTTCAGAATAGTTTTTATCAATATTAAATGGCTGGATAGAAAATTTCATTTCACAAACATTAATTACTTGGTCTTTCCTATCTAATATCAAATCAATTTGAGCATTTGCAGATTGCCAAGTAGAAGTAGCCATTTGCACACCACTAATACCTAGCGCTTTTTTGATTTGAGGAATATGATGTAAACATACCATCTCAAAAGCATAACCTGCCCAATTGAAAAAAACAGGTGTTCCTATCGTATTTAGCCAAAAATATTGATCATCTTCATCAGTCTTTTTGATAAATCTTAAATAAAAAAGAGAGTATAAATCTACTAACTGATACAAACTATCATATTTCTTTTTACCAAAAGTCTTATACCTTCGAATAAAATTACTCTCTTCTAATTCTTTCAAGATTCTTGTTAATCCACCACCATCAGAAAACTTTGTTCGCTGTATAATCTCCTTCCGTGTCAGTCCTTTCCCCTTGATTGCTAATGCTTCGATAATGGTAACGTGACGTTCATGTTTTTTAAACAAAGAGGCGTATAAATTTTCGTACTCCAATCTAAATGGAGCTTCAGAATAAAAACACAGATCATTAATATTTTGCATAGCGCTTTTTTCCGCTTTTATAAAGTCCAAGTAAAAAGGGATGCCACCAAATACCATATAAAGCAACAAGGTTTGATAACGATCATAAATAGCATTTTTAACTTGTAAAAAAGCCTCTGTTTCTTCTAAAGTAAATGGAACTAACTTAATCCTATCAGTGAGTCGATTATGTAATCCACCTTTATTCTTAATCAAGTGATTGAGCATCCATGCAGCTGCTGAACCACAAACAATTAGTACAATATCATCACGGGCACTTGCCCAACTATTCCAGAAATGTTCCAATGCAGATAAAAATTTAGAATTATGTGTATCTAACCATGGCAACTCATCTAAAAAAATAACCTTCTTTTCTTGACCGGGTAGCCTTTCTAGATAATCTGTCAATTGTCGAAAGGCCGTAAACCAATCAGAAGCAAGTACAGGTTCCTGATTAATATGCTTAGCGTGATTCGTTATAGCGGAATGAAATAAACTTAATTGGTTTTTCATAGAAACATTCGCTAGTCCCGTCAGTTGAAAAGAAAATTTATTTTCATACGCTTTCCTAATTAAAAATGTCTTGCCGACACGTCGCCTTCCATAGACAGCTACAAATTCTGATTTTCGAGAATTCAAGTAAGATTTTAGTCTCTTAACTTCTTCTTTTCGACCTATTAGTGGGTTCATTTATTTTTTATTTTGGCTGAACAAGACAAAAATAACAATTTTCAGCCAAAATGAAATTTTACTTTGGCTGAAATAATCTAAAATTAATCATTTCAGCCAATTTAGATAAAAATATAGTGTATTCTTTACAAAAATTGAGGAACCTCATTAAAAAAGCAGCTCCAGGGATGGAGCTGCTTGAACATGAAAAAAGGAACTTTACGAATTCGACTATTAATCTTTATAAATTCTATTTAGGGGCAGAGAATAGAATTCACCTTTTCTTTAAATGACAGTTAGCTGGTTTATATTAATTCTATAATTATTTCATATTGCGAATCATTTGGTTTTCAGATCTCAAAATCCTATTCCACTATTGCAAATCCTGAATCTTGTGATCAGTGATTCGATACAATACTTCGCAAATAGATTAGCTTTTGTAAAGCTAACCTATATAATTAGTCATCTATAATTTGTAGAAACGTATGGATAAGTTAAAAGCTATCTGTAGCTAAGCGACTACATTGAAAAGCAACGCTCAAAATCCTAAACATGGATTTTACACAAGCAGTCATTTTCAAATAAAACTTTTAGAACTTAATGCAGGAATTAAAACATAAAAACCTCTGAACTTTAAATAGTCCAATATTATTTTTCGATAATAATTTTAAGAAAGGATTATGCTTATAAAAAAGTACACTACAAAGATAAGGACAATAATAATGTCTCGCATACCATGAAACTGGTATTTCTTGTATTAAGTACACCGTAAAATAAGTAGTGGCCGGTTTTGTGTTTTCTTTTTAGCTAGAAAATATTGAATCATGACTGTCCAATATTCAATCTTGAATAGAAAGCCCGAGTAATCAGTAGGCTCTAAATTCAATATTCATGATTCGATATTGGGTAATCAATATTTTTCCAATTTAAAAAATAGACAGTTTTTATTTTACACTGTACTAAATACACTGTGTAATAAATTATCTACCATTTTGAAGACATCTTTTTACCTATCTCATCGTTACGTACTCGCCTTAATCCCTAAGGGGATTAGGCTCCGTCGCGCCTTGATATAGGTAAAAATCTGTTGGTTCAAAATGGCAACAAACTTTTTACACACTGTACTAAAGTTGTTCAAAAAAAGATTTATTGACACTTAGTCCTGTTAGTAGATAAAAGAAGAAAGGAGTCCTTAGACATTGGTCATCCGTAAGATTACGAATGACCAATGAATGGCTTGATTTTATTTTACTGAAATCTGAATTGTTTTAAATTTACCTTCTTCCGTTTCTATATACAACTGATATAGGCCTTGTACTTTTGGAAGTTTAATGGCATGAACTGTATTACCACTTAAGAAGTCTATCCTTTCTGACTTGATCATTTGACCAACACTATTCAACAACTGAATTTTTAAAGTCTGCCGTTCTCCAATATCAAAAGACAGATTTACAAAACCTCCGGCAGTTGCTGGATTAGGATAAGCATTGATGCTAATATTTGTATCTACTTCAAAAGTGTTGTTAACTTGATCCACTTCAAAAGTATGAGAACTTGTACATCCATTGGCATCTGTAATTGATACCGTATAAACCCCTACAGTTAGATCAGAAATATCTTCTGTACTTGCACCATTACTCCAATCGAAAGTATATGGTGACATCCCACCTGAGACGGTCAAATCAATAGCACCAGAATTATCTCCTTCATCGTCTGTAATTGATTCTGTGACATCCACTGGCATAAGCACTGTCAAATTAAGGTTGATCGTACTATCACAATTCATACTTGAAGTGAGTACATCCGTATAATTTCCAGTTTCCGTATAGGTATTGGTTCCAATAGTTACTGATTCTCCTGGACAAATAGTCCTCACCTCATCAATATTATATACATCAGCGACTAGTAAGTCTAAAGTATAATCTACATTACAACCAGCTCCAGAAACAAAACTCCCTGTATACATTCCTGTTTCTGTATAAGTATCACTTCCAATAGAGAAAGACTCTCCATCACAAATCATAGCATTCTGATTAATTTCACCTTCCTGAACCGTCAAATCTAATACAATAGTACTATCTCCACAACCACTGGTCGCAACCATCACTACAGAAAAAACACCAGTCGTTGTAAAAGTTGAAGTACCTACGGTATAAGAATCACCTTCACAAATCGTTTCTGTTAATTCCGTCGAAGTAGCATTAACCGTAAGATCAAGCACAACCGTACTATCACAGCCATTAGTCGCTGCTAGTATATTCGTATAAACACCGGTCTCTGTATAAGTAGTCGCACCTACAGTATAAGTATCGCCTTCACATATTTCATCTACAAGATTTGTTAGTGGCGAATCATTAACGATCAAATGTAAAGTCACTTCGCTATTACATCCAGAGCCACTTTCAAGTGTAAAGTTATAGGTACCTGCTTCTGTAAAGCTATTTTGTCCAAGGGTATATGTTTCTCCATCACAAATGGTTTCATTCATTGTAACATAAGGAGAAACTACAGTAAGATTCAAAGTGATAATACTATCACAGCCCATGGCTGTAGAAAATGATTCGACAAAAGTTCCTGTCGCAATATAGTTTTGCGTTCCTAGCACATAAAAATCGCCTTCACAGATTTCGGCATCGATTGTCTGTTCATAAGTAGGGTTGACTGTAAGATCAAGCACTACAGTACTATCACAACCAAATCCTGTGGTATAAGTATTTGTATATACCCCAGTTGTTGTATATCCACCGGGATAAGTCTCTCCCTGACAAATACTCGCTGTTATAAATTGATCAGAGAATTCATTAACTACTGTTAGATTTAAGGTAACCGTACTATCACATCCGTATGAAGAAGTTAGATTAGCATCATGGCTTCCCGTTTGATTATATGTTAGGCCATTGAAAAAGTAATTATCTCCATTACAAATTTCAACATCTAAAACAGTCAAAGCAGGTTGAACGACTAAGTCCAACGTCGAAACACTTTTACAGGCGCCAAAATTAAAAGTATCAATATAAGTACCTGATTCTAAATAAACATTTGAACCAATAACGACACTGTCTCCCTGACAAATCACTTCATTCATTTCAAAAATATAGGTACAACTAAAAACAGCAACTGCGTCATCAACAGTACTTGCTGCATACATATGTTTCCCATCAGGTGATACCGCTACATAGGAAGCTCCATCTAATCCATTAATACCAGAATCCGAATCAAATACAGCACCTTCAAAAAGCAGCTCTCCTGTTGATACATTTCTTCTCATTGCTATTATCGCATCATCATTCGTACTTGTAATATAAATATGTTCTCCATTTTCACTCATTGCTAATCGAGATGGTCCATCTAAACCTATGATATCACCTACGCCATTTTTGATCTGCCCTGAATAAGACAGTAATCCAGTAGCAGGATCTCTATTGAAAATAGCGACCGCATCATCATTTAAGCCACTTGCATATACATTAAGGTTATTAGGACTAACGACGATAGAATTTATTCTTTGAATTCCATCAACACTATCAACACCATCCTCAACGACAGCTAAATAAGTTAAAGCTCCATCGCTTTCATTTCTTTCAAAAATCGCAATGGCATTATCATAGCTTCCGCTGACATAAACAGTCTTTCCATCAGGACTGACTTCAACACCATTTGCTCTGTTCAATCCATCGACACCAAGTACACCATCCTTAAAAACTTCTACAAAAGTAAGTTTACCATTCACCGCATTTCTTGAAAACATAGCTACAGCATGTTCCCAAAACCCAGTAACATAAGCATTATTTCCATCAGGACTAATAGTAATAAAGTTAGCTCCATTCAATCCATCAACTCCACTGATTCCATCTTTGTATCTTTCTATATATGTCAATACACCTGTTGTATTATTTCTTTGAAAGAGGACGACTGATTTATCCCAAAATCCAGTTGCATAAGCATAATTTCCATCAGGGCTAATTGCAATACAGTTGATTCCATTTAAGCCATCAGAAGAAGCACTGTCTTCTATTTTTTGAACGTAAGTCAACATCCCCGAATTCTCATCTCTTTGAAATACGACAATGGCATCATCATTATTTCCAGCAGCATAAACAAAATTTCCATCAGGACTCACTGTTACAGCGGTACTACCATCTAAGCCTGATACACCTTGTCCATTGCCAGTCTCGGCATTTTGAAAACTGAGCGCTCCTGTCGATTCATTGATATCAAAAACAGCCAAAGACGCCGAGGCAAAACCGGCGACATAAAGATTGTTTCCATCCTCACTAATATCTAAATGTATGGGATAAGAAATCCCACTAACTCCATTTACGCCCTCTTGTACAATGCTTATAAAAGAAAGCGTTCCACTATCAGCATTTCTTGAAAAAATACTAACCGCATCTTCATTTGATCCCGCTGCAAAAAGATAATTTCCATCATTACTGACTCTAAAAGCCGTAGGTCCAGAAATACCATCTACTCCACTTACATTATCAACATAAGTATTGACATAAGATAATTCTCCACTTATTGGATCTCTATTAAAAGCAACAATAGCATCATCATCTAATCCGGAAACATATACCTGCAAACCATCAGGTGTAACGTAAGGAGCATATGCTCCTATTAAACCTGAAACCCCTCCTGTGTCATCTTTATGATGTTCTACAAAAGTCAAGGCTCCAGTAATTAAATTTCTTGAAAAGACATTTATTGCATTATCTCCAAAACTTGTCACATAGATATGTTTTCCATCAGGGCTTGCCATAAGTGATAGCGGAAAATTCATTTCAGAAACATCGCCGCTTTCATCCTGTATCATTTCGACAAAAGACAGTGTTCCTGTTAATACGTTTCTTTGAAACACGGCAACAGCATTTTCATCTGAACCAACTATATATACATGGTTTCCATCTGATGGCATATCTATATATGCTGCTCCTTCCATTCCTTCTATCCCATCAACATTATTCCAATAGGTTGTCATATAAGTCAATGTACCGTCTATTGCATTTCTATTAAAGACTGCAACCGCATGGTCTTCTGAGCCAGCCACATACACGTGATTTCCATCAGGACTTATTTTCAAATGGTAGGTTCCATTTATTCCAACGATGCCACCGACTTCATTCTTATGTGCTTCCACAAAAGTGAGTGAGCCCAGGCTTCCAGATACATCTCTGCTGTATACAGAAACTGCATTGTCATTAAAGCTTGTCGTATAAACAAAATTTCCATCGGGGCTTACCGACACACTAGAGGCATTATCTAAAAGTGGTCTATCCATACCATCGAAGACCATCCCTTCATATAATAACTGAGCATACGAAATATTAATGCCCATCAAAAGGCATATAAAAACACTTAAATAGCTAACTCGTAAAAAAGATCTCATGAATTTAATATTTTTGAAATTTTCAAAGAGGCTTAATCATTCTTGCCAAAACCGTCATATACAATTGATTTACAATATGTTACAATGACCTATCATAACCTCTGACTAATTCAAATCTCATACCAAGTAAGTGCGATTAATTACCATTGCGGAGAGAGTTGTGACATACTAACTTCTCGATAGTTAGTCAATAGCAGTAGTATTAGAGTATATTTGTGAATTGAAAAATATGTTGAAGACTTAGAGTCTTGTCCAGAATTTAGGCGATATTATTTGAGTTCCTGTATCAGCATCCATATTTATTTTGCTTTTACCTCCTGCAAGAAGGTTTCAATTAACGAGGTTTAAACCCTTATTTCCTCCTCGTCTAAGCAATCTCAATCATAAAACCAAGACAGCTCAAAGATCAAATGCTCATACCTTAATAAATAAACGCTGGACATTCAACCTTTCTAGGTCTATCGTTTTCATCTCTAAAATCCACTAATTGGATAATCGAGAATTCTGGCCCTCCCGCTCCAAATGTTACTTTGCTCAATGATGAAATATTCATATCAAAAGTAAATGTCATAAAGGTGTTTTTATAATCTAGCCTAACTGCCGCTATTATAGCATCCCTTCCTATATATTGTTTTTCAGCATGCCACCTAAGCCATCCTCCAAAGTATATAGAAGTAGGGTTATCTTGTCCTTGATCTTTACTCGGTCGGTATTTCCAAAAAGTTCCAAAGGTAATTTCTTTATGTGGTCCTTGATCTTTAAAGATAAAACTGGGCTTTAATATAGATTTCTTACTTAGTTTAAGATCACCTGTACCATGAATGGTAACTTTTCTATAAAGAAATAAATCTTCAGTATTCGATCCATCATCATAAAAAGACACATAAGGTTTATTAAGGTGATAGACCGATGCACCTATGTGAAATGCATAATCTTTGCTGAAGGTATAAAACCATCCAATCCCAGCAGATACATCCCAGTAACTAATCTTATCCGCTGCATCATTCTGAATAGCTGGTTCAATATCAAAAGCTATTATTTTAGAATAATCGACACTATTCGTAACAAAAGAGTTATTAAACCCGAAGGCAATATAATTCCCTTTTTTATCTAAGGATTTCATATAAGACAAACTCACTCCAACTACGTTTGTCTTAAAATCCAAATCACCAGCCTTGTCTGTGGATAAAACTAAACCGCCACCAATAACATCGCCATTAGGCATAAATCCTAATTTCATATCAACGGTTGATGCAAATGTTTTATAGGCTTTTGTGACGGTATTCCACTGACTTCTGGTATTCAGTGTAAATCGAATATCCGCGTTAGTCAAACCTGTCATAGCAGGATTGAGAATGGTTGGTGAAGCATGTATTTGTGAAAAATGAATATCTTGTGCCAAGGCATTAAATGATAGACCTAGCACTGCACAGAGTCCAAGTAGAATTTCCCTCATGGTTATAATTATAGCGTATGGTTATGTTAAAAACGGCCTTGGAGAATGGGGATATTTACATGGGGGGGAATAATACGTAGAGGGGATACTTTCTTTAGTCATAAAAGTCAATTACCATGCCAACTGAACCTTTTATAGTATCTTGTCATAAATCTACTCGAAAACTAAAAAAGCTGACCATAAATGGTCAGCTTTCCTCAAAATTGAATCCGAATTTAAATTATGCAGAAATTCTTTATTTCTATGAATTAGGTATTGAAACTGTTTAGGTACAGCTTGGTTATTTTAAAATTGTTACATTTCCAGTCTTAGTGAATGCTTCATTATCAAGGCATAATCCTTCTAAGTAATAGATATATACACCTGGATTTAATTTTTCACCTTTAAACGTACCATCCCAATACTTAGAGATATCATTAGTTTCGTATACTAGTTCTCCCCATCTATTATAGATTCTAAGTAGGGATACTTCATTTACACCTTCGTACTTAATTTCAAAGTAGTCATTATACCCATCACCATTTGGAGAGATTATATTTGGAACTTCAAAATTACTGAAACTACAAGCATCATTAATATTGACATTGATTTCATCGGAATTTGAACATCCATTTTCATCTTCGACAACGACCAAATAACTTAAATCTATGGCAGGTTCAGCCGTCAATTCCGTACAGTCTTCACAAACGACTTCTCCGTTTTGATACCAAGTAATTAGTGCATTAGGATCACTTGATGCTGCTGTCAGAACAATTTCCTGATTCAGTAGTACATCATTATTGGAACTTAGTGTAAGCGATGGAGGATTATTAACAACAACAGTGACTGTAGTCTGTGCTGTTGCCCCTAAGCAGCTTTCTGCGCTAACTGTATATGTCGTTGTAATCCTAGGATCTGCAATTGGATCAATACAATCATCACAACTAAGTCCTTCAGAAGGAGACCATCTTACATTTTCACTTCCTTCAACAAGCAATTGTACTTCCTCACCAAAACAAATTTCAGCATCCTCTACGATTAAATTTACGGCAGGTTCAACAAATAACTCTGTTATAAGAATACTATCACAGCCAGTGCTAGAAATCAACTCTTCTATAAATTCACCATTTTCACTTCGATATTCTCCAGCTATATAAATACTATCGCCTTCGCAAATTAGCTCTTCAAAATACGTTTCATATTGTTCAATTACTGTAAGCATGTAAGTAACCAAACTATCACAACCATAAGAAGTACTTAAGGTATCAATATATATTCCTGTTTCAGTTTGTTCTATCCCATTTACAGTAATCGACTCTCCTTCGCAAAGGGTCAATGGCAGATTCAGATTAGGAACAGGCAGTACATCCAAGTCTATGACAATGATACTATCACAACCAGTAGTCGTTTGATAATTATTTACATAAACTCCCGCAGTTGTTTGATTTGCTCCAGCAACATAATAACTATCTCCTTCACAAATCGATACTTCTAACGATTCGTAATAAGCCGGACTAACCAATAAGTCTGTAATAATTGTACTATCACATCCTGAACTTGAAGTCATCATATCATAATAAGTTCCTGAAGTCGTTTGCAATTCACCTCCAGCGAAATAGGATTCTCCATCACAGATATTGATGGCCTCTGTTATTTCATACACTTCCAGTAGAATTAAGTTTGTAACTAAAAGGTTTGGACAGCCTGCACTATTTAGAATAGTGTCATAATAGGTCCCTTCAATAGTTTGTTGAGCACCGCCAGCATAGTAGCTATCTCCTTCACAGATATTTGCATATACGGTACTGGTATAAACCTGAACAACATTTAAGTCTATAGAAACAATACTGTCACAGCCCGTTGAACTAACTAATACTGCCTCATAGATTCCACTCTCTGTATAGTCTATACCTCCATGCTCATATGATTCGCCTTCACAAATTTGTACTTCGAAAGATTGATCATAAACCGGATTGACTAAAAGATCAAGTGTTATAATACTATCACAACCTTCTCCTGTTGTAAGGTTAGAGGTATAGACTCCTGTTGTTAAGTATGAAGTATTTCCAATTGTAATACTGTCGCCTTCACAAATCACTTCAAATCTGCTAAATGAATAAATTGGATTCACCGTCAATGAAAGATTGACAATACTATCACAGCCATTCACAGTCGTTAGTGTAATAGTATGATCTCCAGGATCTGTAATATCATATGTACCTACCGGGAAAGCTTCACCTTCACAGATTGATACATCTTCTAAGTCGATTAGATAAGTAGGATTAACTACCAGCAGTAGATTGACAATACTATCACAGCCAGTAGCACTTACTAAAGTATCCGCATAAGTTCCTTGATCAAAATAAGCAAATGAACCAATGACTATACTATCTCCTTCACAAATCACTTCATCAAGGTCCATTACAATCTCATCTCGTACAGCAATATTTGTAGTCACGATACTATCACAACCACTAGACGCCATTAGGACATCTGTAAGAACAGTACCTGAGGTATATACCACACCATTATAACTATCCGCATAACAAAGGGTAATATCTAAAGTGTCATAAATGATTGGTATTACATTTATCTCTGTTGTAATAATGCTATCACAACCGTTAATGCTAGTAAAGTTATCCACTAAAGTAGTACTTGTAGTATAAGCGACACCATCATATGTATCTCCTTCACACAGCTGTACATCTATTATTTCTGAGTAATCTGGATAAACAAAAAGGTTAGTCGTCACGGTACTATCACAACCATTAAAAGCAGGATAGATTTCAACTAATATTGTATCAGATGCATAAGAATTACCATTATAGGTTTCATTAGTACATAAATCCACATCTAATGCTGTACTAGATGGCAGATTTACTAAAAGTGTTAGATTTACGGTACTATCACAACCATTAGTACTCAATAGCACATCTGTATATGATCCAGTAGACGTATAAGCAATTGTTCCTATGAATACACTGTCTCCTAAGCAAACCACTTCATTGACATTGCTTATCAATTCTTCACCTACTTCGATAATTGTAGTCACGATGCTATCACAACCTACAGACGCCGTATATACAGCTATCAATGTCGTATCTGTAGCGTATGCAATACCTTCATATGAAGTTCCAAAGCATAAATCAACATTTATAGTATCTCTTATCTCCGGAGTGATTGAGATTACCGTTGTAACTAAGCTATCACAATTATGAATACTTGTATAATTATCCACTAGTACGGCATCCGAGGTATAGCTAACACCATCATACATACCGCCTTCACATAGACTTATTGTTACCGTTTCACTATAAATTGGATGAACAATAATATTAGTAGTAGCTACACTATCACAATTATTCAGACCTGTATAAACAGCTATTAATGTGGTATCTGCAGTATACATTAGTCCATTATAAAGGTCGCCACTACAAACCTCAACGTCTGTCTCGCTACTTGTTGGAAGGTTAACAATAAGTGTTAGGTTTACAGTACTATCACAACCATTACTATTGATTAATACATCTGTATAAGTACCATTCGATGCATAAGTACTAGTTCCAACGATAACACTATCACCTAAACAGATAGTCTCATTCAAATTAGTTATGATTGCTGCATCCACGAGGACATTAGTAATTGTAATACTATCACAACCACTAACTGCAGTATTAACAGTTGACCATGTTGTATCAGATGTATAATTATTTCCTTCATACACTCCATCATAACATAAACTTACATCTACTACTTCTGTGATTTCTGGAATTATTGCAATCTCTGTTGTCCATATACTGTCGCAACCATTGATACTAGTCAAACTATCTACTAGTACAGTATCTACATTATAAATTACGCCTTCATAAATCCCCCCTTCACATAAGCTAATAATTTCGTTATTACTATAAACTGGATAGACTGTAATATTTGTAGTCACTATGCTATCGCAACCATTAGATCCAGTGTAATTGGTTAAGAAAGTTGTATCTGAAGTATAATTTATACCATCATAATTTTCGCCAAAACATAAATCAACATCTAGTTCACTGCTTGTAGGTTGATTTACAACAAGTATTAAATTAATAGTACTATCGCAGCCCGCATCAGTTGTCAATACATCTGTATAGTTTCCACTAGTGTTGTATACAGATGTTCCAATTGTTACACTCTCTCCTTCACAGATTATCTCAGTCAAATCTATAGTATACACTGGATTTACCGTCAAGTCCAAATTGATAATACTATCACAATTATTAATTGTCGTCAATGTATCTGAATACAAGCCTGTAGTTGTATAATTACTTGTACCTATTGTCACACTCTCTCCTTCACAGATCGTTTGGTTTAGACCAAGGGTGTATACTGGGTTCACCCTCAAGTCCAAGTTAATAATACTATCGCAACCTAATGTCGTCGTTAAGGTATCTGAGTATAATCCACTTGTATTATAAGTACTCACCCCTATTGTCACACTCTCTCCTTGGCATATTGTTTCAAAAATATCTGCTTCAAATACTGGGTTCACCGTCAAGACTAAGTTTACGGTACTATCACAACCATCAAAGGCTGTCAATACATCTGTATAAGTACCACTTGTTGTATAAGTACTCGTTCCAACCGTAAAGCTTTCTCCATCGCAAATCGAATTACTTATATTTTCTATATTCTCTGCTGCTACATGTAGAAGCGTCGTCACTATACTATCACAACCCATTGATGACGTATAAATATCTACAATAGAGGCATCCGAAGTATAAGAGATTCCGTTGTAGATTTCTCCATAACATAAATCAACATCTTCTTCTACTGAGATTTCTTGAATGACCGTTATCTGTGTCGTCACTATACTATCACAACCATATTCACTAGATAAGTTATAAACTAATACGGTATCCGATGTGTAAATATCTCCATTATAAATACCGCCTTCACATAAGTTTACGGCTATGGTTTCATTATACTCAGGGTGTACATTAAGATTGGTCGTTACCGTACTATCACAACCATTCACATCCGTATAAACGTCGGTCAAAACAGTACTAGCAGAATAAGTAATTCCATTATATTGCTGGCCTTCGCATATATCAATATTTAATTCAGAAGCAGTCAAAGGATTGACAACCAATATTAAATTAACAGTACTATCACAACCATTTGATGTTGTCAATATATCGGTATAAGAGCCACTGGTATTGTATACAGATGTTCCAATCGTCACACTCTCCCCTTCACAGATTTCTTCTGTCAAATCTATAGTATACACTGGATTCACTGTTAAATCCAAATTGATGATACTATCACAATTATTAACTGTGGTCAATGTATCTGAATACAGACCTGTAGTCGTATAATTGTTTGTTCCGATTGTTACGCTCTCCCCTTCACAGATTGTTTGATTTAGACCAAGCGTATATACTGGATTCACCGTCAAGTCCAAGTTAATAATACTATCACAACCCATTATTGTAGATAAAGTATCAGAATATATTCCGCTTATATTATAAGTATTCGTTCCAACTACCACACTCTCGCCTTGACAAATTGTTTCAAAAACATCTGCTTCAAAAATTGGATTCACAGTTAATACTAGATTCACTGTACTATCACAACCATCTACTGCCGTCAATACATCTGTATAAGTACCGCTTGTTGTATAAGTACTCGTTCCAACGGTAAAGCTTTCTCCATCACAGATCGAATTGTTTATATTTTCTATCTTCTCTGCTGCAACATGCAAGATCGTTGTCACTACACTATCACAACCCATTGATGAGGTATAAATATCTACGATAGAATCATCTGAGGTATAAGGAATCCCCTCGTAGGTTTCTCCATAACACAATGCTATATGCGCCTCTGTATTAATTTGTTCTAATACTGTTATTTGTGTTGTCACGATACTATCACAACCATAAGTACTAGACAAATTATAAACTAGTGTTGTATCTGAAGTATAAATACCTCCATTGTAAATACCGCCTTCACATAAATTTACCGCTATGGTTTCATCATATTCAGGATGTACATTAACATTGGTTGTCACCGTACTATCACAACCATTCACATCTGTATAAACATCGGTCAAAACAGTACTAGCAGAATAAGTAATTCCATTATATTGCTGGCCTTCGCATATATCAATATTTAATTCAGAAGCAGTCAAAGAATTGACAACCAATATTAAATTAACAGTACTATCACAACCATTTGATGTCGTCAATATATCAGTATAAGAGCCACTGGTATTGTATACAGATGTTCCAATCGTCACACTCTCCCCTTCACAAATTTCTTCTGTTAAATCTACCGTATATACTGGATTTACTGTTAAGTCCAAATTGATGATACTATCACAATTATTAACTGTGGTCAATGTATCTGAATACAGACCTGTAGTTGTATAATTGTTTGTTCCGATTGTTACGCTTTCTCCTTCACAGATTGTTTGGTTTAGACCAAGTGTGTATACTGGATTCACCGTCAAGTCTAAATTGATGATACTATCACAACCCATTATTGTAGATAGAGTATCCGAATATGTTCCACTTGTGTTATAGATGCTTGTTCCGATACTTACACTCTCGCCTTGACAAATTGTCTCAAAAATATCTGCCTCAAAAATTGGATTCACCGTCAAGACTAAATTCACCGTACTATCACAACCATCTACTGCCGTCAATACATCTGTATAAGTACCACTTGTTGTATAAGTACTTGTTCCAACGGTAAAACTTTCTCCATCACAGATCGAATTATTTATATTTTCTATTTTCTCTGCCGCAACATGCAGGATCGTCGTCGCTACACTATCACAACCCATTGATGACGTATAAATATCTACGATAGAATCATCTGAGGTATAAGGAATACCCTCGTAGGTTTCTCCATAACATAATGCTATATGTTCTTCTGTGCTTATTTGTTGTAAGACTGATATCTGTGTTGTCACTATACTATCACAACCAAATTCACTAGATAAGTTATAGACTAATACAGTATCCGACGTGTAAATATCTCCATTATAAATTCCACCTTCACATAAGTTTATAACTACAGTTTCATCATATTCAGGATGTACATTAACATTAGTCGTCACGGTGCTATCACAGCCATTCGTATCTGTATAAACGTCGGTCAAAACAGTACTAGCAGAATAAGCAATTCCATTATACTGCTGGCCTTCGCATATGTCAATATTTAATTCAGAAGCAGTCAAAGGATTGACGATCAATATTAAATTAACAGTACTATCACAACCATTTGATGTCGTCAATATATCGGTATAAGAACCACTGGCATTATAGATACTTGTTCCTATGCTTACACTTTCTCCTTCACAAATTTCTTCTGTTAAATCTACCGTATATACTGGGTTCACAGTCAAGTTCAGATTGACTATACTATCGCAATTACTAACTGTCATCAATGTATCTGAATACATACCTGTAGTCATATAATTACTCGTACCTATTGTTACACTTTCCCCCTCGCAAATCGTTTGATTTAGATCAAGTGTGTAAACAGGATTTACAGTAAGTGATAAATTGATTATACTATCACAACCCATTATCGTCGATAAGGTATCAGAATATACTCCACTGGTATTATAGATACTTGTTCCTATACTTACACTCTCGCCTTGACAAATTGTTTCAAGTACATCTGATTCAAAAACTGGATTCACCGTCAATACTAAATTCACTGTACTATCACAACCATTAAGGGCTGTTAATACATCCGTATATGTTCCACTTACATTGTATACAGATGTACCAACTGTTACACTCTCCCCTTCACAAATCACTTGAGTCATATCCAGCGTATATACGGGGTTAACAACTAAATCTAGATTGATAATACTATCACAACCACTAATTGTAGAAAGTGTATCTGAATACAAACCTGTTAAGTTATAGATATTTGTACCAACATTTACACTTTCTCCTTCACAGATCGTTTCATTCAGATCAAGTGTGTAAACAGGGTTTATAGTAAGTGATAAATTGATTATACTATCACAACCCATTATTGTAGACAAAGTATCAGAATATACTCCACTGGTATTATACGTACTTGCGCCTATGCTTACACTTTCGCCTTGACAGATTGTTTCAAGCACATCTTCTTCAAAAACTGGATTCACCGTCAATACTAAATTCACTGTACTATCACAATTTAGGTAACTCGTTAAAACATCACTATACGTTCCGCTAGTTGTGTAAATACTTGAACCGACTGCGATGCTTTCTCCTTCACAGATTGTTAAGTTTATATTTTCTATGATTTCATCGTAAACTAAAACATTAGTAGTTACTACACTATCACAACCACCTGCTGCAGTGAAATTGTCCGTTAATATATTATTTGAAGTATATACTATCCCATTATAAGAATCTCCATAACACAATTCAACATCAACAACTGTACTTATAATAGATGTTACTGTTATTTGAGTAGTTACTGTGCTATCACAACCAAACCCACTTGTTAGGTTTTCAATAATTACTGCATCCGCAGTATATGAAATGCCTTGATAGACACCCCCTTCGCACAAGTTTACAACTATTGTTTCATCATAATTTGAATGCACAATAATATTGGTTGTTGATACACTGTCGCAACCATTCTCATTAATATGATTAGATGTCAGAACAGTACTCGCTGTATAAGTAATTCCATTATAATCATCCCCTTCACATAAGTCAACATTTAATTCTGAACTTGTTGGAACATGGACAATAAGAACTAAATTCACCGTACTATCACAGCCACTTATTGTTGTCAATACATCGCTGTATGTCCCACTTGTTGTATAGACCGATGTGCCAACCGTATACGAATCGCCTTCGCAAATCTCTTCTGTTAAATCTATTGTATATACTGGATTCACAGTCAAGACTAAGTTCACTGTACTATCACAACCAGCTATGGTCGTCAACACATCGCTGTATGTCCCACTTGTCGTATACACAGATGTACCAACTGTATATGATTCCCCTTCACAAATCTCTTCACTGATATCTACTGTGTATTCTGGGTTTACTTGCAAGACTAAATTAACTACACTATCACAGCCATTTACTGTCGTTAGTAAATCTGTGTAGTTACCGCTTGTTGTGTAGACGCTCGTTCCTATCGTTACACTCTCTCCTTGGCAAATCTCTTCGTTTAAATCTATTGTATAAATCGGGTGGACTGTCAAAACTAAATTCACCGTACTATCACAGCCACTTATTGTTGTCAATACATCGCTGTATGTTCCACTTGTTGTATAGACCGATGTGCCAACCGTATACGAATCGCCTTCGCAAATCTCTTCTGTTAAATCTATTGTATATACTGGATTCACAGTCAAGACTAAGTTCACTGTACTATCACAACCAGCTATGGTCGTCAACACATCGCTGTATGTCCCACTTGTCGTATACACAGATGTACCAACTGTATATGATTCCCCTTCACAAATCTCTTCACTGATATCTACTGTGTATTCTGGGTTTACTTGCAAGACTAAATTAACTACACTATCACAGCCATTTACTGTCGTTAGTAAATCTGTGTAGTTACCGCTTGTTGTGTAGACGCTCGTTCCTATCGTTACACTCTCTCCTTGACAAATCTCTTCGTTTAAATCTATTGTATAAATCGGGTGGACTGTCAAAACTAAATTTACTGTACTATCACAGCCACTTACTGTCGTCAGTACATCGCTGTATGTTCCACTTGTTGTATAGACCGATGTGCCAACCGTATACGAATCGCCTTCGCAAATCTCTTCTGTTAAATCTATTGTATATACTGGATTCACAGTCAAGACTAAGTTCACTGTACTATCACAACCAGCTATGGTCGTCAACACATCGCTGTATGTCCCACTTGTCGTATACACAGATGTACCAACTGTATATGATTCCCCTTCACAAATCTCTTCACTGATATCTACTGTGTATTCTGGGTTTACTTGCAAGACTAAATTAACTACACTATCACAGCCATTTACTGTCGTTAGTAAATCTGTGTAGTTACCGCTTGTTGTGTAGACGCTCGTTCCTATCGTTACACTCTCTCCTTGGCAAATCTCTTCGTTTAAATCTATTGTATAAATCGGGTGGACTGTCAAAACTAAATTTACTGTACTATCACAGCCACTTACTGTCGTCAGTACATCGCTGTATGTTCCACTTGTTGTATAGACCGATGTGCCAACTGTATAAAAGTCACCTTCGCAAATCTCTTCTGTTAAATCTATTGTATATACTGGATTCACAGTCAAGACTAAATTTACTGTACTATCGCAACCATCTACTGTTGTTAGTAAATCTGTATAGGTGCCACTTGTCGTATAGACAGATGTGCCAACCGTATATGATTCGCCTTCACAAATCTCCTCACTGATATCTACTGTGTAGATTGGATTTACTTGCAATACTAAATTTACTACACTATCGCAACCATTTACTGTCGTTAGTAAATCTGTGTAGTTGCCGCTTGTTGTGTAGACGCTCGTTCCAATCGTTACACTCTCTCCTTGGCAAATCTCTTCGTTTAAATCTATTGTATAGATTGGGTGGACCGTCAAGACTAAATTTACTGTACTATCACAGCCACTTACTGTCGTCAGTACATCGCTGTATGTTCCACTTGTTGTATAGACCGATGTGCCAACTGTATAAAAGTCACCTTCGCAAATCTCTTCTGTTAAATCTATTGTATATACTGGATTCACAGTCAAGACTAAATTTACTGTACTATCGCAACCATCTACTGTTGTTAGTAAATCTGTATAGGTGCCACTTGTCGTATAGACAGATGTGCCAACCGTATATGATTCGCCTTCACAAATCTCCTCACTGATATCTACTGTGTAGATTGGATTTACTTGCAATACTAAATTTACTACACTATCGCAACCATTTACTGTCGTTAGTAAATCTGTGTAGTTGCCGCTTGTTGTGTAGACGCTCGTTCCAATCGTTACACTCTCTCCTTGACAAATCTCTTCGTTTAAATCTATTGTATAAATCGGGTGGACTGTCAAAACTAAATTTACTGTACTATCACAGCCACTTACTGTCGTCAGTACATCGCTGTATGTTCCACTTGTTGTATAGACCGATGTGCCAACTGTATACGAATCGCCTTCGCAGATCTCTTCTGTTAAGTCTATTGTATATACTGGATTCACAGTCAAGACTAAATTTACTGTACTATCGCAACCATCTATGGTAGTCAACACATCGCTGTATGTCCCACTTGTCGTATAGACAGATGTACCAACCGTATATGATTCCCCTTCACAAATCTCCTCACTGATATCTACTGTGTAGATTGGGTTTACTTGCAATACTAAATTCACAACACTATCGCAACCATTTACTGTCGTTAGTAAATCTGTGTAGTTACCGCTTGTTGTGTAGACGCTCGTTCCTATCGTTACACTCTCTCCTTGACAAATCTCTTCGTTTAAATCTATTGTATAAATCGGGTGGACTGTCAAAACTAAATTCACTGTACTATCACAGCCGCTTATCGTTGTCAATACATCGCTGTATGTTCCACTTGTTGTGTAGACCGATGTGCCAACCGTATACGAATCGCCTTCGCAAATCTCTTCTGTTAAGTCTATTGTATATACTGGATTCACAGTCAAAACTAAATTCACCGTACTATCACAACCATCTATTGTCGTTAGTAAATCTGTATAGGTGCCACTTGTCGCGTACACAGATGTGCCAACCGTATATGATTCTCCTTCACAAATCTCTTCACTGATATCTACTGTGTAGATTGGATTTACTTGTAATACTAAATTTACTACACTATCACAGCCATTTACTGTCGTTAGTAAATCTGTGTAGTTGCCGCTTGTTGTGTAGACGCTCGTTCCAATCGTTACACTCTCTCCTTGACAAATCTCTTCGTTTAAATCTATTGTATAAATCGGGTGGACTGTCAAAACTAAATTCACTGTACTATCGCAACCAGCTACTGTTGTTAGTAAATCTGTATAGGTGCCACTTGTCGTGTACACTGATGTGCCAACTGTATAAAAGTCACCTTCGCAAATCTCTTCTATTAAACCTATTGTATATACTGGATTCACAGTCAAGACTAAATTTACTGTACTATCGCAACCATCTATGGTCGTTAGTAAATCTGTATAGATTCCACTTGTCGTATAGACAGATGTGCCAACCGTATATGATTCCCCTTCACAAATCTCTTCACTGATATCTACTGTGTATTCTGGGTTTACTTGCAAGACTAAATTTACTACACTATCGCAGCCATTTACTGTCGTTAGTAAATCTGTGTAGTTTCCACTTGTTGTGTAGACGCTCGTTCCAATCGTTACACTCTCTCCTTGACAAATCTCTTCGTTTAAATCTATTGTATAAATCGGGTGGACTGTCAAAACTAAATTCACTGTACTATCACAGCCGTTTATCGTTGTCAATACATCGCTGTATGTTCCACTTGTTGTGTAAACCGATGTGCCAACTGTATACGAATCACCTTCGCAGATCTCTTCTGTTAAGTCTATTGTATATACTGGATTCACAGTCAAGACTAAATTTACTGTACTATCGCAACCATCTATGGTCATTAGTAAATCTGTATAGGTGCCACTTGTCGTATACACAGATGTGCCAACCGTATATGATTCCCCTTCACAAATCTCCTCACTGATATCTACTGTGTATTCTGGGTTTACTTGCAATACTAAATTCACAACACTATCACAGCCATTTACTGTCGTTAGTAAATCTGTGTAATTACCACTTGTTGTGTAGACACTCGTTCCAATCGTTACACTCTCTCCTTGACAGATTTCTTCGTTTAAATCTATTGTATAGATTGGATGGACTGTCAATACTAGATTCACTGTACTATCACAGCCACTTACTGTCGTCAATACATCGCTGTATGTTCCACTTGTTGTATAAACAGATGTGCCAACCGTATAAAAGTCACCTTCGCAAATCTCTTCTATTAAATCTATTGTATATACTGGATTCACAGTCAAGACTAAATTTACTGTACTATCGCAACCATCTATTGTCGTTAGTAAATCTGTATAGGTACCACTTGTCGTGTATACTGATGTCCCAACTGTGTATGATTCGCCTTCACAGATTTCTTCACTGATATCTACTGTGTAGATTGGGTTTACTTGTAATACTAAATTCACAACACTATCGCAACCATTTACTGTCGTTAGTAAATCTGTGTAATTACCACTTGTTGTGTAGACACTCGTTCCTATCGTTACACTCTCTCCTTGGCAAATCTCTTCGTTTAAATCTATTGTATAAATCGGGTGGACTGTCAAAACTAAATTTACTGTACTATCACAGCCACTTACTGTCGTCAGTACATCGCTGTATGTTCCGCTCGTCGTGTACACTGATGTGCCAACTGTATAAAAGTCACCTTCGCAGATCTCTTCTGTTAAGTCTATTGTATATACTGGATTCACAGTCAAGACTAAATTTACTGTACTATCGCAACCATCTATGGTCGTTAGTAAATCTGTATAGGTGCCACTTGTCGTGTATACTGATGTCCCAACTGTGTATGATTCGCCTTCACAGATTTCTTCACTGATATCTACTGTGTAGATTGGGTTTACTTGCAAGTCTAAATTAACTATACTGTCGCAACCATTTATATTTTGTAAGGTGACAGAATAATTTCCAGTAGAATTATAAGTTTGAGTTCCCACAGTATAAGACTCGCCTTGACAAAGGTCAATTTCTAAGTTTGTATCCGGCGAAGTTTCTAAAGTTTGAATTTCAATGCTATTTGAAGTCACACTACAATCCGGGTTATCAAAATTATCTGGAGAGTTAGACACTATGACTTGGTAATAACCTTCATTTGAATTGTCCGCTACAAATGTATACGTATCTGAATTTGAACCAGGAATATCAATCCAAGTACTTCCATCATAATACCTCCATAAATAATTCGGTGTAGGATACCCTGTTGTAATATTAACATTGAGGGTAACTGTCTCGCCTTCACATACAATTGAATCTGGGAAAGCAAGAATTTCAATTCCAGGTCCACAACCTTCTACAGAAACTGTCTGAACAAAAACCTCTTCATTTCCACATTCATCTCTAGCTGTCCAAGTTCTAACAATATTATATAAGTCAACACATTCTCCAGCGAATGATGTTTCTTCAAAATCAATACTTACACTACCCCCACAATCGTCCGTTGCAGATAGTGTTTCAGGCGTAGGAATATTTTGACAATCAACAGTAGTATCAGAAGGGAGACTAACAAAAACTGGAGCAACTGTATCTTGTACCATAATTAGCTGAGTACCTACACTTTCATTACCACACATATCAGTAGCCGTCCAAGTTCGTGTAATTGAATATTCAGCTGCACATGCACCATTTGTTATTAATTCATCATAGATAACCGTTATATCATTATCGCAAGCATCAGTAGCAGTTAATACAGGAGCTACTGGAATAGCGCCACAGTCTACAATAGTGTCCGAAGGAATCCCTGCTATAACAGGAGCAGTTGTATCTTGCACGGTCATTGTTTGAATTCCGATGGCTATATTTCCACACTCATCATAAGCCTGCCAAGATCGATATAATATATAGTTCCCATCACAGTTACCATCTACCCTATATTCGAAATAAATAATATCCGTATCTGGAGAACAATTATCTGTTGCTGTCACTATTGGTGGTGCGGGAACTTCTCCACAATTTACAATAGTATCAACAGGAACTCCGACCAAGACTGGAATCGTAGTATCTTCAATAATAACAATCTGAGTTCCTATACTTTCATTGCCACAATCATCCGTTGCAGTCCAAGTACGTGTCAATGTATAATGTTCATTACAAACCCCATCTGTCCTTACTTCATCAAATACAATTGCTACATTAGCAGAACAGTTATCTGTTGCTGTTAGTGTTGGAATTGCAGGCACCTCATCACAGTTCAAAACAACATCTGCTGGAACACCAATAATTATTGGAGCTGTCGTATCTTGCACCATGATTATCTGAGTCCCAATACTCTCATTGCCACAATCATCTGTAGCTGTCCAAGTACGTGTCAATGTATAATTATAATCACAAGTTCCGTCTGTTCTAATTTCATCGGATACAATCGTTACATTAGCAGAACAATTATCCGTTGCAGTTAATGTTGCGATAGTTGGAATATCATCACAGTTTACTGTTATATCTGTAGGAATACCAGAAAGTACAGGATCAATATTATCAGGAATCACAAAAAAGTTTGTAGTCAACTCTGATAAATTTCCACAACTATCTGTAACAGACCAGCGATAAATTACTTCATATCCATTACACTCATCTACTGTATAAGGATCTACAGAAGGAACAACCGTTACTGAACCTGAACAATCAGAAGCAGTAAGTGTTTCCTGAATTGGAAAAGCGTCTCCACAAGTAATATCTCCTAAAAGAGCTGGAGTCGTGTCAAACGTAGGGCCTGTAGTATCTTCAATACTTATGGTTTGTATATGTGTAGTTACATTTCCACAATCATCAGTAGCGGTAAATGTTCTTGTGATTCCAGCTGTTGTCAAGCATGAAGAATCATTAATATTCATGCTAAAGTTATTCAAAATGATAGAGCCTGATCCTCCGTTAGATCCAGCCAGTATCCAATCTCCATTCATTGAGCCAGTTAATTCACTAAAGCAAGAAACATATTGGCTAACTCCTGCATACCCAGTCACCGTACTTCCATTAGGTTCAAAATCGCCAGCCCCTTCCGCGATAAAGTTTGAATTATCCCATACCTCATTCCCCATACCACAGTGATAGAAAATTGGTTGGTAACTTTCAAATCCATTATCACCATCCTCACAATCTCCACCATCACAATGCTCGCCTACTAAAACAATAGCATCGCCGCTTGGTGCGATCAATACAAATTCAGCATCGCCTTTCCCGCTTCTTGTTCGAAATGCTACTGTAAAATCTATAATATTACTAGCTGTTAAATTATCATATCCACTTAATGTCAGTGTCGTGTATTCAATAGAAGTTCTGATAACTTCATCTAAACTTCCTGAACTATGATTAACAATATTATCGCCTGAAATCGGAGTATCAGAATACGTTACGCCTACATCTGTATCACAATTATCAGTAGCTGTGATTACTCCCGGATCAACTGTGTCTCCACACTCAATCGTAACATCTGCTGGAGGATTATCGAATACAGGTGATGTAGTATCTATTACCTCTATTATTTGCGTTTCAACTATCTCGTTTCCACATACATCCTCTGCTGTCCATGTTCTTGTTAGCGTATAATTTTGATCACAAGCGCCATCTGTTCTTAACTCATTATAAACTATACTTACATTTGGATCACAATTATCTACTACTGTTACTGTAGGAGCGTTTGGTACTGCTCCACATTCTACGGTAACATCTGTCGGTACTCCCGTCAGTACAGGAGCAGTTATATCTTGAACTGTTATTATTTGTGTCTCTATGATTTCATTACTGCAATCATCTTCTGCCGTCCATGTTCTAGTTAAAACATAGTTATGATCACATGTACCATCTGTTCTTATTTCATTATAAACTATATCTACATTTGAATCACAGTCATCCGTAACGGTTACTGTTGGGGCAGTTGGTACTTCTCCGCAATTCACTGTTATATCAGTAGGTACACCGGCTAATGTCGGAGCGACCAAATCACTAACTGTAATTGTTTGAGTAGCTAATTCAACATTATCACATTCATCTCTAGCTTCCCAAGTTCTTATGATTGTAAGCGGACAACCTGTACCAGTTGTTTCTGTAAAATCTACATTCAAATTTGAAGAGCAATTATCAGTAGCCGTTACTATAGCAGCAGTAGGAATACTATTACAGTCAACGGTAACATCACTAGGTATTCCGACTAAAGTTGGAGCTGTATTATCAACTACAGAAATCACTTGAACAACTGTTGTATCATTACCACAATTATCAATTGCAGTCCAAGTTCTCGTGATTGTATATTCGCCTGGACAAGTTCCTGATGTAGTTAATTCATTAAAAGTAGTATCTATATCCGCATCACAATCGTCTGAAATGATTGGCCATGCAATAGAACTTACCGCATCGCAATCCACCGTTATATCGGTAGAAACATTTATATCCGGAGCTATAGTATCTGGAAAGACCATAAAAGATCGAGATATTTCATTATGATTCCCACAATAATCTACCGCAGTCCAAGTAAAGGTAACCTCATAGGGTTCAAAACCACAAGTATCAATTTCTACGGGTGGTACACAAATATCACACTCCGTTCTCCATGACCATTCCACAAATTCTTTTGAATCAACTTTATTAGCGATGAACTGCCCATTCATTAATGTCGGCTGAGTACTAGTTGCTTTCTCAACTTTTAGATTATCATTCGGAGTATATAAATCAACATTGATTGTACAACTTTCTTTTACTTTAATTTCATCTTCAGCATGAAAAGTTACATCGTTGATCAAACCTTCAGAATTGGCAGGATTTACAATCGTACGTTCCCCAAATTCACATTTACCTTTACTTATAACATCTACGCAATTATTAAAAATCACTGTTGTCGCACCTCCTGAAGGACCATCTTTTGTTTTAAATTCAGCGGCTCTTATATCCGAGGCCGAATGGAAGATTGCTGTAGCGCCTTCTTTTATTTCAATTTTATTAAAATCATTCCCGTAAATATTTGCAGTCGTACCAGCTGGAATTATTGTATCTCCAGTGGCGGGTGTTGGATTGGTTTTAAATGTAATGATACCAGTAGGATCTGGTGCTGTTGCATTAATAGAGTTACTAACTGAACTCGTCCCATCAATCGTTATTATTGGTGCTTTCACAAAAGTATTAACAGCAGAACTCGTTTCCATTTTAGCTTGTTCACTCGCTCCCCAAACTCCTAAACCGCCTAAGGATAAAGTACTATTTTTAAACTTCACTTCTTCTCGAGCTAATATAGTATAAGCTTTTATATCATTATTATCAGTACTGGTGCAAGTATCAACTGATGTCGTCGTACTAGGGTAATTATATTCAATAGTTGTAAGAACATCAATAGTTCCACAATTATCAGTAGCTGTGACAATATCCATTTCTGGAAGTTCACCATCACAACTTACTAAATCATCAATCTCATCGGGAATATTATCAAAGACAGGTGCAACATCATCTGATATGTAAATATTCTGACTTACTGTAGTTGTGTTCCCACAATCATCAGTGTACGTCCAACATCTAACAATATCATTCTGGCAACCAGAATCTGATGTAGTCACAACATTTACATCATATGAAGATAAAGAAGATTGAATACCACAATCATCTTGTGTAGAACAAGTCAAAATACAGGTATAGTTAGATGCCGAGGATGCTGGTGTAAATGTAGTAGTTGGAGAAGAAGGATCAGCAAACGTTCCGGGGCAATCACTAGTCCACATATAGGTAATATCTCCAACTCCACCCGTTGCATCAATAGAAACTTGGTAACTTGAGCCACTCTTCATTTCCAGAGGAAGCGTCATAGATAAATTCATTGCCTTCAGACCAGCTGCATAAAAACTAAAATTAAGGAATGATCGAACTGCAGCAATGTTGTCTTCGCTATTACCACTTATATCATGGCCTCCAGTATAGCAAATAGCTCCCCGATTATCATCACCATAAGGTTGACCAAAAGCCAAAACAGCAGCAGGTCCAGGAGATAAAGAAGGAATATCACTTTGTGTATCATCCCATACGCCGATATTAGTCGTAGGTCTCCAACCATTAACAGGAAGGAATATCTGTTCTGAACCATTCTGTGTAGCGCCATCTATGGTTCCCATAAATTGCATTACTGGATGGTCACTATAAGCGTATTGATAACCAGGTGTTCCATCATCATGATCACCAAAAGGTATTGCTGCATTTCCTCCAAGACTTGTAGGGTCGCTCATTAAAAAATTCATCTGCTCCGTATTATCCGCCGGATTAAATGAATTTTCAATTAGGCTTACGGAATGACAACCTGTCCAAATAGATCCTGCACTACCACCTTCACTTTCTGGTCTATTCCAATTTCTAAGGTTTTGATGCGTTGCCCATCCCGGATCTGCATGAGGAAGTGCAAATACGCTAAAACAAGCATCCAAATCAGTAGGAAAAGCAAATTCATATGCTGTACTAGGAATTCCAGCATCGATTAGAAACTGTTCAGAGATATCTCCATTTGCATAATCAAGTCCCCAATAAGGAACGTAATCAATTGTCTTGTAAACAGGTACAGATAGAGAAGATGTAATTTTAGTCCCAACTACTCCTTGAGCTTCCCAACTAGTAATGACAGCATCTACAGCAGCTGTAATATATGCTTCTGGTATAATAAAAGATCCTCCTCTATAATCTACTCCATCATGAGTAAAATCAATTCCATCTTTAGCTTTCCCAGGTTCGATGATCCATTTTATTGGTATTTGATAATTGCTAAGCAGGTCGAAAACTAAACCATATGGTTTCAATCCATTAGCAGTAGTTTGAGGTGTAACTCCCATATTAATAATATAGGATCCTGTATTCATCAATTCATAGATAGTACCTGTATTTACACTTTCATCAGAGCTAATTGTAACATATGAAGACAATTTATCAACTCCTGTAACAGTGCCTGTCCCGCTACAATTATCTACCCAAGGCAAGTCTACCATATCAGGTATATCATCTACACAAGCTATTGTGATATCTGAAGGAACATTGGAAAAAACTGGTGGTTCAAAATCTCCACTTGATAGTGTTTGAGTAGCTGTCGAAGAATTTCCACAATTATCTACTGCAGTCCAAGTTCTAATTAATTGAAAATGATTATCACAATTCCCATTAATTATTTCTTCAGATAATATTAATTCAACATCATCATCACAATTATCTGTTGCATCTGGAACGAATACATTGTCAAATAGTGTAATCACATTGAGATCATCGATCAAATTCCCATAAGTAAGATTATTAGGAGCACCTTGAATAGCTCGAAAAGCAATTACTGTACTTGCTTGTCCAAGCGGTACAAAATAACTAAATGTATGTACCGTCCATCCAGAAATATTATTGGCTGCATATGAACCAATATAACTTAGGTTATTCTCATCCGCCCCTGCATATACAGCTAAGATATCATCTGTTGTATTAATAGATGACATTCGTTTATGATGAGCAAAGCTAACTTGTAAAGTGGTCGTAGGGATAGTACAAAACTCTTGAAATAAATCTCCATTTAAATTACCATTGAGTTCTGCATGATAGTTTCCACTATAAGAAACTATTCCACCAATTTGGCCACTTTTCTGAATTTCGATTCGATTATCTGCAGCCGTTGTACTCCAACCTGGAACATTTCCTTCAGGTAAACTTGACCAAGAACCTGAAAAACCAGGTTCTTCAAAATCTCCATTCACAAAAGATTGAAGACAGTCAATACAATCGACTATTACGTCTGAAGGCACATTGGTAATGACAGGCGCAGTAGTATCTGCAACAACAACGATTTGAACTATAGTCAAACTATCCGTATCTCCGCAAAAGTCTTTTGCTACCCATTTCCTTTCTAAATTATAGGAGTTATTTGAACAGTTTCCTCCACTAGTTGTAATTGTCTCTGTATAATCAACCACTACACATCCTTCTTCTTGAATTGGAACACTAGGTGGCGTAATTACTTCCGTACAATTAAAGTAAACTGTATCTGGAATTGGAGCTATTGTTAATTGTCCAATACCTCTACAAACAAAAAATTCTAAACATGCCTCTCGCTCTCTTCCACTTTCATCGTCTATCGTAACCGTGACAATATCTGTCCCTAAAGAACCCGCAGTAGGTGTATACTCAAAACACAAATCCGTTGTTGAAGCAATTGATGCGAAACTTGGATCATTATCAAATGCAGTTATTTCACTTGTATGACAATTATCCAAACTAATACAATGTGTGTAAGTACTACCAAGACAGAGGCTATCTACAAAATATCTATTAACTGGAAAGTTTTCATCAGGATCAAGTATATCAAAATTATCAGTAAAGCCACTTATGAAGCCATATGTTCCAGAGATATTAGTCATCCCTGTCAGAAATCCAACATGAAAATGTCCACTTGTTGATTCTACTGTATTATAAAGATCAACCAAGCCATCTTCAATCAAAACAACCGAATAATCTGTATAACCAGGGATAGATATTTCTGTCGTATAATCTGTATATGGATTACCATTAATAGTCAATGTAGGTAATGCTTCATCTTCTGCAATAATTTGTAAATATTGTAAATCTGCTCCATCAAAACGACCAAAATCTACCCTACTTTCTCCATTGCATGAAGTCAATGGTGGAATAAGCGCCATTCCTATTTCAGGGCTAACAGATGACATTCCAGAGAATTGATAAACATAAGCAGGATTAGATGTTTGAACAAAAAATAAATCACCTAAAGAACCTGTCAAATCATATTCAAAGTAATCACCTTCATTGATCGTAGCTACAGATGGTGTATTCCCATCAATAAAGATTTCTGTATTATCTTGAGTAGCAACAATCACTGCATAATTTTGATTGTCACTACCATCTCCACGCATTAGGATATAGTCAGTTCCTACATTACAGACAGGCACTAAGTGATCTAAGCCTGAATCGGCTGATGAACTACTACAAATATTAGTATGTTGGGAACCACTCATTACTGAAATTGGCTTATCCGCATAAACTAGCGATCCACTAACAGTTGAATTTATATTATCATCATCTCGGACAAGATAGGTCTCTCCTGCATTTAAAACTACAGTATGAATATTAGATCCTATACCTTCCATAGTAGCCGAAAATTCAAAATTCACTCTAGTATTATCTTCCGTTGCAATGACTGATATAAAGTGATTTTCCCGACGTGAGGAACTGCCACTTCCACAAGTTTTTGTCTGACTACCTGTTCGGAATGCAAGCCCCAAACCATCTTGTCCCTTTACGGTAGCTAAAAATTGGTTGGTATAAGCAGTCATCCGATAAAGGATATCAATCTCACGATCAGACGTAATAATTAGTCCTTTATCTGACTCAATGGTATTATGATTAGATGTTTGTAATTCATCTACTGTTAAATCTATGACAATTGGAGACCCATTATTTACAGTAATATCTTGATTAAAAGTAAACCCATCTCCAGTAGAAATATTGACATTAGCTGAAGAAAATAAAGTAGAGATGATGAGTTTATTATCATTATTGTATATATCTCCATTCAGTTGCCAAACTGGAGGAACATAATAATAAACAAACCTATCACAAGCTTCCGCTTTAATTTCAAGGCAAGCACAGTCTGGATCTAATGAATCAGGCAAACCATCACCATCATCATCTTCTCCATTATCACAGCATTCACAAGCCACTCTAATGGTTTGAGATTCTACTACCTCATTACCACATTCATCTGTCAGCCTCCAAGTTCTTGTAACGACATAATTATCATCATCACAAGTACCATTGTTTGTTTGCGTTGAAGTTTCAGTAAACACTAGATTAGGATCAGGATCACAATTATCATCAATAATAATGTCTACGCCTATTTCTGGAGCTGCTGGAACAGAACTACATGTAAGGGTGATATCATCTGGAATGCCTGTAATGGTAGGAGCAGTATTATCAGAAGCATCTATAATCTGTGTCTCCACAGTTTGGTTACCACAATCATCTGTAGCGATCCAAGTTCTAGTAATAATCACATCACAAGCTACAGTCTGAATGTCCTCTGAATAAGTAATATCCACATTATTATCGCAATTGTCTGTAGCTATAGCTAATGGCGCTGCCGGAATAGAATCACAATCTTGACTAACCACAATTTCAGGCTTTGGCAAATCATCTGGATTTTGCTCCATGACCATGTAATGAATAACCTCTTGCTCGTGATTTGGAGGTAGGTAATCCCAATTATCTATTAATATTTGAAATTGATTGCTGCTTACATTCCTCACTCTGAGCGTCGTAGGTTGAGCATCATCATAGCCTACTGGTCCAGCAAACACAACTGGATTTATATACTCTTTTATAGTATTTATTGTAACCCAATTATTAGAAGAACTACTATTATATTCAACTATTGTGCGCCCTACTTCTGCAAAAGCATTATTATGCATATCCAAGATTAAGCCCGCATCATTAAAAGCAGCATATGAAACCGCCTCATTACCATGATTAGTTTCGGAATCGTCAGATTGCTCTTCTTGTGTAAAAATTTCAAAACCTGTTGAAGCTAAATTTCTATATCTTAGGGTAACAGGATCTCCAGAGTTGTTGGTTTCAATATTTGCCAGTAAAATTGGTTTATTGCTAAATGACTCCATGAAATCAATCTCAAACCAATCCTCGTCGACTTCATCACTAGTTTTCATTGTTTCCATGATCACATTAGATGAACTCCCTCCGGGTTCTATTGCGATCCAAGCTATAGACTCTGCTGTAATGCTTCCAGAATTCGACTGTTGATCTATTAGTTTTACTCTAAAGGATGTCGTGCTCAGGCTCTTTACTCTACACGCTACAGCAATACTTCCATTTTGAGTAACGACTTGAGTCAATATTATAGGCTCTACATTAAATGGCTCATCAAAAGTAACCGTCCTCCATCCATGATTTACAGAAGAGGCTATACCAGCTTGAGCCATATTTCCATTTTCAAATTCAAAAAACTCCTGCCCCTCAGGATAAGTCCCAGTGATCACAGAGGCTGTATCTATAAAACTTATTACTGGTGGCACAGTATCATCTACTAAATCACAAAAATCTATAGTGATAAAATCTATATTGTTTTCAAATTCACATTCACCTATTGAAGTTATTGGAAAATCAGTTGAAAGGTCGAAAGGCGGCGGCAAAGATCCATCATCATTAGCTACTACATATAATGATAAAGGAAAAGATAAGCTACTAATATCAACAAAAACTGATTGAGACACTAAACCTCCAACCGGAACGTCAAATTCCAGCGTAAAAACATCTATCAAGGTTGCTGAAACTTCTGGGTTTCCTTCATAAAATGCAAAATAGCCTCCTGCTGGAAAAGCAACATCACCAATATTGGAAAACTGTAATCTTATTTCTAAAGAATCCAGATTACTACAATCCATTGTACCAACATCTGGATCAAGCGTAAGGATAACATGCAGATTAGCCGCAGGAAATGTAGGTTCTCCAAGACTATTAGTTGGCCCTACTTGTTTAAGGAAAGTATTCAAACGACCAGAAACACCTATAGCTGGACCACCAACCATATGATGTTGCTGTTGCTCTGTTGGAATAGTTAAATCATCATTAATATTAGTTATAAAATATCCGTATTGATTCCAGACACTGCGTGTTGACACCCATGGATAAGTGTCCGATTTAAATGCTTGCATAGTCCCCGTAGCACTATAAGTAACCGGGCCACAATTACAAACTACTTCAGTCTCGCCATCATAATCTATATCAGCAACTACTGGATATTCTGTGCCTGTAACAGATCCACAAGGATAAGTTGCTAAATTAGCTCCAGTTGGTCCAGAAATAATTCTAAGATTATCTTCGTCTCGATATACCACCTCTGTCATACCATCCCCATTAAAGTCAAAAGCTGCTGCACCAGTCATTCCTGAATTATCAGTAGTGACTATACTCCATAAAACACCTCCTGTACCACTAATATCATTTGTATAATCATCAATGACTTGGAAAACATAATTACCGCAAACTCCAATTTCTGGAAGATTATCTCCATCAAAATCTGCAATCACTGCATTACTTACAGACCGATACCAAGGGTTGAACACTTCTGTAATCGTATGCGTTGATCCTATTTGAGCATCAGATTGCAAATCCCAAATATATAGGTATGATCCCAAGCTTGTAGTCATCGTAATCACTGCATCTAAATCTCCGTCTAAATCATAATCAACAATAGACGTCATACCATCTGGCAAATCATCTACAACTTGATGTTCAACAGTCATTGTCCCAGAGACAATATCAACACTATATACTTGATTACCTGCAACTAATTCTAATCCTTCACAATCATCGCAGAGGTAATCAGGTAAAACATCCACTGCTACAGGATAAGCATGAAAATGAAAATGATTCTCATAATCAGAGATAGAACTACCGATAGAATTGCTTCCACCATCTGTTATCTTTTGGCCATTTAAAGCATTGAATATCTCATTACCTACATAAGCTTCTGGTCTTCCATCAAAGTTAAAGTCTGCAATCGCTACAGAAAAATCCTGCGCAAATTCTTCATAATCAATTCCCAGATCACAATCAATTGCTTGATCAGAAATCCATTTCAAAGTAAAAGTCCCTATACCTGAACCTTCAGGATTAGTTCCATCTGAATCATACTCATAACAAACTAACCTTCTAGGGTAATCATCATTATCATTAGAAACTATATAATAAAACTCCGCATTCCCATCTTTATCAGCATCAGCAATTGCTATCCCTTTAGTATTTTGAGAGATTTCAAGTGTATTAGGTCTATATTTTAATCCTCCTGTATCTCCATCAATGATTAAGATATTATTGGCAATACCATTAGTAAGATCTCCTGAAACTTCACCTAATGCAACAATTTCAGCAGATGATAAATCTCCATCCATTTCTCCAAGAACAGTAGGTGCTAATGTATTTACATTAACAGAACTGCTCCATGCTTCCGTAACTGTAAAATTAGGTAATACCGGAGGAATATATTCGCAATTAGGATCACAACCTGCCAATACGTTTCCATCTTCACAAGGACAATCATCATCAAACACATCAACGAGTCCATCATAATCATCATCTATTCCGTTATTACAATCTTCTTCACAAGTCAACATTTCTACTTCTATATTAAAAATCTTACGACTACATAGCCCATAGTCTATATCATAAACAGCAACAGAATAATCTCCACCACTAGAAGGAATAAAACTAGCATTCGTGCTTATGACATTTCCTGCCCCATCATTGTCATCATACCATGTATAATTACCTAAAGAATTAGTTGTTGATGCTGTAACTTCTGGTATAGCAGCCGCACCTGTACAAAAAATTATAGGGTAAGGGTTGACTAATATGTCAAATCCATTAATTATTGTAACCGTTACAGTATCGCAAAAATCAACATTTACTGTATCACATAGTGCTGCTGGAATTTCTCCACAGACTTCATATTGAATGTTAGTAAATGGTGAATCATCAATTGAGAATGTTGGATTAGCACATCCAGAAACACAGCTTAAGTTACTATTATATTCACCAGTCCCGGAAGTTATATCATTCCAAGTTATGGTAGACTCCTCTAAACCATCTATATTTAATACAACATCACAGCCTTCATATACTGTTGTATCCGTAGGCATTACTCCTGAGGAAATTGATTCTATATAATATTCATTAGTATTATTACCTGGTTTACAGAAAGTAAGGGTATAGGGGCCAGCACCAGTAAGACAAAGTACTTCTCCTACTTCCATCTCAGGTCCACAATCCACTTGATAATATAGAGAGCCGGAAGGAATTGCTCCAGAATAAATTCCAAATTCTATCCCTATTGCATCTTCATGCAGCATAACTTCAAATTCTATACATCTTGATGGTGGTGCAGTATTTTCATTATTACAACATGTACCATCTCTTTGGATAGGATCAGATATAAAAGTCGCGTCAGGATCATCCGTTAAGTCTGCTGAAACAAAAGGTGTTTCATCATCACATACTCCAGATGGTTGGAAACAAGATTCTGATGTAATCTCTAGACTCCATGAATTCAAGGAACCTCCATCATCTAAAAATAAATCTTGCACTGTTAAGATCCAGTCTCCACTCATCTCATCTCCTACAAGAACAGCTAAATCATCAATAGGGTGATAGGTCCCTCCATTACCAGTTGGGCCACAAGGAATCGTTGAATAGTCTCCGCCTGAATCATCAAAATCAATATCTACATCAGTAAAACCTCCACCACAGACTTGATTCATGAGTTGGATGGTTTTCCCTGAAGGACTTTCTAAAACAATGTAAAGGTCACCCGCCCAAGTATGGTCGATATCTAAATTTAAAACATTAACATCTAAAATACATCCCTCATCAGGGACTGTAATCGTTGATGTAATAACATTTGGATTTCCATCTGAAATTGTAATTGGAGTGTCTGTACTAGGATAGGTTGTCTGGGCTTCTACATGTAAAGATAGAAAACCCATAAACAATACTAAATAACAAGACAATTGCTTAAGTTTACCGTTCTGCATAAAATCTACTCAAAAGGATTTTTATAATCTTTCTTCAGGGAGATTTCTAAATTACAAGAGACATTTATGATTCGGATTAATGAGAGCTCTTGAAAATCTTTAATTTTTCTTTTGCAATCATTATGCCTAATTTACATATATATTATAATTTCATTTAATGCATGATAATTTTTTTTGTCTCTCAGAAAAGATCTTCATTTAATCAAGAGAAATGAGCATTTCTCTATACTTCATTGCACTAAAACTATTTTATTTTATAAGCATTTTATACTTCTATAGACATCCAACAATATTGAATATTATATCGATTGTGACAGTCAAAATCAAAATATTCACACTTTAAAGTAACAAGTTACTTTCGAGCATTGCCAGCAAAAGGTCTGTTTTTAATGATAAGAGAGGTAGGTAGAGTTATTTAGAGATTACGATTTTTTGGAGATTTACGTCTTTATTATTGGAGGTTTTCATGAAGTAAATGCCTGAACTAAGAAATGAAAGATTAATATCTTCACTTTTTCCATCTGCAAAAGGTATTTCTTGTTCGAACACTCTATTGCCTGCAAGGTTTATAATACTGAGATTATAATTACCATTGAGTCCATCTGTCATGATATGGATCAATCCATTAGAAGGATTAGGTGATATTAGTATGTTATTATTATCTAGTAAAACTAATGTATTTGTCAAGCAACTGTCTACCTCGATCATTATTTCATTGGAAAAAATTAAATCTTCAAATACGCATTGCTCTGAAGAAATTAATCTACAGCTTATTATGTCACTATCTTCAAGATTCGAAGAAACAAATACGTCTTCATATTGTTGAAGGTCTTCAACTCCATTTACATACCATTGAAATAGCGGATTATTCCCTTCATTAAGGTAAGTACTTGTGAACAGTATTTCACTTCCTAAACATACAATTGAATCGGGTCCATTGATCTCAATAGAAGCTTCTAGCAAAGGATTAATGGCCATTTGAATAGAGTCAAAGACATTTGATGGTATTGCACAGTTCAATGATGATGAGAGTTCTACTTCTACCCAATCACCATCTTGTAGATTATTAAAGTCTATTGTATTACTATTTCCTCCGATTGGGGCATTATTTAGATACCATTGATAAACGGGGTTGGTTCCACCATTTAATGAATTTGCTATAATAGTAACTGCCTCTCCTTCACATAAATCTATACCTGGCTCATCAATTGAGATCATAGGAATCACAATTGAGTCTATCTCAATTATTATAGAGTCGCTATTTACAGCATTTCCATTCGTACCAATGACTTCACAAGTATATATTCCAGCGTCATTAGAATTTGCAATACCTACATTTAATATGGCGCTAGTAGCATCAACTACTTCATTACCATTTTTAAACCATTTATAACTTAATGGTGGTGTTCCCATTGCATCGACAAATAATGATAGAAATTCTCCTTCACATAGCCTTGTACTTTGAGTTTGATCAGTAATAGATGGTGGAAAGAAAGGAAAAGAATATTCGTATGCACCTAAATCTACCACATCATTAAAAATACGTATTTGATGATCTAAGTCAAAATCAATGGCAATCGTATCAATGGTTGCATTATCTCCCAAATCCAATAAGGGAGAAGATGATTTCAATCTAAAATTGTTATTTAGTGTGTCTTCAAATTCTGGATATACATTAAATAATAAGCCATCACCACAAGACACATCGGATCCCAGTCCACTATTCATAGCATCACAATCAGGTTCATCGACTACAGAATACTGAATAAAAGGCGTGCTAAAAATATTCCTAAATACATTTCCAAAATTGGCTTCATTTTTCCAAAAAATACAATTCGTGATAATAGCATTACTAGATCCTGTCGAATCGCTTGCATTATTATAAACAGCGGCTCCAACGTTAGCTAGATTTCCATAAAAAGTACAATTAGTAATTTGAGCATTCGCATTGCCGTTTTCAGATCCAAGGTTATAAACGGCCCCAGCAGAATTACCTCTATTGTCTTGAAACAAACAGTTAGTAATTTTGGCATTCGCATTGCCTCTTTTACCATTATTATAAACAGCTCCTCCATAGGTGATGGCTGTATTATCAATAAATTGACAATTGGTAATCCTGGCATTACAAACTCCATCAATACCATTATTGAATATCCCAGCACCTGCAAAATCTGAATTATTATCCTCAAAAATACAATCTAAAAAGGTAGCATCTGAGACTCCATCTGTTCCCCAATTGAACACCGCTCCGCCATCTCCTGTAACATGATTAGCTTCAAAACGACAATTGGTAAAAGTCGCATTCGACTCTCCATCCACTGTACCATTATTACTTACACCTCCACCAAAATTGGCTTCATTATCAATAAATATACAAAGATCGAATGTTGAATTGCTTTTGCCTTTTCTCCCATGACTATGAATACCACCTCCATAATCGCTACTTGCATTTCCCTCAAATGTACAGTTAGCAAAAATTGGGCTAGCATTCCCATTTTCAGCACCTTGATTATAAACACCTCCTCCACTCTGCTGATTAGCTGTATTATTAAAAAACCTACAATCCATAAAAATTGGTGTCGTTGTTCCTGAAAAGCTTGCTTGATTAAAAAGTGCTCCTCCACCAAGTTCAGAAGCATTATTTTCAAAGGAACAATTTTCAAAAATCGGATTAGCATTTCCACCAAAGCCACCATTATTGAACACCGCACCACCAAAACCTAATGCCACATTATTTTCAAACATACAATTACGAATATTAGGATGAGAGTTGCTATTAGAAAGTCCGCCTTGATTAAAGATTGCTGCACCGCTATTCTCTCGTTCAGTCATAGAACCTCCAGGCGTATGAGCGTAACCATCTTTTATTAAAAATCCATCTAAAATAGTCAAATTGCTCACCCTTGTAAAATGAACAATTGTCTTTGAGTTATTCAATAATTGATTATCCATATCAATATCTCCACTCAGTATTGTTGTATTCACACTCCAATCACGTTGTTCCAAATTAATTTCTGTCCCGTTGAATCCTCCATAAACTGCTACGCTATCTGGTATTTCAAAAGCAATATCTCGATCTGCATCAATACATGGATTGCATTGTACAGGAAAATAAGTACCCGAAGCTATCCAAACCTGGCTTCCAGGTAGCGCATTGCTTAATACCTGATTTAAATCTCCAGAAGCATCTCCCCACGATGTCCCCGCACCAGAAAACCCTGCTTTTACATAAAATATTTGAGCTGATAAGCAGTTGACACCAATAATAAGAAGCAATATTATATTAAGAACCTGTTTAAACCTTACTGAACGGGTCGCAAAATCCCACTTTAAGAACATGATATTAGTTTTGTAGTAATTGAGTGTTATTATAAGTTGTTAGACGGAATTAATAATAAACTCTTTTTTTTAAGACATCCCAAAATATTCAACACAATCTCCTTTTAGTCATGTTTATGAAATTTCAGTATGTCAAAATAGTTTATTATTAATTTTGTCCCGTCACTTACTTTAGGGAATCCAATAATTATTCCTAAGTAATTTCTTATCTCAAAGGTTTTGGAAGAAGTGTAAAAAATTAAGGCATCCTTTTAGTAAAGAATGCCTTTTAAAAATATTTTTATTAACCAAATAACTAATTTTATTTTTGAACAACTTCTATCTAAACAAAGTTACATTACCTTGTTTATAGAATTCGTCGCCATCACCACATCTTACCCTTAAATAAAAGCCATAAACATCAGAACTAAGTTTCTTTCCTTTAAAACTTCCATCCCATCCTATGCTTTGATCATTAGATTCAAAAATCTTTTCGCCCCATCTATTATAGATAGCAAAGTAAACTTCCGTTACATTCTGCCCTCTTAATAATAATACATCATTATAGCCATCATCATTTGGAGAAAAAGCATTCGGGAAGAAAATATATGGCTCTTCACATTCTGGCTGAATTACAGTGACTGTAACTGTTCTTGTGTCTGCACACCCATTACCATCTAATACCTCAACAATATATTTAGTCGTTTCTTCCGGTTGAACCACAGGGTCAGGAATATTTGATTCAAACGATCCATCTTCAGAAAGCCAATGGTAAGAATCTATAGCATCACTACCAAAAGCATCCAACTGAGAAGTCTCTGATAAAAATATAGTGTCTGGCTCTGCAGTAGCAGTCAAACCACTAAAGTCAGTGGTGCTGATAATGTAATCATTCGTTCCACTACAATTTCCATTTTCTATTAAAAGGTTATACGTTGATATACCACCTTGTACCTCAACCATAGCTTCTCCATTAGGTAATACTTCAATAATATTAGGTCCAGTCCATTCATAGCTTGCTCCTTCTAAATTTATGCCATTAGACATGATCTCTAATAAAATGATATCATTATGACAAACAATTTCTGGAGCCATAATTTCAAAATCTATCCCATCATTAACCGGGATAATACTATCTACAACCATACAACCATTCAAATAACCTACCGCATAATAAACAATAGGATCTGGATCATTAAAATCATTTGGATAAGCATCCTGAAAGATCAGTCCCGTCCCTAAAGGAGGAGATGGAAAACTAGGATCATCATACCATTCTACGGTACTTGCATTAGAAGAAGGTATAGTTAATGTAACCGGCCCTTCTTCACAAAATGTTGGACTCGTTTCAATTGACAAAAATACTTCATCTTCTATCGTATAAATCAAAGTATCCATGTCTGAGCAGATGCCCATGCTATCTGTTACCATTACCATAATCGTATACTCACCACTATTCGTGGTGTTGACAGTTGGGCTTATAGCATTTACATCATCTATCATATTTTCAGGAGACCATAGATAAATTAAATCTTGGTTTCCATTTGGATTCAATGTTTCTGTCTCACCAAAACATGCATCAACATCATTTATACTAATATTTACATCTGACACTTCTACATTAATAATTTCTGTTGTCGAGCAACCATATTGATTGGTAACTAAAACTTCAAGTTCGAATACGCCTCCTTCATCAATATCCAATTCTACTGATGCCATTCCCTGAGTCATTGGATTGATCATGTTTTCTGGCGACCAAGTATAAGTTAAAATATTATCCGGGTTAAGGTTTTCAACTGAAAGATACTGTCCATCAACTGCTGCACATGCAAAAGTATCTGGAGCAACCTCTATATCTAAAGCACCATCGACCACCACTACACTGTCCATTTGAGTACAACCATCATTCGTAACATAAACATAATAAATACCTGGATTGTCTACTGTAATCGAAGGGGTATCTCCAAGTGGATTTATGCCATCTGACCATTCGAATGTCCCTGCATTGGTCTCCGCAGAGACAATGGCTGATCCAGAACAAATCGAAGTATCTGGAGAAGTTGTTAATAAAATTTCGTCGAGATCAAGAAGTATTTCTACTGTTTCAGAAACAGAACAGCCTAAGGCATCTGTTACCGTAAAGGTATAGAAATCGCCTTCTAATTCCAATGCAAAAGGATCGGTATTCATAGCTATTGGATCACTCCATGCATAAGTGTAAGGACTCGTCCCTCCTAATACTTCCACTAATTGAATCGAACCCAATTCATCACAATCTTCATGTAAAACAGCTACATCTACATCTATCTGAGAAGGTTCTCTTATCTCCAAGCATTCGCCACCTATAATACAACCTGTTCCAACATCAGTAACAAGAATGCAATAGCTCCCTGCTACTAATTGACCATTAATTTGCGGGTTTCCATTTTCATCTACTATGGTAACATCATAAGTTCCACTGCCACCTATTATAGAATAATCAATGAGGCCATCTGTACTTCCTACACAGGATACGGAAGGATCTCCATTTACATTAATGATAACATTTGAAACATTATCCGTCAGGACAAAGACCACAGAAGATGTACAGCCAGTTTGATTATCAGTAACTGTGACGCTATATACTCCAGCACTAAGGTCATTCATCGTCTCTGAGCTCCCCCAGCTATACGAGTAATCTCCAGCGGGGCTGATGGTAACAGATCCATTGGTTTCATTACAATCTGGATTAGTGTTTATCGTATACTCAGCTGTAAAAGAAGGTACTTCGTCTATGACTACTGTTTTTATATCAATACAATCTGGGTTAGCAGGATCAGTAATTGTTACAAAATAAATACCCGCTTCAACATTATTTTCAATATGACTGTTTCCATAGTTAGGGTCACTCCATGTATAAGTATACCCTGGTTCAGAGAATGTAACTGTCCCATCATTTATACCACAAAGGGCAGGTGTAGACTCATAGCTTGCTTCTGGGCCATCAGAGTTACCAACAGAAAATTCTTCTATAATAAAACAGTTTGGCTGATCTAGATTAGTAATCGTTACAGAATAAACACCAGCAACAAGTTCATCTATCGTTGGCTGATTGGGTAAAGGTTGTGGACTCCAATCATAATATAAATTCATCGTATCCGCACCAAGTACAGTCACTGTTGCTTTTCCTGTCGCTTCCTCACATGCGGACTCAATTACAACTACACTACTAATAATCATTGGAGGACAAGCACAAGTATCGACTACCATCAAATCATCTGCTACCGCAGTACAGCCATTCGCATCTGTAATCGTCACACAATATGTTCCTGTTTCTAAATCAGGTCGATCTTCTGGATTATCAGCTCCTGGCAAATCGCACCAATCATAAGTATAAGGTGCGGTACCTCCTGTAGTTGCAACAATCTCAATTCCTGGAGCAGGATCACAATCATTATTTATAGCGATATCTACATCAATCGCGTTAGGTTCAGTCACTTCAAAACAAGCTTGTCCAGCAACACAATCATTTCCATCTGTTACTATTATACAATAATCGCCTGGGGATAAACTTCCATTGATGGCAATGTCACCATTCGCATCTATTATTTCGATTGTAGGTGGATTTACAAATCCAGGTTCATAAGTAATATCATAAACAACTGTTCCATCATTGGTTCCTATACAGGTTGTCATTACAGGATCCGCTATGACAACAATCGCCCCTGGGATACTGTCTGTCAAGACAAAGCATAGAGAGATCATACACTCAGGTGCATTAGCATCAGTCGCAGTCACGCAATATAATCCAGCAGCAAGGTTATCAATCGTTGCCGTAGTATCCCCATTACTCCATTCATATTCATACATTCCACTACCTCCCGTTACATTAACCGTCACAGAGCCATTAGCAATTCCACAATCCGGATAATCATTAACTGTATATGTTATATCTAATAAATTTTCTTCTTCGATAGTTACTGTTAAAAAATCTGTACACCCAGTAGCAGGGTCCGTAATTTGAACCACACATTCTCCGGCAGGTAAATTCATTGGATTATATACCGTTTCCCCATTACACCATAAGTACTCAAACCCAGGTTCTGACATTTCAACTGAACCATCAGCATTTCCACATGTTGCCGGAGTAATACTTACAATAACTACAGGAGGAAAATCTGCATTTGGGATCGTAAAATTCTCTACAATTGAAGGACAATTAGGATCACCAGTAATCGTAACAGAGTAAGCACCTGCTGGCAAATCTGTTCTGCAATTACCATCTGTATTTGGAGTTCCAGCTGTAGTATTCCATACATAAGTATAGTCAGCATTATTTCCTACCATTTCAATACATGCGCTTCCATCACTATTCCCACAAGTCGCTTCTATAACGACTACACTTGCTACAACAGGAGTTTCACAACAAGCTTCTTCTTCAATACTAATAGGTCCCAATACTGCTGTACAAGCATTTGCATCTGTAACGGTTACAAAATAATCGCCTGCTTCAAGGTTTTCTATATCTTGAGAGGTTGCATTATTACTCCAGAGATATGTATAATCTGGTGTTCCTCCAATTACACTAATATTGATTGATCCATTATCAGCATCACAATCAGAATTACTTAAGCTATCCAGTGTAATTTCAATTACAGTTGGTTCATTGATCGTTACTGATCCTGTGCTAGAGCAACCATTGGCATCCGTAGCTGTTACTGTATAAGTGCCCGCAGGTAGACCCGTTGCATCTTCGCCAGTTTGAGGAGGTATTGTATTCCAAACAATTTCAAAAGGAGCAGTACCCGTCGTTACATCCACATGAGCCGTTCCATCATTTCCACCATTACAGGCTACATCTGTACTAGAAGTCATCAACACAATACCATCAGGTGACACCTCCAATTCAATACTCCCAACCGAAGAGCAGCCATTATTATCAGTAACGGTTACCATATAAATACCAGCACATGCACTATCAATTTCAATAGAGTCATCTCCAGTACTCCAGAGATAAGTATAAGGAGCTGCACCTCCAGATGCATTCACACTTATAATACCATCACAGCTTCCATCACAGGTTTCATAAGAGGCATTTAATTCTAAATCTATATTTCCTATACCATCATTGATCGTTACTTCTTCTGTATTTGAACAGCCATTCGCATCCGTAGCCGTTACGGTATAAGTGCCCGCAGGGAGGCCAGTTGCATCTTCGCCGGTTTGAGGAGGCATTGTATTCCAAACAATTTCAAAAGGAGCAGTACCTGCCATTACACTCACATGTGCCGTGCCGTCATTTCCACCACTACAAGTCACGTCCGTACTAGAAGTCATCAACCAAACGCCTTCGGGCGATATCTCTAATTCAATACTTCCTGTTGCAGAACAGCCATTATCATCAGTAACGGTAACAGTATAAATGCCCGCACATGCACTGTCGACAACAACAAAATCATCTCCTGTATTCCAGAGATAAGTATAAGGTTCTGTACCTCCAGATGCCCCTACGCTTACATTTCCATCACAACTTCCATCACAAGTTTCAAAGGAAGCGTTTAAATCTAAAGTTATATTTCCTATGCCATCATTGATCGTTACTTCCTCTGTATTTGAACAGCCATTCGCATCCGTAGCCGTTACGGTATAAGTACCCGCAGAGAGGCCAGTTGCATCTTCGCCGGTTTGTCCATCGCTCCACACAATTGTATAAGGGGCAGTGCCCGCCATCACGCTCACATGCGCCGTTCCATCATTTCCACCACTACAAGTCACATCCGTACTAGAAGTCATCAACCAAACGCCTTCGGGCGACAATTCTAATTCAATGCTTCCAACTGCAAAACAGCCATTTGCATCTGTAACGGTTACAGTATAGATACCCGCACAAAGATCATCAGCTACTACAAAATCAGTATTATTTGGATCATCCCACAAATAGGTATAAGGTTCTACTCCACCAGATGCACTCACACTTACATTTCCATCGCAACTTCCATCACAAGTTTCATAAGAAGCGTTTAGAGATAAATCTATATTTCCAGTCCCTGCACCAATTGTAACTTCATCAGTATTGGAACAACCATTAGCATCTGTAACAGTTACAGTATAAGTACCTGCAGAGAGGCCAATGATATCTTCGCCCGTCTGTCCATCACTCCAAACGATTGTATAAGGTGCTTCTCCTGTCATAACCGAAACATGAGCCGTTCCATCATTACTACTAGCACAAGTTGCATCTGTACTAGAAGTCATCAACCATATTCCTTCAGGAGATAATTCTAATTCAATGCTTCCAGTTGCAGAGCATCCAGCATCATCTGTCACGGTTATAGTATATACTCCAGCGCAAGCATCATCAACAACAACAAAGTCATCGCCTGTATTCCAGAGATAAGTATAGTTACCTGTTCCTCCAGATGCATTGACACTTACATTACCATCACAACTTCCATCACAAGTTTCATAGGAAGCATTCAGTTGTAATTCTATATTGCTTGTTCCTTCTTCAATCGTCACCTCGTCAGTATTGGAACAACCATTAGCATCTGTGACCGTTACAGAATATGTTCCAGCAGACAGGCCAGTAATATCTTCCCCCGTCTGTCCATCACTCCAAACGATTGTATAAGGCGCTTCTCCTGTCATAACCGAAACATGAGCCGTTCCATCATTGCTACTAGCACAAGTCGCATCTGTACCGGAAGTCATTAACCATATTCCTTCAGGGGATAATTCCAGTTCAATACTTCCTACAGCAGAGCATCCATCTTCGTCTGTTACCGTTACGGTATACAAACCTGCACAAGCATTATAAACGACAACAAAATCATCTCCTGTATTCCAAAGGTAAGTATGAGATCCATTACCACCAGAGGCATTGACGCTTACATTACCATCGCAACTTCCATCACAAGTTTCGTATGAAGCATTAAGTTGCAATTCTATGTCGCTATCCTCTTGGGCTACTGTTCCTGTTGCATTGACAGTATTGAAAGCAGCATCAGTTACTGTTAACGTATAAGTCCCTGGAGCAAGGTCAACAATACCTGCTGTAGTACCACCATTACTCCACGCATAGGAATAAGGTGGTACACCTCCACTCACAATAGATGTGATCGCACCATTATTGGCAGTGCCACAATCGGCATCGTAAACAGTAATGTCTACAGCCAAGTCTAGAACAGTATTCTTAGAGGCAAAGAGTTGAACGCTAATCAAAGAAAAGGCAAAAAGCCAAATGAAATGGACTTTCTTAGACCTAAGTATTGAAGATAACGTTGATGTAAATATGTTTTTCATATCGTGCTTTGAATATATGCTAAATGAGTTCATTGCAATTTAATTTGCTAGGGATTATGCTATATCTTAGTTTCATTGAAAATAAAGTCTGCTTTTGGTTTTATTTTTCAAAAATACTTATCTATCAATTATTTTTAGGAGCACAAGCATCATGAGCCACTAAAATCCTTACTATTTCAACCCTTCGCTCTTTAGATGCTAATACACTATAAATTGAATTTTTCCTATCAGCAATATCATCAATAATTCCACTTGGCGCTTTTTCTTCTCCATTCGGTTCTTCTTGTACAACAATTCGTCCTGCATATTTAGGAAGTAATTCATGCGTATTAAAATAATTTTCAATACTCATAATTCGTCGTTTAGTCAAATTGATATTATAATTGTTCTTTGCTCGAGGGCTAGCAAAACCTCTTATAATTACTTTCAATGTATCTCCTTTATCCATTTGATCTAAATAATCATTTTTCAAAAGTCTGGTGAATTCTTCTAAATCTTTATATCCTCCTTTTACATCTTCTTCAAAGAATTTTTCAATTTTTGATAATTCATCCGGGTCATAAGCAAAAGCAACAGTAAACTCTTGCCTTACACTTAAATAACTTTCAAGTGCTTTGGTATAAGACCAATCTGTAGTAGGTCTTCTAGTCCTTCTATTAGGTTCATCATTATAAAAGTATAATCTCACAATCTCTGGTCCTGGAGGTGTTTTACATAAATATAATTTATCCAATAGCTTAGTTGGTACTACGGGAATTCCTTCTGTAGTTACAAAGAAGGTATCCCTAGAATAGCCTTCCTTTGATCCAACAACCATATACTTTTTACCAAAATTCAAATCATAGTTATATTCCACACTTTGCCACTCTTCTTGAGCCGTAAGTGAATCATATTCTGCGTAAAGATCATTTTCAACTTCATAAAGTTCAACTTTCACGCCAGCTAGTGGTTCTCCAGTTACTTTATTGAACGTCAATGCATCCAATTCAACAGCAGGAGTCAGGTATAATGGGATTTCGATAATGGTTCCGCCTTCTACATTCAAAGTATTAAAAAGTGAATCATCATAGATCCAACCATCTAATTTAGCATCTACATTATACTCAAGATTGAAAGCAGCGTTATAATCATATTCATTAGAGTCCTCTTTAGATTGAGGTTTTGAATTATTTGACTTTAATTCATTTAATGTAACTGTTGTTCCAAATAGAGGTTCGCCAGTCAATTTATTATAAGTCAGCACTTTTATTTTAATCTGAGGAATTTCATAAATATCATTACAGCCACAAAGCCCATTTTCATCATCACAAGTCGCTCCGATTCTATTAGAAGATAAATAAGCAGTCGTACCAGCTGAGTTCATTGAATAATAAAGGTCATCATAACTAGTATTGACAGGTGTACCCATGTGCGTAATATTACGCCAGCCCTGACCTGACCGGTTAACGGAATAGATATCATAGCCACCCATATTTTTTCGGCCATTCGAACTAAAATATAATATTTGAGCATTTGAATCAAAAAAAGGTGTCACGTCATCTTCAGCAGTGTTGACCTCTGCAATATAGGTTGGTGCTCCAAAATAGTCTCCATCGCGAAAGCTACACCAAATATTTAAATCATTGTCAGTATCATTAGCATCAACTGGTCGATCACTTACAAAGAATAAAACTTCTTTTCCAGAAACCTTATCAAATCCGATATTAGGTTGTGTTGTGGTATAATCATCTTGATTAATGCCTTGAGGAAGTAATAATCTATCCCCCCATTTTCCATCATTCTTTTCTCTCAGATAGATTTTGCATTGAACTTCTGTTGCATTTTTACTTGAACAAATTGTATAGTAAACTCTAGAAGCATCCTCATTAAAGGTAGCATGTGCAGAATGCATTAAATCTTCATTAAAATCATTTGAGATCTGCTCGCTTAGTTTACTGTCTTCAGAAACATAAATCCTAGTGAGTGGTGCTTCAGGTAAGTGCTCTGCATTGGTTTTATATCGAACAGAAGAAAAGTATAAGTCATTGCCTATAAGAATAGGACTAAATTCTGAATTCGGAGTATTGACCGTTGAATCCAACTGAGTGACTCTAGCGCCTGTATCTGTCAGTTCCATTGCCCACTGACAATCACTAATTTCTTTATGTGCTTTTGCAGTGTATTGATTGCTTACATGTGCAGCATCTTTATTTAAAAACATTTGAAAATATTGAATAGCCTCATCATATCGCCCTTGGCTTTTAAGTACAGAACCTAAGTGATATTTGGTTAAACGATAAGTAGCCGAAGCTGTCGAATCTAATAAGACCTGGCGATAATACTTTTCTGCTTCTCCGTATATTCTAAATTCCCTTGCTGCTTCTCCTGCATTATAATAATTTTCAGAAGTTTCATCCTCAGCATCAACAATAATTAATTGATAATATTCCAGAGCTTTAGAGTAATCTTTAGCTTCAAACGCTTCAGTAGCTTTTGATTTAAACCTTTTTAGAGATTGGGCATTGACTATGCTACTTACTCCGATGATTAAAGCTAACAGAATTGTATACTTTTTATTCATGGTTACCTTTTTTCTCAGTTTGCTAGAATTGCTTTTTTATAAATACACCGGACATGTTGGGCAAAATTCAACAACCGGAACCTTTTTAAAAGTGTAAATGACTGAAAACTCTGGTCCACCAAGACCGCCTGTTGCAACTTCAAAGTCAGACACATTGATATCATAACTTAAACCAAACTGCCAAGCCTTCATATAAAGCTGAGCATAAGGATAGATTGCATCCCCTTGTCCAAATCCGTCATTAAAGCGATATCCTAATCCAAATGCAAGTGCTAATTCTTTAGTCAAATTATCATTGAGATGATATTTAATCCCTCCTCCTATCATATGAGATTGATGGGGACCTTGAAATTGAGCCATAATGTTGAGGAGTAAATCAAATCTGTCTTGTAAATCAAAAACACCTAGTCCATACAAGCTATATCTCGCTGGCAATGTTACTGCTTCTACGTCAAAGAAACTTTTCTTCGGTTGGTTGATATGAAACCATCCCCCACCTAAATCCACAGTAGTTCTTGATTTTCTTAATGAGCCATTATCTCTAGTTTTTGACTTATTGCTTCTAAAATGCCAATTCAAGCCTATAGAGAAATCACCGTAGATAATAGTTTTATTATCAAAAAGGGCGCTTTCCTGAGGAGATAGAGTTGGTTCATAAAATTTGCCATTATATTGAGAATCCCATTTTAACCCGTCAGTCTTGAATGCTCTTTGATAACCTGCTAACTGAATCCCTGCGGTGAGCACCTGAGTTTTAGCTATGCGATGTGTATATGATCCGAGCAGACCAATGGTGGTCGTACTCATTTTGGAATCCCCAGCACGATCGTAGTTAAAAAGCAATCCCCCACTGAAGAAGCTATTATCTTCCGGACTATCTGAAAATCGTTTTTCGAAACCAGCATTTAATGTCCGATAAGAAACTGGAACATCATACCATTGAGCTCGATAATTAGAATGGAAACGCATATCTCCATCGAAAACACCTGTAAGTGCAGGCCCTCTCAAAAAGAAAGCGTTTTCAAATTGTGAATAATGAATATCTTGTGCAGAAACGCTGTTTCCAACAGATATGGCTAGAAACAGGAATAGCAGTTTAAACTGTAAGGTTCTCTTCAAAATGTTCATAGATTGAAGTTTATGGCTAAAAATTATTGTAATAAAAGGGGATTCTCTTATAGATCACTTCCAAGACAGCAATACAAAGTTTCTCTAAAGGGAGATAACATCACATCGCACAGGAGTCTAGTAAGATTGTTCTAAAAGTCTAGGAAATAAAGAGGAATGTAATTAGAAATTCAAAGCAAATTATCCATTGGAGGAAAGCTTTGAAAATGCTTTTTTAAAAAAAATTGTAAAATTGTTTATAAGATTCCTTTCTTCAACGTACAATATTGAATATTTTTTTTGCAAATTCCAAATTTTAATACTAAAATCTGAAGCACTATTTATCATATAAAATAATCATCCAATATTTAAAAGACTATAGAACAATTGCTTAAGCATCTAATTAGAGATATATTAAAAACATATCCATAATTCCAATGTATAAGACTAATCTAGGTATAAGGTATTCTCTCTTTTGAGAACGTATAAATATTCCTTTCGCTGTTAATCTTTGGCAAAAAACTGAACCCAACAATTAGGCGCATCTGTATTTTTCATCCCTGCTTCTCGATAATCTTTAAGGTTAGTAATTTTATCAATATGATAACATGCTACATACCGCCAAGATGGCTCTAATAATGCTTTCCTATGACCTCTAGTAGAAATTCCAGAATCGATTAATAGCATCATCACTATTTCACGAACGGTACTCTGGGCTGTTCCAGCCGCGAGGTTTTCATTGGGCGCATAATCCCCTTGGCTCCCCTGAAAAGAAATGCTATTCTTTAAGCCACTATCTTTGACTCTTTGAAATGATGATCTTCCATCAGTTCCTCTATGCTCTAATTGATGATGTTTTTTATTATCAAGACCATGCGCCTTAGCGGCATTATATAATTTTTTATGAGGTTTGAGGGACGAGAGTGTTTTTATAGAATTGAGTTCATTTTTCAGTTCTTCGACTGCCATATCAAAATCCGAATCTCCTCCGATCATATTCTTTTTGTGTTCTACGACATATTGATCCAAATGTTTTATATACTTTTTTGGCTTAGATCGTAAGAGGTTGATTTCATCAATCATTGACTTTTCTATATCTGTCATATAAGAAAAGTCATCTATATCTACTGGTCTATCATTTGGCTTTTGTCTCTTATTACCCCCTCCTTCTTCAATCAATTCAGATTGACTTTCTGTCGAAGATTCCTCAATAATCTCACTAGGATCCGGATAAGCAAATAATTGAACCCAAGCGTTTGGAATATCATTTACTGTTCCAGCATCATAACAGGCAAGATACTCCCATACTGGATTAAGAATGGTTTTACGATGATTTCGTCCTACTCTATCATTTGAATCAACGAGAAGCATAATTAATGATTCACGAATAGACCGCCCTCCAGCTGCAAGATTTTCACTGCCGATAAATCTCGTGCTATCTTGAATCCTATCTGCTGGAAAAGAATCATCCGTCCCTCTATGTCTAATCATTTTTGACGCTTTCATATCCTTACCATGTCTCATGGCTACTTTATAAAGCGCTTCATCTGGCTTAAGTATAGATAGTGGTGGCATCACGCTCAATTGTCTAATCAATTCTTGCCCAGCATTTTTCTCTGCTTGCTTAGCCGAAAAGTCCCAACTTTCATCTGCCAAGAAATCTTGAATATAAGCATCGACATATTGAATATAAGCACGAGGATCTGCTCGAAGAATATTGATCTCATCGATCATAGCTTTTTCTTCAATAGTCATATACTCTAAAGGAAGTTTTGGAGGAGGAATCGTATCCTTTGCAAGCAATAAAGGCTTCGTTTCCATAGCGATGGTATCAACTGAAGTCGTATCAACTGCAACAACATTTGAAGTATTGGAATCTATTGTAGTTTTTTCTTTTTTGAAAATACTACAGCCTAAAATAAGGCAAACCATCAAAAGTCCGACTGAATTTATTAATCGCATATCTCTATTACCGGCTATTTTCATTGTTATACCTGACGCGAAATGGTTTGGGGAATCCCAAACCATTTCGGTCAGTACATACTGTAATGAAGTTCCTTTCTTTTTCAAACCACTTCAAAGTCAGTATATTCAACTCTAAGGTACTGATAATGAGTCAATTTAAAGAAATTTTAATAGATCATTTTTCTTTAACATATAAAAAACTGGTTAATAGCCTTCAAGTTGATTTTTAAACATTTAACTATTAAAATATATTTTTGAAAAATGAATTACCAGTTTATCATCCATTATATTGCATAGAAATTGTGAATTTGATCTATTATCAAATCATAGATACTTAAATATCCGTTATATTGAACCGTAGAACATTCTCAAAGACACTTTTAACCAGCACTGCAATTAGCGGAATTTCTTCTCCTTTATTTGCATTTTACCCTTCTGATTCGATGAAGAAAAAAAGATTAAAACCTAAACGTTTGAAAAAAGGGCAACATATAGGTTTAATTGCTCCTGGAAGCTCTATAAGAGAAGGGCAATTGCAAGAAGCCGTTACCAACCTTGAAAAACTTGGTTTGAAGCCTGTTTATACAAAAAACATAGTAGCAAAACATGGATATCTTGCAGGAGAAGATTCAACAAGATTAGCTGATTTACATCAAATGTTTAGTGATCCAAAAATTGATGGTATTTGGTGTATCAGGGGCGGATATGGTTGTACTAGGTTTATTCATAACATTGATTATCAAATCATTAAAAAAAATCCAAAAGTACTCATTGGATATAGTGATATTACCGCTTTACTCCAGTCTATATATAAAAAGACTGGTCTTATTGGTTTCCACGGTCCTTTAGCAGCATCTAAACTCCCTGACTATTCACTAGAGTATTTTCAAAAGGTATTAATGCATCCAAATGCTAAGCTTCGTATTGAAAATGCAATAGAGAACCAGAGGAATGAACTTAAAAACTACCGAAGCAAAGTAATTCGCCCAGGTAAAGCAAGCGGAAAATTGATTGGTGGAAATTTAAGTTTAGTTAGTGCCCTTGCCGGAACGAAATATGAAGTATCTGTAAAAAATAAAATTTTGATGCTTGAGGATGTTGGTGAAAAACCTTATCGGATTGACCGTATGTTAACCCAACTTAGGCAGTCTTGTGATTTAACAAAAGCATCAGCAATCGTATTAGGGATTTTTGAAGATTGCGAAGGTGGGGACAATTCACTTTCATTAGAAGAGACATTGGAGGATCGTCTGGGAGATTTAGGTATTCCAGTTATTTATGGAATGTCATTTGGGCATATCCATCATCAATTTACATTTCCAATAGGAATTGAAGCAGCAATAGATACAAACGAAGAAACGATTACATTTTTAGAAGCGGGAGTTAGATAGGATTAAGAGCTCCATATTAAAAAAATTGAATAGTTAAATGAATTTACGAACGCATCATTTTAATCTAGAACTAAAACATCCCTTTGCCATTTCTCGATGGACATATACGCATACACAATCTCTCGTGGTCGAATTGCGCAAAAATGGTATTTCAGGCTATGGAGAAGCAACACATAATCCTTATTACCCCAATACAGAGATTGAATATATGCTTCAACGTCTGAAAGATATTGAAAAAGTAATCAATGAATTAGGCGCTTTGAATCCTCAGCAATTTTGGACGGAGATCAATCGACACTTAGAAGATTGCCCATTTGCGCTTTGTGCTTTAGATCAAGCATATTATGATTGGTATTCGAAGAGTAAGGGCCTTCCTCTCTATCAGCTTTTAGGATTAGCTCCTCAAAAACAGCCTTCCAATTGTTATACATTAAGTATTGACAACATAGATGTAATGATCAATAGAATGCATCAAATGCCTTGGAATATTTATAAAATAAAACTAGGTACGCCACAAGATATCGAAATCGTGGAAGCACTAAGGAAACATTCTGATGCAAAATTTTGGGTAGATGCTAATTGTGCTTGGACATTGGAAGAAGCTATTTATAAATCAAAGGCCTTAGCAAAACTAGGCGTAGAATTTATAGAGCAACCATTGCCTGCTAATGAATGGGATGCGATGGAAATACTTTTTCAAAAATCAGCATTACCTATTTTTGCAGATGAAAGCTGTAAAACGATTGCAGATATAAAAAAGTGTAAGCATCGTTTTCATGGGGTTAATATTAAAGTCATGAAATGCGGTGGTTTGACTCCTGCGCTAAAATTAATTAAAGAAGCCAGGGCCTACAATCTAAAAGTCATGATGGGGTGTATGGCTGAATCCACTGTAGGAATCTCTGCAATTGCTCATTTATGTCCTTTGATAGATTATGCAGATATGGATGGACAGCATTTTATAAAAGATGATCCCGCAGAGGGAGTGCTCGTAACTAAAGATGGCTTTATATTTCCGAAAAGAGATGGGACGGGGGTTCGAATGAAGACTAAATAGAAGAATGAATATTATCTTAATTCATTGAGTTTTTTGACGAGCCAATCTTTTTCCTCTATAAACTTTAGGGACATAATCTTATCATGCAGTTTTTTAATTCGCTTATCATTTCTAAATGTTTTGGGTAAATTTATTTGTTTAAGCATATCAACAAAGTCTCGATTTCCATCTTTCCTTCTTTTTGATAATTTATTTGTAGAAATTCGATAAACAAAAATTTTAAAAGCATCTATTTTGGGGTTTAATAAAACGTGATCTAATTCGTGATAAATTTTAATCTCTAATCTTCTTGCTTTAATCCTATAAAAAAAACTCTGGTAATTATCTTCAAGACAATCCAATGCCTTATTATACTTTGAAAGATGGAAATTATAAATAGCAAGATTTAAATGATATACTTCAGCAGCAATTAAGGCATCCGAAATTTTATCTTTATGTGCCGTAATAAACTGCAAAACCCATTCATGCTCATTCATATTTAAGCCAATTTCAACAATATTACTCAGGCTGATTGCTGATATTTTCTTTTCGAAATATAAATAGCCTTTTTCCAGATGGTCTTTATACAGGTAAAATAATTTTTCCAAATAACCTTTCTTTTCCCTCCTATATTGTTTAATGCAATAATATCGGATAATAGATGCAAGCGGAGCATATTGCTCTGGTAGTAAATATTTTGAATACCGATTAAATTCATCTTCAAAATCCAAGAACTCTTGTTCGATATTTTCATTTTCACAACTTAGAAACAAGTAAGCCTTATAATAAACTTTGATAATGGGCACATCATAGTATCCAATATCCAATAATGGCTTTAAATGATCTAGCATTATCAGATTTTCATCAACTTTTAGTGGAATGACATTTTGATGAATTGCCAACATTTGACATGCTTGTTCTAGTTTTTCAATAAGGTAATAGATATCAAGACTAGATTGAACTTTATCAAAAGAAGTCTTTTGATTAGAAGACAGAAACATAGTCTGATACTTTACAATATGTTTTTCTAATAAAAAGGAGTCATAAAAAAACGTAGTATCTTTTTGTATAGTTTTTGAAACCAAGTTATGGTATTTCTTTAAGTTAAGTTCCGCCAGGTTATTGAGTTTATTCTTTCTATAAAAGTCCGACAACACTAAGATTCTATTTAACTCTCTATCTACATCAGAATACTGAAACACAATAAAATCTTGAAACATGCTAAACAAATTACTCATCAACTTTTCCAACTTACCAGCGGCATAAGTTTGAGACGGATAGATTTTTTTATAAATTTTTTCTTTTACAAGAGCTGTAGATTCAAACTCAGGTCCATACTTATAAATATTTTTAAACAGGAGTAGATATTTTAATTCGCTACTTTTTGCAGAAATAATTGGTGTATTTTCCAAATAATCTTTAAACGCTCTTAGCTCCTCTTTTGAAAGGGTTCTCAGTACTTGTATCAACTTGCTTGAATGCATTACACGCTAAGGTTTTGTATTTTTTTTGGGAAAAATGCTAAAAAATGTAATCATTTTAATAAAAATCATCTTTTATCTTTGTAAAACCAGAAAGCCATCTTGTTTCAAGTCTGCCCTTTTCCCCTTATTTCTTTATACCCAAAATCTAAATAAACAATCAATTTCGAATCGAAGGAACATTAAGCGCCTCGTTTTAAAATCGTTAAAGGACTATAAAACGTCTTTTCCGTCCACTCTACAGCTTTTTCAATTGCAATAGCTATGGCTATTCCAATTGAAAAGAGCCTTGATTGGGCATGAAATATTGCTTTTTAGCCTAAGCGAATAAAATTAAAATAGACTCTAAATAATACGAACTCAATTTTTTAATCACTAAAGTACATATATTATGAAAAGTAAAAAATGGGCTAAAGCGCTCACAATTGTTTTTTTAAATCTTATCATTTATCAATTAAACGCACAGAGTATTCAGAAAATTACTCCTAGCAATGCGTTAGAATCGGCAATCGAAATCAAGACGCTTTATGGAGATATGATAGATGCTTCTGTACAAGAAATTGAGGATTTTTATCTCCACTTTTGGAGTACAAATACTCCTTATTCTGTAGATTGTGAAAGTCTTCAAGCCTCTATGACAAACAATGATATTTACGAGGCATCATTTGAATGGGCAGACCTACTGAACGGAAATGTAGATGCCTATAAAATAGCTTATTTACAACTTTCAAATGGCAATCAGCAAGCTTATTCTACTACAGATAATTTTATTTCAATAAATACTCCTCCTGATGGATTTTATCTATTCGCCTTTTCTTCTACATGTACAGATTTTGCAAGTGCTTTAGATATCATCATCGTTGAAAGACCTATTTCTATACAAGAAAAATTGCTTTGTGCTTGCCCGCAACCTACACTCATATGGTCACCGGAATTTAATAATAACAATGATGATGACCTTAATAATGATGGTTCTTTTGTAAGTGAATCATGGGATGCTCTTGGCCATGCCACCAAATATTATTGTACTCTTGAAATGGCTAATGATGGTATACCTGCAGATTTTATTTTCGAAATAGCTTTTAATTCAAGTGGGATACCTTATCAGGTAAAAATCAGTAGAGATTGTATGACGAATGTTAATTTACATGAAGATGAAACTCGTCTTTATTATTATAATCCTGCAAATGAAAACACCGAATTAGGAGAGTTTGGATTCATCCATTCTACTTCTGATCCCGAATCCCAAGTACCATCAGAACCAAGTTTTTCTTTTAACTATTCAAATCCACAAAATGGTGGGATGCTCAAACTCTATAAATGTAAAGATAAATATGCTGCGCAACAATATGCGTCAAATGTATCTGAACAGGCTAGCAATCCTGTTCAATTATCTTTTGAAAATCTTACGAATCCATTTAAACAAAAGACAACACTTAAATATGAATTACCAGAAAATGATTATGTTTCAATTTCGCTTTACGATAGCCAAGGTAATCTCATTCGACACATCAAAAATCAAGTTTTTACTGAAGCTGGATCTCATACTCTAAACCTAGATTTCAAAGAACTTGCTAATGGTTTATATTTTTGTATCCTCAAAACAAAAACTGCAACCAAAAATTTAAAAATGGTGAAAATAGACTAACAGATAAAAACAACTTCTAGGAGACTGTTTCGAAAGCAGTCTCTTAATTTTCACAACTATCATTCTTTGACAAATTTCTTTATATGAGGTATTTTCTCCATTCCCGATATGATAGAAGTAAACTCCTAAAACCAAAGATGCAATTGATACCTCAAAATCAGATTCAGTTGTTATCCCCATCCATATATGAGTCTATATTTAGAGCCTGGTTAAAAATTATTAGCTGGGCTGCAAAAACGTCTTTTTCGCCCACTCTGCGGCTTTTTCAATTACAATAGCTAAGGCTATTCCAATCGAAAAGAGCCTTGATTGGTCATAAAATCCTGTTTTTTCGCCTAAGCGAACAAAATTTAAACAGGCTCTCATACAGTTATCATTTGGAAAATAAATTGATATTTTATTGAATACTAAAAGATTTCTTTCAGAAAAAAACATGAGTCGCCCCTAATTTTATGAACATACCTTAAAACGTTTATAAAAACCGGGATGAACTCATGTATAAATCGTGTCTAATTAGTTTTGATTATAAAGCTATTTATTACTTTACTTCCTGAGGTATACTTTAGAACATACATTCCATCTTCATAAGCACTTAGATTGATACTATTCTCAAAGTCATCTCCTAAATCAATATTCAGAATTTTTGCTCCTTTCAGATCAAATATTTCAATGGCTCCTTCATTAAATTGTTCTATTCCTTTGATGTGAAAAATACCTGTTCCGGGGTTCGGATAAACATCAATTTTATTTTGTACATTTTCCGATAAAATACTCCTTAGTTTTTCATTCTGTAATTCACCTAAGTCATCCGAGTCTCCCTCCGTGAAAGCTCCATCCTGATTATTCTCATTTAAATTATCTTCACAGAAAGTACCAAATACACTTAGGAAGGCTGCAAGGTCAATAGATTTGATCACTCCATCACCATCAAAATCAGCAGCATGACATTCAGGAACACTTTGTCCATAAACAGTTAAGAAGAGCGTCAAATCTGCACTGTTAATAGCTCCATCTCCATTAATATCACCATAACAAATTGGAGATTGAGTTATTTCGGAAGTTATCGAATTACAAGAGTAAACAGTATAATTACCAGGATGAAGGCTAACTGTCATTAGATTAGTGAAACTTCCGGATATATCTCCATCTACTTCAAAAGTCGCAGTAACTATTGTTCCTTGCTCATCAATTAAATCATTAGGAATTTCAATCTGCCCAAATTCATCAAAGGAAGTGACACCGTCTCCAGGAAGCAGCACAAGATTTCCAAACATTGAAATATCTAATTGTAATTTTACAGTCTCAACACTATTCCCTCCTAATTGATCAAGGACACAATTTCCATCTTTAATTTTGTAACCAATCGTATGTACCTCCCCACATTGTACATCAAGTGCAAGGTCTTCTTCATCTAATAAACTTATAGAGATAATGTCTGATAATATTTCAGTTGCTCCAGACACAATCAGGGTATAGGCTTGTTGACCAGAAAATAAATTTCCTTTATGGCTAACTGATACTTCATATACACCTGTAGTCGGATTTTCTATATCGACTCGTTCATAAGGATCTGAATTATTATCTCCTAAAATTGGCCCAAGTCCATTCCCAGTATTTCCCAATTTCCAAGGGTAAGAAATTATATTACCATCATCAGTGACTCTTACATCTAAGTCATTCACTAAGGTTTTATAATTAGGGTTTACGGTGCCTTCATTCACCTGTCCGACAGGATCTGTCCAGGAAATAGATACATTTAATGGTTCATCACCATTGGCTATAAATGTAAAATTCTGAGTTTGTCCTTCTTCTAATATAGATTCTCTTATCCGAGTTGTTTGTGGATCAGTGCTAATCAATTCCACTGCTCTTTTGGTATTGAGTAGTCCCCATCCTGTAGATGAATTTGGTCCATCCCCTAATAAATCTGCGGTGTGTAATGCTAATCCTTTTAGTGAAGCAGCTCTTAAAAAATTACCATTTAGATTCTGGTAATGTTCCTGAAGTAAAAGTAATGATCCAGAGACATTCGGACAAGACATTGAGGTACCAGTAAGAGAAGCATAACCACCATCTGGTACATTGTTGGCTGTAGAGTACACATCTGTTCCATTTCCAGCAATATCAGGTTTAATCCTTAAATCATCTGCAGGCCCTATACTTGATGACGAATTAAGCACTACTTCCTCTGGATTGATTGTTCCATCTTCATTTTGAATTACATCCAACACATTAGCTACAACCAAATTATTTTTTACTAATGCAAGGCCAGTCAATTGATCCATGCCTGGTTGCAAGGGATTACCATTAAAATCAAAATCTCCATCGTTTCCTGCAGAAGTCACCATAAGGTAATATGGTGCATCATACATAACCTGATCCCATAATGATGCTTGATAGATATATGCTCCAAAATACCAATCATCTAAAAATCCATTAAAATATCCATATGAATGATTAGAAACTAACATTCCATGAATAGTCGCAGCATTCAAAGTTTCATAAATATCTAAACCCCAATCATAACTACGAGCATTAGCATATGGTGCCATTCCCTTAGCTTGAGGATCAGCTCCATAGGCGATAAGTGTTCCTATCACATGTCCTCCATGAAGTGAACCATTAGCATCATCCATAACAATAACTCGATTATCTCCACCCGGACCATCAAATTCCTCATGACCTAAATATGCCGTTCCCTCATCCCAAACAAAAATATTCATATCTTGTCCATTCAAATCTAGCCCTAGGCCTCCTCCTGAATGAACTTGATCTGTTCTTGTAGAATGAGCAGCATCTACATTAGTAGTTGTATAATAAAGAGGAGCCCCATCTTTAGTCACCCCAACTAATTCTATAATCCCACCATTCGGATTTTCTTTATAAATAGGCCATCCATTAATATTAGCTAGTTGATAAGCTTTTTCGAGTTGTTCCGTATTATATTTTAATAGATCTGTTTTAAGCTTGTTTATTTTCTCAAAATCGTAGTTTTGAGTAATGGTTCGAACCTGTTCTTCTGTCTGTGCAAATAGTCCTATAAACATATAAGACATAAAAAGTAAACAAATTGTCTTTTTCATAATTATTGGTTTTTATCAAAAGAAATTATCTAGAAGTTTATAACATCCTAAATCTCATACCTTTCGAAAGCTTAACCAATTACAAAAAATCTAAATTTTCCTTTTCAGACTAACAGAATTTGATTTCTACATTCAGTGCTTTGTAGAACTACAATCACACAAAAGGGGGAAAAACGTTCATAAGGTCATCAAAAGGAGTATTTTTTTTGATTACAAAAAAAGAAGAATATTACCTGAGCACGTTTAAAAATCATTTTACTTTTTTTCCAAACCCAGCGAAGTTCTTTTAAAATCCTTTGTTTACATTTGTATTTTTTTAAATCAAATAGAAAAAATCATGAAAATCAAATTGACTAATTTATTTTTTTGCCTCGCATTCTTAGGAATAACAAGCTTGTCAGCACAAGAGCTTAAATTTCCGGATTTAGACAAGAGTCCAATGGATGCTGCAACTTATCCAAGACAGGCTGCTTTTAAAAACTATATGACAGGAGACTTGGCTGACATTCAGCCTAAGGTCAAAGTGCTTTATTGCCGCCCATTAAAAAAAGATAGAGAGATATTCGGAGCTTTAGAACCATACGGCAAAGATTGGCGGCTAGGTGCTAATGAGGCTACTGAAGTTATTTTTTATACCGATGTAGAAGTAGGTGGCACTTTTGTTTCCAGAGGCACTTATACCATGTTTGCAGAGATTTATCCGAACAACTGGATTATTAAAATATCTACAGAACGATTCATCGGCGGAGCTAATAATAGAGATGTCAGCAAGGATGTTGCTTCTATAAATGTTCCATTGAGCCACCTTCCTGATAGTCGAGAATCTTTTACAATTGGCTTTCAAAAGGTAGATGAAGATCATTGTAATATGGTATTTGAGTGGGATCGAACCAGAGCAGTTCTTCCTATTAGTTTTAATCCTACCTATATGGCTGGCGATGATAAAAGTCCAATGGACTTAGTTCAATATCCGAATATGTCTCGCCTTAGAAATTATGTAAAGGAAGAAGATTTGGCAGCTAATGAACCAAAGGTTAGAGTTGTTTACAGCAGACCTCAGAAAAAAGGAAGGAAAGTATTTGGTGAATTAAAAGAGTTTGGAAGTACGTGGAGAGTAGGTGCTAATGAGACTACAGAGATCACATTTTTTGAAGACGTTAAGGTAGGTGATACAGATGTCAAAGCTGGTAAATACGGTGTGATGGCTGTTGTGAATGAAAAATCTTGGGACATTATTATTCACAAAAATATTCCTTCTTGGGGAACGTATAACCACGATGAAAAATCAAATGTGGCAAAACTTACGGTTTCTACGGAGAAAACGCCTAAAACGATAGAAGCTTTATCCATACTTTTCGATAAAAAAGATGATAAGAATATTCACTTGATCATTGCTTGGGATGATACTATGGTACGTGTACCAATTGGCTTGAAATAATATTCCTTATTCTGATTACACTCCTCCCTCTTCTTTCCTTAAGAGAGGGGAGTGTTTTTAAATCCTTTATTCTACAGGAATTGTCAAGCTCCCACGCATATATCCACGCATCACATCTCCATCAAATCCTCCCATCCAAAAAGTAATTGGCCAAGTCTTATCTGGAGTAAATTTTAAACCTAGTGCTTCTTCTATTCCATTGAGTTGAGACTCGCCATGCAGCTCAAAATCCCAAACAGCTTGTAATCCAAGTTTCCCTTCTATCCTTCTATTTTCTGTAAAGAATTCCAAAGCAAATAGACGCCCTTTGTATGCTTCTTGTTGGACAGGATCACTGGTTTTACTCAATTCGAACTGTAACCATTCTTTACGTTTTTGAAAATAGGCATTAAATTGAGCACTGGGATCAGAAGTTGAGCTAAATCCTTGCGCCTCCATGATTTCAGCAGAGGCATTAAAGAAGTTTTGTGGATTTCTACGTGTGTACTCTGATAACCCAAGTTGCCATATTTCCTTTTCAGGATCATGGAGGTCTAAAGGATCAAAACGCTGCAACGAAAATTTGTTTTGTGGATCTTCTATTTTAATATCAAAAGGAACGATTGGCATAATGATCCCATCGCGTTTATGATAGGTGATTTCATTTCTTAATTCATACTTTGGCCCTTCACACTTTCCATTCGCCTGCATTTGTTTTCCAGCAGGTAACCAGCGTACTTTGCCTCCGACCATTTGTTCCCCCGCATCATAAGCCTCGCCATTAAGATCAACTCCGGTCACGAATATGCCGAATATTTCTCCATTCCTACTTTTCTTTGCGCCACTCTTTTCAAATGCAGTGAGGTAAGCATCAGGATAAGATGTTGGTAAGTTTCGATCTCTATAATCCTGAGGCGGATTGATTTCATCCAATTGAAGTCGAATAATAAGGTCTAGATCACTTTCATCTCCAAAAGCATAAGTATAACCACTCACACCTCTTGGATCATCTGTTGGATCGGGGTCTGTTGCTTGGCGACATTGCCAATATCCTTCAAAATGGATCTTAAGTTCGTCCATGATATTTAAAATTGTTTTTATTAGGGCTAAAAAATAAATTTATTTTCCGGAATAGTAATGGCAATGCATTTACTAAGTCTTCAAACCAAGTAGGTTATTCACCATATTTTTCTTTCCAGATATTCCATAAGTGTTTTCGTGTACTATAAATGTTTTCGTAGAGGAATTCCATTTTTTGTTGAAACTCAGGAGCAGACAGAACAACCTGACCGCCATCTGTTGCTACGATTTCTTCACTTTGTTTACTGAATCGTTTCGCTTTTTTAGATAACTTTTTAAGCCATTTATAGTATTTTTTCAAACGTTTACTTTCTGAAAGTTTATGCCAATTCTCCATTAGCTCATTATCAATTTCAAAGCTTGCTCCAGCATTTTCTCCTTGATATTTCTCCCCCGCAGGAATTCTAGCCAGTATCTCACCAAGTGGTCTGATCACCATAGTCATCAATGGAAAGAATGCAGCATAATACTTTGCTGTCTGTGCATTTGATTGTTGACTTGCCGGAGGTGTTGGCGTGATATAATATTCAAAGAAATCATATAGCATCAACATCATCAAATTATAACATTCATTGAAATAAACCATCAAATCTCTAGTGAGTTCGCGCTCAATGAGATGGGGCGCACAATTATAACAATCATCCTTTTCAGTTTTAATTTTCCCTCTATGTTCTTCAGTCAATGGATTAGTTAAGACAGGAAGTGCAGGAGAAGGAAAATCTTTCGGAGCTGCTTTCATCGCCACTTCATATTCTGAAAGGATTTGAGTAAATCGCTGAAAATGCGCATCCGAACTTAATGGATCTGCACCGATACCTTCTCCTTGTTCGATGATTAGATTGATGGCATCGACCGCTTCTACCCTATTGGTAATGGTTTTCATATATACTTTGTAACCAAACACGTCTCCAACTTGCTGTTGAGTATCTCCTTGGAATAATTCGGTGGCGTCCATTTCAAGAAAAGCCGTTTTGATCTCTTCATAAAGTTCTTCTACGCCTACGATTCCAAAACGTCTGGTGGCTTCATGTACCTCTTCTACAGATGGTGAACCTAGTTTTACCTTATCTTTTGGTTCATTACAACGACTTAGATAATCTTCTGGAAAGGACTCTGTTAAATAAGTAGGTCTTTCAAACCATATATATGTTTTTAGAGCAATATCTGACAAGCCTTCTAAGCAGAAAGGAGCACCTAGCAAAGTCATATTTTTACGCACCGGAAATTGCGGTCGTTTGAAATAAGGAGGAGCACCAAGTGCAGCCAGTAGATTAGTTGCAATAGCGAGGTGTTCCATCTCCTGTCTTGCTATAAAATAAATCTGCGTTTGCCAGGGTCTTGCCATGTCAATCGCTCTTTGAAATTCTCGTTTTTGATTTTCGTCTTTTGGTGTTGGATAATCAGACAATGATCTACGGACCGAGAATCCTGTAAATAAATATTCGCAACACAAAGTATGTTCAAGAACTGAAGCAAATTGCAATGCGGTAATCAGGTCTTCTCGTGTTTTAAGCTTTCGGGTATCGCTACTTTTAGTCATAATTGGGGTTTTCTATTGATAAGCTAAAATACAAAATTATACCTAAAACAATAATCTCACTTATATTAAATCCAAAGAAAATATAAGCTTAATTTTCAAACTAGACAGTGATTGATAAATCGTTTCACCTCCAGCCTCCTGTGGCACTATACTTTAGCCTTCACGGACAGTTTGTCCATGATAATTGTTCATTGATAATTGTTCATTGATAATTGTCTATTCCTCCCACATAGATTTATCTATTCCTTTGATTAATTTCAATGCATTTTTATAATAAAGTTTTTTCAAAATCTCATCAGGTAAATTCAGACCATACATTTTCCAAAAGGCATGATATCGTTTATAATAAGGAAAATACTCATCGTCGGATTCCAAGACTCTAAAGTAAGTTGGGTATTCCTTGGGTTTATAAGAATCTTTTCCAAACAATACGCGATCCTGATATTTTTCAAAAAAGCGATTAGCCATCCTGGGTTGGCGACCTAATTCTGCAATCACTGCTCCAATTTCCACATACATATTGGGCATTTCATCCAGAAGTTCTCCAAGTTTTTTCAAGTCATTCGGAAACCAGCCCATATGTGCTGCTATAAAATTAGTGTTTGGGTGTTTTTTGATAATATTATGTTGTTCTCCAATGATTGTTTCCCATGCAGCAGGATTATCATCACTGCGTTTTCGTCTAGGTCGTAGTTTGAGTTCTAACCACCGTTCATTATTTTCATCATGTGGCTGCCAGAACGGTTTAGGATCTGCGGAATGGATAAGTATAGGCATTCCAAGTTCACCGCATTTTGCCCAGATAGGGTCAATCCTAGGATCATCAATTCGAATTCGATTGCCAGAAGAATCCCGATGGCTCATCCCTTGGCTTTTATATATTTTCAAACCTCTGGCGCCAGTTTTATAATCATATTCGATCTGCTTAATTGTCTCTTCTGTCCAGTCTACAGCATCAATACTCCGCAATTCGATATTTGTAAAAATAACGATTCGATCTTCATAGCCATGTTTTTTGACATTATCCATCATTGCACTTAGACGTTCGCCTCCTCTTCCACTGAGGTTTACAACTACTTGCATATTCATGGTATCCATTTGACGAATCAATAAATCTAAATCCTGCTCAGCCATACGCCAATGGTGACTATGCACATCAATAAATGGAAACTTTGCATGGTCAATATGATTTTCCGGAACGACCAAGGTTGAGGGTGGATCGTAAGCTTCGAAGTCCATCTTAACGGTATCAAGATCTTCTTGAGCGTAAGTAAACATTGATAAACATATGAATATTAAAGTAAAGTGTACTTTCATTTTTGTTTCTATATTTCGTTAAACAAAACTTCTCATAAAAGAGATAAGTCATCAATAAATTAAAATTACGAACATTAATGAGATTCTTATTACTTTTCCAAGAATGAATCGTAAATCACCTCGTGGATATTAGGTCGAACATTTAATTGATAAATCTTTCTGTTTTCTCTTGTCGGGTATACGCGATTAGAAAAGAAAATATAAATTAAATCATATTTGGGATCAACCCAGGTAAATGTCCCAGTATAACCTGAATGTCCATAAGAAGCTGGACTAGCGGCTTTGGCCACTGAACTCTTCTGTGGATGGTATTCAATAAGCGGTTTATCAAAACCTAAACCTCTTCTATTTTCTTCTTCACAGTATTGACAACGAGTAAATTCTGCTACAGAAGCCGCTGCTATAAACCTTGTACCGCCATATTCACCGCCATTTAAATACATTTGCATTAGTTTAGCTAGATCAAGAGCAGAACCAAATAAACCAGCATTAGCAGAAACGCCACCCATCATCACCGCTCCCTCATCATGTACTTTCCCATGTATTTGAACTTTCCTAAAAAAAGTATCTCGTTCTGTAGGAATGATTCGACTAAGCGGAAAATGTCGATCTGGATTATAGGTTATGCTTGATGCTCCTAAAGGTTGATAGAAAGTTTGCTTTAAATAAGTTTCAAAATCCTCTTCTACTAAATCTGAAACAATTTCAGGCCAGAGGTAAAAAATCAAACCAGAATAGACATAGCCCGATTTATTGTTTAATGGAGATTCTTTAATGGCTTGATAGATTTTATTTTTATACTTCCGATGTAGAAAAAGCTGATCCGTTATTTTGATGGGGAAACGACGTGATTGCTTCTTTTTGAAAGTCTTGCATTTAAATTTACCATTTTTCTTAATCGTATTTCGCCAATAAGGAATCCAGGGTTTTAGCTTCGCATGATGTGCGAGAATAGGTCGGATACTTAAATCTGCTTTGTTTGTTCCTTTAAATTTTGGAAAATATTTTTTCAAAGGATCATCTAAATTTAGACGTCCATCGCCATGAAGTTTCATCAAAGCAGGCAAAGCGGATGTCACTTTAGTTACCGAAGCAAAATCATAAATATCATGTAATTGAACTGCTTGTTTTTGATCATAAGTATGATGCCCCCAAGTCTGATGGAAAACAATTTTTTGATCTTTTACTACCAATACTTGACAGCCAGGAAATGCGCCCGAATCAATCGCTGATTGAGCAATAGTCGAAATCTCATTAGTTAATAAGGCTCTATCCATTCCCACTGACTCAGGTGGCGCATAAGACAATCGTAAACCTCCTTGAAGCTCATAACCTTTCCCTTTTTTAAAGGTTTCATTTAAATCGACATCGAGCTTATTTTTCGTACCTATTCCACCAAAGAGAAGCTGGATCGCTAATGATTGATGCAAATCTGTATTCCCTCGTACATATATCAAGTGACTACTTCTAGTAAAATCTATAGCAGAAGTCTTTATCTTATTTTCACTATCAAAAAGAATGGTTATTACTTCTTTTTGTTCAATAATCTTTTCTAATTGATTAATTGATTCCTGATCTAAAAGAGAAGCTGAAAGATCTAGACTCACTATGCTTATACCGGATGAATTGACATAGTTCTTTAATACTTCTTTGGCATTAATAACTTGATCTGCTATTGGAAAATACAATTCCATAGCAGTAGGGAGATTTGTTAAACTTTCACTATAATACTGTTTAATACCAAAAATATCCTGTTCTTTAATTGGAATTTTAGAATAATTATTTTTTAATAAAAAAAGTGACTCTAAGCCCTCATTATAAGTCTTAATGTCAATATGCGCACCTAGCTGCGCCCCCAAGCCAAAACACTTCCCTAAAAGTATAACTGTAATTAAATATTTAAATCTATTGTAGAGCATCATATTGATTCTTTATAAGAGTATAATGTATATACACTAAACCCATTATTAGATTGAACAAAATACCACCTTTAAATTACATCTCCCAATTTCTAATTATATCTCTTACGCTATTGATTACTGCTTGTAGTGGAATCAAGAAAGCCCGTACTTCAAAAGAACCGATGTATGAAGAAGTGTTTGAGTCCTCAATGGTCTTTAATCGTAGCTTTACGGGATTTGTACTATTTGATCCTAGCAAGGGTGAAACCATGTATGCTAAAAATGCAGACCATTATTTTACCCCCGCATCCAATACAAAAATATTTACGCTATATGCTGGTTTACAATTATTAGGTGATTCTATCCCGGGTATTCGATATATTGAAAAAGGCGATTCTATTATCTTCTGGGGGACAGGAGATCCTTCATTGAGACATCCTTATCTAAGTAATAATAATCAAGTCATCAATTTCCTAAAAACTCAAAATAAAAACCTGTACTTCAACTCTGGAAATTTCAATGATGAACGATTTGGCGCTGGTTGGGCATGGGATGATTACTTCTATGATTTTCAACCTGAAAAAGCAGCATTACCTTTTCATGGGAATATCATAAAAATCGAAAAAGAGAAGGATGATCCATACTTCCGTGTAGAGCCCGGTTATTTTTCTAGTAGCTTTTCTGCGAATCCCTTAGTAAAAGGTTCAAGGATAAAACGCCTCTTCGATTATAATGTTTTTGAATATAATGATGCAACCCAGAAACAAAGCTATGAAGGGGACCATCCTTTTATCTACTCTGATGAACTAGCGATCAATTTGCTGAATGCTGAAATTAATAAACAAATTAAAATTATCAGTGAAAAGCAAGCAAGCCCCAAAAAAAGTAAAACCATATACAGTGTTCCTGCTGATACACTCTACAAAAGACTTATGCAAGACAGTGATAATTTAATAGCCGAGCAATTATTACTTCTATGTAGTGACGCTGTTTTCAGTAATCTGAATACGAAACAAATAATTGATTTCGCAAAAGATAGTTTATTTCAAAACTTACCAGACAAACCTATTTGGGCAGATGGATCTGGTCTTTCGAGATATAATTTATTCACACCAAGGTCAATTGTTTTCTTGCTTGATCAAATTTCTAAAGAAGTTCCAGATGAACGTTTGTTTAATATCTTTCCAGCAGGAGGCGTTTCGGGTACGATTAAGGATTGGTATGGAAGTTCGACGACTCCATATGTTTATGCAAAAACAGGCACCTTAAGCAATGTTCATTGCCTGAGTGGTTATATCATCACTATGAGCGGAAAAAAGCTAATCTTTAGCTTTATGCACAATAATTTCAAAGGGAGTTCTATGCCCTACAAACAGGAAATGGAAAAAGTCTTAAGAGCGGTGTATTTAAACTTGTAGCTTCAGTGCTTAGAACTTTCCTAAACCACTTCGAGTCAAATATAAATCACTGCATCTTAGCATTAACAAATGCTAGATAGAAGCATCCAATGACTATTAATATCTTTCAGATCTTGCCTTTCTAAGAAATAGCACCTACTTGACGCTTTCTTCTTTTTCTTAGAAGGCACTCAAAAATCAGCAATCTATTGTATTATATTAGAGGATATCACAACTGATATGATATTCAATATGAAAACTAAGATAGAGTCCATCTCTATTATTATATTTTTTTTAATCCTAATCTATTTCCCAATATTTCTACATTTGGATCATATTGGCTTATATCTATGGGATGAAGCGATCAATGCCCTACAAGCATATGAGATGTCTCAAAATGGTAATTACTTAAGGAGGCATTTTTTAGGGCAAGTCGATAATTGGGAAACCAAGCCTCCCATGCTAATATGGTTACAAGTCATTTTTATGAAAATTGTCGGATACAATGAATTAGCGGTAAGGTTACCATCTGCTTTTGCCGCATTATTTACAGTTATTTTAATCCTTCGTTTTTTCATTAAGGAGTTAAATTTTTTAATAGGTGGGATTTTTTCTGGATTGGTTTTACTTTGCTCATCAGGCTATGTGAAAGGGCATGTTAGTAGAAGCGGAGATCATGATGCTTTATTAATATTTTTCTTAATTGCAGGTCTATTGTATTTCTATAAATACCTAAAAAAAGGAGAGAATCATAAATTCTATTTAGCAGTTTTTACATTCTTTTTTATTTCTGGAGTATTAACAAAAAGTATTGCAGGTTTATATTTTGCTCCTGCATTACTTATTTTTACCTTAATTGAAAAACAGTTCTTATCAACAATAAAATCAAAAAGTTTTTGGCTTTCTGTTTTAGTCTTTTTCTTAGTTATTGGGACTTACTATGGCTTAAATGAATACCATTATCCAGGGTACCTTAAAACCGTTTGGGGAAATGAACTTTTTCCTAGGTTCTTTAATAGTTCAGCAGATCATGATTACCAACAACTACCGGATTCTTTACATTATGTAAAATCTATACTTAAGGATAAATTTAAATTCTTTTTTATTTTTATCCCTCTCAGTTTGCTTCTTGTATTTTTTCAAAAAGATCAAAAATTAAGACGATTTACAAGTTTGATATTGATCTGCACAATTTTATTTCTTTTTGTTATTTCTAATGGCACTTATAATTCGTGGTATGATGCGCCTGTTTTTCCTTTGCTTGCGATATTAGTAGGATCAGGTCTTGGAATCGTATATAATGCCTTGAAAGTTCATCTAAAAATTTCTAAACTATTCTTAGGTATTCTATTCTATGTTATCTTTCTTTTTACTTTCTTTTTTACACCCTATAAAGAAATTATTATTGAACAGTGCTATTTCCCAAAACTGCATAAACACGATCCTCATTATGGCGATTTCTTTAAGCGTTTAAAGAAGCACAATCCTGAGTTAAAGAATATCTTTGTTTATTATGAGCCACGTAATCGACATTTTCTTTTTTATAGAAACATCTTTAATGATCAATATGATTATAATATTAGAAGTTGTGGCTCTGGCACTAACAGTATACGAAATTGCAAACCTCATCAACAAGCTAAACCAGGCGAACATATAATGGTCTGCAATCAAAATTTAAAAAAGGAAGTTTTAGAAATCTTTAAAGTGAAAGAAGTCAATAGTTATAAAGATTGTAAATTGTATTTAGTTTTATCGAAGTGACAAAATAAGCAAGGTATATTCAGGTTTCTATAAAAACCTGAATTCAAATACCTGGAAAACCCAGTTGTCGAAAAACGGTCATCCTATCAAAGACTTGTGTATGTCCGCAAATTTTATTGTCTTTAAAATGATAAATGGTTATCCCATTGGTCTTTATAGGTTTATTGGTAGATGGCATATCACCTATTTTGCCTAGATTGGTTCCAGTCAATATCCAAGTAATTGCCACATTATCTCCATCTTCTATTGCTGATAATATATTAAAATGCATATCAGGAAAAGAATCAAATGAGTACCGAAGTCTCATTATAAAATCATTAAAAGACAATGTTTTGCCTTCCCAGGGATCAGCTTTATCTAAATGGATTTGATAGGCTGGAAAAATATATTCTTCGATGTTCTCAATGTTTTTATTATTCCAAACATCTTCCATAAATGTTTTTAAAAAAGATATTTTATCCATTTTCAAATCAGTTTTTATGACTGAAGTTGTTTAAAACTGAACTCAAGATTATGAGAAAGTGCTTACTTTCCTTTTACGATCTTTTCTATATAATTGGCTTCTTCGTTTTTAAACAATAAAAAATATGCCCCAGAAGGAAGATTTGCTATATCTACTTTTTGTACACCAAGCATTACATCTTTTGTAAGAACCAGCCTTCCCTGCAAATCAAAAACATACAAAGTCCCATCCCTTGGCAATTCTATTTCAAAATCATTGATCATTGGATTTGGAAAGACATTCAATTGATTTTCTAAAAATGGTGCATCTGTTGCATCGCTTATACCAAAGAAACGAGCCCAAAATTCTTGTTGATACCAATTGGCTACTTCGGCATCATAGATAAATAGTGTATTTTCATCATGAATTGCCCCCGCGGAAGCGCTCCAATTATGAGAACCTGTGATTAGAAGCGGATTCACACTATTTTCACTATAGTCTATGACCGCATATTTATGATGTAAGGTTGGGCCATCCGGCCATTCAGTTCCATCCGCATTTTGATAATCCATTACATTCACTCCATTATCGAGTAGGTAATCATATTCACTCCCGTTAAAACCTACATAATCAATAATACCTTTGACATCCACTCCACGATTATAAGCATCTAGAACTGCATTTCCAAGACTGTTTTCTGTAAAGACTAATATTGCAAAAGCCAATTCATTTTCAGCATTATCTATAGCACGTACAATACGATTGGCCGTACCATCAGATGGAGAGAAATAAGACTCAACTGCTATACCATTAATATTAAAACAATGGGGCGTGTTGTCTGTTTTCTGTGCCCCAAATTTAGCATTAGTGATATTAGGTTGAACATCATTGCCACCCCACATTTCCTCAAACTCTAAAGTGTAGCCTCTTGCGAGTGATTGATCCTGTATACAAATTACATTATTATAATCCCAACCTAAGTTTGCGATTGTATGATTCATAGAACCCGTTAATACCCAAGCATTTTCTACACTTTCTCTATCCACTATGATGAATTTATTATGCATAATCCCATCCGTATTCCCTTCGAGCACGGGTATATTGCTATTCAGGTTATTGATCAATATATCATTGTCTCCTATATCGTCAGAAATAACTCTTACTATCACGCCTCGATCGTAAGCTTCATTAAGTGCCTCTACTATCGCTTCATTCTGAGCTTCGTACATTGTAAAATCAAGTGTACTTTGCGCCAAATCTATAAAAGCTATAATACTATCTGTTATTTGGTCAGTATATACGGCCTGTGAGATAGTCGATACATTTGGGTCTACTGTATGATTGAAATAGACTTTAATTTCGCCAGTACTTAGAGATGCCGAAGACATTACTAAAACTTTTGTAGGGGCCTCATCAATCCCTGCCATTGATTGGGGTTTTACATAATAAATTGTTCCGGGCTGAAGGTTTTCAAGCACTAGTTCATGCGTCGTACTCAAAGCATTGTCTTCAATCAAATTATTTAAATTATCTGGTGAGGTGCCATATTCTATAATAGAATTTGCAGGTATATTCGTCTCCCATTGTACCATCAGACTAGTCGTAGTAATATTGGTCTCTTTGGGATTCACTGTAAAATAAAGCGGTATAGCAATCTCAATATCTGCCGCATCTCTAGGTTCAATCTTATATGCCTCAAATGAATAAGTCATTGGCCCTGTAACATTATAATCTACACCTTCACTCGCTGAAAAGAGATAAAAAAGATCATCTACAGCACAAGGGCCACTCCCATCATCTAATTGAAATTCTCCAAATCCAATATCAGAATTGGTGCATGTAGCTTGATTGACACGTACCAACATGCCTTCATAATCCTCCTGATTGATCTCATTTGTACTCAATTCGATGGGGCTTGGTAAAGCATTAGCAGAGGAAAGAACATTTAAGCTAGTCAAGTCTTTAATTTCTGTCAAGTCAAAAAACTCAACTGCCGTCCCTGTTATTTCGATTTCATCTCCTAGGAGCGGCGTATTATCTTGATCATAGATATAGATACCGCTTCTGATCGCTGTCCCATCCTGGATAAAATATCCAGTCCCATTAACTCCCGTTACAATCCCGTTGGTTGTTACTGTTTGGTCAGCATATGGTGTCGCATCACCAGTACCTTGAATTTCAGCAATTGTTTGCGCTATTGTAAGGTTAACTATGAAAAGTAATATAATTGGGAGTAGTTTTTTCATGATCATTATTTTATAATAAAAATACAGAAAGGATATTTGTGAAACTTCAATGAAGTACTTGATTATATACTTCAAATTTACAAGTTCTTTTTTAGAAACTGCTTTAAAAAGTTACCTTTGTGCGATGGAATTAAAAACAAAATCAATGGATCAATTAGATGCGCTAAATCAGGTGGCAGAATTTCATCGAACATTTAAACACCCTATTCTTGAAGCGCCTACGATTCCTGCTGAAGGACGTTGCGATCTTCGGGTATCATTAATAGCTGAAGAGTTACAGGAATTAAGGGATGCTATCAAAGATAAAGACCTTGTAGAGATTGCAGATGCACTGTGCGATATCCAATATGTACTATCGGGTGCTGTACTAGAGTTTGGTCTTGGAGATAAATTTCGAGCATTATTTGACGAAGTACAACGCTCAAATATGAGTAAAACCTGTAAAACAGAAGCAGAAGCTATTGCCACTATGGAACATTATAAAGCAAAAGATGGCGTGGATAGTTATTATAAAAAATCTGGTGAGCACTATTTAGTTTACCGATCCTCAGATGAGAAGACTTTGAAATCTGTCAATTATTCTCCGGCGGATTTAAAGACAATCTTAGAGCCTTAATTTTATGTTTTTTGATTTGAGCTTTCCTTAGATTATGGCGATTGCAAGAAAGATATTTTAGGTTTGTGTTATGGTGATCGGTCCTACGGACTGTGTGATTTGGTGATCGCTTCGCTTGTGGAGCCCTTGCTTTCAGCATTCTTATAAAAATTGATATTCCAGCTCCACTATACTCAAGTTTTCAGTGAATCTTGCGATTGCCATGTTCCTTAGATTTTGGTCTCGCCCTCTTAGCGAAATGCAATTCTATAGCGATCTTCGTCAAGTGCCTGGATAAATTTTCTATTTAATTTATAACGCAATTGAAGTATGAATTTCTTAAAAGGGCTTTTCTGTAATTGTGGATATGCCTTTTTTAGTTCATTATACAAATCTTTTTCTCTATACGTTTTATCAGGTTTTTCAGCTAAAAGCCATAAAACATCAAACTCTTTGGGTTCTAAATTTAGAGCTTGTCCGCCTGTAAATGCCTGATAATTCGATTTATCTAAAGTTAAATTAGCCATTAGATTAGTAATTTTTATGTAGGTAAAGTATAAAGTTGTTTAAAAGTAGCTTAACGATTACGAAATGATATTTCGAACAACTTCTATGTAAATCATTAAATATTGGGTAGGCTTTTTAAATATTTCAACAATCGAACCAAAATCTTTCTTGCGATGCACTAAAACCTTTCTTTTTTATAAATGCATATGAAGTTGCTATAAAATAAGGAGCTAGGTGATTTCGTTTGGTCGAAAAAAATTAAGAAAGAAAAGGTTTACTAAACTACTCAAGCTAAAATAGCTCAGCTAGTTTAGTAAACCGCCACCAAACGATTTCATTTAGAACCTAAAACAAACATTCAGGATATAACATAAATCAGGTATAAATTGAAAAATCAACGTCATTTTTCAATAAAACAAGTGCTTTTTTATAAAACATTTGTATATTAATTGCCGAAACTAAGTTTTCACCTTTCCTGCCTAATTATTATTTTAATCTATGAATTTCAATTTTTCATAGAATCCGACGGATTGCTAAAGCCTAAATTTTAGACCTTTTTTGCTTTTGTAGAAGCTTAAAAATTTAGATTATACGCTGGATTATCATTTTTGAAACAAAACTAAAACATTGAATAGCTATGAAGTTTACAAGTCGTCCCCTTTGGTTCTTGATTAGCCTTTTTTTTTCTATTTCATTATTTAGCCAGGTATCAATTACCTACGTCAATCCTATAGGTCTCTCTGTTTGCGATAGCGCAACTTACCAAATTACAATTACTAATAATTTTCCTGATACGATACGTGATGTCACTGTCGCAGTAGACCTTCCTCAGGGTATTGACTATGTAAACAATAGTGTTGTTAATGCTACAGAACAAGATATTAGCAATTTAAACATACCTTTATTTAGCATCCCAAACTTGGCAAGTGGAGCAGCTCATACTTTCTCAATGGATGGATTTTATCAATGTGATTTAATTGACAATATCAATAATGGCGTATTGTTCTCTAATATTATTACAGTAAATCATCAAGCTGGCAGCCAGTCTTCAACTACAAACCCATACGTGATTGAAACGGCTTTGCTCATTATCACGAGTACGACCAATGATAATCTGTTTGGAACAAAAGGGGATATTTTAACTCGAACCATTACCATTCAAAATACCCGATTAGGTGCATTATCTACTTTTAATTTTATAGACCAACATGAAGGAGGAATAGAAATTAGTACTGACTATGGGACAGTAACAAATGTAGGCCCTAATATCCTCGAAGTACAACTAGGACCAAATGATTTCATGAATGTAGGAGACGGTGATGGTCTATTCGAACTAAATGAGGTAATTACAATTACTGAAACCATCTTAATTACTTCTTGTGGATATGATCAAAGTAATAGTAATTCTGACTTAGCAGTTAATTGGGGTTGTGATGGGACTATTTGTCAAGAAGCTTTTTCTTTTGCCCTTGTCCAGTTTATTCCAAGCAATGATAATCCATTTATTACAGCTACAACTAGCAGTCAATTGCCAACAAATTTTTGTGCTGAAATTCCAGCCAGTCAATCTTTGACTTTGACCAATTCGGGATCCGCTATTGCTTATGATATTGAAGTTCAAATTAATCAAGATTCTACCTCAGATGTAGCAGGCATGCATCCTGGTAGTTTTGTAATTGATAGTAGTACAATTAGCACTTCCATCAATCCAACGCTCGAATTACCTATAGATTATGACGGATGTAGTTTGAGCGGTCTTGTTTATCAAGAAGCCAGTATAATCATCCCCTTCCTTTCTCCAGGTGAATCCATCATAATCAGTTGGGATAATTATTCTTGTGCTCAAGGCTGTGGGAGTCCGATCAGCGGTTGGGTTTATGAATTTAATTATGCAATAAGTTGCCCAGAGAATGAAGAGGTGTTTAATACCGGAAGCAATGCCGGCGATACACCACTCGGAGAGCTTATGATCGACACGGTGACTTTTGCGATCGGAACAGTAATTTTGCATAATACGACACATACTCTAGACTATGGATTAGGCTCAGATTTATTGGATGATTCTACAGGGACTCTAAATTTAGAGTTTATAATTCCATGTGGTTTCAAATGGGACCCCAACAATAATTTAGTCTTAGGAGGTCAATCACCAATCAGTTTTAATATTCAAAATAATCCTGGCAGTTCTATTGTAACTATAGAGTATGATTTGCCCATGAATAGTGACAGTGTCTTTACAAGTTTTGATTTGGCCTTTTCATGTGATGCCCCATGTCTTCCTCCTGCACAGTTTGTAGAAAATTTCAATACCTCTTGCCCCCCAATTGATCTTTGTGTTGGGGATACAATTTACAATGATACAATGAGTGTCAATACAGCAATCATTCTAGACACGACATCTGTTGCTTTTTGCGCCATTCAAGAATGTCAAATGTTCCCGCTAGAGTATGTTTGTTATAATGGAATCATCACTCAAATTTATCCGCCGGGATACCTTGACTATGAATTGGAATCTTTGCGAAGTAATTATGGCCTGGCAGATAATAATGATGATCGGATAGCAGATGGAAGTGGCAATATAAATACGAATCTGATAAGGCAGGATCGACTCATACCCGGGGATACAATTCGGACAGTCATAGATGGTGCTATATTGATGGATTTACCAGATTCTTCATTTAGTCAAGGAGCAATTACGCTGAATTTTGAATCCCATTCTGCAGACGACATGATTGATAATGGTTTTTGGTTGGGCGAAGAAGATGAGCCATTAATGGATGTAGGTGGTATAACACCAATAGATGCTATCGTTAGAATATATGATAGCAGTTCTGGAAATTATTTTGAATGCCCTGTCAATCCTGCAGCCGTTTTATACACCCAAAGAGCAAGCGCTTCGGTACCGAATACCAGACCACCAGAAGTTATTGATGATATCATTTTCACCTCTTATGCTTATAATATAAGTATCAGCGCTTTACAAGCTTGTCTACCACAAGGGTATTTATATGAACAGAGTGATTCCATCCAATTTATTGCTCGACATAAAATGGTTTATAATCCAACCAAAGACATCGCCGGAATACCAATGATTGTAAATATGCGTACGGGATCAACTGTACGATTAACTAATCCCGGAGAGGAAGACTTTGTATGTATTTGTCCATCTGTTTTTTGGCAATATTCTCCTTATCGATATCGAGTGTTCCCCGGAGCATATGATATTCTTCCATGTGAGACCTTTGAGGAACCCGGCGGTCAGCGATTTGAAATATTTCTAGGAGAAGGTAATTTTTTCCCTTTTGAGGTGAGGCCTTTGGCATATATTGAAGCATGGGAATTGACGCTTCCACCTCAAGTTACTTTATTATCTTCTACATTGACGACTTGGCAAGTACAGGATGGTGCGACATTAGCAAGCAATGTTCCTCTTGATCCTGATGGTCAGTATTCAGACGAATTCGAACCTTATCAAATACCATTGATTGATGAAGGGTTTTATTTTAATATAGAGCATGTATTTGACTCTGATTGCTATCAAGATACTCCGCTTCCAATGACGCATCATTTGCTTATTGACTTTGCAGATAATCTACCAGAGGATCAAGATCCATTGGATGAGACTTTCGAAATTTTGGGCGCTTTCAATCCATTAAGGCCATTTCTTTCTTTGACTAGTGTACAACCAAATTTTGTGAGTTATGATAATTTAGCTACCTGGGATTTTACCTTATCAAATAATCCAAATGGATATCCGAACCCTGCTGAAAATGTTTGGCTAACCATAACGTCTCCTACGGGTTTACTCGATAATTTCCAATTAATAAACACAGCTACTGGTCAAACTATTACGCCTCAAAATGGTATTTACCAATTAGGTACTTTCAATATTGGAGCCTTTGCTAATTATCAAGTCGTCGCAACGACTAATAGTTGTGAAGTCGAAGATTTGATTATTGACTATGGCTGGAATTGCGATCCATATCTTTCTCTAAATGAAACACCTTGTAATACGGAACAATTTAGATTTACGGTTATTTCTCCACGTGGAGAAATTGAGATGAATGTAACAAGTCCAGTTACACCAGTCGATTTATGTGATATAATCCCCTATCACACCATCGAAATATTTAATGCTCAGATTGGTGCGGTATTCAATGTAAACCTTGAAGCGGCACTCCCACAAGGTTTGATTATTGTGCCTGGATCATGTCAACTCGCCTACCCTAGTTCAGGTTCTTTTATTGATATCCCTGATCCCACTGACTTAGGTAATGGTCTCTTCCAATGGGATATTTCCAGTATAAATAATCTTATAAATCTTCATGGTCTATCTGGTATAAGTAGTAGTCCTGAAAATTCTGTTAGCCTTCGATTCTTAAGTACAACGGAATGTGGATTTATTGCTGGATCTCAGGCTATTTTTACGGCAACGGCTTTTCAAAATTGTAATGAATCAACGAACACAATTTCTAAACCGGGCGATCAACTACAAATCAATGGAGTTGCTCCTCCTTATGAATCAGAATTTTTTATTACAACAAATGGCTCGACTATGGTGAGCTGTGGAGATGAGTTTACAATGATGGTGTCTATGCATGCAGATGGCGTCACTTTATCTAGTGACAGTATATTTGTAAACCTTCCACCAGGTATTTTCTTTGATGAAGATTCTTATAATCCATTATCCAATGCCTCACTTGATGGGCCCAATGTTACCACTGATATGGGGGCGCAGGTTTTATCTTGGGGGGTACCTGCCGGTATTTCACCAAATAGTCCGATTAGTTTTGAGATCACCCTATTTGGGTTTTCAGATTCGGAATGTGGAGACAATCAGATCATAATTCAGAGTGTTCAAGAACAAACAGCAATTTGTACTACAACAGGAGAGATTTGTACTGTCTTTGCACAAACTGGAAATACCAGCTTAAATGTCACTGTGGAACAACCAACAATCAATATTACCAGCTTTGGCGGTACATATAATAATGGGATTTTCACCTTTGACCTTGGCGTCAATAATAGTAGCCCTGCAACAGGAGATGGTTTGAATATCGACTTCTACATTGACCTTGATGGTGATGGAATTGTTTCCCCTGGTGATCAATTGATTAACACCACAAATTTTAGTGGCCTAGTCGGAGGTAATATTGTGACTAATATTATGGGCTCATTTCCTGTCGAGATGGAGTTCCTATGTGGACTTATTGCTTCTATTGATGAACAAAACAACTGTGCTTGTAATTCAGATCAATCCCTTATATTATCACCACTAAGTAATATTTTACCCAATGCAAGCGCCTGTTCCGGAACCGATACGGAAATTGGGATTCCAGGTACTGGAGGCAATACTTATCTATGGACGCCTCCAATTAATATTGATTGTCAAACTTGTCCAATTACGAATATTAATATTGAAAATTCTACAGATGATCCAATCTTTTTCAATTATACATTGATTGAAGATCTTGGTGCTTGTCTAATCAATCATCAATTGAGTCTCACTGTCAATCCAGAACCAGGAATTATAGACAATATGCCAAGTATGTGTCCAGAAGGAGATGTAACCATCACAGCAGATGCGGGGATTAACTTTAATTGGGAAGGTGAAGGTATTGCTAATCCTAATATGCAAGCACAAACAGTTAGCCCAATGGCAAGCACTATCTATACAGTCACTATCACTGATAATAATAATTGTATAGGAATGGATGAAATTGAAGTAATCGTTCACCCTTCTCCGGATATAAATGCGGGGGAAAATGAAGAACATTGTGAAGAAGATACCGTTGAGCTCAATCCCGATTTGAATGGAAATTATACTTATACATGGGCTCCAGCAAACCAACTTAATAACCCCAATACTTCAAACCCAACTATTACAATCAATGAAAACACAATCTATAGTCTTACTGTAACCGACCAAAATGATTGTACGGCAATTGACGAAGTTTCGATTACATTTGATCAAGGACCAGACCTAAGCACATCAATGGAACAAACGATTTGTAATGGAGAAACCACCTCACTTGAAGTTTCAGGAGGTGTTACTTATCAATGGATTCCATCTACAGAAGTAGATTGTATTAATCCAGACTGTTCAACGGTAGAAGTGAGCCCAATGGAAACTACTGTTTATACAGTATTGGGTTATAATGATAATGGTTGCGAAAGTATAAGTAGTGTACTAGTGACGGTTTCAGAAGAACCACTAATGGGCGAGGAAATTAAATATTTATGCGAAGGAGATAGTGTATTGGTTTTTGATGAATTTGTTTTTTCAGCAGGTACTTTTTCAGAAACTTTTATGGCTGCCAATGGTTGTGATAGTGTCCACACTATATTGGTAATTGAAGCCGATACGCCTTCTTTCTCATTCCCACAGGATATCACAGTAGAAGCAGGAGTAGATGTTTCTATCCCACTTGATCCTACTTATTCTTATGTTTTTTGGGATCCACCAGGAATCATTCCTGACTGTAATCATTGTGATGAGGTAGTACTTACCTTAGACACTACTACTACATTTTCAGTAACCGTTATTAGCGATGAGGGTTGTCAAAAAGAAGACAGCATAAAGCTCCGGGTATTCCCCGTTTGTTCCGCCAAAAATCCGCAATTCCCAAATATCTTTACACCTAATGGTGATGGTATCAGTGATAAGTTTGGAGCGGTTATTCCAGTAGATCATCTTGAGGAAATAAGATCAATGAAAATATATAACCGTTGGGGGAACATCGTTTATGAAGGTAGTGGAAATAGTGCTTGTTGGGATGGTATGTATAAAGATGAAGTGCAACCTCCAGACATATATATCTATGTAATTATCGTCGGCTGTAGCAATAAGGCAGATGAAATTATCCACGGAGACTTCACTTTGATCAGGTAGGAATAGAATCTGATTATATGACTATATGGTTATGTTGAATATAACCATATAGTCATATATCAACATTTTAGGAATAAATGAATTAGACAATAATTACATTCGATTCTTTAATATATTTTTCGATTAGAATCGCACCTAGATTAAACCATTGCTTTGCCTGATCTAGTACCCAGCCATCCGAAGAGACAATTATTTTTTCGCTTTTTGCCAAAACTTTATCAGGGTCAAACACAAGCTCTACTTCCCAATTAAATTGATTTTTATTACTTATTTCTAAAAGTTGGGTTTTGAGTCGTCCACTATTAGAAACGGGTTGATCCAAATACCATTTAACAGACTGGACTTCCATTTCCCTTAATGTATTCCCTATTAACAGGATAGCATTTTCAGTTTTTTGAACGCGTTTATACGAACCATGTACACTGGAAATATCGCGGTAAGTTCCATCTCTTCCTTTGAATATATAAGCTCCTGACAATGCACTTTCCAAAAGAATCAACAAATTAAACCCATCAATCTCAATCGACTTATTTTTTAATTCAGCAATTTTGCACATGGATCGATGTCTAGAATCGACTTCTTGATTACTAGAGCTGATTCGGAGAATTGCATTTCTTTGCCGTTTGTTGAGTTTATAGCGATTACCGACAATTTGTAAAACAGAATTATTGGCATACCCTCGGGATCGTAAATAACAAAAATCATTGACCGCCTCTACAAAAATGGGATGCCATTTTGCTGCGAATAATTTGTCATCATTGGATTGCTTACCTCTATTTCTTTTTGTCACAATAAAATATATTTCCAATTAGAATGTTCAATTCAAAAAGTAATTTCATATTTTGGACTTGAACATTGTTCTAATCCTCCATAACTTCAATAGAAATATAACCTATGATACGAACTTTCAACCAAAGGTTAAAAAAATTAATCCTAATTTCAATTATAGGGTTTTTAATCTTATTCATTTTCAGATTAATCCACGGTTATACTATTGATACTACTCAAAATTCAGGACAGGCCCAATTTTTTGAAAACATTAGCAGCCTTCGAAAAAATTATGCATCTAAAGCATATAAGATGAAGTCTAATCCTGCTAATCCATCTATTATTCAGGTTGATCAGAAATACGAAAAAATCGCAGAGGTCAATACAAAGTCAAACAAATTTGAGCAAGAAGAAAAAAGGGTTAGAAATAGTATTATCGAAAACGATGCAATTATACAGTTTGAACAAAAGAATGGTAATAAAGGGTACCGAAAGTTAAACTTATTAATTGGTGTACCGCCTGAAAAGTTTGATACTTTGTATAGTCATCTAATAAAAATTGGTAAAATCCAATCCAAACAAATAACAAAAAAAGATAAAACAAATGAATATAGAGCTCTAACAGCAAATAAAACTTCTCTAGAAAAAATCAGAAATTCTCTTCTTGAACTTAAATCAAAAGGTGGAAAAATAGAAGAATATGTCAACCTGGAAAATAGAATATTAGAGATTGAACAACAGCTACAAGAATTAGGTGTAAACCTAGGTGACTTTGATCAAGAAAATGAATTTTGTACTGTGAAATTTTTCTTGAACGAAGGCAAAGAAAAGAAAATCAGTTTGACACATAGGATTAAAGTCGCACTAGAATGGACAATCAAAATGTACTTCGGATTAATGGCAGTTTTATTTTTTATAAGTTTATTCTCATATACCTTTTTAGTAACTATTGAAAAAACGAAAATATTAGAGAAAATATTAAAATGAGAAGAATATGTTTAGGGAATCCATAATGTATTAATTGTTTGATTTTTATCAAAATATGTCAATAATTACTTATTTTTAAATCACTTTGAGCAAAACGTTTTAATTAATTAACTAAAATTTACAAGAACATGGGATTTTTTGATTTTCTAAAAAGATTATTTGGTTCAGCAAAAGATACTGCTGAAGATATAGTCGACAAAGCAGGAGACGTAGTTGAAGATGTCGTCGAATCTGCAGGAGATGTAGTTGAAGATGCAGTTGACATGGCAAAAGGCGCAGGAGGGAAACTCGCCGATGTTGTCGACAATGCTAAAGACATCGGAGGATCAGTATTAGAAAAAGCAGGGGATGTATTAGAAGATGCAGTTGATATGGCAAAAGATGCCGGAGAAACTGCAATGGATAAAGCGGGAGATGTAGTCGATGTAGTTAAAGATAAAGCAGGGGATGCAGTTGATACAGCTAAAGATATGGCTAGTAGTGCAATGGACAAAGCGGGAGATGTAGTCGATGTAGTTAAAGATAAAGCAGGAGATGCAGTTGATACAGCTAAAGATATGGCTAGTAGTGCAATGGATAAAGCGGGAGATGTAGTCGATGCGGTTAAAGATAAAGCAGGAGATGCAGTTGATACAGCTAAAGATGTCGCTAGTAGTGCAGCTGACAAAGCGGGAGATGTAGTCGATGCGGTTAAAGATAAAGCAGGAGATGCAGTTGATACAGCTAAAGATGTCGCTAGTAATGCAGCTGACAAAGCGGGAGATGTAGTCGATGTAGTTAAAGATAAAGCAGGAGATGCAGTTGATACAGCTAAAGATGTCGCTAGTAGTGCAGCTGATAAAGCGGGAGATGTAGTCGATGCGGTTAAAGATAAAGCAGGAGATGCAGTTGATACAGCTAAAGATGTCGCTAGTAATGCAGCTGACAAAGCGGGAGATGTAGTCGATGCGGTTAAAGATAAAGCAGGAGATGCAGTTGATACAGCTAAAGATGTCGCTAGTAATGCAGCTGACAAAGCGGGAGATGTAGTCGATACTGGAAAAGAATCTTTCTCTGATTTAGTTGACCAAGCAAAAGATGCTTTTGATGGTATAAAAAAATCGGGTAAAGATGTTGTTGATGCAGTTGACGATGCTACAGATTCTTAATAAAATAACTAACATCAACTTCTACAAAGAGGCTATCTGAATATTCAGGTAGCCTCTTTGATTTAAATAAGCTTTTTTTAATTATATTAGTGGATATAAACTTGTAATCTAAGGGACAGTACAACGATAACATCGGCTAATCTAGACACTTATTAGTACCCTGTCCCTAAATAATGAAATAAAATGAAAACCAAGCTTTCTATTCTATTCCTGTTGTTTTCTCTAAATACTTTTGCGCAATTACCGGATGGTTCTATTGCACCTAATATTACCTTCACAGATATTGATGGTAATACGCATACCCTTTATGATATTCTTGATGAAGGTAAAAGCGTTGTTTTCGATGTGATGGCTACTTGGTGTGGTCCCTGTTGGACTTATCACAACAACAATATATTAGAGTCCCTTTATGAGGAATATGGTCCAAATGGTACAGATGAAATTGAGATATTCATGATCGAATCCAGTAGTAGTACAAATGAAGCTTGTCTTTATGGACCTTCTGGATGTAGCGGTGGTACTTATGGTGATTGGACAGCGGGTACTTTATAT
>CBDICS010000044.1:0-119982 GCA_965277415.1 Saprospiraceae bacterium
CACTTTACTAATAGCATTTTTACCTCTTGGTGTTTGTCTGATGCTAAACAGCTGTTTCGATACTGGCAATAATCCTGATAAAAAGGAAACTCAAAAAAACATTTATCCAAGTGATGTAATTTCATTTTTCGATCATTGGAATTTAATATTAGGCGATGGTTCAAATGCTGGCCAGGCAATCAATGCTGAGTATGAAGATTTCTTCTATGCTACAAATGATGGTAAAGAGGATTGGATAGTTTATAAAACACCTAATGCAGGAAATACCCACGGAACGTCAAACAATACAAGAACTGAATTGGCTCAATTGAAAAAATGGTCGGCCTTTGACAGATGCTAAACTGAAAGCAACACTCAAAGTAATGAATGTTTCAGCTACGGGTGATGCTCGTGTTGCATCTACTTACTCTGTAGTCATTGGGCAGATTCATAGTGCAGATGGACATGAGAATGAACCGCTTAAAATATTTTACAAGAAATTCCCTGGTCATACCAAAGGTTCGGTTTTTTGGAATTATGAAATCAATACCGCAGGCGATGATAATTCTGGAAGATGGGATTATTCTTACCCAATTTGGGGCTATGACTTTTCTGTTGTTGGGACTGAAAAAAACACCTATCCACCCGAACCAAAAGATGGAATTGCCTTGGGAGAAGAATTGACTTATGAAGTAGAAATAAAAGATGGGATCATGCACCTCAAATTCACTAGTGAAGGGCATGAAACTAAAACATTTACTAAAAATCTTATCACATCTGAATATACAAAACGATCAGACATGCCAGAACAAGTCGAGAATTTATTTGTGCCAATAGGCCAAGATGGCGTGGAGCGTGAAAATGCTTACGCTGAGGAAGGGCTCTTTTTCAAATTAGGACTGCTACAATCAAACTAATGGAAAAGATCCTAAAGTAAATAAAGTCTGGTGTTCTGGTGCTGAAACACATGGTGGTGATATTCAAAAACAATATGAAGATGGAAACTATGCTGAAGTTTGGTTTAAATCAGCAAAGATCCATATCAGCGATGATGCCATATCGAATGCAGGATACTTCCAAGCGAATGATGGTTTAAGTACGAAAACAGTTTACCCTAATGAGGTTATTCCTTTTATGGATAAATTTAAAATGTTAATGGGGGATGGAACGAATGTAGAAGACCTCACTAAGTTCGAACACAAAGATTTTTTCTATACGGTAATTGATGGTACAAGACGTTGGGTAGTCTATAAAACGCCAAATTCTGGAGTCACTTCAAAAAACTCCAGTAACACAAGAACAGAGCTACATGAAAAAAGAGAATGGACGCCTGAACAAGGAGGTAAACTAACAGGCACGTGTAAGGTCATGCAAGTTTCTACTTCTGGAGATGCCAGAGTTGCAGCCTCATACTCAACAGTAGTTGGACAGATTCATAGTGGTGAAGGACATGAAAATGAACCTCTAAAAATATTTTATAAGAAATTCCCAGGTCAGAGTAAAGGATCTGTCTTTTGGAATTATGAAATCAATACAGCGAAGGTATGTAATTCTGGAAGATGGGATTATTCAAGCGCTGTTTGGGGACATGATATGTCTGTTATTGGAGACAAGCAAAAATGACTATCCAGCTGAGCCTACTGATGGCATAGAATTAGGTGAGGAGTTCAGTTATGAAGTAAATGTATATAAGGGCATCATGTATCTCACATTCACAAGTGATGGCCATGAAACGAAAACATTTACTAAAAATCTCATCTCATCTGAATATGTAAAACGATCAGATATACCGGCACAAGTCATGAAGTTATTTGTGCCTATAGGACAAGATGGGACAGAACAAGCTATTGCCTATAAAGGAGAGTTGAATTATTTCAAACAAGGCGCTTATAACCAAACCAATGGAAAAGATCCTGAAAAAAATATGGTTTGGTGTGCTGGTGCTGAAACCTATGATGGGGATATCGCTAAGCAATATGAAAATGGCTGTTACACAGAAGTGTGGTTTAGAGAAGCTACAGTCGGACCAGGTACGCCACCGAAGTAGAACTGAAAAAATCCAATTCGTCTATAGAGGCCTTATTTTTTAGATGAGAATAAAAAGGTTAGATTTGTAAAATTAAATAATAAGAAAATAGAAAGATGATAAAAGCAAGTAAAGAATTTTTCTTCCAGGAAGAACAAGAATGGGAACAAGTGGATCCCTTATTAAGACGACAAATCCATGGCTACGATGATAAAATTATGTTGGTCATTGCGGACTTTAAAGCCGGAGGTGTCGGTCAATTGCACAATCACCATCATTCGCAAGTGACTTATGTGGAAAGCGGCGAATTTGAAATGACCATCGGTGATGAAGTTAAAACCATCAAAGGTGGCGATTCTTATTATATTCCGCCCATGGTGATGCATGGATGTACTTGTATCAAGCCTGGAAAACTGATTGATGTTTTCAGTCCAATGCGAGAAGATTTTTTATAGTCTTTGAACAACTTCTTTATATAAACCAACTAATATGAAATTTAAAGGATTAAGATGGTGGGTAATAGGATTAATTGCTTTAGCTGCAATCATAAATTATATTGATAGGCAAGCATTTTCGGTATTGTGGGAATCTAGTATCGGAGAAGAAATGTACCCAGACCTAAACGCTGACCAGCGGTCAGAAATTTATGGTAAAATTGGAACTGCATTTATTTTAGCGTATGCCTTCGGACAGATGATTTTTGGAAGAATATTTGACAAACTCGGAACACGTATTGGATTTGTTCTTTCCTTAGGTTTTTGGTCACTTGCAACGGCAATGCACGCTTTTGCAAAAGGAATGCTAAGTTTCTCTTTCATGAGGGTTTTACTTGGCTTGTCAGAGGCTGGTAACTGGCCTGGAGCTGCCAAAGGAAATGCAGAATGGTTTCCAACTGATGAACGGGCAGTTGCTCAAGGTATATTTAATTTTGGAGCATCTTTTGGTGCTATGATATCTATTCCTGTGATAGCTGTTTTAGCATTGAATTATTCTTGGCAAACAATATTTATCATGATAGGGGCTCTTGGCCTTTTATGGCTTATACCCTGGTGGATAATGGTAAAGGCACCTCCTAAAAAACATCCATGGATAACAGAAAAAGAAAGGGAATATATATTAGGTGGTCAACAAAATGAAAGTCCTGATGATGCCGATGAAAAGGGACAAAGTATAGGCCAGGTTTTAAGCAAAAAGGAAAGTTGGGGAGTCATAATAGCTTCAGCAGCGATTGATCCGATCTGGTGGTTATTTGTTATCTGGATTCCTAATTATTTAACAAACGTATATAATATGGATGTTAAGGGGATTGCTATCTATGGCTGGGTTCCTTTTTTCGGTGCGATGCTTGGTGCTTGGTTTGGTGGCTTAATAGCAAAATATTTTTTCACTAAAGGTTGGAGTATTAATAAGGTTCGTAAGACGACTATCGCAATTGGTTGCATTATCATGTTGCCTTCATTATTAGCTATGAGTTCTCCGGGATCTCCTGTAACAGCTGTAATTATCATGGCGGTGATCCTTTTTGGTTTTCAAACTGCAATTGGTAACATTCAAACATTGCCAAGTGATTTTCTAAGTGGTAAGTCTGTTGGAACACTGTCTGGATTGGCTGGGATGGCTGCAAAATTAGCTGCAGCTGGCCTCACTCGATTAGTTCCTATAATTGTAGTAAGCTTCAATTACTCAGCTGTATTTATTATTGGTGCGGTTCTCGTATTGATAGTTGTCGCTAGTATTTGGCTTTTATGCCCTAAGATTGAACCTTTGAAATCAATAAATTAGATAAAAAATACTTTATTACCTATTTTTGAAAATCTTACTTTAAATTAAAAACTAAAAAAATAATAGATATGAGTACAAATAAAGTAGCTATAGTAACTGGTGCAACTGGAGGTATTGGTTTTGAAGTAGCAAAAAGATTAGGAAAGGATGGCTACATCGTAGTACTAAACGGTAGAAATGATGAAGCAGGAGCTAAAAGAGTTGAAGAGTTGCTTGCAGAAGGGATTTCTGCAGAGTATTGCGGTTTCGATGTTACTGACGAAGATGCAGTAACAACAAACATTACCAAAATCGGTGAAAAGTATGGAAAAATAGATACACTTGTAAATAATGCAGGTGGATTAGGTGGAAGATCTAGGTTTGAAGAAATGACAACAGAATTTTACAAAAATGTGATGGCATTAAACCTGGACTCTGTATTTTATGCTTCGAGAGCAGCAATTCCATTCCTCAAGAATGGAGAGCATCCTTCAATCATAAACTTTACGTCAAATGCAGCATGGAATGCAGGTGGCCCTGGAGCTGGAATTTATGGAACATCTAAAGCTGGCGTTCATGCAATTACAAGAGCCCTGGCAAAAGATTTGGCGGAATATGGTATTCGAGTGAATGCAGTATCTCCTGGTACAATTGATACCCCTTTTCATAAACAAATTAAATCAACAAAACCAGAAGTATTTGCTTCTTGGGCCAATAATATTTTGCTAGGAAGACTAGGACAACCAGAAGATGTTTCTGGTGTTGTTTCTTTTTTAGCTAGTAAAGATGCCTCATTCATGACCGCAGAAACGATCCAAATTGGTGGTGGTCAGGCATTAGGAATCTAATTTTAAAATTTGAAATTGTTCAAAAATAACTGCTATTTAGAGAAATAGATATTTTACATCAAGACGAAGCTTTAAAATTGATGTATAGCGAGGCTATATGAGATTTTTATAAGGAAGTATTGAAGCAAAAGATCGTTTCGTAGTTTAGTAGCTATTTTTGAATAACTTCTCTATTAAAAAAATGTAATGAGTATATTTAAAGGAAAAGTAGCAGTAGTAACTGGAGGCGCTAGAGATATTGGAAGAGCAATATCTGTTCAACTAGCGAAAGAAGGGGCTAAAGTAGTTGTGAATTATAATAGTTCTAGAAAAGGAGCTAAGGAAACAGTAACAGAGATAGAATCTTTCGGAGGTAAAGCTATTGCAGTCAAAGCCGATGTATCAAGCCTAAAAGGTATAAAGAGCTTAAAAGCAAAGACAGTTAAAGCTTTTGGCAAAAAGGTGCATATTTTAGTCAATAATGCAGGAGGTCTTTTTGCTCGTAAAACATTAGAAGAATTCGATGAGTCTTTTTATGACTTAGTAATGAATGTGAATTTTAAATCTACAGTTTTTGTAATGCAAGCATTTGAACCTTTAATGGGGAAAGGTGGATCAATCGTAAACCTTTCTTCTCTGGCAGCAAGAGATGGCGGAGGTGGCGGATCTGCATTATACGCTTCTTCTAAAGGAGCTGCAACAACTTTTACCAGAGCAATGGCAAAAGAACTTGGACCTAAAGGTATTAGAGTAAATGCAGTTTGTCCAGGGATGATCGCTACCAAATTTCATGATGATTTTACAAAAGATGAAGTTCGTAAGATTGTTGCTGGTAAAACTCCAGTAAGAAGAGAAGGGAGAGCTGATGAAGTTGCAGATCTAGTACTCTATTTAGCTTCTGACAAAAGTTCGTTTATTACAGGATCTAATTTTGATATAAACGGAGGTTTAGCATTTTCATAAATAAGTAGCCGTAAAGAATTATGTTAATAATATTTGATGAGTCGAAAAATGATAAATACTTGACTGAAAGGAAATAACGTTCGTTTTTGACTCTATCTCAAAAAATATTATTAATATATATTTAGGCCAATAAATAAAGATAAAAAATTAATGAAAAAAGTAGTGACTTTTGGAGAGATCATGCTTCGTCTGACGCCTCCAAATTGGAAAAGATTTTCTCAAGCAAATTCTTTCGAGGCAATTTATGGAGGAGGTGAAAGCAATGTCGCAGTATCACTTGCCAACTATGGCGTCCCGGTTGACTTTGTAACTCGACTTCCTCAAAATGATATAGGGCAGTGTGCCTTGATGGAAATGCGAAAACGAAATGTTGGTACAGATCACATCGTTTATGGAGGTGATCGACTCGGTATTTATTTTTTAGAAATTGGTGCAGTCAGTCGCGGAAGTAAAGTAGTTTATGATCGGGCACATTCTGCAATGTCTACTATTGAAGCTGGAATGATTGATTGGGAGGAAGTTTTCAAAAATGCAGGATGGTTTCATTGGACTGGAATTACACCGGCCATATCTCAAGGTGCAGCCGATGCTTGCCTCGAAGCGATTCAAGTGGCCAATAAAATGGGCGTAACCGTTTCTACTGATTTGAATTACCGAAAAAAACTTTGGAAGTACGGCAAAGAACCTGGTGAGGTCATGCCTGAATTGGTTGCTGGTTGCGATGTGATTTTAGGAAATGAAGAAGATGCGGAAAAGCATTTTGGTTTACATCCTGAAGGACTTGATGTTACGGCTGGTCATGAAGTGGATGCCAAATCCTATTTATCGGTCTTGCAGCAACTAATGAAGATGTTCCCTCGGGCAAAGAAAGTCATTACGACTTTAAGAGGTTCAATTAGTGCTTCACATAATACTTGGTCAGGTGTTTTATATGATGGTAAAACTTTATATGAGGCGCCAACTTATCAAATCACTCATATAGTTGATAGAGTAGGAGGTGGGGATAGTTTTATGGGCGGTTTGATTTATGGTTTGTTGAAACATGCTGACGATGATCAAAAGGCACTTAATTTTGCAGTCGCTGCTTCTTGTTTGAAACATACCATTTATGGTGATGCGAATTTAGTCACTGTAGAGGAAGTTGAAAAATTAATGAGTGGTGACGCTAGTGGAAGGGTTGCTAGATAAAAATTAATTATACGTGCAAAAATCAGTCGCTATAATATGTGCTGGAGGACCTGCTCCTGGAATTAACACTGTGGTAAGTACAGTAGCGAAGGTTTTTTTAAAAGATAACTATCGAGTACTTGGCGTCCATCATGGATACCAAGGCTTGTTTTCTGAAGAGGCACAAATTAAGGAATTTGATTTTGCACATGCAGATCGAATTTTTAGTAGAGGAGGATCTACGCTTATCATGAGCCGATTCAAGCCTAATGATTCAGAATTCACGACTACTTTTTTTGAAAAAAATAATGTAAAACTTCTAGTAACGATTGGAGGTGACGATACCGCTTCTACCGCAAATCGATTGACTAAATTTCTAAAAGGAAAGGGGTTAGAGGTTTCTAATATTCATGTTCCGAAAACTATTGATAATGATCTTCCTTTGCCTGGTAGGAATCCAACTTTTGGTTTTCATTCAGCCAAAGATGAAGGAGTCAAGATTGGTAATACATTATATGAAGATGCTCGAACTACAGGAGCATGGTTTTTAATGTCCTCAATGGGAAGGTCTGCGGGGCATCTGGCTTTTGGTATCGGAACAGCTTGTCACTTTCCAATGATTATTATTCCTGAGATGTTTAATAATACAAAACCTACGATTGATAAAATTCTCAATTTGATGGTTTCTTCTATATTGAAAAGACATATTCAGGGAATTTATTACGGTGTAATTATTATCAGCGAAGGAGTTTTTCATACTCTTGAAGAACAGGAGATCAAAAATGCTGGTATCCAGTTTACTTATGATTCTCATGGGCATCCTGAATTAGGAAATGTTAGTAAAGCAAATTTTTTCAATATCCTTCTTCAAGAAAAACTAAGATCAATAGGCTTGTATGTCAAAACCCGACCCAATGATGTCGGTTATGAGTTAAGATGTTGTCGTCCTATTGGTTTTGACTTAACTTTGTGTTCTCTTTTAGGAATTGGACTGAAAAATTTATTTGAGGAAGGGAAAAGTGGATGTATTGTAAGTGCTGATGCTGAAGGGAATATAGTGCCTGTTTATTTGGATGACCATACCGATGAGAATGGAAAAGTGATTCCACGATTAGTAAATATGGATGCAGAAATAGCTCAGCTATTTTTTCAAGAATTAGATTTTATAAAAGAAAAAGATTATTCAGCAACGAAGGCTTACTTGAAAGAGCCTGCTGAATATAATTTTTATCATATTTTAAATTGGTAAAATTAACAATGGCAAGATTTACAAGAATACAAGTAGCACAAAAAATGGCGGAACAAGGAATGGTACCGCTTTTTTATCATTCTGATTTAGAGGTTTGTAAAAGTGTAATCTCCGCCTGTTATCAAGGCGGGGCTAGACTTTTGGAATTTACCAATAGAGGGGATTATGCCCATGAAGTTTTTGGTGAACTAAATAAGTTTTGCGCAAAAGAATTACCCGAAATGATATTGGGAGTTGGTTCAGTGACAGATGCAGGGACAGCCTCTTTATTTATGCAATTAGGCACAAATTTTATTGTTTCTGCTTCTATTCGAGAAGATGTAGCATTGGCCTGTAATCGAAGAAAACTATTGTACAGTCCAGGCTGTGGATCTTTGACTGAAATAGGACAAGCGGAAGAATTAGGTTGTGAAATTGTTAAGCTATTTCCGGGAAGTGTCTATGGCCCTGGCTTTATAAAAGCAATTAGAGGACCACAGCCCTGGACGAGTATTATGCCAACAGGTGGTGTTTCCCCTGATTATGATAATTTGAAAAAATGGATTGATGCAGGAGCAACTTGTGTAGGGATGGGGTCGAAACTGATGGCAAAAGACGCAAATGGAAATTTTGACTACGAGAAAATAGAAAGCTTAAGTAAACAAGCTTTAAGTTTTATTAGCGATATTAGATTAGGTAAATAAAAAGCTAATTAGAGAAGTTGTTCAAAAATAACTCACTAAACTACGAAACGATCTTTTGCCTCAATACTTCCTTATAAAAATCTTACGTAGCTCTGCTATGCAGTGATTTTAAAGTCTCGTCTTGATGCAAAATATCTGTTTCTCGAAATAGCAGCCATTTTTGAACAACTTCATAATAATCAATCTGGATGCTTCCTATCTAGTGGTTCTGTGTTCCAGTCGATTTGGCAGGCAAGCTTTAGTGTTGAAATATATATTGCATTTATTTTCCTAGTATCTTCTGCACCTTAAAACAAATATGATTATGTATAAAATTCTACTGGTTTTCTGCATGGCCATTTTTATATCTTCTTGCCAAAATCATTCAAACAAAATTCAAGTTTCAGAAATTAAAGTGAGCGATGCTGTTCAGTTACAAAGCGCAATTGAACGTGCTGAACCTGGCGATGTAATTGTACTATCGAATGGAATTTGGAAAGATGTTGAAATTAATTTTATAGGAAAAGGAACAGCAGATAAACCAATTGTTTTGAAAGCAGAAACAGCGGGAGAGGTATTCTTAGAAGGGAAGTCAAATTTGAAATTCGGAGGAGAATACTTAGAGGCTCAGGGATTATTCTTTAGGAATGGACAAACACCATCAAAGGCAGTTATTGAATTTAGGATAGACAAAGATCACCTAGCCAATCATTGTAAAATTATGAATTGTGTGATCAAAGACTTTAATCAATTGAATCGAGATCGAGCAGACCATTGGATAGAATTTTGGGGACGACACAATAGCTTAAGCCATTGCTATATCGCGGGGAAATCTAATCAAGGACCAACCGTTAGAGTAGATATAAAAGGCAATCAGAGTATAAAAAATTATCATCAAATCATTAATAATCATTTCGGACCCCGACCTCGAAAAGGTGGACCAAGAGCAGAAACGATTCAAATAGGCGATAGTGGAACTTCCATGTCTCCAAGCTTTACTAATATTTCGAATAACCTTTTTGAAAAATGTAATGGAGAAGTAGAAGTGATTTCTAGTAAAACTAATTTCAATGATTTTCGAAATAATGTCTTTTATAAATGTGAAGGATCTTTGGTGACAAGGCATGGTAATTATTGCATTATTGATGGTAATTATTTTATAGGCGATGAGAATAATAATATAGGTGGTGTTCGCTTGATCAACACTGGACATTGGGTAACTAATAATTATTTTTACAATCTAAAAGGAGCAGAATTTAGAAGCCCATTAGCTGTTATGAATGGCATCCCGAAATCTCCATTAAACAGATATAATCAAGTAACGGATGTTGTCATAGCACACAATACCTGGATTAATTGTAAGTCGCCCTGGCAATTTGGTGTAGGAACTAATATCAGCCAAAAAGAAGTGCTTCCTCCTTCTGAAATCAGGTCAGCAAGACCAATTAGAACAGTGGTCGCTAATAATTTAATCTATAATGAAAAAGGAGATGATAGCCCAATTATTGCACACGATAAAATAGATGGGATAAGCTTTAAAAATAATTTGATTAATAATCAAGGCCTAGCATTTGACGTATTGGAAGGCTTGAGCAAAAATGCTTTTGGATTGTCTAAAATAGGAGAAGATATTTTTCTTCCATCTGACGTAAAAGATGCGGAAGTATATAATGGATTTGACTTTGAAGCGATCAAGAATGACTTATTTGGAAATGATCGCGCTGAGCTTAATGTTGTTGGTGCAGTATGTCAAGGTCCCTTGAATAGTAATCCGAATATCTTAGATTATAAAAAATATGGCCCAGATTGGTTTTCTAGTGAAATGAAAGAAGCAACACCACAAACTTTAACGGCCAGTGCTGAAGCAAACGACCTAGCTGCAAAAATTAAGGACGCTAAAAGCGGGGATATTATTGAATTGGAAAGTGGTAGTGCATATGAGATTTCCAGTTCTTTAATTATTGATAAAAGAATAATAATTCAATCAAAAGATAAAACGAATAAAGCACAAATAATTTATTTTGGTGCAGCAAAAACACCTTTATTCGAGCTTCACCCAAAAGGAGACTTGGCATTGAAAAATGTAAAAATAGTAGGGGAGGAAAAACAATATGCTTTTGCAAGTTTGAAAGAAAATATGTCGAGCTTGTATAATCTAAGTGTTTCTGATTCTGAGATCAGTGATTTTGATTATGTTTTAAAAGCCTATAAAGCATCTTTTGCGGACGATATATTATTTACCAATACGAGTTTGGAAAATTGCCAAAACGGAATTGAATTATCAGAAGAAACAAACGATAGAGGAGATTATAATGTAGAGTTTCTCACTCTTGATAATTGTCAATTTAAGAACATTAAAAGTAATGTCATCGACTACTATCGAGGAGGTTATGATGAATCTACAATTGGAGGAAACTTATTGGTGACTAATTGTACTTTTTCAAATTGCGGAGAACAAGAACCAAATGGTATATTGCTAAACACAAGGGGGATTATCAATGTCAATATTGAAAATAATACGTTTAAGAATAATAAGGTAAAACTAATTGCATTGCTTTGGGGAGCAAAAAATAATACACATTCCGATAACGAAATTATTAACTCAGGTAAATTGATCGTTGAAGAAAACTTGAAGTTGAAATTGATGTATTGAATTAATAAGCTTGCTATCGTTCAATTTTTTCGAAAATTTACCAATCCCATAATGTCCCATCTTCTAATCGACTTATGGGGAGGTAGGATCTTTTGTAAGGATATTGTTTTGCCTCTTGTTCATCAAAGTCAACACCCAGCCCAGGAATATCCTTTAATAATAGATGTCCATTTTCATAAGTCAATGGATGTTTAAAAACTTTGCTCATAGCCGTTCCGCCAAAACCTACGAATTCTTGAATTCCAAAATTAGGTGCCCATATATTCAAATGTGCATGAGCCGCATGACCAATTGGTGAAATGTCTGGAGGACCATGAGGAGCTGTCCTTACATGGTATAATGACGCAAAATCCATTATTCTTTTCATGGAAGTAAGTCCTCCCGCATGAGTAGCAGCAGTACGAATGTAATCAATAGATTGACTTTCTATTAGCTCTTTTGCATCCCATATCGAATTAAAAACTTCACCTACTGCAAGAGGTGTCGAGGTGTGATGCCGAATCAGTTTGTAATTCGATTGGTTTTCAGCAGGAACAGGATCTTCTAAAAATAGGAGATTATATGGTTCTAGGTCTTTACCTAATTTAGCGGCTTCAATTGGTGTAAGTCGACTATGCACATCATGCAGTAATTGTATCTCTGCACCATATTTTTCTCTAGCTTTCTTAAAAAGGTTTGGAATGAAATTTAAATACTTGTTGGTATCCCATAACTGTTCAGGTGGCAGCGGTCGCTTGCTTTGCAATTCGTAGTAATCTTTTTTATCAGCAAGTGTTCCATATGTACCTTCTAAGCTGGGTATTGCGCATTGTAATCTGACCGCTTTATATCCATCTTTAATTAGTTGCCCTAAGTGATCTAATGTTTCATCAATGTTCTGGCCATTTGCATGACCATATACTTTTATTTTAGTACGGCTTTTGCCACCCAATAATTGATAAACAGGCAAACCTGCGATCTTACCTTTGAGATCCCAAAGTGCCATGTCAATTCCCGCAATGGCGGTCATCGTAATTGGTCCTCTTCGCCAATAACATCCTTTGTATAAATACTGCCATATGTCTTCGATTTGATGCGCATCTTTTCCTATAAGGCATGGTTTGATATGTTCTTGCAAATAAGCGACTACTGCCATTTCTCTACCGTTGAGTGTTGCATCACCCAAGCCGTAAAGACCTTCATCTGTTTCAATTTTCACAGTGACGAAATTACGACTGGGACAACTTACAAATATTTTTACATCAAATATTTTCATGAATTCAAATTGTTTTTTTGATCGTCGAATGAAAAATGATCCTACAAAAAAAGCTATCTATTCAAGTACCTGCCTGATAGCCTGGTCAACCTTCGAATACTCCGTAGACTCTATAAAACCATGAACAGCAATCTTAGACTTGCCAATCTGAGCATAGCTTGAAGTATAGCGAGATTTAGTAAGTCTTGAAAAACTAGAGCTTCTAAATATTTTGACCAGCTGTTTCTACAGAAATAGCTTACCGTAAAAACAGCTGAGGTTTGAACGGTGTTTAGAAACTTGTCTTTATTTTCTCTACCAAAGCCCAGTACCGTCATATCAGGAAGAAATTTTATTCTGGCACTACGTTTCAGTAAAAAACCAATTCCGGAAATAACCAGGGCACAAAGTACAAAAATCATTCTGCCCCAAAGTGGATTAGGAATCAATGACATCAGTAAAATACCCAGTCCCATAGAAATTACCATAGTACCTAACTTATTTCTTTGCTGGCGATCGAATTCACCCTGTTGATTGTCTGCAATAACAGGTGTTTCCAAATTCTTGAAAAAGCGATCCGTTTCAATTTTGTTCTTGTCCTTTGATTCATTATAGAATAATGAAGTCGCACAGAAAAATCCTGTGGTGATAAAAAGATGTGCCCCTAAAGTAAGGATCAAACTCATATCAGCGGATTCTCTGGCTGTAAATGGATCTATGCCAATCCAATCTGCAAACACTTGTGGTGTGAATATCTCTTTCATAAACCAGGACAAAAACAAGCCTAGTATTACGGTTGCCCATGGCGCCCATCGAGGTGTTTTTTTGATGAAAAGACCAACAATAAGTGGAATCAACAAAGGCACTTGAATCATAGCGGAAAGCGACATCATCAGATCAAAAAGACTGAGTTCTTTTAGTGATCTAAAAAACAATGCCATAGCAATAACCAGAATACCGCTAACAAAACTTATCAGCATGCTTAGTCTCAATAGCTTTTTATCATCTATTTGCTTTCCTCTTTTTGCCATGAATGGTTGGTAAACACTCCGGACAAGAATACCAGCGTTTTTATTTAAGGCAGAATCCATAGATGACATAGAGGCAGCAAATAATCCAGCAAGCAAAAGACCCACTGTGCCTACAGGCATGGCATTTCGGGTGAATACAAGATAGATAGCATCTGCGGCTTTATTTCCCAGTTCGGGATATGCGGAGGCTGCATCAGGATATAAAATGGCTGAAGCCCAAGGTGGGATAAACCAGATAATGCTGCCTACACCCATCAAGCCCATAGCCAATAAAGCTGCTTTACGCGCATTAATTGAGTCCTTAGCATTTAAGAAACGAAAGGAGTCATGGAGGTTCATGATGGTAACTAGCTGCTTGGCTAAAAAGAACACAAAGGTTCCGACTAGTAGCAAACCATAATTCATATTCGGCCCCATAATAAAATCTGAAGGAAAGTTATTTACCAACTCGACCGGTCCTCCTATTTTGATTAGGGCCACTAAGGCACAAGCAATAGATATCACCGCAACAACCAAAGTTTGCATAAAGTCAGATGCGACTACCCCCCAAGCGCCAGAAAGCACAGAAACAAACAAAACAATGAGACCGGTAATGATAATTGTTATACTGATATCAGCGCTAAAAACTGCGCTGGCAAATACACCTAGTGCATTAAGCCATATACCTGCATTGAGCAGTGTGAAAATAATCAATGCGATCGAAAAAAACAGTTCATTTTGGGGGCCGAAACGTCCCCTGATGGCTTCCGTTGGTGTATCAACTCGCATTTGTCTGAAACGTTTGGCAAAGTAGGCCCAGCCACAGAAATAGGAAAAGGTATTGGCGAAAAATACCAGACAGACTGCAAAGCCGTCGGTGAATGCCTTGCCCGCTGCACCAGTAAATGTCCAGGCGGAGAACTGCATCATAAATGCGGTTGAGCCGACCATCCACCAAAGCATTCTGCCACCACCACGGAAATAATCGCTAGTGGACTTATTGGCCATATTTTTGAACGTAAAACCAATTCCGATGATTAGCAGAAAGTAGGCGGCAATTACTAAATACTCATAAATCATAGATTCACTTTCCATAGTATGTTTTTATTGGAGATGAAGAACATCGGTCGAGTTGCCATTCTTTCTAATTATAGGTCGATGAGTTGCTGATATAAACTTCCTTCTTTAAAGGTTTGATAAGGTGTGAATGGTTCTCCTTTAATGTCTTTTACAAATTCTCTAGCGAGATATTGCCAATTTCGCTCTGTATCACCATCAATTTTTGGCTGGTCGTCAGCAATATCTTGAGGTAATGGCAACTCTTGCCAAGTTTTATTTTCATTCCATAAATACAAGGGACCTTGAACCATAGTGACCTTTTATATAAATTGCTCCCTTTGTGCCATAAAAAACAATATGATCTTCATTAAATCGTGGGTTAAGTCCACCATGTTTGAAGAGTACGGAAACGGGTTTAGTTGCTATTGGACTTTCCAATTGAGCCAATACTGTATACGTCCATTCGACATTACTTTCGCCCCATTTAAGCGAAGGGTCGCATTAAGGTCTTTAGGAATGAAATCTCTTCTTGTTTTGAAATTATGAACGCCTTTAACGATAGGGGCTTTGCCCAGGTCATCTCGCACTTCACCACTAATGGACAGGATTTTTTCGCCGATAACTGAGGTTACTATGGAAAGCTTGTGAGTGAAATTGTTGTTAAGGCGACCACCGCCATCTTCTTTTCGATGTGACCATCCAAAGGGAATATCACGCTCTAGATTAAAGTGTGATATGCACTCAACTTCTACAGGTTCGCCGATTGCACCATTTGCCACTAATTTTTTAGCATGTATGATACATGGCATATAACGGAAACTAGAAGCAAAAGCCGTTTTTATATTTTTTTGTTTAGCCAATTTGAATAAGTCCAAGGCTGAATCCGCATTATCGGTAAGTGGTTTATCACAAAACACATGACATCCAAATTCGATAGCCTGTGTTATTGTTTCATAGTGGGCACCGCCGGGAGTTCCTATAGAAACGATATCCGGTTGGCAATCCTTTAGTGCTTGTTGCCAATCTGTACTAGAGTAAAGAATAGCTTTTTTGTTGGCCACCTCACTGACAACACTTGCTGTTCTACCAACAATGCCAACTACTTCAGCGCCTACAGCCCGAAATGCATCAGTATGACCTTGTCCTGCAAATCCAGTTCCCGATACTAGTACTTTTAATTTTCTGTCCATTTGTTCCGCTATTGAATGTCATTATGTAAATTGATTAAAGAACGAAAAGTCATGAGGAAAGATTTAGAGATGTTGAACTTATTGCATAAGATAGTAACCGTAAATGGTTTTACTATTTCAAATTTTTACCATTTAATCCATTTGAAAACTTCGTGATTTCCAGAAGGGTATTTGCAATATATTAGATATTGATTAGGAGGCCAATTTTCTCCTAAGAAAAGGGTTTCTCCCTCATTTATAATTTGCTCATTTATAATTACTATTCCACTAATTGAATGAATAATAAAAGAGGCAGGTTTATTTCCCTGTTGATTATTTGAAGGATAGTAAAGGGCAAATTGACTATTATCTTGTTGAGCTAATAGTTTGATTTTTTTGTGATTTGAATTTATGTTTAAAACAACTAATTTGCTTTTTTGGATAGTTCCATCAAAATTTAAAATATGAAGCAGATAGAAAACACCCTCAGAATTTAGTTGTTGAATATTGCAATCTGTGAAAGAATAATTTTGAATTACATCATTTTCATTACTAGCTATTTGATGTCCAATTGGTGAAAAATTAATACCATCTATGGATCGCATAATGATGTATCGGTCTAATGCTTCTTCATTTGTAACGGACCAGGATATCACAGCACATTCAGACGCTTGCTTTACGGAGAGAGATAACATTTCAACAGGCAATGGACCATCAATTAACCAAGTAGGGCCAAATATACCTCGATCAATCGCAGGAGAAGAAGATATTTCATCAGCTCCGCTTGTTGGTGTATTTGATCTTGCTTGTAATTCAAAATCAAATGTTTCTTGGACTATTTCAGGAACAGCAGCTCCAACAATTGGGCTAGATGCGTCTGGTCTGAAAATACTGTCACCTGCAGGAATTGCCAATTGAGGATCAATATCAAGAAAGCCAGAATCGGGTACCGTTACTTCATCGTCTGTCCTGTGAAAAAAATTGCCAGCGTAATAAATATTTGTAGGAGGATTATTATGTACCACAGGTGGGGCATTGTTTATAGTGACAACATTATTGATTAATACACAGCTGTCTGGAGAAACCGGACGACCTTCAGCACCAATCAATATTGCTCTTTCGCAATCTACAATCGTATTATATGCGATTGTATCTTTTATGGCATGTTGATATCCAGTCGGCTCAGGAGTGAGGTCTGCATTCATTATTGAAATAGGATGTCGAACACCACTACCTCCATAATTCAAATCCGCTAAGTAGTTATTAATAATAAGATGATCTCGATCAATAATACGTATTCCATAAGAACCGCTTTTTGATTCACCAAAAAAGATATTCCCTTCAACCAGACAGTTTGTACCATGTCGAAGAGTTAATCCGCCTTTACAATTTTTAAAAACATTATAGCGATAAGTGGAATAACTGGATTTTCCTGAGATGATTTCTATTTCACCATCCGTTTGATAAAAATAATTATGCTCTATTAAATTGTATCCTGCATGTTCAGCATAAGTACTAGTACCAACTCTTATCGTTTCATATCCGTTTCCATCTCCTTCTGGACTTGGGCCGAAGAAATTGTGATGCACGTGATGGTTCCCTTCTGTCTCATTAGTCCAAACAACTAATGCTGCTCCAATATGTGTTTTGTTAGCAATATAACAATGGTCGACTTCATTATTATTTCCATAAATACCAACCCATTTATAATTAGTATCATTACTTGGAGGATTACAATTAATAATGACAGATTCTGTAAGTCTGCTATAGGTAGCAAAATCTGTACTGGTTCTTCTAAAGGAAATTAAATTACCTTCAGTTGCTATACAGTTCTCAAATTTAAGACCAGTTACGACAAGATAATCTCCTCCAATTCGCAGTCTGACATTTCCTGAAATGATAACCTCGCCAGGTGTTTCTGCCTTTAGCACTATGGGATTATTTGGGGCACCATCAGCATCAAAAATAATTTCTGCATCCATCCAAATTCCATTGGTCATAATGACCGTATCGCCTGGGGCAACAATGTCAACTGTATTATGTAATTCATTAACTGTTGATACCGTATAATTGGCACTAAATAAATAATTACTTATTAACAATAATAGGATAGGTAGGAGGGGTTTTTTCATTTTAAGAAAACTAATTACTTTTATAAATAAAAAGGTTGCACTTCTAAAAGAAGTACAACCTTTTTATTTATATAGGGTTATTATTTTTTGACAAATCTTTCAAATGTTTTTTGCTTAGTATTGCTTGACACTTCGATCATGTAAATACCAATCTCAAGTGTACTGATATCAAGATTGGCTTTTTCTTCTACTGTACTTAGTTGCATGACTGCTCTTCCATAAATATCATAGAACGTCAATGTTGCAGGAGCACCTTCATAGGTGATAATATCCTGTGCTGGATTCGGATAAATAGAAGTCAGCGTTTCTGACATTGCACTTCGAAGATACACAATATTTGAATATTCAAAATTGCCATTAAAGTCTACTTGCTTTAAGCGGTAATAGTTATCTCCGTTTGCAGGGTTTTTATGAACAAATGTATAGTTTTGTGCAATCGAGGAAACTCCATTTCCTTCTACTTTGTCAAGCATAGAGAAGTCTCTTCCATTGATACTATACTCTACTTCGAAGTAAGCATTATTTTCTTCGTTTGCAGTTACCCAACTAAGCTCCGAGCCTCGATCCGTTTTTTCTCCAGAAAATTCTACTAGCTCTACGGGAAGCGGTGCAAGAAGACATACTTGTACTTCAGTAGGTATTGCATTAGAGTTAATATAATTTATTTCAAAGTCTAAGCCTGCAGGTAAACCTACATTAGTAACATTTGCAAGGTCAAAAGTTCCACTTATTAAACCAGATCCATCTATAATTGTGAAACAGTCACCAGCGTCTGCTGCAAATCCCCATTCTAAGATGATTTTTGAACTTGCGGAGATAGTGAGTGTATTGGCTGAGGTCGTATTTATTATTTGATCATAATCGGTGATAGGGCTTAAACCATTAATTTCAAATGTCGTAGTGGAAGCACCTAAATCAAAATCATCTCTTATTTCAAGATCACCAGGACTAGAGCCTGGAGCGAAAGTAGCATTTGTAGTATTAACGAAGCTTGTTACCGTTTCTGTTTCAATATCTTCTGAACCCGAACCGTCTATTCTGATAGCACCATCATTATTAAATAAACCTAAATCTTGCATTCTTATTCCATCATCTGCACAGTTATCACCCGTAATAAGCCCTCCTGAATTATTGTTAAAAGTACCATCAATTATTTCTATTCCATGATCCATAATATTTAACATATGAATTGTTCCATTATTGTTAAAAACATTATCATTACCAGGATCAGAACTAGATAATTTTATTGCTTCCTCTCCACAAGAAGTAAAGGATACGGTACCACCTGCTTGATTATTAAAAACACCATTTTCTTGAATTCTTAGACCATCATTACTTCCGCCATTCACATTGATAGTGCCGAAATTATCAATAGTCGCTGGAGCGGCATTTGCATTTGCATCTAATTGCATACTATAATTATCAGAACCTGAAATATTGACAATACTACTGACATTATTAGTAAACTTACCATTATCAGTGACATATAAAGAAGCATCTCCGGCATCACCATTAGTTAGAGTTACTGTTCCATTATTGATAAACTCTGATCCGGTATTATCCAGAAAAATTTGATCATCAGTACCACCATCAACACTAAAATTTGCCCCGGTATTATTATTAAAAGTACCACCATCATCTATACGAATCCCATTTTTTCCACCTCCACTGATAGTAATTGTAGCATTATTATCTATGCTGGAATTATCATTAATATAAATCCCATCATCAGCACCAAGCGTTGTCGTTATAGTGATTGTACCATTATTCGTTAAGAGACCAAGAGTAGAACCAGAGTCATCTACATATAAATTATCTCCATCTCCATTAATCACTCCAGAACTTGATATATTAATTGTTGCTCCTATATTATTTGTAAAATTTCCTCTTTGTATAAATAAGCCATGTTGTGCTATATTGGAAATAACAATTGATCCATTATTAATAAAGGTACCTCGAACATAGAGACCATCAGCGCTAGTTGCTGTTGCACCATTAATATTTGATACATTTAGAGTTCCGTTATTAGTGACCATTGCTGAATTATTGACTTCAAAACCATCATCGTTATCCATAAAACCATCGACAGTTAGAGTCGCACCGGCGTCAATAGTGAGATTACTAGATTGTAGCAGATTAAGTTTTAGGACGGTGGCTGTACCTGATAGCACTACAGTTTCGTCGTCTATGATAACTTCATCCGTTGATGTGGGAATTCCTGTATCCCAATTTCCTGCAGTATTCCAATCAGTAGTTCCTGCTCCACCAGTCCAATTGACCTGCGCAGTTAGTTGAAAACACAAGCCTAAAAAGATAAGTGTAAAGAATAAATTTTTCATACTATTGTTTGTTAGGTTAGTTAAAAGGTTAAACAATAAAATAATGATCAGGCTGGGGTATTGACCTTACATTAGGCTTTTGTGAATGCTGAAATGGCTCAAAAAGATTTCTCTACCGATTTATAAACTTATAATAGTCAGAGATAATTAAAAGATGTATTGGTCGACCAATAAATTGGTTAACCAATTTGTAATACAAATATAGTAAATAAGCAGAAAATTTAAAATTTTTTTGTGTTTTTGATATGGAAGTTGTTCAAAAATAGCTCACTAAACTACGAAACGATCTTTTGCATCAATACTTTGTTATAAAAATCTCACGTAGCCCTGCTATGCAGCGATTTTAAAGCCTTGCCTTGATACAAATCCAATCGAAAAGAGCCTTGATTGGTCATAAAATCCTGTTTTTTCGCCTAAGCGAACAAAATTTAAACAGGCTCTTAGAGGTATTAATGCTGAATGAAAATCTTTTTTGATTCGCTTTTATTATCATTTTTTAGTAATCGAACAATATAAAACCCATTCAATAGACTTGTGGTGTTTATTGTTAAATCACTTGCTCTATTTTCAATTTTATAGGACAAAAGAATTTTTCCTTCTAAGTTCAAAATTTCAACCTTATTCGTTTCGCTATCAATATTACCTAAGTAAAGTATATTATTTGTAGGAACTGGATACAATAAAGCTTTGCTTGATTCATATACATCAGAAGCAGAAGTATTGATATCTTCATAAGCGTTGGGGCCTACATCATCTGGTGTTAGAGGTGTAAAACGAATACTTTCCATACTAAAATGATCCGCTCCAGGATTACTATTATCTGGCCTTTCTTGTCCTTCAATATCTTCATTAATACTTCCTGATGATAAAGCATTTGGATACAGTGGTGTATCCGAAGTAGTTTTCCAAATATTATAAGTACCATCAAAAACAAGGTAAGGGTTTTCATTAGTCACAGCAGTGGCATCAAAAGAGGTAGAGCTTGCACCGGTTAAAAGCATTGCATTATCTGTAGGGTACATTAAATTACTTAACCAAGTGATTTCATCACCCTGATCGTTGTCAGTGTCAACGATTTCAACCAGACTATTATCCGAACCTGTTATTAAATTATTGGCGATAGTAATATCTTTCAAATCCTTATTGTAGTTATTATTATTATCATAACCGATTTCAATACCATGACTATTATTCACTAAGGTATTATAGGCAATGGTTACCCGTTCTGCTCTAAAGTGTTTTGATAAACTAGAGCTTTGCCCATCAATTGCATCTCCTAAGGTAAGTGTTATTGGAGCATCCCAACGTGTGCCATTCAATCCTTCCATATAGTTATTGATGATCAAGTGGTCTGTACCATAAATACGAATCCCTCCTGTGTATATTGTTGAGCCAGCAGGAGAAGTTCCTATTGGCTTCCCATTACCAAAAAAATAATTGCCTTCCACTCTATTTCTATTACCATGTCTTAAAGAAAGCGTTCCATAACTCGCTACAAAAGTGTTGTGTCTTATGGTATTATCACAGGACTTTATCGATACAATTTCTGGATCACCGTCGCAATCTTCAAATAAATTATGTTCTACAATTGTGTAACCACTACTAAGAGACATTTCGCTCCAGCCGATTCTAATAGATTCTTGTTCATTGACTGCTCTTGGACCATTATTTCTAAAATAATTATAGTCTATTTTATCATATTGCGATTGGTAATAAACTTCTTCAGAACCTGTATCATCAAATGATCCATCTATAGTTATGTAGTGTCCTGGTGTTTCTTTATTTTGAAAAATATTATGATCTATTCTATTGTGGTGACTTGGATATTGAAAAGGAAAAGTATTGTCATTCCAAACGCCACCTACGAATACCCATTTAATAGACTCCGATGTTTCCAGTTCAAAGACATTTCTTGAAATTCGAATATTATTACATCCTTCTAGTTTGACTAGAGAATCTTCACCCTGACCATCAAAAACGAATCCTTGTAAAGTCACAAAAGCTGATTTCTTAAAAACGAAATGAGATTCTCCTGTTAATGTAACTCCTCCGACAGTTTCGGCTTGAATAATAATAGGATTGTTTTGGGTAGCAACAATCTCAAATGTTGCTTCAAAATCATTATAGGTCCCATCAGTTACAATAAAAATACCGCCATCTGTAGAGGCGTTTACAGCGTCTGCTAAATCCTCAGGGTCGGTAAAATATAGTTGAGCACTAATATTAAAACTAAAAAAGAAAAGAAAGATAAAAAAGTAAAACCCCTTTTGAATGTTCTTTCTGAAAATATATTTTATTGAATCATTAAAAGTATTCATGGTTAATATTTTTAACGGTTAATATAACATTTTTTTGATTCTGGGGACTAAGTTTTCGATAAAAAATAGATGTTTATTATAATCCATTGATTGACCAAATCTCATCACTCTTTTACACGCTATCTCGCTTTGTTGATAAATTTATTTATAAAAATTAAAACATGTTTAAACAAGTTCATACTTTTAGCTGAGCGCTGAAAACCTATCAGCCTCTAAGTTAATAAACTAGCGATTTAAAATAAGTCAATTATGCTGATTCTATTACTTTTGCTTTCCGTTGGATTGATTATTTATAGTACTACTAGGTTAGGAATGCATCCTTTTTTAGCATTAATTATTACAGCTATTATATATGGCGTATTATCAGGCATGCCCTTAGATTTAGTCGTATCTTCTATCAATGAAGGATTTGGAGGGACCCTTGGTAAGATTGGTTTGGTCATCATTATAGGCGTGATGATCGGTGCCTTTTTGGAGCATTCAGGTGGCGCTTATAAATTGGCTGAGTCAGTTCTGAAAATAATAGGAGAGAAGAGCGTTCCAGTAGCGATGTCAATAATTGGGTATATTGTCTCCATTCCAGTATTTGCAGATAGTGGTTTTATTATTTTATCGCCTTTGAATAAAGCGCTCACTAAAAAAGTAAATCAATCAATTGCTTGTACAGCGATTGCATTAGGACTTGGATTGATGGCAAGCCATGCTTTGGTACCGCCTACTCCTGGGCCGATCGCCGCTGCGGGATTATTAAAAGCGGATTTGGGCTTAGTCATTTTTTGGGGAATTATTGTGAGTATTTTAGGATTGATACCCGGGATCATTTTTGCATTAAAAATTGCTTCTAAAACATATATAGATCCTAATCCTGAAATTTCTGAAGCTGTTTTGAAATCCAGAAGCCGAGATGCACCTAATGCGTTTATTTCATTTCTTCCTATTTGTACCCCTATTATTTTGATTGTCTTAAAATCATTTAATGATTATAATAAGTATTTTACTGAAGGAATCATTTTTGACATCATTTCTTTTTTAGGTACACCTGTCATAGCCTTGCTAATTGGTTTTGCCTTTGCCTTACTTTTGCCTAAAAAACTTGAAAAAAAAATGTTGTCAACTGAGGGATGGCTTGGAAAAGCCTTAAAAGATGCGGCCATCATTATTATGATCACAGGAGCAGGAGGTGTTTTTGGGAAAGTTTTGCAAAATTCTGGTATCGCTGATGTCATAAGTTCAGCAATTGAAGTAAAATCCCTAGGGATTTGGCTTCCTTTTATATTGGCAGCAGCAATAAAAACAGCACAGGGCTCTTCAACAGTTGCCATGATTACAACCGCCTCTATAATAGCACCCTTATTAATTAATCTTGGATTTACATCTGATTTATCTGTTGCTTTTTGTGTCTTAGCTATTGGAGCAGGATCAATGGTGGTATCTCATGCTAATGATAGTTTCTTTTGGGTCGTTACTCAGATGACTGGAATGAATGTCTCGACTGGATATCGTTTGCATACGGTAGGAACAGCAATTGTAGGAATTTCCTCAATTTTAGTAATTTACATGCTGTCCCTGTTGATGACTTAATTTGCATCAAAGATCAGCAGTATTTGATAGAACGAAAAAAACAAGAAAATGAAAAAACTAAGAAGTCACGATTGGTTTCAACGAAAAGATAAAATGGGATTTATATATCGAAGCTGGATGAGAAATCAAGGGCTTCCAGATGAAACCTTCGATGGCCGTCCAGTGATAGGGATTTGTAATACCTGGTCAGAACTAACACCTTGTAATGCTCATTTTAGAGAATTAGCGGAATACGTAAAAAGAGGTGTTTATCAGGCAGGAGGTTTTCCAGTAGAGTTTCCAATATCTTCATTGGGAGAGACACTGATGCGGCCAACTGCGATGCTCTTTCGCAATCTGGCGAGTATGGATGCTGAAGAATGTATACGAGCCAATCCCCTTGATGGCGTGGTTTTACTTTGTGGTTGTGATAAAACAACGCCCTCAGCATTAATGGGTGCTGCAAGTGTAGATTTACCAACAATCGTTGTAAGTGGCGGACCAATGCTCAATGGCAAATACAAAGGAAGAGATATTGGATCAGGAACAGATGTGTGGAAATTAAGTGAATCATTGCGAGCAGGTAAGATTACAGAAGAAGATTTCTTTTATGCTGAGTCTTGTATGTCAAGAAGTCGTGGACATTGTATGACGATGGGGACCGCTTCTACAATGGCATGTATGGTAGAAGCGCTAGGAATGTCTTTACCTGGAAATGCTGCGATCCCCGCTTCAGATTCTAGAAGGAATGTTTTGGCCCAACTGTCCGGACAGCGTATAGTGAAAATGATAGAGGAGGATTTAAAAATATCAGATATACTTACACGGGATGCTTTTGAGAATGCGATTAAAGTAAACGCTGCTATTGGTGGTTCTACTAATGCGGTGGTTCACTTACTTGCTATGGCTGGTCGACTGGGTGTGAAATTAGAGTTAGAAGATTTTGATCATTGGGGCAGTAAAATTCCATTATTATTAAATCTAATGCCTTCTGGTAAATTCTTGATGGAGGATTTTTATTATGCTGGAGGCCTTCCGGTTGTGATTAAAGCAATAAAAGAACATTTGAAAGGGGATTCAATCACGGTCAATGGAAAACCAATTTCAGAAAATGTAGAAAATGCAGAATGTTATAATGAAGAGGTTATAAAACCAATAGATAAACCAATCATTGATGAAGCAGGCATAGCTGTCGTCTATGGGAATTTATGTGAAAATGGTGCAGTCATTAAGCCTTCAGCAGCTAGTCCGGAACTAATGAAACATCGAGGCAAAGCAGTGGTTTTTGAAAATATAAAAGACTTTCATGCCCGCGTCGATGATCCTGATTTAGATGTTCATGAACATGATATTATGGTTTTAAAAAATGTAGGACCTAAAGGTTTTCCAGGAATGGCTGAAGTTGGCAATATGGCCTTACCCAAAAAAATATTGGCAAAAGGAATTACAGATATGATCCGGATTTCTGATGGCAGAATGAGTGGTACAGCCTATGGCACAGTGTTCTTACATGTTTCTCCTGAATCAGCAATTGGCGGTACGCTAGCTTTAGTCCAAAACGGAGATTATATAGATGTAGATGTGGCCCAACGTAAATTGCATTTGGACGTTTCTGATGAGGAATTAGCAGACCGTCGAGCTAAATGGAAAGCAGCTGAACCAATCGTTGATCGCGGATATGTAAAGCTTTACCTTGATCATGTTATGCAAGCTGACAAAGGTGCAGATATGGACTTTCTAGTAGGAAAATCTGGAAGTGGCGTTCCTGAAGATAATCACTAAAATTTCTATTGTTGTTTTCTATTCTTACATATTTGAAATATGAAAAACGAATTACTGATTTTATTAATTGGCTTACTTTCCATTTTCTCTTGTGCTGAAAAAAAGACTCAAACCCAAAATGTTCTTGAAATAATGGATCCTACAAAAGCTGTACTAGAATATAAAATTGATGCAAAACTCGGAGAAGGCGCAATCTGGAACTTTGAAACACAGGAATTTTTCTGGATAGATATTGAAGGAAAAAAATTACACATTTATAATCCGAAGACAAAATCGAATCGTTCATTAGATACGCCTTCACGGATTGGAACAGTCGTACCATCTGGCAGGGGGGAAGCCATCATTGCTTTAGAAGATGGTATGTATATAATAAATACAAACTCAGGTGTAATCAAATTATTTTCTGCACTTGAGGATGATATTCCAGAAAATAGATTCAATGATGGAAAGTGTGATCCTGCTGGTCGACTTTGGGTTGGCTCAATGCATCTTAAACAAGCGGCATATAAGGCAAATTTATATAAAATTGATTCAAACGGAGCAGCAACAAAAATGCTAGATAGCATCACTATTTCAAATGGAATTGTCTGGACAAAGGATCAAAAAACAATGTACTATATTGATACACCAAGTAGTAAAATAATGGCTTTTGACTATGATGTAGACAAAGGAGAAATTTCAAATGAAAGACTAGCTGTTCATGTCTCTACAGAAATTGGATATCCAGATGGAATGGCCATTGATGAAGAGGATAAATTATGGGTAGGGATGTGGAATGGAAATGCAGTGGCACATTTTGATCCTATTACTGGTGAATTGATATCTAAAATAGAAGTGCCGGCTCATAATATTACGGCTTGTGCTTTTGGTGGCCCCAATTTGGATACCTTATATATTACAACAGCAAGTATCGATATGAGTGAAAAAGAAAAGGCTTTATATCCTGATGCAGGATCAGTATTTATGGCTGTTCCTGGTGTGAAAGGGGTGAGGAGTCCTTTTTTTAATAAAGAAAACTAAATTTATGGGTATTACAAGAAGAAAAAAGAAACCACCAGAAGGTAAAAAATATGCACTTTTGATAGGTGTTGGTAATTTCAAAGATCCAAGTTTGAGTCAATTGCCGGGCGTTCCTATTGACATCAAAAACTTTGCAAACATATTAAGGGATTCTGAATACAATCCTTATGAAGTTGTAGACTTATTGGATGGGGATTTGATTGAGACAAAAAAAGCAATAACGGATATAAGCACAAACGCAGAGGAAGAAGACATCATTTTTTTCTACTATTCCGGTCATGGTGTTACAAATGAGAACCAAACCTTCTTCTTTGTATTAAGAGATTCTGAATCTAAATATTTAGATGCAACTTGCCTTGAGTCAGACTATGTCCTATCTCAATTTAGAAAATCGAAATGCACAAATTTTGTAATTGTTATTGATGCCTGCTATAGTGGTGCTTTCTTTAATAATAATCGCGGTTTACCCAAAGGCTTATTTACACTCACTTCTTCGAGAGATGATCAAGTATCGCTTGAATTATTTAATGAGGGGGGATTATTTACAAGTATTTTAGTTAAAGGATTAAAAAGCGAATATATAGATGCTAATAGAGATGGAAGAATTACCTTTTCTGAAATTTTTAACTATTTGGTAGAAGAGACAAGCAAACAAAAATTACGACAGCAGGCCCAAAAATGGGAATGGAATGTAGATTGCGACCTCTGCCTATTTGATTCTCCTCGCCCTGTTTTTATTAGCTATAAAAGACAGCAAACTGAATTTGTTACCAAACTCTCTAATTTTTTAAAAGCAGCAGATATCACTACTTTTGTAGATCAAGAAAAATTAAGGGTCGGAGATAATTGGAAAGAAGAACTTGAAAAAACAATTATTAATTCCAGGGTGTTCTTAATGGTTATGGACAAAGCCATAATGTTTTCAGAAGTTTCGAATTGGGAATTGAAAACCGCATTTAAACATAACATTCCTATCTTACCAATAATGATTGAAGAGCTTGATGTTCATGCAATGTTTGAATTGGAATATGGACATATCAATCGTTTTACTTTTGATCATGATGATTTTAATGAGAGTGCAAAAACTATAGTCGATCATATTAAGTCTCTAAGAGTAGTGAAAAAAGATGAGGTCTCTGAAGAACCCGATAAAACCCGATAAAGAAACCCTGGATTTATCTATCTCCTAATAAAAATATTTCTCCTTGTTGATTGGAAATATTACGAAAATTTGACTTATTGAAAAAAGCCCATTAACTTGCGAGCTTCTAACCAATATAAGACTTTTCGAATTCAACATTCTTAAACTTTTCAATACGAATACATGAAAAAGGAGACCCTATCTATTCATGGCGGATATCAATCTGAGCCTACTACTAAATCAGTTGCTGTACCTATTTATCAGACAGTAGCTTATGAATTTGATAATGCACAACATGGTGCAGATTTATTTAACCTTGCAGTACCTGGAAATATTTATAGCAGGATTATGAATCCTACTGTTGGTGTGTTAGAAGAACGCATAGCTGCACTTGAAGGAGGCGTAGCAGCATTATGTGTTAGTGCTGGTTCTGCTGCGATAAATTATTCCATATTAAACATTGCGGAAGCGGGCGACAACATCGTTTCAACGCCACAATTATATGGAGGATCTTATACTTTGTTTGCACATATGCTTCCTAAGCAAGGAATCGAAGTAAGGTTTGCTGAATCATCTGATGCAAAAGATATTGCAAAATTGATTGATGAAAAAACAAAAGCTGTATTCTGTGAGTCCATAGGAAATCCAGCAGGAAATATTACAGATCTTGAAAAAATAGCTAAAGCCGCTCATGCCAAAGGAGTTCCTTTAATTGTAGATAACACAGTTGCAACACCCGTATTAATCAATCCAATTGAATATGGTGCTGATATAGTGGTGCATTCGATGACAAAGTATATAGGTGGTCATGGCACCACTTTGGGAGGAGTCATTGTAGATTCTGGAAAATTTCCTTGGGCAGCGCATAAAGATCGTTTTCCAATGCTAAATACTCCAGAGCCTTCCTATCATGGTGTAGTATATACGGAAGCTTTTGGCCCGGCAGCTTATATTGGTCGAGCACGAACAGTTGCATTGAGAAATACTGGTTCCGCTTTAGCAGCAATGAGTGCATTTCAAATACTTCAAGGCTTAGAAACATTAAGTTTGCGAATGGAAAGACACTGTGAAAATGCATTGGCCGTTGCTAAATATTTAGAAAATCACAAACAAGTTTCTTGGGTTAAATACGGTGGTCTAAAGAGTAGTGAATATAATAAACTAGCGAAAAAGTATTGTGGTGGAAAACCATCTTCTCTTATGACTTTTGGTATAAAAGGTGGCTTTAAAAAAGCTGAGAAATTTTACGATGCTTTACAAATATTCAAACGATTAGTGAATATTGGCGATGCAAAATCTTTGGCTTGTCATCCGGCTTCTACGACACATCGCCAAATGACCGTGAAAGAACAAGCATCTGCGGGCGTTACACAAGACTTATTGAGACTTTGTGTTGGTATTGAACATATAGACGACATTATTGCGGATTTAGAACAAGCTTTTAAAGCGGCTAATCGTCGTAAGTAGTCAAAGACATAATAAGAATGGGCAAGATTAACGGGATTTGTCAAAGAACATTATTTTTTTAAAATAGTGAGATTCTGTAAATCTTGTCCTTCCTGTCAAAATAAATTATCCTTGACCAAGAAATCTTCGCTTACTTCTTCTTCCCTAAATCTTTTGAAGCCTCTTCTGTTTTTGAAGAAGTAGCTAGTAGTTGATTGATATGGAGCATTTCTTTTTCTGTGAGTGGCCGCCATTGCCCAATTTTAAGGTCACCTAACTTTACGTTCATAATCCTAGTCCGCTCTAATCGAACTGTTTCATAACCCAGGAATGCACACATGCGTCGAATCTGACGATTAAGTCCTTGAGTTAATATAATTTGAAAAGTAAAAGTATCGACTTGTGTTACTTTGCATTTTTTTGTTACAGTATCTAGGATAGGAATACCATTACTCATTTTTTTGATGAATCTATTTGTAATCGGTTTATCTACAGTAACCAAATACTCCTTTTCATGATTGTTTCCAGCACGTAATATTTTATTGACTATATCACCATCATTGGTTAAGAAAATTAAACCTTGAGAAGGCTTATCCAATCGCCCGATAGGAAAAAGACGTTTTGGATGATTGATATAATGAATGATATTAGCTTTTTCCTTAAGGTCGGTTGTACATACGATACCTATTGGTTTGTTAAATGCAATATAGATCGTCTCTGGTTTTTGCTGCAGATTTTTACCATCTAAAAAAACTTGATCACCTTCAAAAACTCGATTGCCTAAGGTTGCAGCTATGCCATTTATAGTAAGCCGCCCATCTTTAATCCACTGATCAGCTTCTCTTCTGGAACAAAGGCCAGTACTGCTGATATATTTATTTAGACTTATTGAGTTCTCATTGGAACGTTCCATCGACTGTGCTATCTTGATCTATTAAACAAACTCTAAGTTTTCAGTATAGTCTCTCACTTGCGAAGGTAAGGAATTAAGCGAATTGAATGATAATGCATCTAACTAATTTTTTTGACCAACTTTTATCTAAAGAAGTCCGTGTCAAGTCATTTCAATTCAATTTTATCAAATATTAAAGATATATTTTTTATGAATCTAGATTTTTCATATCTTAAACTAGTGGTCAGAACTCGGATCACCAGAATACATCTAATTTTTCGACTAAAAAATCCAACTTATGAAACAGCTCAACATTTTTCTTTTTCTTTCTATTCTTACTGCTTTCCTAATAGGATGTCAAGCTAATGAAGAAACTTTAATTGATAGTACCTATTCTTCTGAAGAGTTAAAAGTGCTTTCTAACAATTTGGATATGCCGACGATGCCATATTCTTATAGCTTTGGAAATTTAGAAACAGGTATTGAACTTGATCATAGAGGAACACTAGGACGTGTCCTGTTTTATGATAAAAATTTATCCTCCGATGGAACGGTTTCCTGTGCAAGTTGTCATCAACAGGCTTTAGCTTTTTCAGATGATAAAGCATTTAGTGATGGCCCTAATGGAAATATTACAAGTCGCAACTCTATCGCTTTAGGAGCTTTTAGAAGTTTTGGTATGCAGTATGATGAAACAATTAATGAGGAGGAACTAGCACATGGCCTGTTTTGGGATGAAAGAGCTGAGTCAATCAAAGATCAATTGCGGCAAACTATTAATAATCCAAATGAAATGGGGATGGAATTGCACCAAATAGTTGATCTAGTGGAAAGTAAAGATTACTATCGAATATTGCATCAAAAAGCATTTGATTCAGATGAAGTGACAGAAGATAATATTTTAGAAGCATTAAAGATTTTTATAAATTCCATCAATGCTGTAAATTCAAAGTTAGAGAATGAATTTCTCGAAAACTTGAATTACATTAATGGCGATTATGTTACTGGAGTATCGGAACATAAATTGGGGCTTCAGCTTTTTACAAATAATTGTAATACTTGCCATGAATTAAACTTGAATCTACTTAATGATGTTCCCAATACAAACCCAATTACAGTTGCTAATAATGGCTTGTTACAAGGACAAGATGATATGGGAGTTTATGAAAATACTCAAAACCAAGAAGATATTGGGAAATTCAAAATTCCTGGATTGTTTAATGTTGAACTAAGTGCACCTTATATGCATGATGGACGTTTTGCTAGCCTGGAAGAGGTTGTTGAGTTTTATAGTTCCGGAATTAATTTTAATCAAAATCTACATCCAGCTTTAAGAGAGGGGAATAGTGCTAAGCGACTTAATTTTACAGAAGAAGAAAAAAGTGCTTTAGTTACTTTCCTTAAAACGCTAACTGATGAAAATATAACTACTGATGAGAAGTGGGCTGATCCATTTTTAAGATAAAGTAAATATTCTATTAATAGAAGTCATCCAGGATTTTGAGATAATATAAAATCCTGGATGACTTATCTTCCTTCCTTCCTTCCTTCCTTCCTTCCTTCCTTCCTTCCTTCCTTCCAAATAATGATCGTTATTTCATAATAAATGATGATGAAATTTTTGCGAAAGCTGGGTATTTTGGTTTAGAAATTATTGATTAAACCAATGCTTCTACTCACTTAGACTCAAAAATTAAAAATGGAAGTTGAATTAATTTTAAAACAAATAGAAAAATTGATTTTATCTGCTGAATTTGAAAATGCATTTGAATTGAGTAGGAGATTAGTAGATAAGTATGATAATGAAGCATTTAAAAATGAGTTGATCTTAATACATTCTAGGTATACTCAAATAACAAAAGACGCTCAGTTAGGAATTCTTAAATATGAAGAATTCTTGAGTCATCAAAATAGAATCGTCCAAGCCTTTTTAAATATAATTGTAAATAAAATTCGTAAAGAATACAAAAATGAACTAAACAAGATTAATCTTGAAGAAAAAGATTCACTAGGTAGAACTTTAAAGATTGTAAAGGAGACAAAAGAAGTATTCCAATTATATGGTGGCGGAATTATTAGGCAAAGGGCCTTTTATTCTTCTTTTTCTATTCCAAATAGAGCAACTAATGAGCCCATATGGAATCTATGGCAAAAAGAACATTTTACAGAACTTCGTTTAGAGCGATATTGGCTTGAGGAACATGTGAAGAAACATTATTGCAAACTGATTCTAAAACCATTCTCCAGAAGAGAGATGAATGTGGCAAATAGCCAATATCTTATTTTAAGATTAAAAGCATTGCTGAATTTCTTAGAAACTTACAAAGACAAAATTGATATCGTTATAATCCCTGAGCATAACTCTTTTAAGAAGAGAAACATATTACTAGTAGGGAAGTATTTTTATGCAGAATCGAATAAACATTCTACTCAAGGTTGGAAAAACACTAGTTTCAAATCTGAAAAAATTCAAAAAAGAATAAATGAATTTGATGATGAATTTTATCAAATATTATCTGAAATGAAGCTCCCCGCAGCAAGCTGACGGGGTATCACTCCCTCAAAGCTTAACTCGGAAATTACTTTTCCGATGCAAGCATCGGGGAATTCAATTGATTAAAAATGGACTTACATGATTCATTGCATAAATCAATTGAAGAAATAAGAGAAGAAATCCAATATTTAGAAACGAGATTACGAAAATTGGAAGGAAGAAAAAATAGTTAAAATTACTTATTCAGCGTATATTCTTATATAGTGCCTGTAAATAAAATGCACAATAACCTATTTATAGATTATTGTGCATCTCATTTTAAAAGCAGGGATTCTAGCTGATTGATATCATTTGTAGTTCCCTTGTTTTATAAGTTAATTTAATTCCTCCGCATTCTCTTTCCTTATGGCTTGTGTCAAATATACGGCCCCGCCAATAGTCAGTACTGTGCAAATCATAGCAGGTATTATATTCCCATATATCCAATTACCCGTTGCGAAAAGGGCTGCATAGACAGCAACTGAACCAACTAAAAAACTAAGCATTTGTGAAGGCAACTTTGCTCTTGGTTGATCAATTTTGATGCCTTTTGCTTTTGCAATTATCGGATCCCAACCTGAGCCTGCTGGTCTTATTTTTTTATAAAAATTGATAAGGGTTTGTTCATCTGTAGGTTCTGTCACGTATGTTGCAATTACCCAAATTATTGTAGTTAAGACCGCACCAATGATCATAGTTTGCCAAGATTCTAAACTGTGATCAATGGGGGTACTAAAGCTTTCGTATTTCGTATTGCAAAAAGTGAAATAGGTAGCAATTATTAGTGAAGCAATCATAGCAACGATTTCTGTAGTTGCATTAATCCGCCACCAAAACCATCTAAGAATATAAATTAGACCTGTACCAGCTCCAAGGAGTAATAACAAATTAAATGCTTGTGTAGCATCTGTCAATACCAATCCAAGACTAAGTCCTAAAACAGCAGAAATGACTGTAAAGAATCTTCCTGCTCCAACCAATTGTTTGTCTGTCGCATCTGGTTTGATAAATCTCTTATAAAAATCATTTACGATATAAGAAGCTCCAAGGTTTAATTGTGTAGACATGGTAGACATAAATGCTGCGACTATAGACGCAGCGACTAGTCCTAAAAGTCCTGAAGGTAATTTTGTGAGCATCGCTGGATAAGCAATATCATGACCAAGTTTATCATCGGAAATGGCAAAGACATTCTGGATGTCTGAAAGCTCTGGAAAGATAATTAATGATGCCAAGGCAATTAAAATCCAAGGCCAAGGCCGGATAGCATAATGTGCAATATTATATAATAGGGTAGCACCGACCGCATTTTTTTCATCTTTTGCTGAAAACATTCTTTGAGCAATATATCCACCACCTCCTGGTTCCGATCCCGGATAATAGGATGACCACCATTGAACTGCCAAAGGGACAATCAATACAGGAATCCAAATATTGGGATCTGACATATCAGGGAGTATACTAATTTTATCGATCACATTTTCATGACTAAGAAGATTGCTAAGGCCGCCGACTTCTGGAAGGTTTACAATATAAATACATGCCCATATAGAACCGATCATTGCTAATATAAATTGGATGAAATCCGTTAAGATAACTGCTTTTAATCCTCCGATCGTACTATATACTAAAGTGATCGCTCCAGCAACAAGTAGCGTTTGCCAGCCTGGAATTCCTAAAAGTATTTCTCCAAATTTTACAGCGGCTAATGAGACTGAACCCATCACCAATACATTAAAAATTAATCCTAGGTAGAGTGCCCTAAAACCCCTTAAGAAAGTAGCCATTGGTCCACTATACCTTAATTCGTAAAACTCCACATCTGTCAATACTTCTGATCGTCTCCACAATCTTGCAAAGACAAATACGGTCAACATCCCAGTTAGTAAGAAACACCACCATCCCCAGTTACCTGCAACGCCAGATTCTCGGACTAAACCGGTGACTAGGTTTGGGGTATCCGCAGAAAATGTAGTCGCTACCATAGATACACCTAATAACCACCAGGGCATATTTCGACCTGAAAGAAAAAATTCGGTTGCGTTCTTTCCAGAAGATCTCGAAGCGTAAAGACCAACACCTAATGAAACTACAAAGAATCCAATGACAAAGGTCCAGTCGAGTGTAGAAAAATTCATAATTTGGTTTTTTCGTTTTTAATTTTTCTCTCATTTGGGATATTGTATAAATAAAACGGACGTTTATTTTTGCCCCTTCTATAAATATTAGCCTTAATAGCAATGAATGATCCCAAAAGTAGTTCGTCAAAATAAGGAAAAATTATTATTTTGCGTGCAAGTCTTTGAAAAGAAATATTATCAAACATAGATTCTTAAAAAACAAAATGGTATGAAACCAACTTTAGTGGTACTTGCGGCAGGAATGGGAAGTCGTTATGGTGGATTAAAACAATTGGATGGCGTGGGGCCTGCACAGGAAACAATTATAGACTTTTCTGTGTATGATGCTATTCGTGCTGGATTTGGAAAAGTTGTTTTTATTGTTAGAGAAAGTTTTGTGGATGATTTCAAATCTAAAGTAAGTTCTAGGTTTGAAAATCTTATTGATGTGGAGTTTGTTTTTCAACCGATGCAACCGGATATACCAGGTCTGGGAGTAATTGAACGTCAAAAGCCTTGGGGCACTGGGCATGCGGTTTTAGTCGCTAAGGATGTTGTCCATGAACCTTTTGCAGTGGTTAATGCAGATGACTATTATGGAATTTCATCTTTTAAAAAAATGGCTGAGTTTCTTTCTACTAAAGTTTCACCCACACATTTTTCCATGGTTGGATTTCAATTATCTAAAACCTTATCTTTAAACGGCTCTGTTTCTCGTGGTATTTGTGCAATGGATACTGATCGTAATTTGACCACCGTAGTAGAACGTACTAAAATTGTAGTTGATGGAGCAAAAATTTTCGATCAGGCAGAAGATCCTCCTTTTGAATTGGATGAAAATGATCTAGTTTCTATGAATTTTTGGGGTTTTGATCCCTCTTTTTTTCAAAGCCTTGAAGCTGCTTTTATTGCTTTTGCGAAAGAACATAAGGACAATCCAAGAGCAGAATTTTACATTCCATTAATTGTAAATGATTTGGTGCAGCAAAATAAAGCAAATGTTGAGGTATTAGAATGTAGGGAGCAATGGTATGGAGTAACTTATGCTGATGATAAGCCCAAAGTTCAAAAAGCGATAGCAGAGATGATGGATAGGGATTTATATGAACAACCATTGTGGAAAGTATAATCAAACACTTTTTACCAGAAGCGGAAGTACTGTCTTTCGAAAAAATATCTGTAGGCTTGATCCACCAGACTTTTAAAATATTGGTGGAAGGTTTAAATACAGAAAAGGCTTATATTTTGCAAGAAATGAATAAAAGCACCTTTAAGAAACCAAGTCAGGTGCTTGAGAATATTTGCCTTGTTCAGGATTTTCTATTCAAACAAAATTACAGGCTTGTATTTCCAAATATAATTTCTACAATACATTCTATTCCTTTTTTTAAAGATGCTGAAAATCGTTATTGGCGGATGTTCAGCTATGTTGAAAATTCTATTTGCTATGAAATGCCTCCTTCTGATGAACACCTTTATCAAGCAGGAAAGGCTTATGGACTTTTCCTATCTGCTATCAGGGATTTAGATCCAAATTTGCTTCATATTACAATTCCTGACTTTCATAACCTAGGTCAACGTTTTCAACAGTTTGAGCTAACCTTAAAAAAAGCTTTTGCCACAAGAAAACTAAAAGCAAAAACTGAGATTGATGAAGCACTAAATTTTTACAAACAATTCCAGTTCGATTTCTCTAAGCTTCCTATTAGAGTCGTACACAATGATAGCAAACTAAGCAATGTTTTGTTTGATGAGCATACTCAGGAATGTATAGCGGTTATTGATTTAGATACACTGATGCCCGGTTATGTGATAACAGACTTTGGTGATATGGTCCGTGGGATGTGTAATACAGCTACTGAGGATGAAATTGACTTGGCAAAAGTATCCTTTGATATCAAGCGGTTTGAGTATTTGCAAAAAGGGTTTTTAAAAGCAACCGAGCAATGGTTGTCTCCTGCTGAAAAAAAGAACCTTTATAATGGAGCAATCTATATTATATTCGAACAAGCCATTCGATTCCTTTCTGATTATTTAGATAATGATCAATATTACTCAATTAAGTATGCTGAGCACAATTTAGACCGAGCTAAGAACCAACTGAAACTGTTGAGGTCAATGTTGGGTGAGAATATAGAACATTCGATATAAAACAATAGTCAAGCTAAATACTAAAACACTACTCATGGCAATCGCAAGATTCTAATCAGGATCGTTTCACATGTGATCGGGCTAGGCCCATGTGATCGGCTACGCCTTGTGAGGTCGCTTCAGGGCGATTTCACAAGGCGTAGCCGATCACCATATCACAAGTGTAGCGATCACCAGCCAATAATTCAAGGTTTGAAACCAATCTTGCAATTGCCATAAAACACTACTACATTGCCACAACAAACTATTAAAATTGTTTTATTTTGTGTCCTCAATGCATTTTACCAATCAGAATGGAGGTACAACAATCAAATATTATCTGGATTATAGTTTGTAGTATAATTATTAGTTATACGAATGCTTATACTCAATCAAGCAATATAGGTACCCCACCAATCTCGAACTATAATAAGAAAGATTATAAGGGAAATCCTCAAAATTGGGACATCGATCAAGGTGAAAATGGATTACTGTATTTTGCTAATAGTGAAGGGCTCTTAGAGTTTGATGGTATAACATGGAGAAAGTATGAGGTAGGTAATCAAACTGTAATTCGATCTGTCAAGATAGCTTCTGATGGGAAAATATTTGTAGGTGCTCAAGGCGAATTAGGGTATTTCTATCCTAATGAAAGGGGACATTTACAATATCATTCTCTAAAACATTATTTACCAGAAGTCAATCAAAATTTTGCAGATGTTTGGGATATTGAAATATTAGATGATCAAGTCTTTTTCAGGACAGGTAATATGATCCTAAAATATCATAAGAATATTCTAAAGATTATATACCAGGGTCAAGGCATAAATATTTTAGTTGAAATTGAAAATGATATTTATTTTCAAGATACAGAACGTGGCTTATTAAAAATTGAAAATGATAGCATTCTACCGATACCAATACAGCAGTCATTCCCTAAAATTGAGATAAGTGGAATATTGTCCTATGGCAAGGATACTTTGCTGATAAGCACATTACAAGAGGGCTTGTTTTTATATGCGAATGGACAATTAGAGGAATGGAGGCTGAACGATGATAAGCTGATTAAAACCAGTAGTGTATACTGTATGGTTAGAATCAATGAAAATGATATTGCAATTGGTACTTCAACTGGCGGTATTTTTATTGTAAACAAGAATGGTCAAGTGATTCATCATATGGATCGGAGTTCAGGCTTGCAAATTAATAATGTACTTAGTCTTTTTATAGATCAATCTAACAATTTATGGACAGGGTTAAATAATGGGATTGATTTTATTGAGATCAGTTCTCCTTTTACTTATATCTTTCCAGATGGGGCATTAAAATCAACTGGCTATGCTGTAAGAATTCATGATGGCCAAATCTATTTTGGAACTGCTAATGGTGTATATTTTAATAAATGGGATTATTATTATAATCCTGTTGATGCATTAAAATATAAATTGTTGAAGCATTCAGAAGGACAGGTTTGGAATCTGTCTGTTCATGGAGACGATTTATTGCTTAATCATCATCGAGGGGTTTTTTCAATAGAAGAGAACATAGCAAAAAAGGTTTCTATTAAAGAAGGTGCCTGGATGCAGATACCGCTTTCGGAAGATAAGCTATTAAGTGGCCACTATACTGGGCTTTCAATTTTAGATCGACAAGAGATTATAGGATGGAAAGAAACGATAGATTTTAAAGAAAACTGGCAGGAGTCTTGTCGAATCATAGTACGCGATGAAGATGGCACAATTTGGGTATCTCATCCATATCGGGGCGTTTTTAAAGTTCAATTGGATAAAAGCTTTTCAAAACTTGAAAGTGTACAATTGTATAATTCAAAAGATGGTTTCCCATCTGATTTGCAGATTTATGTTTTTAAAATAGGAGCGGAGGCTGTCTTTTGCACAAAAAAAGGCATTTATTCTTTTAATAAAAGCAAGGATAGGTTTGAACCCAATGAAAAATGGAATGCAATATTCGATAAAAACACTCGTGTGCGCCGATTAATTGAAGCACCCAATGGTGATATTTGGTTTGTGACGAATGAGGATGTTGGCTTGCTAGAGGTTACAGATGGAGGTGTATATAAAAAAGTAAATAAAAGAACTCTCCCTTTGCTAAATGACATGCTTGTTAATGGTTTTGAAGAAATATATCCTTATGATCAAGAGAATGTTTTTATTGCTCAGGAAACGGGATTTATACATTATAATACTCAAAAACTTGACATTGATACCTCATTCAATGTGTTGATTAGGCAAGTCCAATCTATCCATAATGATAGTATACTTTATGGAGGAAACTATCCGGATAGTCATCAAATGCCTCAAATTGATTACAGTAATAATGCACTTCATTTCGCATTTGCAGCTACCTTTTTTGAAAATATCGACCACAATCAATTTCAATTCTATTTAGAAGGATATGAAAATAAATGGTCACCTTGGTCTTCGAAATCGCAAATAGAATACACTAATTTATTAGCAGGTACTTATGTTTTTAAAGTTCGAGCAAAAAATATTAATGGCCATATTAGTAATGTTGCTACTTATTCTTTTGAAGTGCTTCCCCCATGGTATGCTACACAATTGGCTTTTATTATCTATATATTATTAATTGGGGGGCTTGTTTTTTCTTTGGTCTTTATTCCTAAAAAGAAGTTTGAAAGGGAAAAGGCTGCACTAGAATCAGAACAGAAAAAGACATTATTACAAAAAGATCAAGAGCACCAGCTTATTGAACAACAAAGGCAACAGCAAATTTCTAAATTAGAGAAAGAGAAATTAGAATTGCAAATTCGTTCCAAAAATCAAGAACTGGCGAGCAATACGATGCATCTTACTCAAAAGAGTGAAATGCTACAAAAAATAAAAGATGACCTTCAGAAGATCGCAAAAGCATCAGATGATGAAAAAATTTCAAATCAGTTGAATAAAATTATTCGTAAGGTATCGGCTGATGAAAGATTGGATAAGGATTGGGAACAGTTTGCAAAACATTTTGACCAGGTCCACAGTCAATTTTTACAGCGATTACGTTTGCAACACCCTAAATTAACTCCAAAAGATCATCGACTCTGTGCCTACCTCCGCATGAACCTATCTTCTAAAGAAATGGCTTCTTTACTGAATATTTCTGTCCGAAGCGTCGAAGTTGCTCGTTACCGATTGCGGAAAAAACTGGGTATTGATGGTAGTGTAAATCTGGTGGAATTTATGCTGGAAGTTTAAGGACGCTGTAGGGCAAACGCATCAAAACAGATTCATTGGCCTTTATGCTCAAAAAAATGCTAGACCCTAAAGATTTAGCAAATTGGTTTCAATTTCTTGAGCGCAGATTTGCTAAATTTTTAAAATTTAGCAAATCTCTGATGCTTTGTATTTCCATACGGGTTTCTCTCTTTCGGCAATAAAATTTTTCAGAATCTAAAAAAACAAGACATATTTCAACAACATTATTAAAAAGTATCTGTTCAAAAATACAAAATAGTTGCAGCTACATCTAAAATCCTTATATTTGCAATATGAACCATATTACCTATATATGAAACTACCAGAAATAGAACAGTCGATTATGCCCTGGATCGGAAAGACAGGGAAATGGATGACGAATTTTATTACTGATAAATTTAAGCAGGCAGGCTTAAGTTTAACCATAGAGCAATGGGTAATGTTAAAAGTTTTATATAAGGAGGACGGTCTAATTCAAAATGACCTAGCTGAAAAGACATTAAGAGATAAAACATCATTAACCAGATTAGTACATACTATGGAAAAGTATCATTTGATTGCCAGACTTCAAGATACAAAAGATAAACGTGTCAATCGTATTTTTCTAACCAAGCATGGAAATGAAGTTTTTGAATCAACTTTTTCCATTATGGAAGAAGTCCTAATCCATTTACAAAAAGGAATGACTAAAATGGAGATAGAGACTTTAATCTCACTACTCCAAAAAGTACAAAACAATATAAAAGAGCACTAAATTTAAATAAAGTTGTATTTCAAACTAAATAATTATGATAAGGAAAATTATTCTTGCAATACTGGGAATTCTAATGGTCGCTGGGGCGCTAATGGTTTCCAAAAATATGGCAGCTGAGAAGCGAAAACCTAAGCCCAAAGAGCAAAAAGTGATCACGGCTGTTTTTACCGAAGTTGTTGCAAATAGTGATATACCAATTAATGTTAAAACAAGTGGAAACCTTAGAGCTAAAAACAGACTTGAGTTATTTGCAGAAGTTCAAGGTGTATTTGAAAATACAAACCGTTCCTTTTTGCCAGGTGAGCAATACAAAAAAGGTGCAGTGCTCATAAAAATTAATAGTGAAGAGCATCAGGCAAATATCCGTTCCCAAAAAAGTAATTTATATAATCAGTTAATTAATTTTTTACCTGATCTAAAATTAGATTATGCAGAATCCTTTCCGCAATGGGAAGCTTATGTGCAAGCCTTTGATGTCAATAGCCCCATTAAGGATTTTCCTGAAGCCATTTCTGAACGAGAGAAATTATTTATCGGAGGAAAAAATATTCAGTCTGCATATTTTAATATTAAGAATCTTGAAAAGCGCCTTTCAAAATATACGATTCATGCCCCTTATTATGGAATCCTTACAGAAGCTTTAGTTGATCGTGGAGCAGTGGTAAGAGCAGGTCAAAAATTAGGGTCATTTATTTCACCTTCGGTTTTTGAATTGGAAGTTGCGGTAAATGAAGGTTACATTGATCTATTGGAAGGAGGAAAAAAAGTCACACTTTATAATATAGATCGAACCAAAAACTGGAAAGGAACAGTAAGTCGAATAAATGCTACAGTCAACCCTTCTTCTCAGACTGTTCAGGTTTTCATTCAAGTAAGTGGAAAAGGATTAAAAGAAGGCATGTACCTGGAAGCAGAAGTAAAAGCAAAAGAAGAAAAGGGGACTTATGAAGTAGATCGAAAACTAATTTTTGATAATGATAAACTTTACCTTGTTCAAGACAGTTTGCTTAAGACGATTACGATAGAACCTGTTTTTTTTAGAGAAAAGACCGTGATTGTTAAAGGTTTAGAAGATGGTGTCAAATTGCTTTCAAAACCTGTTTCGGGTGCCTACTCAGGGATGAAAGTTGGAGAATATACTGGAGCGAATTAAAAACAAAGAAATGAAAAGTATAATAACTTATTTTATAAAGTATCCAGTGGCGGTTAACATCCTTATGTTAGCGGTTGTCTTCTTTGGATTCATCGGTATATTTAATTTAAATTCTTCTTTCTTTCCGCTAAACGAATCAAATTTAATAACGATTAATGTGGTCTATCCCGGAGCTTCTCCCGGAGAAATAGAGGAAGGCGTCGTTTTAAAAATAGAAGATAATCTTCGTGGTTTAGTTGGAATAGATCGGGTGACATCAAGATCTGCTGAAAATTCAGCAACGATTACGATTGAAGCCTTTGAGGATTTTAATATCGATATTTTGCTGGCTAATGTTAAAAATGCTGTGGATCGAGTGCCTAATTTCCCAACTGGAATGGAGCCACCGGTTGTCGCCAAGCGAGAAATATTAAATCTAGCCATATCATTTACGCTTAGTGGAGAAGGTGTTCCCTTAAAGAATTTAAAACAGGTCGCTAGAAATGTTGAGAATGACATAAGAGCAATTGATGGAATCTCTCAGGTAACTGTTTCTGGATTTCCAGAAGAAGAAATAGAAATTGCCGTAAAAGAGCAGGATTTAAGAGCCTATGATATAACCTTCACTGAAGTAGCTAGGGCAGTAGCCAACTCAAATATTTTGACAACTGGAGGAAATATAAAAACAGATTCTGAAGAATATTTGATTCGTGCTAATAATCGCTCCTATTATGGTGACGAATTGGACTATATAGTTGTCAGGGCTAGACCAGATGGTCAGGTGATTCGCCTTAAAGATGTGGCTACTGTTCGCGATAGATGGTCAGAATCTCCTGATCGATTATATTATAATGGAAATACGGCGATTGAAATCTCAGTATCCACTACAAATAATGAGGATTTGATTACTGCTGCAGATAATGTCTTGGAATATATTGAAGTATATAATCAAAAATATAATAATGTTCAATTAAGCACTACTCGTAATTCTTCAATTACCTTAAAGCAAAGGACAGATTTATTATTAGAGAATGGTGGACTTGGAATATTATTGGTCGTATTATTTTTATCCTTATTCCTTAGACCTAGTTTAGCTTTTTGGGTTGCTATTGGATTGCCATTTGGTTTTTTTGGAATGTTTATTTTTGCGCCTCAATTTATTACTATAAATGTACTTTCTCTTTTTGGGATGATCATAGTGATTGGTATCCTCGTTGATGATGGGATCGTGATTGGCGAAAATATATATGCCCACTATGAAAGAGGAAAAACCCCAATAAGGGCAGCTATAGACGGAACGATGGAAGTAGTTCCTCCAATTGTATCAGCTATATTAACGACTATTGTTGCTTTCTCTACGTTCTTCTTTCTAAATGGAAGAATCGGTAATTTTTTTAGTGAAGTATCAATTGTAGTGATCTTTACACTAGGTATTTCTTTGATAGAAGCTTTGATCATTTTACCTTCTCATATTGCACATTCAAGGGCATTGAAAAAAGGCTCACAGCGATTTATCTTGAATGAGTATGCAGATAAACTCATGGCTTTTTTGAGAGATAAATTTTATGCGCCTATACTGAGATTATTTCTATCCAATAAAATATTTGGTTTTGCGATACCGATCTCTTTATTGATTCTGACTATTGGAGCTATTAGTGCAGGGAAGATAAAATTGACTTTCTTTCCTTCTATAGCAAGTGATCAGGTCGCTATTAATTTGAAAATGCCACAAGGCACAGCCGTTGGTTTGACGGATTCTATTATTTCACATATTGAGCAAGCGACATGGCGGGTTAATGAATCTTTTACCGAACGTCAAAATGATGGCCAGCAAGTTGTAGTCAATACTATTCGTAAAATTGGTCCAGGGACATCTAATGCTACTTTATCTGTAAATCTTTTACCGGGAGAAAAAAGGGATTTTCCTTCATTAGAAATTGCCAATGCTATTGAGAAAGAGGTAGGAGAAATTTATGGAGTAGAAAGCATAGAATATGGATCAGGTTCAAATTTTGGAGGAAAACCAATTTCTGTTTCACTCATTAGTAATGACCTTAAAGAAATAAAAGGTGCTAAAAAAGAATTGAAACGCCTATTAGCCAATATGCCTCAATTAAAAGATATCACAGATAATGATCCTGATGGTATCAAAGAAATTGAATTAAAGCTTAAAGAAAATGCCTATTTACTCAATTTGACTTTAAATGATGTAATGTCTCAAGTGCGGAGTGGTTTCTTTGGCCAATCTGTACAGCGGTTTCAAAGAGGGCGTGATGAGGTTAGGGTCTGGGTTCGATATGATCAAAAAGAAAGGAGTTCGATTAAAAATCTAGATGAAATGTGGATTGTCACCCCTTCTAGAAATCGGGTTCCTTTATCAGAAATTGCAGACTATACCATCAAAAGGGGAGAAGTAGCTATCAATCATTCAGAAGGACAAAGAGAGATTAAAGTAGAAGCAAATCTTAAAAATGCTAAAGAAAGCGCTACCGATATTTTGGCATTGGTTCAAGAAAAAATTGCTGCGGATATTTTGCCTCGATTTTCGAATGTGACTACATCTTATGAAGGTCAAAACCGTGAAGCGGGTAAAGTTGCTGCTTCGGGAAAGATCGTCTTGCCAATTATTTTGGCGCTGATTTATGTCATTATCGCCTTTACCTTTAGATCTTATAGTCAGCCAATACTGCTTTTTATTTTAGTTCCTTTTAGCTTGATCGGAGTTGCTTGGGGGCATTATATTCATGGTTTTCAAATTAATATTTTATCCTGGCTTGGGATAATTGCGTTGATTGGAATTGTAGTGAATGATGGACTGGTATTGATTGGGAAGTTTAATATTTTTCTCAAAGAAGGGATGGATTTTGATACCGCTTTATATGAAGCGGGAAAATCAAGATTTAGAGCAATTTTCTTAACCTCTTTAACAACTATTGCAGGATTAGCTCCTTTGCTTTTAGAGACAAGTAGACAAGCGCAATTCTTAATTCCAATGGCGATTTCCATATCTTATGGAATCTTTATTGCCACCTTTTTGACTTTATTAATGTTGCCTTTATTGCTTTCAGTTAGCAATACAATTAAAGTTGCATTGATGTGGTTGTGGGATGGGAAAACGTACAAGCCAAGGGAATTAGAAAGAGCAGTTAAAGAATTGAAATCTGAAGAGGAAGCGAAAACGGAATTATAATTTGATTTTAAAAAACGTGTATATGTCTTATCAATTTATCATTAAAATTTTATTTTCTATACTGTTGATTTTTAATGGTCAAGTTTTATTTGCACAGGATTTGTTATCGAAATCTGATGCAGTAGAAATTCTACTTGAAAAAAATTACGGAATAAAAGTCGCGAAAAATAACAGATTAATTTCAGAAAATAATACTTCTAAAAAAGCAAATGCTTATTTGCCCACCATAGATTTTTCAGTAGGATCAAATGCGAATTTGGGGGGCTCTAATCAAAAGTTTAATTCTGGCATGGAAGCAAGTGTAAGCAATGCTTTCACTTGGGGCGCAAATACTTCTTTAGGTGCTAATTATACTTTGTATAATAAACAAAGGGATGCAAGATTGGAGCAACTCAAAGAAATTGTAGAACTATCCGATATTGAAATTCGTCAGTCTATAGAACTTAATTTGATCCAATTATTTAATGGATATTATGAAATAGCGAAATTAGCTGAAAATGTTTCCTTGCTTAGAGAAACAATTGAATTGGGAAAGCAAAGGTTGAAAAGAGCCAACTACAGGTATGAATATGGTCAAGGGCTTAAAATTGATATCTTAAATGCACAAGTTGATATTCAAAGAGATAGTATTAATTATCTGTTGGCAAATCAACAATTTGAAAATTCAAAACGCAATTTTAATTTTATTATTGGTCAGCCCGTAGATTTTGATTTTCGAGTAGATACAACGATCACTTATGCAGAAGGTTTGAGCCTTGATTTATTATTAAAAGATGTAGAAACAAAAAATATTAATATTAACCTAGCCGATAAAAATCTTGATATTACTTATCAGGATTTGCGAATAATCGAGGCTGGAAAAAAGCCAATTATAGGATCAAGTGCTTCATATGCTTACAACTATTCTGATAATGCTGCGGAGTCATTTATTACTTCTTCTAATAATAGGGGCTTTGCACTAGGCGTCAATTTAGCATGGAATATTTTTGACGGAGGTGCAAGAGAAATACAGAAACAAAATACAGAAATAGCTATTCAAAATCAACAAGTGCTTCGAGAGCAAACCATGGAATCTCTACGACGAGATGTGGTAAATGCCTGGAAGACGTATCAAAATGCTTTATTGGTTTTAGAAGTAGAAAAAAGCAATTTGGCAATCAATCAATTAAACTTTGAACGAACGCAAGATTTGTTCAATGCTGCACAACTTACTTCTGTGGAGTTTAGACAAGCACAGCTTAATTTATTAAATGCTAAGACAAGTTATAATACAGCAAAGTATGACGCAAAAATCATTGAAATTCAATTATTGCAGTTGAGTGGGGAAATTATTGATACTGAATTTTAATTTAGAAATCTAATGAGAAGAGGTATTCAATAATAAGCTATGCAAGAGATTTTAGATAAAGATATATTCATCCAAACAAAATATAAAGAAATCAATAAAGCCTTAGGAATCAGAAACTGGAATGAACCTTAACATGAAAAGTGTAATACTAATACTATTCTCATTAAGTCTAATGGTTCAAAAAAATGATGCTCAGGTATTCAGGAGCTATTTTGTTGATAATGGGATTAATAATATTACAATCTCTAAACCCAAAGAATTAATACTATCTGCAAATGTTCCTGTTGAACAAAAGATCAATATCCAAGGAGGATTTAGCCCCATAAAGTTCTTGAGTTTTTCTATTGCATATTTAAATCAAAATACTTTTAATACACATGTAGAACCATCGGTACGATCAAGGATTGAATTTAAGAATAGTTCTTTTACTGCAAGTATTGGAACGTATTATTTTTATGATTTTAAAAGAAAGAAAAAGTATAAAAGAAGAACAAGTAGGCGGACTAAACTGAAAGAATTTATTAAAAACAAACCCGGAATCATCGCTGATCTTAAAATCGGATTTTCAAGGGATCAACTGATCAATTTGAAGAAGGGAATTAATATCCAAGCTTCCACGGCACAATTTAATTACACAAATGCCTTTCTGCAAATGGGTATCTTTCTTAGATTTAAATATGGACAAATTGGATTGAATAATAAGTTCGTACAAATTAACTATCATAAAATTGAAGTTAATGGTACAGCATTTAACTCTGCAAGAGTATATAGATTTGCAGACTCACTGATCGATAGACGTAAAGCCTTTATTTATGCTTTAAACCTTTCTAGCCAATTTGGGACAAGACAAATGAAACTATTACTAGGTATGACTACAAACCATACCTTCTTACATGAAAATAGCTTAAACTATATTGATCAGACTGTTTATTATATTGGTATTTCATTGGACTTAAATGGTTTGAAATCTATACTTAAAAAAGAGTATTAGCGTATGGATGGGAGCGTATCATGGTACGCTTGAGATGGATAGTATACATTATTCCAGACAGACGAAAAAATTATTAAAAAAGTAAAATTCTAATGTTTACTTCCAATAATGTAAAGGTAATCTCCCAAACCATTTTCATATGATTGTATGATTTCGTTTATCTTTCCTGAATGAATATCTTCTTTTATTGCAATCAAACCGCTTTTTACTTCGTCTTGGTTCGCAATAGCTGAAAAAGATGATATTCCATTCCTAATAGAAGGATCAAGGTAATAAGCCGCTTGATGTTTTCCGCAATAAAGGAAGTGATCTTTTAGATCCGATTGGACAAAATATTTTTCAAGGCGATCAATTTTAAATCCGGCATTAATCATAGATCGCTCAACTGAATCATAGCTAGGCATTTGGATAATTGATTCTTGAAGCATAATCGGAAAGTAATGGTTTAACCAATATCCCTTCATCTGATTTGGAGTAGAGGTGAAAATAATTATTTTACCGCTGGGTTTTAATACCCTGAACAATTCCTGGAAAGCAAGATTTAAATTATTCCAGTGGTGAATGGTCAGGCTAGCAATTATGCCATCAACAATATGCTTTTCTAATCTGGTCTGTTCAGCAGTTCCAATTCGCCAATCAATATGCTTGTTTTTAAATCGAGCTTGATTCAACATTTTGGCAGATGGATCGATTCCAATAAAATGGTAGCCGATTCTTTGTAGTACATCAGTATAATTTCCAGTACCACAACCAATATCAAGATATACGCCACTTTTTCGAGGATTGAGGTGTTCTAAAAGTCGTGATGCTAAATAAGGGTCAGCTGTGCGAGTTTGATTATAATTATGACCAATTGTATCATATTTTGCTTTCATTTCATACCTTTTATTTTGATGAATAGGATTGAACTAAATGGTCAATTATTGTATGGGGTGAGATATGTTTTTTTTGTCTAAATGCTATTCTACAGGTCAATATAAATAAAAGAATTGAATTCATAATTATGGTGAAAAAGAAGAAATAGGCAGTTATGATTTCAATTTTGATTCTAATTTGAAAATGACTAGAGAATAATTCATCTATGAATGGAAGGAATTGAAAAGAATAATTTTGTGATTGCTGTGGTAAATCTCGAAAACTATTATAATGAAAACAAGTCAGCACAATTAGAAATATACTAGAGCCTAAAATGATGGACAGTAAACTTAAATTTATGCTATCTTTCTGATCTAATAATTTAACAATAAACAAGCAAAACAAAAATAGGGCACTTGTTATTATGCAAATAACAGAAGTTTTAATTTCATAAAAAGAAGCAGCTTCAAGATTGAGGAAGTCAATTAATCCAAACGAAATTTCGTTTTCACTCTGAATACCTTCTCCATAGAAATATAATCGGGTATCGTAGAATAGAATACCTGCCATTATACTTAGTAAGGAAAATCCTAGGCTTGCTTTTTTTAAGATGGAATGAAAAGTCACGATTTAGATTTTAAATACTAATGAGCATTCTCCAAATTAATAACTATGAAACCATTATTTAATTGTTTTAACTATCTTTTTAATAAATTGATCGCCATTTGATAATATAATTACCGTATAAATACCTTCAGGTAAGTCGGAAATATCCAATTCGATCTGATCTGATGATACACTTTGACTATGGATGCGTTTTCCAGTTGCATCATAAATGTCTAATAAGCTATTTGAAGAAAGATCAAGTTGAGATAAATTAAGATGCATTGTCTCATTTCCAGGATTTGGAAATGCTTCCATGATAGATTGATTGATAGTGCTATTAACACTAGTGGGCATACATTCTGGAATCCAAGATTGACCATCCAAAGCCCATTCGTCTTGAATAGGAATACAAAGATGTGTTAGAGCAGTATAAGGTATATCTGTTAGGCGAGGTGTTGCATCAAAATCATAAACAAGTGTAGAATCTGGAGCATTCCAAATTGCGCCATTGATATCTCCAGTATTATTATTCGAAGAAAAATCATTGACTATTAATCCCGAACTTTCATTTGCTTTCCAGTAAGCAAGTAAGCTATTAAAATTAGGATGAGTGTTATCTATTGATGCGCAATGCCAATCCATGATGGCTTGATTCTCTACGATGCCATCCCATACCCGCACTTCTGCGATACTTCCAGTATAATCATAATTGCTATTAATATCCGTACCAAAGAATAAACCTTCATTAGTAATAATATCACCTATAAATGAGATATCCGTTTCTGATAAAAATTGGCCATCTTGATACATTTTCATCATACCATCACGATCAAAACTAACACTCAGGGTATGCCATTCGCTATCTCCGATTTCTCCCCCTGAATCGATATCCGCACGATTGCTCCCATCTCCAATATTTACTTTCCACTCTGGACCAGATGGATATTTAAATGAAAAGACAAACCCTTTATTCAAACCGGAATTCCAGTCCTTATTTCCAATGATAGATACATCACCACTTTCTGCGGTTCTTACCCTACATTCAATAGTAAAATCTTGATCATTAGCAAAATTGAAAATAGGATCAGCAGGAATTTGAACAAAGTCATCTATTCCATCAAATTGTAATTCAATTTCTTCTCCAAGGCAATTTATTGGATTTTCAATAATATAAGTACTATCCGCATAAACTATTGCTGGATTTACACTTGGACCACTAGCGATAAAAAAGACCCTTTGTTCTTCTAAGCTATTCCCCCCATGAGAATTTCCTTGCCCACCGTGATCTGTTGTGAGCAAAATCAACCAATCTTCTTCAGGAAACGATGAGCGACCTTCAATAGCTTGAATAATTGGATCAATCAGCACATCTACCGCTTCAATTGCGGAAATATACTCTGGAACACTAGGAGAGAAGCCATAGCTATGTCCGGCATGATCGACATCATCAAAATGAAGAAAAATAAAATCAGGATCATTTACAGAAATATAGCTTGCAGCTTGATTGCTTAGCTCTAGATCTGAACTGACATTTAATTTGAAGTCGATATGATTTTGAATAATGAATTCGTTGATCGGTGACCAATGACAAATAGAAACGGTATGCATTTCTGAAGAGAAATCTTCAATATATTTACTTATGGGAGGGTAGTTCGCATAATCATTGCCACTAAAGTCATTATTCGTAACTAGATGCTTATCTGACCAAACGCCACATAAGATGGCAGACCATCCTGGGCCGCTTATAGTAATATCATTATTCAAGGCATCAGGACTATAGATTCCATTATTAATAAGGTTATCAATATTCGGTGTGTTAGCTATCTGAAGTGCATCCGGTCGGCAACCATCAATGCCAATGATGAGTACTTTTTTATTAACCTGTGCAATTGAAAAGATAGGTAGGCAATAAATAATTAAAGAAAGTAGAAGCTTATTCATGTAGTTGTGTTATTTGGTAATTAAGCAATCAAAAATAAAGTCTAAGTTACAAAGTATTTTACTTAAGACGGAGCGCAGGACAATCACTTTATTTTTAATGATGCGTCATAAAAACTACTACTTGTCAGTATCCGGTCAAATTTTATTTTTTCATTATAAATAAATATTGAAAAAGTATTAACTTTAAGCACTCCGAAAGACACTAAAGCGATTATTATCAACACCCAAAACCCTCAAAGATGAAGGAGATTAAATATTCTATTGTTTTACTGATTTCTATTTTTCATTTATCCCTTTTTGCGCAAAATGATGGAGATAATATGACCGAATTATATCATCATGATGTTAGTGGTCAAACATATAATGATTGCTGGGGTTATGTAGATGATGCTGGTAATGAATATGCGATTGTTGGGACTCGGACCCGCATTTATTTTTATGATATTACAGATCCGGAAAACACCGTCCTTATAGATGAATTCTATAATGGTAGTGAAACAGGTTTGACAATGGCTAGCTCTACTTGGAGAGATTTCAAAACTTATGAAGATAAAGCATATGCTGTATCGGGATCAGGTACAGAAGGCTTGATTATTTTTGATTTAAGTGATCTGCCTAATTCTGTCATTTTTGAAGAACAAACGGCTTCTTTCTTCAACTATTCCCACAGTATTTTTATAGATACGCTCAATGGCTTTCTTTATACGGCTGGGGCTAATGTACAGAATAATGGGACACGTATTTTGGACTTGAATACAGACCCGATCACAATAGAAGGAAATGCAAGTCTTTCGGGAGGATATATCCACGATATTCATGTAAGAGATGGTTTGGCGTATTGTTTTTCTGGGAATGATGGTATGTATGTTTACGATTTTTCGGCGGACCCCGATAGCCCTGATTACTTAGGCGACCTTACAGGATATTCTGGAAATGGTTATAATCATAGTGGTTGGTTGACAGATTCAGGTGACCACATTATTTTTTGTGATGAAACAGTTTCTAGAGAAGTAAAAATGTGTGACGTGACAGATCATGGCAATATGGCCATTACGGATCAATTTCATTCAAATGGGTCAGTATCTGGAACGATAGCTCATAACCCTTTTGTCAAAGGAGACTACGTCTATGTTTCTTATTATAATGATGGTGTTTATGTATATGATATTACAGATCCTACTGATGTGACCACTCATGCTTATTATGATACAAACCCAGGGGATGTCGGTGGTGGCTGTTGGGGCGTTTATCCTTATTTCCCATCAGGCAGTATTATAGCAACAGATATTGCATTAGGTTTTTATGTCTTACAATTAGAAAATGGATCGCTTCCTGTAGAATTATCAAGCTTTGATGCAATATCAGAAGAGGAAAAAGTCAAATTGGAATGGACTACAATCTCTGAAAAGAATAGTGCTTTCTTTGAAGTGGAAAGAAGTAGTGATGGACTTGAGTTTGAGTCTATTGCAAAACTTGATGGACAAGGAAACTCTGAAGAATTAATAAACTATCTTACTTATGATGAATCACCTTTAAAAGGAAACAACTACTACCGATTAAAGCAAATAGATCAAGATGGGAAATTTGAATATTCTGAAATACGTAATGTGTATTTTGGAGTGGGAATCGTTGAGGTCTTTCCTTCATATATCGGTAAGGAGCAATCGCTAAAAGTTTTATTTACTGAAACTATTTCAGATATGCGTTTTGATCTGTATACTGTTCAAGGTCAATTATTAAAATCTTATTTAAGATCAGGCGTTCAAGGAGAAGAACTTAGTCTAAGGCTTGAGGATGTTCAAAATGGAACCTATGTTTTACATGCCTCTAATGAATACCAGGAAGTGACAAAGCGTATTGTGATTGCAAGGTAATCTATGATTTTCCATATGCTTAATATTATAATGTCCTTTTGACTTGTCAAAAGGACATTATAATATTATAGAATACCCAAACCATTGTCGCTTCAAATCGGTAGTACAAATCAGTTTGAAATACTGGAAATCCAAATTGGAGATTTAGAAGATTCTTGGATAGATCGCGATAGTCATAGAGTGAGGATTAAAGATGAGCAAGTATTTTTTGCTAAATTTGATTCTTTGCCAAAAGCTAGGAAAACGGCCTTTTACTTTTTAGAGGAAATCAGTTCAAAAGCCGTTAATAATTCTAAATTGTTTGAGCTAACAAATAGATTAAATCAGCTTTACTCTAATATAATCTATTTTTTAAATAAAAGAAGGGAACCTCAAAAGCGAGTTTTTAGAATTTAGGTTTTTGAATTGATTTCCTCGTATAAAAAAGTAAAGAGCCTTGAATTTTTTGTTCCTTTTTGTTTCAAGACAAAAAGGAAATTGCTTTAAGGGTCTTATGGCATTATAGGACAACTGTATTAGAACAGAAGTTGAAAGATTTAGACTTGTAAATCAAACTTTTATGAATTTCATAAAATTCATTTTTGCAATCCCTTGATATTCAGAACTATAAAATTTTAATGCAATTGCCCTATCTTTAGCAACCAATTTTTCTTCTTTCTGTAATTTTGCTATCTTTCCAAGCAAAAGCAACAAAATGACAAACCACAATTTATTTTTTCTATTTATTAGCATTCTATTTTTTTCTTACTGTGCTCAGCCAACTGAACCTAAAAATAAAGTAGAGGAATCAATACCTGAAAAAGTGGAAAACAGCCATATCGTTTTTGTAACAGGAGATGAAGAGTATCGATCTGAAGAATCAATGCCCATGCTCGCAAAGATTGCTCAAAAAGAATTAGGTGCAAAAGTAAGTGTTTGCTATGCGCTTAATGAAGACGGGATTATTGATCCAAATATCAAAGATAATATCGTTGGATTGGAAGCATTAGAAACAGCTGACTTGATGGTGATCTTTACGCGATTCCGTGCTCTGCCAGATAATCAATTAAAGTACATCCTAGACTATGTTGATTCTGGAAAACCAATAGTTGGCTTTAGGACTTCAACTCATGCTTTCTTATATGAAAATGATCTAGAAAAAGGTTATTTAAATAATAATTGGCCAACTGAAGTTTTTGGTCAAAAATGGATAACTCATCATGGACATTTTGACGATGGCAGTGGCCACCTAACTGAAGTGAACTTATATGCAGATCAAAAATCACATCCAAGTCTTCGTGGTGTTAGCCCTTTTAATGCTTATTCATGGTTGTATCATGTAGAAGGTAATGGGGATCAATTATTTGGAGATAGCCAACCTATTCTAACCGGGCGATCTTTGCGTTCAAATTATGCAGAAAGCGGAGACTATCCAATGAATAATCCTGTTGCTTGGACCAAAACTCATACAAGCAAATCAGGCAAGACTTCAAGGGTTTTCTTCACTACACTAGGGCATCCTTTTGATTTTAAAGAAACTTCAATGCGTAAACTATCTATGAATGGTATTGCTTGGGCATTAGGTAAAGAAGCTTTAATTCCTGCAAACGGCTTTGATGTCGAGGTCAATGATTATGAACCGAATAATTCTGGTTTTGGAGAGAAATATAAAAAGAATCAAAAGCCAGTGGTATTTAATTAGATGCTTAACCTTGGAAAGACTTTAATCAAAGCCCCAATTATTTCATCAATGAATATCATTAATAAAATAATTGAGGTTTTGTTCTTTAGTAAGATTCAACTTTTTCTTAATTCTATAACGAGCTACTTCAACTGTTTTAACCGAAACGTTTAACATATCAGCTACCTCTTTATTCGTTAAACCAAGTTTCACAAAAGTACAATGCCGAATTTCATTATTCGATAGGGCATTGCTTGTCTTTTTTAATTTTGTAAGGAAAGCAGGATGGATTTCCTTAAAATATGTATTGAAAGTTTGCCAACTATCCTCAATATCCAAAGTATCATTAAGTTGACTAATAATTTTTGACAATTTTATCTTTGAGCTACTACTCGATTGAGTATACAATTTTTTTAAGCTTTCCAGAACTTCTTCTATCTCAGCATTACGCTTTGATATTTGCATCATCTTGGTAACCAGCTCTTTATTTTTGACTTCTAAAGAAGAGTTTAAAGCTTCTTTTTCCAAATCATTTTGCACAACATCCTCCTTCATCTGCTGCAAAGTAGCTTCGACTGCCAACATTTTTTTCTTCTCTTTATTCTTTAGTTCGGTGACGTCCTGCTTTACAAGCAAATATTCCTTCAATTCCCCAATTCGTATAATTTGTATCTGGAATATTTGATTAATATCATCTGGAATCCAAGCAAAGGAAATTTCACCTCTATTCTTTAAATCTTGCTCGAAATTGCCTTGATCTTCAATAGGGAATTCAAACAATTGAAAAATATTGGTATCAAGAACTTTATCAGTTGTTAAGTGACCCTGCAAATGCTTATTATGATAGATGACTTTAAAATTGTGATCCAAACGCGCAATTCCATCTGGAAAATTTTCACTTATGAAACTCAATTCATCTGCTCTGGATTTTATCTCTTGGTTTTTGCTTGCTAAACTATCATTTGCAGCTTGTAGTTTTTCATTCAATTGCCTCCTAACTTTCGCACTTCTAAAATAAATATAAAGAAGAAAACTCAGCATTGCGATAAATAGTAAGCCTAATAGACCTAAGATACGCTGTTTTTGAATAACCAAATTATTAATTAGCTCTTGTTCTTTTAATACTTTATTCTCTTGCTCTTTGATGTTTAATGCATTGCTGTCTTGTAATCCTTTGAGAACAGCATTGTGATTTTGATATAGCATACTATCATTTATCGTCTTGTGTTCTTCATGATAAATTAAAGCTTTCTCAAAACTGCCTCTTTGTTTATAGTATTCATACAAACGTTTAGATACATATACTAAATTATCTTTGTCATCAATCTTCAAAAATTCTAAACGACTATCCAGCCAGGTTTTCTCGGCGATTTCATACTGCTTAACACTATATAGATTGTCTGCTTTGATCATTTTTAGATAAGGCAACCAATGTTCTGGTTCTCCTTTAAGGCTTAAATTTCCATTAATCAAAGAATCTACTAAAGTAATTGCTTGAACATATTGTTCACGCTTTTGAAAATAACTAAGCTTAATTGAATATATAGAAAAGTTATATTGTTCTTTTGGTATTAGATCAAGATAGTGTTTAAGACTGTCTAACTTATTTGTTAATATATAAATATGAGCTAAGCCTGCATATGCTTGTGAGCGAAAACCCTCCAATTCCTGATTATCCTTGGTATCAACTTTAAGACATTTTCGCAAATGGGTAATAGCTTTCTCATGGCTTTGCTGTTTTACATAATATAGGCCTAAAGATAAATTGGCTTTGTAAGTAATAATTGCATCCGCTGATTTTTCGGCATATTCGACAGCTGACAAATATGATTTTAAGGCTTTTATTGGTTTCCCACTGTGAGATAAATGAACAGCATTTATACTTTCTTGTTGAAATTTTAAGGTGAAATAATAACTGTTTTTGGGCCCATCATATCGATCAAGTATTTCCATAGCTATTTCTCGATTTATATTATAACCTTGGAAATTATTAGAATAATAGGAAGAACGTGTTTTGAGATAGTAGATATCGGTGCTATCTAAAGATGAGATGGACAGGTTTTTTAAAACCTCATCCAATACTTCAATTACCTTTTTTGGCTCTGACTTATAAAACTTACGTGCAAACTGTTTTGCAGTTTCAATCTTTTCTAAAGGTTCGGCATATTTAAGCACGAACATAAAACTGTCTTTTTGTTTTTCAGATTGCCCAAATAAAAAATTAACCAGCAGCAGACAAAAACTTAAACTTAAAGAAAGGTTCTTCACTTTTTTTTTGGGTATAATCATAAGATTTATTAAAGCACGAATATACCATAATATAATTGTTCGTTCAAGTTATTAAGATAAGAATACACGGCAAACGCAAGATTCATTAGGAATTTATAAATATGTCAGAAATAAGGCCTCACAAAACCCTCCTGTTAAAGCTGATCACAAGACAGGAGATTGATGATTTGCGAAGCGATTGCTATAAGTAGCTAGTAGGGACTAAGCTAGTAACAATTTATTTAAAAATAAATTTTAATTAAAGTCGCGATTTTTAAACTTACAAGTATTTGATTGTCAGTATTGTATGTGTTTTTGGAGTGCTTCTGTAATGCCCCTGCAATAAACGAATATAGCATAAGTAGGGGCTAAACATTCCATTTAACCTTGTACCTTATTGTACATTTGGATTGGCACAAGACTTAAGCAATCGAATAATAAAAATATCTATAATGATAGTTATCACTAACAAAGAATCATTAGAAAAATTAATTAATGAACGCCAAATTGTTTTACTAATGTTTTATGCAGATTGGTATTCTCATAAGAAAAACATGTTTAAAATATTAAATGAGATTGAGTATAAATATCAAGCTAAAATAGCTTTTGCAAGCATTGAAATCGAAGAGCATATTGAGATAAGAAAACAGTATCAGGTCAAAAGTTTACCTCATTTCATCATTATTAAAAACAATGAGATAATAGGGAAGCAATTGACTTGGTCTGCGAAAATATTAGAAGATAAAATTCAAAAGAGTTTGTATTATTAAAAATAACCCATTATGAAAGATTTGAAGAAAAGAAATCTTACTACCAGAGTAATTTCATTACCTAATAATTCTTTCAATTCAAAGAAAGAAATAATCGCCAATATTAGTCATGATCTTAATACACCATTAACTATTATTCAGGGGTATACAGAAACGCTTAAAATGAAAATGAGATATGCTCCGGTCGAAGAAAAAGAAAAGTACTTGAAAATCATTTTAGAAAACACCAAAAAGCTATCAACCTTGGTGGGGCAATTATCCAAATATTCAAAAATGGATACTTATCATATGAAACTTAGTAAAAAACCTTTTTCAATGATTGATTTAATGGAGCAAACCAAACAAGAATATAATATACTAACTGCCAAAAAAAATATTCAATTGACTAATGAATATGCTAAGAATACTTCTCTTGTACTGGCAGATGTATTTCTGATTAAGAGAGTCATTCAGAATCTTTTAGATAATGCAATAACCTACACTCCAAATAATGGGAAAATTATAATCCGGGTGTCTAATCTTAATAAGCAGATTATGGTAGAAGTAATTGATTCAGGACCAGGGATTTCCAAAGATGAACAAGTCCTAATTTTTGATAGATACCAAAAAAATAAGAATAGTCTTGGAGGAGGATTAGGATTGTCAATTGTTAAAAGGATACTAGAACTTCATCAAAGTACTATACAGGTTAAAAGTCAACCGGGTAAAGGTTCATGTTTTAATTTTACATTACCTGTATATCATATCAATTGCTTTGGTCATAGCAAGCAAAAGATTGAAGTAGGTTAGATTTCTAAACTACTCTGATATAGAAGACTGATATGAATTCGTAGTCGAAAAAATAAGAAAAAAGAGGTTTACTAAACGAACTGAGCTATTTTGTCTTAACTCGTTTAGTAAACCACCTCTACACTATTTCACTTAGGACCAATATTGCGATAGTCCTAAAGCTTTAAAAACTTATCCTTATATACTTTTCCTTCAACACTTATTTCAATTAAATATACACCAGGAGCATAATCATTAAAGTTCAATTCAGTCGTACCTAAGGCAGATTCCTGTTCTAACAATTTTCCAGAAACATCAAAAATTTTTAATTCAAAAGAAAGTCCATTATCGAATTGTAAATATGCAAAGTCTTTTACTGGATTTGGCGAAAAGCTATATGGCTTAGAGATTAAATCGTCTATTCCTGTTGGATTCCCAATGGTTATAGAAGTTGTCGTGGTATCACTACAGCAATAGTTATAAGTAATTAAAGTTACATCATAAAAACCATCTACTGCATAGGTATGTGGTGCAGGATTTTTGTCAGTTGAAGTTGTATTGTCTCCAAAATCCCATAAATAAGAAGTAGCATAGCTCGAATTATTTTCAAAAGTAACAGTATTACCATCAAGGGATAAATTACTTTCGGCAGGTGGCACTAATAATGAATCACCACATAAGCTTTCAATACCTAAAAAGATACCTGAATCAAAAGCTGCATCAGCAATATCAGCAATGGCTATTTTGATATGATAGGTTTCATTGGGTACTACAAAAGCAGATGCAATTAATTCTGTCGTATAACCATCAAAAGAAATATCTTGACCATTTGAATTATCAATATAATATTGAGCATTAGTTATTTCGTTAATAGTATTGATGGAAACCGGATCTGTTAAATCTGGCACCATGGCAATATTTTGTTGTCCACTAATCCCCGGACCACTAATAAAAAAAGCGAAATGGTCATTGAATCCAGAATTGACAAACTCTGGGTATTCTTCAGAAGCAAAAATATATGAAAAATCTAACTGATCTCCAGTAGCGATAATGTCCATCTCAAGAATAGAACCATCATTGGATTGTGATCCTGCAAGCATATCAATATCAGGATCTCCGGCAGTTCCCATTATGCCTGTTGTGCCTCCGGCATCATTTGGGCCTACAGCTGTAAAAACATTCCCTGTACTAAAATATATACCTGCTTGAATATCTAATTCAGTATTTCCAGCATCAAAAAATGCCACTGCTTCAGTTGAGCCTGTATAGGTAACATTACTAGGTGTTACACATGAGTTATCAAAAAAGTCCATCACCATTTCTTCAACAGTATAGCTGTTGTCTATAAATAATTGCGCTTGAATGTCTGTAAAACAGAATAAGCTGAAAATTGAAATTGAAAATTTGTAAAAAAATGCTCTCATGATTTAAGGTTTTTAGTTTTTATAATTAATGGCTTAGTTATCCATCATTCTTAATAATATTCTGAGAATGAAGAAAACAATAATAAGTCCGGCGCCTATACCAATATTACCTCCTAAGCTTCGTGGTTCATAAGGTTGAGCGGATTTACGTTTTTGAGTTTCATGCCTGGCATGATCAATCTGGTTGATTTTTTCTTCATCCAGTAAATTTCTTTCTAGTGCAATTTCTTTAGCAATTGCAACAATTTCAGGGCTGAAAAATTCTTGTTGTTTTATATTATTAAGGATTCGCTCATTAGAGTAGGATTCCATTTGCTTTTTTAAGTCAGTTGACATAGTAGAGTTTTGTTCTTGATAGTTGGAAAATATGGAGAAAGTTAATAAGATTTGCCTAATTTATGCCACGTAGAGCGATGTATTTACCTTTTTGAAAAATTCTTGATATTTCGAATCTTTGTTTGAACATTATACAATTCTAGAGTAGGGGAAATCTGTTATTAGTGTGTCTCTTTATGGATGGATAAAAAATGAACTTTTGAGGTGATGTAAAATTGAATTGATCAAGAAATGGATAAAAATATGTTAAATTTCACAATTTACCTTTCCTTTTAAAGTTTTCAAACGTATTCATTGTTGTAAAAATATATTGAATTTTGTTTTATTGAACATCAATTGACCTAGTAACTTATTCTTATGAACATTAAATTTTATTCTATTCTTTTTTTTACAGTACTTATCTTTTTTACTTCTTACAATATTGGACTTGCCCAATCATCTCAAAAATTTACAATTAGCGGCTATATATCAGATGCTTCTTCAGGAGAAAAGCTTATTTCTGCTAATGTTTTTGATTTAAAAAGTGCAAAAGGTACGGTGTCAAATACTTATGGTTTTTACAGTCTGACACTCCCTAGAGATTCTGTAATTCTTAGTATTTCTTATATTGGATATGAGACCAAGATTTTTCGACTTTATCTTAATAAGGACATTACTTTAAATGTAGATATCTCAGATGCGGTAGACTTAGAAACGGTGGAAATTGTGGGTGAAAGATTTGACCGAATAGAAGAAGAAACCCAAATGAGCAGGGTAGAAGTGCCAATTGAGCAAATTAAAAAGGTTCCTGCGCTATTAGGGGAAGTTGATGTATTAAAGACCTTACAATTACTGCCTGGTGTTCAATCAGGTGGTGAAGGACAAAATGGTTTGTATGTCAGAGGTGGTAGTCCAGATCAAAACTTGGTTTTATTAGATGGCGTACCTGTTTATAATGTATCACATTTACTGGGCTTTTTCTCTGTTTTTAATGCGGATGCTATTAAAAATGTAACCTTAACTAAAGGAGGTTTTCCTGCTAGATATGGTGGCCGCCTATCATCTGTACTTGAAATCAATATGAAAGAAGGAAATATGTCCGAATTTCATGGTGAAGGATCAATTGGATTGATTTCGTCGAAATTGACTTTAGAAGGGCCTATCAAAAAGGATAAAACGTCCTTTATGCTTTCTGGGAGAAGGACTTATATTGATATATTAGCAAAACCATTGATCAAAAGTGCTCAGGAAGATGGTGAAGACGTTAAACTAAAATTATTCTTTTATGATTTAAATGCTAAAATTAATCATAAGTTTAATGATAAACATCGTTTATACTTGAGTACCTATTCAGGTGCGGATGTATTTGGTGTAGATTCTAAAGAAACCTATGAAGACGGGGATTATTTTAAATTAGAAAACCAAGTTGATTGGGGAAATGTCACTTCTGCACTTCGATGGAATTATTTAATTAATAATAAACTTTTTGCCAATACAACCCTAACCTATAGCCAGTTTAAATTTGATTTTGTAGCAGCGATTGAAGATTCCTACGATTCTAATCTAGATGCTTTTTCTGCAAAATATACTTCTGGAATCTATGATTGGGCGGGTAAGGTTGATTTTGATTATATTCCTAATCCTAACCATTATATCCGTTTTGGAACAAGTGTAACACATCATAGATACGACCCAGGGGCTTTCCAATTTGAATTAGAATCCGATAATATTGACTTTGATACTATATTAGGTTCGCAGCAAGCGAAGTCTCTGGAATATGCTTTATACATAGAAGATGAAATGAGTTTTGGAGCATTAAAAGCAAATATTGGTCTGCATGGTTCGGGTTTTAAAGTGAAAGGCAATGAAAGTGAGTTTTATTATTCTATTCAACCAAGAGTGGGATTGAGGTATTTGTTAAATAATAATTTAGCGATCAAAGCTTCTTTCAATACGATGGCACAGTACATAAACCTTTTGGCGAATGAATCCTTGAGTTCGCCGACAGATCTTTGGGTACCCAGCACGAAGCGCATAAGGCCACAAACTTCCTGGCAAGTTGCGGCTGGAGTTGCTAAAACCCTCTGGAATGATTTTGAATTTAGTGCAGAAGGCTATTATAAGCAAATGAAAAATGTAGTTTCTTATAAAGAAGGCGTGGAGTTTATAGGCTTGGAAAACGATTGGCAAGATAAAGTGACTCAAGGTGATGGTGAAGCTTATGGTTTAGAATTATTTTTACAAAAGAAAAAAGGAAAAACAACTGGCTGGCTCGGCTATACTTTAAGTTGGAACTGGAGACAATTTGGGGAGATTAACGGAGGAGAACGCTATCCATTTAAATATGATCGTAGACATGATATGTCCTTAGTATTGTCTCATCAATTTAGCAAAAGCATTTCCATCACAGGTGCTTGGGTTTATGGGACTGGAAATTCTATTACGCTGCCTTTATTTAGATATAATACACCGGTATATGTTGACCTCGAAAATGGAGACTTCTATACAACAGAGGTAGAAACAAATGGTAAAAAGAATGATTTTAGAATGCCGGCTTATCATCGACTGGATTTGAATATTGAGTTTTATAAAAAGAAACGCAATTACGAAAGATGGTGGACAATTGGAGCTTATAATGTCTATAATCGAAACAATCCATATTTTATTTATGCAGGATCAAATAATAATGGGCAAAGAACTTTTAAACAAGTCAGCTTATTTCCAATTATTCCATCTGTATCTTGGAAGTTTAAATTCTAAAACATTTCGATTAATAATTTAGCACTCAAAAAAAATAGTAATGAATAAATATATATTTTTAATTGTTATGGGGTTTCTAATGACCACTAATTGTTCTGATGATTTTTTTGATCAAGTTGTGGATGTTGAAATACCAGAACATACGCCTGCACTAGCCATTACCTCCAATTTGAACAATGTAGATTCCATTTTATGGGTTTATGTTTCTAGTAGTGTTGGGATATTAGTAGAAGAAGATCCCTCAGAGATTACTGATGCGATAGTTGAATTACATAAAAATGGATCTTTGCTCTATACACTTCCGCATTTAGAACAAGGAGTCTATGCCTGGGAAGCTCCTGAGCCCTTAGGAAATGAGATTGTAGATTATGAAATAAAAGTATCAAAGCCTGGTTTTGAATCAGTTTCTTCAATTCAGACTATGCCATTACAAGTGGATATTATTAATGCAACATTTGAAAAAGAAGGTACGATCAGTACTGATGGAGATAGAGTTGATGAAATAATTATTGAATTTGATGATCCCAAAGATATTGCAAATTACTATAAAGTATCAGCCAAGCTTGAATTTACAGGAGATGATGGAGAATTCTATGAATACGATATTTATTTGGAATCTCATGATCCTAGTGTTGTCTATACTAATGATGGACTATACCTCTCAGATGGAGTTTTCGATGGAGAACGATATGAGTTTAGCCTATATTCTTATAGCATTTCTGATGATGAGTTTATGAATGATACCAAAATTTCGGTGAGTCTTGTGAACGTATCAAAAGATAGATTTTTTAGAGAAAGCTCCTTAGAAGCTAGTGAAAACTCACAAGATAATCCTTTTGCAGAACCAGCAGTCATTTTTAGCAATATTGAAAATGGTTACGGCATATTTTCGTTAGAAGCAATGGGACCTATTTTTAAAATTGAATTATAAAAATAGATTCATTTAGAAAAGACTAGTTATTTGTTAGTCATGACAAATAACTAGTCACCATTTATTGCTTAAATCTCTCCCATATCCAGCATATGTTTTACTTTAAAAATGGTGATCATGGACAAAGCATCTTTTATCGTTCCGTCAATGACCATCTGATAAGCTTCGTCAAAGGGCAATTTCTTTATGCTTAGATCCTCGGTATCTTCGGGTTCTGACTGTCCAAATGTTAAACTTCTGGCAAGAAATGCCATCCCGCGTTCATCCATAACACTATTAGAGGTCTGAAGTTCAAGAATCTTCTCCCAACGGTTAGCCTTAATACCTGTTTCCTCTACTAATTCCCTTTTCGCAGCAGCCAAAGGCGAAGCGCCAAGAATACAGCCACCTTCTGGAATCTCCCAGGTATATTCATCTAAAGTATATCGATATTGACCAACTAACCAAGTATTTAATTCCTCATCCAATGGAAGAATCCCTATAGCCAAATTCTTAAAATGTACCACACCATAAATGCCATCTCCACCAGAAGGATTTATAACTTCCCGATGCGAAAGTTTAATCCAGGGATTAGAATATACTTCCTCAATAGATTTCGTTTTCCAATTATTTTCCATTCATCATATATTTAAAAAACCAAAATTCAAACTACTAACACTACTACCTTTATATTTATTCGAAACTAAAATCCTAGATATCCCACTTCCCAATAATTCGAAGCACCCCTTTTTTGACGAAGCCAAAACCATCACTTTTAGACCCCATCAAAAAAAAATCAAATATACCCCCGCAACCAATAAAAAACACAACCCACCCATTCTTTTATCATCATTTCCCATCTCCAAAAACCATCGCGATTTGGAAATAGAATAGTATTAGGTGTAAATCGAACTCGCTCAGCTATGATATCAGTAGAAAAGGCTGTAAATGAGACACCTTCTTTATTAAAGCATGCTTTAGATCGGCGCATATGGAAAGCAGATGTAATCAAAAGACAAGAGGCATTTGGATAATCTTTGTCAAGTATAGCCTTTGTAAAGACAGCATTTTCATGTGTATTACGTGAATCAGGTTCAAGGATAATATCTTCTTTTTTTATACCCATTAGCAATAAAAAGCTTTTGACTTCATTTGCTTCACTTCTTTCATCTAAGAGCATACTCCCTGATCCACCAGTGAGTAACATCTTTTTGATTAAGCCTTTTTTATATAGTTCTATTGCCTGAGTTAATCGATTAGCGCTTTTTGAAAAATTATAACGATCTCTTGGATAAATTTCAAAATTTGAATACCCGCCTAATACAATTCCTATATCATGTGTCTGTATACTTGTTACTGGTTTGATATCACTTTCCCAGGCATTTATAACCAGATTAAAAATGAAATGATTTGAAAAAAATACAAGCATGATAACAGCCACATTTCTACTTAATCTTTTCCACTTTTTATTTTTGCCAAAGATAGTATAGAGTAGGAGTCCCACTATCCAATTTAAGGGAACGATCAAAAAATATAATACTTTAGATAGTATAAAAAACATTTGTTGAGTTTTAGACAAGCTCTAACTTAAAAATGGTGGTGGCAATGGCGTTAAGATTTTATGAAAAAAGACTTCTACCATCCAGGGAACAAAGAAATAAAACATGGTCATAGTGAATACAAATCCAAAAACAGCACCCCAAAAATGGGCATTGTGACCAATATTATCACTTCCCTTTTTGTCCATATAAGAAGAGTAGAATAAAAAGGCAATCCCTAGTAGTATTCCTGGTAAGGGAGGGAAAACAAACCATCCCCAGGGTTCAAAAATAATATAAGCGAAAACTATAGCGGAAGTTCCACCAGAAGCACCTAATGATCTGTAATAATTGTTGTCCTGATGTCGAATGTACTGCGGAATACTAGAAAATATAATTGCCCCGAAATAAAGCACAATAAAAGTGATTCTACCATAAGTTGGACCAAAAAAATTCTCATGCATAAAGACCTGCTCTATCTGTTCGCCAAATGTATACAGGACATACATATTGACAATCAAATGCATCAGATCTCCATGTAAAAATCCATGAGTTAAAAAACGATAAAACTCTCCTCGATCTTTTATAGAAACAGGATGAAAGACGAGCTTTTGTTTCATGTTATTATTCTCAAAAGCTTGATATGAAATGATTGATGTCATTATGACAATAATCAGTGTAAGTGTTATACTCATGTTTAAATTTAACGTTTACTTATTATGATAGGGTTCTCCTTTTAAAATTGTCATCGCGCGATATAATTGCTCAAGAAAAAATACGCGTATCATCTGATGCGAGAAAGTCATCTTTGAAAGCGAAATTTTAGCATTGGCCCGCTTGTATACTTCATCTGAAAAACCATAAGCGCCACCAATTTGAAAGATTATTCGTTTTTTTGATGAGTTCAATTGTTTTTCTATAAAAGTTGAAAAGGCAATGGAATTGAATTCCTTTCCACGCTCATCCAGTAAAATGAGTAAATCATTATCCCTGAGTCTTTTTAAAATTAAAGCACCTTCTTTCTTTTTCAATGTTTCGGAAGGAAGATTTTTAGCGTTTTTAATATCCGGAATAATTTCTAAATTAATAGGGACATAACGTTTTAGCCTTTTTTCATAAATCGCCATTCCATCATTAAGATAGGAGAATGCAGTTTTACCAATCATCCAAAATTCAACTTTCATAGGATACAATGATAATTTAAATTTTTGGATTTTAGAAAAGAAAAGCGCAGGAGAATAATATATATTTGTAGAAAGGTATTGATTGATATATAGTCCAATGAGTTGTTTTTGACCAACTTCATTAAAAAAACGTAATTATGAAAACAGTATACTTTATTAGACATGCTAAATCTAGCTGGGAAGATATGTCATTGAGAGACAAAGACCGCCCTTTGAACAAGAGAGGTAAGCGTGATGCTCCTTTTATGGCTCAATTGTTAAAAGGAAAGGGTGTACAAGTCGATAAAATAATTTCTAGTCCTGCGAATCGTGCTTATACCACAGCTACCTATTTTGCAAAGGAATTGAATATCCCTGAGAATGACATCCTGGTGAAGGAGCAGATTTATGAAGCTTATACCGAAGATGTCTTAAACATTATTAATAAGCTGGATGCTAAGTTGGATACCGTGCTTATTTTTGGACATAATCCTACTTTTACTAGTTTAGCAAACTTATATTCAAAAAAATATATAGCAAATGTTCCTACTTGTGGGATAGTAGAAGTCAGTTCCACTACGGAGGATTGGAATGCGTTTAATAATGAAAATAGTGTTGTCAAAAATATATATTTTCCAAAGCAATATTTCTAATGAATTTGGATCAAAATAATAGACTTTTACTGATGCTTTTATTTTTTGTACTTAGCGCCTGTCAACCTAGACAAGAAGAGTTAATGATTCCTGATGATACTTTAATTCAGGTGCTTTCTGATGCGCATATCGTTGAGGGAGCTTTGCTTAGTGTAAAACCTTCAGAAAAAGATAGCCTTCGTACTCTATATTACCAACAGATCTTTGAAATTCATGAGATTAGCGAAGAGGGATTTGAACATGATGTGGAAGTACTAAAAATACGTCCTAAGCTCATGGAAAAAATTTATGGAAAAGTATTAGAAACCTTAAAAAACAAACAATCAGAATAATAACCTTAGCGCAGGTTCTAAATAGTAAAGTCCTCCGAGAGATTGAGGACTTTACTCTTAATTATGAGAGAATAATTAAAAGGCAGAACAAATATATATATAAATTTTGATTTCATCCAAGTAAAATTAACAATAACTTAATATCTGCTATCTAATATATTGTAGATCAATTAATAGCTTTGTAAGCAAAATTCATATATAAAATGGAAATTTCAAATATAAAGGTTTTGGTTGTGGATGATGAGCCTGACATACTGGACTTTATAACATATAATCTCAAAAAGGAAGGCTTTCTGGTAAAGGTTGCTGAAAATGGAAAAATTGCTTTGAACCTTGTTCAAAATTTCATTCCGGATATTATCTTATTGGATATCATGATGCCGGAAATGGATGGCGTGGAATTTTGTAGAACGCTTAGAGCAAACCCTCTTTATGATAAAACGATAATTGCTTTCCTGACTGCGAGGAATGAAGATTTTACCCAGATTTCGGCACTTGAAGTTGGAGGCGATGACTTTATAAATAAGCCAATTCGACCACGCGTCCTGATCAGCCGGGTAAAAGCTTTATTAAGAAGGACTTTAAGAGCAAATGAAGACTCAAATCAAATCATCGAATTAGGAAATCTAACAATAGATAAAGAAAAAGTGCTTGTGCTTAAAGGCACGGATAAAATTGACTTAGCAAAAAAAGAGTTTGAATTACTCGTCTTACTTATCTCTAAACCTGGAAAAGTCTTTTCTAGAGAAGAAATATTTAATAAAATTTGGGGAACTGATGTTATAGTTGGAAATAGAACCATTGATGTTCACATTCGTAAACTTAGAGAAAAGATTGGAGACGATTATATAAAAACTGCTAAAGGAATTGGATACAAATTCGACTTTTAATTTTTGAACAACTTCTGTGAATCACACCAAAGATGAAAAATATAACGCCTAGACAACTGGTTCTATATTCTTCGGGTATTATTAGTGTCATTGTAGGCTTCCTGGCTGTATTAGGGATTGTTTTACGTTTTGTTGATGCAGCTTGGTATCATGTATTGATTGCCACTGTTCTAACCTTTGTTAGTTCCTATTTGGTCATCTATAGTTCCTTGAAAAAGTATATCTATCGAAAGATTAAATTGATTTATAAAAGTATCCATAGCTCGAAACGATCTTCTTCTATTGATAAAAACAGAGTAGACATGAGTCAGGACATAATGAAGGAAGTGGAAGAGGAAGTTGCAGATTGGGCTAATTCTCGTGAAAAAGAAATTGAGTCGCTCAAATCAATGGAAGAATACAGGAGAAACTTTATGGGGGATATTTCACACGAACTAAAAACACCTATTTTTAGTATTCAAGGTTATTTGCATACGCTTTTGGATGGTGCATTATATGATGAAAATATTAATCAGGATTACATTAGGAAAGCCGCAAAAAATGTGGACCGATTGCAAACGATTGTTGAGGACCTTGAAGTAATATCCAGATTGGAATCGGGCGGCCAAATTTTGGATATCAGAAATTTCAATATAAAGACTTTATGTGAGGATGTTTGTGAGGAATTAGAATTAATGGCCAGAAAAAATAAAATTAGTTTACAATTTAAAGAAGGTGCTTCTAAGGAGTTTGATGTAAAAGCAGATCGAAGTAGGATACGGCAAGTTTTAGTAAATTTAATATCTAATTCATTGAAATATGGAAGAGCAGGCGGTCAAACCAAAATTTCATTTTATGATATGGACAAATTGATTTTAGTAGAAGTTGCTGATAATGGAATCGGTATTGAAGAAAGTCACCTCAAACACCTCTTTGATCGGTTTTATCGGGTAGATAAAAGTCGATCAAGAAGACAAGGAGGTTCTGGACTAGGATTATCTATTGTCAAACACATCATAGAAGCTCACCAACAAACAATCAATGTTCGAAGTACGGTGAATAATGGTTCCACCTTCGGTTTTACACTCTCTAAGGCTTAGGGTAAGAGCTTGTTTAAATGATGGTAGATAAGTAATTGTTTAACCAGGAGATCAGATTTGACTTTTGTCTAATGTTTTGTCACCTTTGCATCTTTCTTATGCGCTTATCATAGAACCATACTTATGATTATTGTTGTCTAGGTTCTTATATTCATAAGATCACGTTTTTTGATTCCATAATTTACTCAAATACAGTACTTTAAAATTAATACTAATGAAAGTAACCTTAGAAACCGCCGAGACCCTAGACCAATTTATAGCTAAAACTGATACTGGACATGAAGTACGATTAAGTGGAGATGGAACAGCTGCTGGTCCAATGCAGACCGTATTGATGGCTATAGCCGGATGTAGTACCATTGATATTGTCATGATTTTGAAAAAAATGAGACAAGACCTTAAAGATATAAAAGTAGATGTAGAGGGTACACGTCAGGAAGAAATCCCCAGAGTCTTTACTAAAATTCATATGCATTATAAAATATATGGAGAGATAAAAGATAAGAAAGCTGAACAGGCTGTGGCACTTTCCATTGAAAAATATTGCTCCGTTTCAAAAATGCTGGAGAAAGCGGCAGAGGTTTCTACAAGTTATGAAATCATAGCTTAGGCGAGTTTTTGTAGTCCAGCTAATAATTTTAAAATAGGCTCTAAGCTCGACTTTAGCATAAGGTCTTGCCTTAGCAATGAAATGTAAAGTCCAGCTAAGTATTGAAAAATCGCTAAATGAAATTTGAAACAAAAGCCATTCGTATACAAACTAATAGAGGAGAGCATCGGGAACATAGCACACCGATTTTTCCAAGCTCTTCTTTTGTGTTTAATGATGCTGAACAGATGCGTCAGGTTTTTGCAGGAGATGAATCTGGTAATATTTATAGTCGCTTTTCAAATCCCTCTGTAAGAGAGTTTGAAGAAAAAATTGCAGCGCTTGAGAAAGTTGAAGATGCTATGGCTACAGCTTCTGGTATGGCGGCAATCTTTGCAAGTTTTTTGGCTTTTTTGAATAAAGGTGATCATATAATTGCTTCAAGAGCAGTCTTTGGTTCTACTTTCCAAGTTTTGTCACAGACATTACCTCAATATGGAATTGAATGTTCATTTCTGGATCCTTTGGATTTTGAACAATGGGAAAGTAAGATCAAGCCTAATACGAAAATGCTGTTTTTAGAAACACCTTCAAATCCAGGCTTGGTCATAATCGACTTAAAAAAAGCAGCAGATTTATGTAAAAAACATAATCTGATATTTAATGTAGATAATTGTTTTGCAACACCGTATCTTCAAAATCCAGTTGACTTTGGAGTAGATATTATTACACATTCTGCAACAAAATTTATTGATGGACAAGGTCGGGTACTAGGGGGCGTAGTTGCGGGGAGTAAATCACACATTGAAAAAGTATTCGCATTTATCCGACGTACTGGAGCAAGCCTATCACCTTTTAATGCATGGGTATTGTCAAAAAGTTTAGAAACACTTGCGGTAAGAATGGATCGTCATTGCGAAAATGCTTTAAAATTAGCAAATTGGTTAGAAAGCCATCCAAGAGTGATGAAGGTGAATTATCCTTTCTTAAAATCGCATAATCAATACGATATTGCGGTTAAACAAATGCGACAAGGAGGAGGAATTGTTACCTTTGAAGTTGAGGGTGGAGTAGAGGCTGGAGCTAGATTTTTAGATGGACTCAAGATGTTGTCTTTAACAGCAAACCTTGGAGATACCCGATCTATTGCTTCTCATCCAGCTTCAACGACTCATCTTCGAGTACCTAATGACGAGAAATTGAAAATCGGTATTACTGATGGCTTGATTAGAATATCTACTGGTTTAGAACATATTGATGATATTATTGAAGATATTGATCAAGCATTGAAACAGTCGATGTAAGGATTCGGTTTAAATAACTTCATATTATAAATTAAAGAAATTGCAAGAAAAAGACTTTATATCAGGTCATGCATTTAAATTAGAATCCGGAGAAGAAATTCCTGAGCTTCGTATAAGGTATCATACCTATGGCAAGCTTAATGAAAATAAAGATAATGTCATTTGGGTATGTCATGCCTTGACTGCAAATTCTGCTGTGCATGATTGGTGGTCAGGTTTATTTGGAGCTGGTAATATCTTTGATCCCGAGAAGTATTTTATCGTTTGTTCTAATAATTTTGGATCACCCTATGGATCTAGTAGCCCTGAGCATATTAATCCGATTACAAATGAACGCTATGGGATGTCTTTCCCTGATTTTACATTGAAAGATACAGCCTTGGCGATTATAGAACTCATGGATCATCTTGAAATAGCTGATATTCATTTGCTTATGGGAGGTTCTTGTGGAGGAAATATTGCGCTTGAAATAGCCATTGTACTCCAAGAGCGTATTAAAAATATGGTCTTATTGTGTTGTTCTGCACAGGAGAAACCCTGGACCATAGCCATTCATCATGCTCAAAGAATGGTATTAGATACTGATCCAGATTTTAATAAAAACCGTTCTCGAACAGCAATAAATGGCCTCAAAGCTGCTCGAGCGTTTGCATTGCCATTCTATAGAACTTCAAGATCTATGAATTTGCGACAACAAGAAGAGGAATCTGATAAAACAGCAGACTTTAAAGCTTCTTCCTATCTAGCTTATCAAGGTGAAAAGTTTACTAAGAGATTTGATGCACATTGTTATTATAAACTGCTTTGCGCTCTAGATACTCATAATCTGGGAAGGGGGAGAAAGAGTGTTGCTTCAGCACTACAGCAAATAAAGTGCAAAACACTGGTACTGGGAATTGATTCTGATATTTTTATTCCGGTAAATGAACAATTATATCTATCAAAACATCTACCGAATGCACAGTATAAAGAAATTAAAAGCATCTTTGGACATGATGCCTTTTTAATTGAAACAAATCAAATAAAAGAACAAATTCTTAAAGCTTTTTCAGCTGTATGTATAGATTAAGGATTTGTTTTTATTAGACTGTCTACCACTTCTGTTTGATTGGCTAAGTCATTAAAGGTTTTATACTTAATCTTATCCAGTTCAACTTTTAGCGTATCTCTAATTTCGTTAAATTTTGGAATATCTTCTGTAGGCATTGGTTCTGGAGGAGGAAGATTCTCTCTTAAATGATTGACTTGTCTTCCATTTTTCCAAAATCGAAAACAAACATGAGGCCCTGTTGCTAATCCAGTTGATCCAACATACCCAATCACTTGACCTTGTTTTACATGAACGCCAGTATTTACACCTTTTGCGAACCCATTCATGTGTAGGTATTGCGTTTGATATACTTTGTCATGTTTTATTTTTATGAAATTACCATTACCTCGGGTTCTTCCTCTTCTGACAACTACACCATCAGCTACTGCTAAAATTGGCGTCCCTCTCGGAGCAGCATAGTCTGTGCCTAAATGCGCTTTTCTTCGTTTTAAAATAGGATGATATCGTCTAAGGTTGAAACCACTTGAGATGCGAGAATATTTTACTGGAGATTTCAAGAAAGCTTTTTCCATAGGTCGAGCTTCCAAATCATAGAATCCACTATGCCGATCGTTCTCAAAATGGAAAGCATAATATTCATTATCATAATTTTTAAAATAAGCTCCTTTTATTTCACCTACACCGACTGGTTCTCCATCTATATATTTTCTTTCATAAATGAGTTTGAAGCGATCATCTTTTTGAATATAATGAAAATCAATAGACCAAGCTAAAGCATCTTCCATTTTAGCAGTTAATTCTTGACTCAATCCATTATCAACCATTGTATTCCACAAAGATGTTTCGATAACACCAGAAGCTGTCTCTACTCGTGTCTCAATAGGCCGTTCTATTTTTTCTACTGTTTTCTTTTTAAAGTCAAAAACGATATAATTATAAACATTCGGTTCATAAATAAAGTAATCTGCTGCCGTTGTTGTATCTGTATTGAGCACAGTATATGGCTTTCCAGCTCTTAAGGTACGAACATCAAAAACTTCCTTATACTGAGTAACCATCTGCTCAATATCGACATAATCGACTTTGTATTTGGTAAGGATATCAGAGATAAATTCGTTCTCTCGAATATTTTGCTGCTCAATTAGAAAGGTATCGAGGGTGAACCCATATTTAATGGTTGGTTCGATAACTTTAAATGCACCCAAGTCTATTTGAGCATCTTTCAAGGACGCCGCTCGCTGACGATTATCTTGAATAATGTAGTTAATAATAAAACTACATCCAAGAGCTGTTAAAACTACAAGAAAAAGTTTTTTTGAATTTAGTCGAAGTTTATTAGCACGCTCTCTCATTGCGTTAATTCCCTTTTTGTTCACTTCAATATTAGTTTGTAAGTTTCAGAAATAAAGAAAATCTCCTCATTTTTTTAACTGGCGAACAAATATATAGTTTTAATGGAATATTGCAATATTAAATATGTTAAAGTAAGAAAATTGAATAACTAATTTAATATGAATCATTCTGGATTTTTGAAACCCTGCAAACTATAATTCCTGAGGTCGAAGGATGCTGGTTTATATGATTAATTATAAGAATTAGTGCCGTAGGCATTAATAAAAACAGCGTTTCATCATAATTAATCAGTGTCTTTCATATGGCAATCGCAAGCTTATCGATTAAAAATAAATGATCAAAATTTTTGAAGTCTGCCCAAAGTAGCCACTCACAAGCGAAGCGATCACCAAATCACATAGTCCATAGGACTGATGGAAAACCCTGTACATCTTGTTAATCCTATCGAAAAAACTATTACAGCCAGCCTGTCAGATTAAGCAGACAAAATCAAATTTTAGATAAGACTACATCCACTCTTCTAAATTCCATATCTTTTGAATTGTCTTTATTTACAGAGCCTTTTCCCTCATTTCTGATTACATTAATGTTAATTCCTTCATTTTTTAAAAACTGTACAATTGCTCCAGCACGTTTTTGTGAAAGCTTCTTATTATAATGAGCATTTCCTTTGCTATCCGCATATCCGACTACTTCAACTTCCCAAGAATTGTCCTTTTTTAAAAACGTGGTCAATTTATCTAACTCTTCAACCGCATTTTGATTCAGTTGATAAGAATCAAAATCAAAAAAGAATTGTATTTGTTTTTGCTTAATCTCTACTTTTTCTTTAACGACCTTTGGAGGAATTGGTGTCAAGAAAATTTCCTTTTGAAAAGGAGTAATATTTTCTTGTGAATTCAATTGTGCACTATTGATATAGTATTGATAACCATCCTGATTGACTTGGATAGAGTACGTTTCATTTCCTGGCAAGCATAAAAAGAACCAACCGGTTTTATCCGAACGCATTACCCACATTTCATCACCTTTAGAAATGACTACATTAGCTTCTAATGGCTCATCTGTTGCTGCATTTTTTACAAATCCTTCCAGGTGAACAGTAGGGTTTGGTCTTAAATCCTCAGGCAATTCAAATGTATAAATATCCAAACCGCCTTCGCCACCTCCACGAGCTGAAGACATATAAGCTGTTTTTCCATCTCCTTGCACATAAAAGCCCAATTCTTTTGCAGGTGTATTGATAGGATAACCTAGGTTTTGTGGTTTTGACCAAGTATCACCTTGCTTTCTAGAGACAAATAAATCTCCTTCACCTTGCCCTTTATGCCCATTGCTTGAAAAATATAAAGTTCTACCATCTGTAGATATAAAAGGCGCTTCCTCGTCACCATGTGAATTTATACTTTTCCCTAAATTTTTTGGTTTTCCCCAATAGCCATTTGGGCTTAGTTCACTGACATAGATATCTGCTCCACCCAATCCGCCTTTTCGAGCACTACTAAAAAACATAAATTTACCATCACAAGTAATCGAAGGCTGCGAATCCCAATATTCAGAATTTAAAAAGCCATCAACACGTTTTACTTCTGATACATCTCCATTATTCAATAAGGCTTGATAAATATCACAACCGCCCTGTGTATCAAAGCGCATACATCCAGCAAAATAAAAAGCTCTGCCATGCGTTTCAAATTTTGCCATTCCCTCACTACTTTTAGTATTGATTGCTTTTCCAAAAGGTTTGCTTTCCTGCCAGTGTTCATTTTCAAACTTACTAATCATTACATCCTCATTTCTCACTTTAATTTGCCGAGTATACACTAATTTAGTTCCATCACTTGTAATCGTCGGAAGGTATTCATCTTTGTCAGAGTTGATACTTGGCCCCAGATTGATAGGAGATGGTAAAATTAAAGAAGAGTCGATGGATGCGATGAATTTACAATTCTCCATTCTTTCTTCTAGATATTTTTGATAAGTATATTCAAGGCCAGATTCTTTTTCTTTGTTTGCATAGTTTTTTACACTGTAGTTTTTGAACTTTTCAAAATATTCTAAAGCCTGATCAGGTTGGTTGGATTTAAAATAGGCTTCCCCACATTCAAAAAAAGCAGCTCTTGATAATTTTGAGTCTAATTTGAAAGACTTTTCATAGTATTCTATTGCACCTTCATAATCACGCATTTCTAGTAAAACAATTCCTAACTCCCGATATGCAACAGCAAAATCATCTTTAATCTTAATGGTATATTCTAATTGTTTTCTAGCCAATTCATATTGCCCTAGACTGACAAAACGTTGAGCTAATCGAAGTGATTTTTTTGCATTGCCTGTTTCAACATACTCTTTGTGGACTTGAGCGGTCACACTCAATCCAGAAAAAAGGATTAATGATAGAATAAATAGCGTTTTCATAATAGTAGAATTTTCTCAAAGCCTGTTTAAATTTTATTTGCATCGACTAATAAGACGTTTTTGTAGTCCAGCTAATAACCTTTAAACTGGTTTTCAAATATGGGAGTTTAGCTAGGATTGAGTAGGAGGGATAGTTAATACTCAAGAGCTATAATAGAGGAATATGCAATTATTTTGCCGTTTTATGGATTGGCTCAACTTTTAAAGTTCAATAAAGTAATGCGATAGAGTGGATTGGAGGTTTAAGCTATGACAATTTTTATTTTAGAATGGTATATTTTCTTTTTTCGCAGCCGCATTTTCCTTAAATTCTGCTACTGGCTCAGGAGCGATGTTTTTAAACTTTACAACCAATTTATAATTAGATTTCATATTGGATATAACTGGAGAAAATAACATACTCATAATCTCTCTGGCTTGTTGTTTTGATTTTGAAATGGCGTCATTATCAAAAGCTTCATTGCGAAACTCCCTACGTAAGATATTAAAATTAGCATTAAGGTCGGTGTCTTCAAGTTCTCGTAACCATCCTATATCCAATTTATCAATTTTAGGAAAGACCTCATGGGATAAAACAGCGGGCTCTGGAAGTGTAACGGTAAGGATTTTCCCTTTAGAATTCAGCCGAATATCAAAATAATGATCCAATTTAAAACCTAGTTTTAGAATACTTATTGCGGAGACTTCTATGTCTGTTGTAGAAACCTCAAAACCCCAGACTTTAGTTTGTAATTGTTTACTCAGCCCTTTTTTGTCTCTTATTTCATAAGTACCGAGCTCTGCTATTGTTTTTTCGACTCGTTCTTCTAATAATCCTTTTGATTCTGCAAAATCTTTAATGGCAGCTTTGTCTTGCAACCTTTTGACAAGTGGTCGTAAGCCTTCAGTCATCGCAATGCCACATGGCGTATCAATTTTTCTGCCTTTTGCCGCAATTCTCCCATTATCGAGCTGGAGTAAGGCCGTAATAACATGATTGACTAAAAAACAAGTATATTTTGATCCTACTTCATTTAATGCTTCAACAGCACTCATATTTCCATTCTCGTACCAGGTTTCATAGAGATTACCCGTCGTGTCCCGAATATTCGTAAAGTCAGTAAAGTAGAGTTGTTTAAGGTAGGGATGATGTTTTTGATACTCTGTTTCAAGATTAACTTTTAGACTATCAGGGAAATCCATACGATTAGCTACATGGAAAACGATTGACATATTAAACTTGTAGATCAATTCATCAAACTCTCTATGATAGCGATGTGGATTGTTAATAATGGCTAAGACATTTTCGTCATCAATATCAAATTCAAAATCTGATGGCACATAGGTTACCTGCATTTCTTCAGGAATAAAGGTGTAGTCTTGTACATTGTTTTTATAATAATTATAAAAAATAACAGCTCCTATACTGATTGCACAAAGGTAAATTAGCATTTTGCCAAACCCTATTCCTGTTTTCTTATGATATCCTGGATTTGTAGCCATAATCTTAATCTTTTTGAGCTTTTAAAGCCCAATATATGAATTTTTAATACATCCTTACAACATTAATAATTGCACTAAGTTTAAGACGAAAAAGAACATTTTAGTCACTATACACCTCAAATTTCTTGCCTATAAATATAATTAAGGTGAAGGTTTTCATAAAATTATATATTAGGTATTAAGTTAAAGTCAATATTATAATCATAATCTAAAAATATTTAATGCGATTTAAAAAAATATTAAACTAAAGCAGCATATAGAAACCGCATTTCGTTTTTATTTCGAATTACATTATTTTATGTAATGTTTTGAATTTCTCATAGGTGATAGTTAGTTTTCTGTGATAAAAGTCGTATCGTTCGAAAATGATACGACTTTCTTTTTTTAGAAACCTATTTTTTGAATCCTTTCCTTCTATAGGTAGTGTATCACATGTAAGGTTTTCGCCACTCTTCTATCAATGATTCTATTGAATTATTCTATTTTTGTACTAATTTTCAAATTTACTTATAAGCATCTTTATGTTACAGCAGCATAGCACCTTAAATTGTAAAGGAAAACTAGTTGACTTATCAAAGCCAATTGTCATGGGAGTCCTTAACATTACCCCGGACTCATTTTTTGATGGTGGAAAATATACTCGTTTAGATCATGCACTTATGCAAGCTGAAAGAATGCTTAAGGAAGGTGCAAGAATACTTGATATAGGTGGAATGTCTTCAAGACCCGGTGCTGAAATAATTGATGAGGAGGAAGAATTGAGGCGAGTTTTGCCTGTCATTGATGAAATACTTAAATCCTATCGGGATACGATTATTTCGATAGACACCGTCAATAGTAAGGTTGCTAGAATGGCCGTATTGCATGGTGCATCAATAATAAATGATATTTCTGCGGGAAGTATTGATTCAGACTTGATCCAAACGGTTGCTGATTTGGATGTTCCCTATATCCTTATGCATATGAAAGGTAAACCCGCGAATATGCAAGAAAATCCAGAATATGATGATGTAATAATAGAAGTTATGGATTTTTTGATCAAAAAAGTGGGACAATTAAGGTCTTATGGTATAAAAGATATCATTATTGATCCAGGATTTGGATTTGGAAAAGAAATTGAACACAATTTTCGTTTATTAAAGAACATGCATGCGTTTAAAATATTGGATTTACCAATTCTAGCTGGAATTTCACGTAAATCATTTATATATAAAACATTGAATATCAGTCCGAAAGATGCATTGGCTGGGACAATTGCTTTACATATGACAGCACTTGATCAAGGCGCAAAAATAATTAGAGCGCATGATGTAAAAGAAGCCATCCAAACAATTCAATTATGGCAGGAACTGAACAATGTGTAAATTATAGCTTTATTCTGTATCTTTAGGGACATATTAATATTAAATTATCATAGCTTTGAAACACCTTAATGAAGACACTATAAAAAAAGCAGGTATTCGATTCTTTAAAGAATACTATAAATTTCGTCCTCGTACAGGAAATACAACTTCCTCCTTAGATCAAAAAACGGATGATGGAATCATCACTGATGGGCTTTTCTCATTTGTTACGGAGAATGGAACTAACTTTATCGCTACATTAGAAGCAACTTCTTTTGATACCAGAGAGGAAGTATTTTTCAGTAAACAGCAGAAATTATTAAACTGGGATAGTATTGTCTATACTTCCTTTTTAGCCGTTATCTTTTTTAGTTTTAGTCATTATTATAATTGGATCACGATCAATAAAAATGGGTGGTTAATGACCCTGTTTTGTCTGATATCCATTTTGATGGGAGGATTCTATATTTTTAAATCCCTAATCAGTCACTTTCAACGATATAGATACATTTATGCAATTGAACAGTTTAAAAAGTATCATGCTGATGAGCAATGGATTGCAATTGCAGATGATGTATTTGACGAGCAATCAATGACATATTTTGAAGAACTAAAAGCGCAGTGTGTTAGAAATGGTTTTGGATTGATCTCTGTCAATCAGGATGAGGAAGGACGGAATCTAATAACGCCTTCCAGGCAAGAAGTTTTTGGAAAAGCTCGAAAGAATAAACATTTTTATAATAGAGATCAATATGCTAAAAGTTCAAGTTTAGCTAAGGTTAAAGGCTTTTGGAATAAAAGCATTTCAGTATTTGGGAGTAGAAAAGAAGATAATTCAGTAAGTAGGTATAAGAGGTCATTTACCTCTCAAATTCTTTTATGTCTAGTTGCTATATTTATTATCTCAGGTATTTTTTATAAAGAATCGCATAATGCACCAATTGCTTATGTTGATGAACAAGATTATGAAAAAAACATGACCCAAATAGCGGAAAAATCAAAATCAGAAACCTCAGATTATGTAATAGATACAGCTTATGTGGATAAGCCTGGACAAGTAGAGCCCTATTTGAAAGAAGTAGCGAATGATGCTTTAGAGACTCTAAATGAGGATCAATGGAATATGGAGATTTCCAAATATTTTGATGATTCGAATGAAGAATATGCAGAGATTTATATTTCTTCTGGAGATGGATTATTTGTTTCATATGATTGTGAACGATTTTTGAACTATTCAGGAACTAAATACCTGATTCAACAAGGGATTTATCAAGATGTAAACACGGCTAGGAAACAATTGATCCGACTTAAAAAACAAGGAATCAATGCGCATTGTCTTTGGACGGGTTGTTTTAGCGATTCTGATATGGAATACATTATATTTGTTGATTTCTTATTTGACAATAAAAAGGAAGCTGGTCTCATTTCAAGAAATATGCAACGCAGGCTCCAATTAGAAAAAGGTTTTTTTAAAATCCGCTCAATAACGGTATAATGACTAATAAGAAATTGACCTAAATTATATTATTAATTTTGTCCCGTCACTTACTTAAGAAAATTATAATTAATCTACTCAATGCCAATCTGCAAACCATCGTCATATAAAGCACCTGCCTATTTTTCTAATCGCCATTTTCAAACCATTTATCCTTCTTTGTATAGAAAAGTAATGGGAATAAACTATGTCAGGGAACGACTTGAGCTAGACGATGGCGATTTCCTTGACCTTGATTTTTCGCGAATCGACTCAAATAAAATTGTAATAGTATTGCATGGTCTGGAAGGTAGTGCAGATCGTCCTTATGTTCAAGGCATGATAAAACTGTTTAATGAAAATGGATGGGATGGAGTAGGTATTAATTTTAGAGGATGTAGTGGTACGCCAAATCGCCTCGCAAAAACTTATCATAGTGGAGAAACTGGAGATCTCAATGCCGTAATAAATAAGATCTCCAATACTGGAAAATATGTAAAAATTGCGCTCATTGGATTTAGTCTAGGCGGTAATGTATGCCTTAAATATGTTGGTGAACAAGGAAAAAATCTAAATCATTTGATTAAGAAAGCAGTGGCCTTTTCTGTGCCATGTCATTTAGAAAGTGCGAGTTATGCTTTGAGCAAATGGTATAATTCAATATACATGAGTCGATTTATGATAGGATTGAAAGAAAAAATTAAAAGCAGAGAGAAAATCTTAAAAGATAAAGTAATCCTAGATAATGTATATCGCTCTAAATCCTTCCTTGATTTTGACGAAAACTTTACAGCGCCTGTCTTCGGATTCAAAAATGCCCTCGATTATTGGACACAATCAAGTAGTAAACAGTTTTTAGAAAATATAAGGATTCCAACTTTATTAGTAAATGCCAAAAATGATACGTTTTTAAGCCCGGAATGTTATCCAGAAGTAGCGGCAAAAAAATCAAAATACTTTTTTTTGGAAACTCCGGCAAAAGGAGGCCATGTGGGATTTGGAAATAATGGCCCTAATGGATATTACTGGTCAGAAAGGCGCGCCTTACAATTTGTTTTAAATGAGCATTAAAAATTCGTTAAAAGGGTAAAATGTGAATGAATTTCAATAGTTTTGGAGTTATATTCTAAACTGCTTTAGATCATCCTTTTTTTAATAGAAAATAGCATTAATGGGTGAAAGTCCAAAGGCCTTTGATCAATTCTTTAATAAGCTTAAAAGACGCCGTTTACTCAAAAGAACTTTTGTTTTTTTTAAATGGTTGTTTTTTACAGTAATTTTTTTGCTATTACTTTCCTGGTTTCTTCTCCAACTGCCTTCTGTACAAAATTATCTAGTCCAAAAAGTCACGAATTATCTTTCTGACGAACTAAATACAGAAGTCTCTTTGCAACGTATTGATATTGAGTTTTTTGATAAATTAGTTCTAGATGAATTTTATTTAGAAGATCAGAATGGTGATACCTTATTGTATAGTAAAGAGCTAAAAGCTGATTTTAAAACAAGCTTGATAGAATTGTTTAGTAAGGAATTAGTAGTCGATAACATTTATCTTAATAGTGCCCATTTTAATTTAGTCAGGGATTCTGCTCAGTCATTTAATAACCTTCAATTTATAACGGAGTATTTTAAAGGACCTCCATCAAAGGATAAAAATCCGAAGAAATCGAATTCCAAACCTTTTCTTTTAGACATTAATGGTGTTTATTTGAATGATGTACATTTTAAGCAAGATGACGATGTAACTGGGCAACTTTTTGAAGTCTATCTGGATCGTGGAGAAATTTTGTTTGAGAAGCTTGACTTACCGAATAATAGAATTGATATAAAAAGTGTACTGCTGACGGAGCCAATTGTATTAGTACAAGAAAAAAATCGATTTCCTGCACCTAAGCTACCGAAAGTAGAACAGGCAAGCGAAACTTTGCCTTCAGAAAATATTGAACTTGAAGAAGCAATAGATTCGACTTCAATGCCTAAACCTTTTATTGCCACTATTGGACATTTTTCAATGCTAAAAGGTGTATTTGATTATGATCAACTTCGTAAATCACCGATCAGGACCAAACCTGCGGAAACCTTAGACTTTAAGCATTTGAATGTTTTCAATATCGATATCGACATTAACAATTTTATCTTCTCAGAAGGTGTCTTTAAAGGAAAAATAAATCAGATAGCATTAGAAGAAAAAAGTGGTTTTGTTCTAAATGAATTATCGGCTGAATCAACAACAGTATCAGACAATATTTTAGAATTGAATGGTATGAAATTGATTACACCTTATAGTAATCTAGGAGATACTTTGGTAATGAGGTATAGGGCTTATTCAGATTTTAAAGATTTTAATAATCAGGTAAAGATGACGGGCAAATTCAATAATGCAGAAGTTGCTATTCAAGATATCATCGTATTTGCCCCAAAACTTGAAAAGAATAAATTTTTTAAACAAAACGAAAAAGAAGTTGTCAAGATAGACGGAGAGGTAAGAGGATCAGTCAATAAACTCAGAGGTAAAAATCTATTATTACAAATAGCAGGGAATACAATTATCCGAGGAAATTTCAACACACGGGATCTTTCAGTACGAGGAGAAGAGTTTTTAGCACTCAAGCTTGATCGGTTTAGATCTAATATTAAAACTTTGCGCTTATTAGTTCCTGGTTTTAATGCTCCAGAAAATTTCAATAAACTAGGTACACTTAATTTCAATGGTCGATTTGATGGATTCTTTAATGATTTCGTAGCTTTTGGTGAATTATCTACCGATTTAGGAAGAGCTGAGATGGATATGCATATGAATCTCAAACAGGGTAGGGCACTTGCCCAATATGAAGGAAAGTTGTCTTTATTTGACTTTGACCTCAAAAACTGGTCTGGAAATGATAAGTTTGGAGATATTTCATTTACTTCAGAAGTACAACAAGGCGTTGGATTATCCTTGGAAACTGTAAATGCAAGGTTGACTGGAATAATACAAAGCTTCACTTTTAAAGATTATACCTATAATGATATTTCCCTTGATGGAGAACTTACTAAAAATAAGTTTGATGGAAACCTTGTTTCTCATGATCAAAATATTGACTTTGGATTTAATGGAAGAATAGAGTTAGTAGATAGTATTCCTGAGTTTAAATTTAGTGCAGATATCAATCGCTTTGATTTAGAAGCGCTTAATCTTTCCAAAAAGCCATTAGTACTGGCAGGAAATGTTGAATTGAATTTTAAAGATTTCAATCTTTCAAAAATAGCAGGAGAAGGTGATTTTTATAATTTCGAGATTGTAAATGAATTGGACACCTTTGTAATCGATACCTTAAATATAAGATCCGATATTGACTTGAATAATCAACGAACTTTTATGGTTGACTCAGATGTCTTGGAAGTCGATATGGAAGGGGTTTTTGATATTCAGGAAGTCCCAGTCTTGTTTGGACAATATTTTGTCAGGAACTTTCCTGAGTTTTCGGAACGATTTAAAATCAAGGCAAAAGAAAAAGAACTAAAGGAGAGTAAATTCGATTTTGAAATAGTCATCCCCAATTCAAAAAATCTTACGAAGCTTATTGATCCTCGCCTTGATACGATACGATATGTTTCTGTGACTGGAAGAATTGACAATATCATTGATTCTGTTCAGCTAAATGTGAAAATCCCAGAATTGAAATTTGGAAATGTCATCATGGATGATGTGTTAATATCCTATGAAGGATTAAAAGAAAATAGTAAACTCGTTCTAGATGTTTACCACACCAGTATAAACAAGAATCAACATTTCGAACCATTGAGGCTTGATGGCACTTTGTCAAGAGATACCTTTTACTACGATATCAACTCTACTAATTTTACCAGCGTCTTTGACGATTTAAACTTAAAAGGAAAATTCTTCTTGTATAATGATCATTATCAAGTCCAGTTTTTACCTTCTAACCTAGTTATTCTTAAAGATCAATGGAATATTGTCGAAGATAATTATATCAGATTTGGAAAGAACTTTGTAGAAACCAAAAATTTTGACCTTCAGAATTTTGAAAAACGAATAGTATTAGAAAGTATTGAAAACTCTGGTCTAACCATGTCTTTAGAAAATTTTGACCTATCCATTATTGATGATTGGTGGATCTATGACAAACTAGATTTTGATGGTAAGTTTTTTGTGCTTCTTGAAGCTGGGAATATCTATAAAATGGAAAATATTTTCGCGACAGCAATTTCCGACTCTATGAAAATAAACGGTGATTACTTCGGTGAATTGAGAGTAGATGTTGCCATGCAATCATTAAGTGACCAAATGGATGCATTTATTAGTATCGAAAAGGATGACCAGATGCTGATAGGAGAAGGTTTTGTGGCACCTTTTTCTAAGAAAAGAAAAGTAAAATATATTGAGGATTTTGACTTTAATTTTAGACTGGAAAATTATCCGCTTGAAATTGTAGAATATTTTATTCCAAATGGTATCTCTAATACTGTTGGATTATTGGATAGCGACCTTAGACTATATGGTAAACTCAAACAACCCAAAATATTAGGGAAAGCAGATGTTAGAGATATTGGAGTGACCATTGATTATCTACAAACGCGTTATACCGCACCAACCGGATCTTTGGATATCAATAATGAATTTCTCTTTGATGCTTCCAAAAACTTTATATTTGATTCATTAGGCAATAGTGCTGAAATATTTGGCGGAATTAGACATACTGCTTTAAAAAAGCTTCGATTGGATGTGAGTATGAAATCAGATGAATTTCTTTTTCTGGATACAGATAAAGAAGACAATGATTTGTACTATGGATATGGAATCGGAAAAGGAGAAGTTGAATTTACAGGATCTTTTCAGAAGACAGATATTGCGGTAAATGCAAGAACAGGAAAAGGGAGTAAATTAAATATTCCAATTAACTATGGTCGAGATGCATCAGAAGTCAAGTTTATCACCTTTGTAGAAAAAGATTCAATTGGACTTGAAACTGATAACAAGAAAACAGACTTAAGAGGCGTTGAAATTGACATGAATTTGGAGATTACTCCTGATGCAGAAGTTAATTTGATTTTTGATGAACGAGCCGGGGATATTATTTGGGGTAGAGGAACAGGGAATGTCCAATTACAAGTATTCAGGAATGGTGATATTACGATGTATGGAGATTATGAAATTGAAGAAGGAGAATATTTATTTACATTAGTGAATCTGGTAAATAAACCATTCACGGTTAATAAAGGAGGCACCATTCGTTGGGAGGGAGATCCTTTTGGGGCGATCATTGATATTGAGGCTGAATATGGCGGACTAAGTACTGCACCATATAATTTTATCGAAGAATACCTGACCTCCGATGAAGATAAAAGTGAAGCTAGGGATAGAACCGATGTGAATTTGACGATGCTCCTAAAAGGACCTATGTTGCAACCGGAGATTAATTTTGATATTGATTTCCCCAATCTTTCTGGTAATATTCAAAACTATACAGATAGTAAATTACGTCTGATTAGACAAGATCAAAATGAACTCAATCGCCAAGTGTTTGGATTACTAGTAGTTAAAGGTTTCTTACCTAATCAATTAGCAGGACAATCAGGAGTAGCTGGATCCAGCATTCTGGGGGGATTAAATAATACAGTTAGTGAATTACTGACTAATCAATTATCTATTTATCTTACGGAAATATTATCTGAAGTCTTTACAGATGTAGGCTGGGTATCAGGAGTAGATTTTAATGTTAATTATAATATTTATCAAAGCCAGGATGCTTTAAGTCCAACTTTACAATTGTATGGTACAGAAATAGAATTAGGTACAAAATTCGATTTATTCAATGATCGTTTTAGTCTAAATGTAGGAGGTAGTTATATTGATCAAGGTGGGCAATACTTTTCAGGAGATTTAGTCCTGGAATATTATATTACAAAAAACAGAAGACTTAAAGCTCGATTCTATAAACTCTCTGATCAGACTATTCAAGGTCGAAGAGATAAAACAGGGTTTGGCCTTTCGCTTCGTAGAGAGTTTGACAGTTTTAGTGAGTTTGTCGAAGGCATGCGAAAAGGGGCTAAAAAAATACGAGATGGCGGTTAACATCGTAAAATAATTAGCTAATGATCCTTCGACCTAGTTTAATGAACAACCTTCATTTCTGCGTAAACGGGTAAGTGATCACTATATCCACCATAATAATTTGGACCTCCATAAGTCCTATTGGGTGTTTTTCCATATTTAGGATTATCATACATCATCCAGTCTTCTTGAAATATACTTGGATTTAGAATCCGAATTTTTGATGAAGGGCTTAATAAATTGGAAGAGGCAATGATATTATCTAGCATATTCCAGTTGCCTCGAAAGTTATAAGTACCTTTATTTTGCTGATCTAATTTAGACATACAATTATATAAAGATGAGGCTTGAATTTTATCAACAAGCATGCCTGCATTCAGGGTGTTTTTGACACTATTATTATCGGGTTCATCATTTAAGTCACCAAGGATAATAATATTTGCTTTTGAATCTGCAGCAAATATTTTATCAACCGCCTCCCGTAAATGCTGAGCTACTAAAACTCGTTTTGGCTCACTGGCTTTTAAACCGCCACGTCGAGAGGGCCAATGATTAACAAAAATATGTAAGGTATGTGAATGGAGGAATGTCCCTTTAATGTAAATGATATCACGTGATGTATAGTCCTTAGCTATTTCGTCGGGGAACTTAATGCGAATTTTATCAGACTGTTCAACTTTAAAATATTCTTTTTGATATAAAAAACCATTGTCGATACCTCTTTTATCAGGAGATTCGAAATGAACAATTCCATAGTCATATTTTGACATTCCGGTATTTGAAACCAGATCTTTTAAAACTGCTTTATTTTCAACTTCACATACACCTAAAAGACTGGGATAGCCCATACCAGCAATAACTTTGTCAAGCGAATTGAGTTTTTTGTTATAGCGTTTTGTATTCCATACCTGTTTTCCAGTAGGGGTGAAATCTTCATCAAACTTACCAGCTAGGTCAATGGTGTCAAACAAGTTTTCGACATTGTAAAATCCGATACGATGACTTTTATCAAGATCTATTTTACCTTGCTTATGGCTTTTACAACTGTTAAAAATACCAATAGAAATAAATAAGATAAAAAGACTTAGTCGAAACATAATTGTTTGATTTAAATGATTAGATGACACTGCTTACTGTTTTGCGCTACGTTGCCTTAATAGATGGTCGGCTAAGACCAATGCAGCCATTGCTTCTACAATAACAACAGCTCTGGGTACAACACATGGATCATGTCGCCCTTTTCCAACAACTTCCACAGCTTCGCCGGATTCATTGACTGAATCTTGAGATTGTACTATAGTTGCTACGGGTTTAAAAGCTGCTTTAAAATAAATATCCATACCATTGGAAATTCCACCCTGTATCCCACCGGAAAAGTTGGTTTTAGTTTGAATTTTTCCATCATTATTATAAAATGGATCATTATGGGCTGAGCCCCTCATTTTGACACCATCGAATCCACTACCATACTCGAAACCCTTACAAGCATTAATGCTCATAATCGCTTTAGCTAAATCAGCATGGAGTTTATCAAAAACAGGCTCTCCTAAACCACTTGGACAATGCTGAATAACACATTCTACTACTCCTCCTATCGTATCACCCGCTTTTCGGACTTCTTTTATTAAGCCAATCATCTCTTCTGCTACAACAGGATCAGGGCATCTGACAATGTTTTCCTCAGTTTTAGACAAATCTAAATCTTGATAGCTTTTAGTCACTTTAAGGGCGCCGACTTGACTTACATAAGCTTGTATCTTAATCCCGATATGCTTAAGAAAAAGCTTAGCAACAGCACCTGCGGCCACTCTTGCCGCTGTCTCACGCGCTGAAGACCGACCACCACCACGATAATCTCTTAATCCATATTTTTCTTGAAAGGTAAAATCTGCATGCGAAGGTCGAAACTTATTAGCGATATGACTATAATCTTTTGATTTAGCATCCTTATTTAAAACAATAATAGATATCGGAGTGCCAGTACTTTTGCCTTCAAAAACACCAGAGAGTATCTGAATTTTATCACCTTCTTTCCTTTGAGTTACGATCTTAGATTGCCCCGGTTTTCTACGAGCCATTTCTGATTGGATAAAAAAATCGTCTATCTCTACTCCAGCCGGACAGCCATCTATTATTACTCCTAAGCCTACGCCATGAGATTCTCCAAATGTTGTAATTCTAAATACTTGTCCAAATGTATTACCTGCCACTTTTTTTTTGCGAAGTTAGTAATTCTAGTAATGAAATGAACCATTTTTTTACACATTTAGAATAAAATCTTAAGCCTAAGATTAAACAGGCTCAAAACCATTTTAAATCAAGTAATGAAGGGCATCTTTTGAACAGCCGAAGTATTGAACTTGGATTTAATCAGCAAGGGATGACTATAAAAGTTCAAGTTACTGCTCTAGGTGAAGAGATTAAAGTAGTCCTTAAGAATTATGATATAAGCTAATCAACTTCTTCAAACCAAAACGATTATTCCTTTTAGTTTGAAGAAGTTGATTAGCTTATAAATTAGTAATACATTTCTACAAATTACTATTCATTTTAATATACAAACACCTTCTTTATACCAAGATTTCCATTGGTATCACTAATTTGTAAAAAGTAAATTCCCTGGCTGATGTTACCGATTGGAATTTCAAAATTTAGATCACTAAAACTACCTTTTGCCACTTGCTGACCATTAGGTGTTAATAAGGAATAGTTTCCTGTTTGAAAACCAGGATCAGTAATAGCAATATATATGATATCACTTGTTGGATTTGGAGAAATATTAAAGTCTAAATCATTTTTACTGACTTCTTGGTTGGAAACAATATTGTAATCAATAGTATGAACCGTTGTATTTGTAATTATAGGATCATTAAAATCGAAATAGATTCCTGCTCGGTTTGATATTTGGCTGCCTTCTGGTAAATCCGGCATTTGCTGTAGGTAATAGGTAAAGAAACCGTGACTTTCTGCCTCATTGCTACTACTGTCTGGTAAATTAATATTATCAAAAGTGACTTTCAAAGTTCTATTATCTTCTATAGCTACTTCATAATTATGACTTGCTACGCCCATTCTGAAAGTAGATAAATCCATAAGTGGAGAAATACTATCTAAAACCTCTACTTTAAATGCCATAAACGTTCCTGTATTTTGAAATCGTACTTGATATTTAATGATTTCATTTGGCCCTATTACATACTCATCACTATCTTGATAAGGAAATGCTCGTTTGTCATTTGGATCATAAGAACCGACAATGTCTTGACATTCTTCAGATAATGCTAACAAACTATTATTACAACCTGGATCTGGACTAATATGAGCACTGTAACATTGTTCAGTTCCTAATTCAGCATCACAGTCAACTATAATATCAAAAACAATATCTCCGCATTCAAATACGCCTAATGTTCCGATATCAAAGGTATAAGTGAAACCGTTTTGGCTACTAGCCATTTGTGATATATTATTGACTTGAAGAAAGGAATCTAAAGTTACAGTAACGATTACATCATCAACAGGGATTGTTCCCTCATTGCAATAGTGAACATAGATTGAAGATTCAAAACATCTAATCAATACGGGCGCAGAAATCTCAACTACAGGCTCAGTACATTCCATCAAAGCTTGTAATCCAAAATCTAAAAAGACACTGTCTTGTGTACTGCCAAAAGTATAAGACTGTGGATTATCACAAACATCCCAAAGGTTATTAGGAGAAGAAAACTCCACGGTATATGTACCTTCATCAGCCAAGGCCCTAAAAGTCCCTTGATTATCCGTAACTCTATAAAATGATCCAGTTGGACCATCAATACTAGCAATCATCATTGGTACTGGATTTTCTCCGGTTTGATCACAGTCATTGTCCATATCTGTGTAAACAATTCCTTCAAGTTTACTCCGGTCGAAGTCTATACCGCATCGTTCAAACAATTTGTCAGCTATTTTATCAGCTGTATCAAAGGTGCCATAAAAGACTTCATCATCTACTTCAAAATTGCTGTTTCCAGGTGCTTGTGTATAGCCTGTACCATCTGGACAAATTACATATACTGAAGGGAAGAATGAAAGGCCATATTGGTTAATTAAAAAACCGTCTGAATCATCTATTATTATATAATCGTGTCCTGTTACAAAATCATAGGTACCTGAACCGCCGGTACCGTATAGATCACTTTCTGGTGTATTTGGATCTGCTTCTATAAAAAGGATGACAGCATCATTTCCATATTGAGCTTGAAAATCATCTAAAACGCCGGAATCCACCCAAACAGAATCCCAGGGATTCCAAGTTGCTGCAGCACTAATAAATACGGCTTTACCTTGGTCTAAATAATCTGCATAAAGAGAATGAGACTGTCCGTTGATATCTGTCATTGTAAAATCCGCAACCGTTTGAGAATAGGCTAGGGGCGTAATAAAGAGAAAAAGGAAAATAGGTAGAAGATCTTTCATTTTGCTAGTTTTAGATTAAAATTTATAAAATATGCTCTATAATCTTTATTGTTATTTGTTATATAGCACAGTAATGGTAATAAAGTTGGAAATAATAGAATATTAAATAGTAGACACTACTATAACGACTAAAGATAAATGACACTACAGTTGATCAATTATCATCCAATTAGTATGAAATTAGGCGGGAAACGTTAAAATAGAATGCTAAGTTAAACTTATTTTTGTAATTAGACGTAAAGAATTTTGTTAAATTGGAACGATTATTCCTTCTCTTTGCTTCTTATTATGAAAATTTGCAACTTGCGCAAAATTTGAAATTAGTGTTGGAAATGAAACTTGAGCCAAAAGATTTATACGAAAAGTTAGAGTTTGATAAAATACTGGAACTCCTAATAGCTGAATGCTTAGGAGATTATGGGAAAGAACAAATCAAAAATCTACAAATTCATACTGAACTTGAAGTAATTAAGAGTAAGTTATTGAATGTCAATGAATTCAAATTGGCTTATCTTGATAATGATTTTTTGCCCATCCATGTTTATCCTGAGATTATAGACGATGTAAAAGTCCTTCAAATTGAAGATTATGTATTATCGATTGAAGCTGTTCAGCGTATTAGTACCATCCTTAATATTCTAAAAAGTATTTTCGACTTTTTTACAAAAGAAAGAAAAGAAACTTACCCAAATCTATTCAAAATTATTGCTTTTACGGAATTTGATAAAACCCTTATCAAAGAAATCAATCGAGTGATTGATGAAGAGGGGAAGGTCAAACCAGATGCCTCTCCGGAATTGATGTCTATTCGTAGAAAATTAAATGCTAAGCAAAAAGAACTAGATCGACAATTTAGGTCTTTGGTAAACCTGTACCGACAAAAAGGCTGGCTGGCAGACACCGTAGAAAGTTTCCGAAATGGAAGAAGAGTACTTACTGTCCCATCTGAACATAAAAGAAAAATTAGAGGAATTATTCATGATGAATCTTCTACTGGAAAAACAGCCTTTATTGAACCAGAAGGGGTCATTGATATAAATAATGACATTTTCGATTTAGAACAAGAAGAAAAAAGAGAGATATATCGAATTCTCAAAGCATTGAGTGCTGCTATTCGACCACATGCCCACCATCTGATAACTTACCGAGATCTATTGGCAATTTATGATGTCATCCAATCCAAAGCCAAATTAGCGATATCTATGGATGGCAATATGCCTAAACTTAAAAACCATCCCCATTTTGGATTTATTCGGGCTTATCATCCTTTATTGTATTTAAAAAATAAAACGATTGGTAAAAAAACAATTCCGTTTGATTTGACCCTACATGGTGACAATCGTATATTAATACTTAGTGGACCAAATGCAGGAGGAAAGTCAATCACTATGAAGACGGTAGGTTTACAGCAGTTAATGATACAAGCAGGCATGTTAATTCCAGTTTATCCAGAGTCAGAAGTAGGCATCTTTAAAAAGATGTTTGCAGATATTGGCGATCAGCAGTCCCTGGAGGATGATCTATCTACTTATAGTTCGAGACTACAGAATATGAAAACTTTTTTAGATCATTCTGATGATAAAACCATGGTTTTGATTGATGAATTTGGCTCAGGAACGGATCCTAAAATGGGAGGTGCAATTGCGGAATCAATTTTGCGGGAGTTAAATTATCGGAAAGTCTTTAGTGTGATTACGACACATTATTCGAACCTTAAAATGGTCGCTTTCAAAACTAAAGGGATTGTAAACGGGTCGATGACTTTTGATCAAAATAATTTATCGCCAACTTATGAAATGAAAGTCGGTAGACCAGGAAGTAGCTATGCCTTTGAAATAGCAGAGAAGAGTGGGCTTTCTAAAGAGATTTTAAACTATGCAAAACACAAGAGTGGTAAAAATGAAAAAGCTGTAGATGAGCTATTAGTTGATTTGCAAAGAGAAAAAAAGGAATTAGAAGGTAAGCTCAATAAATTATTAGAAAAAGAGAAGAACCTTCAAAAGCTCATTAAAAATTACGACAATCTGCATAAAGATTTAGAGTATAAACGAAAGAAATTTAAATTAGAAACGAAAGAACAATCGCTTCAACAGACAACGCAAGGGAATCGAGAAATGGAGCGTATCATTCGAGAAATTAAAGAAGAGAAAAATTTAGAGAAGGCAAAGGCGCTTGCTGCTAAAGTTAGGAATGAAAGAAAACAGTTGAACCAAGATGTATCTGGCCTAAAACAAGAGATTTATTATAAAGAAGAAGAGAACCCTGTAAATTCAAAACCCATTGCTGTAGGAGATTTTGTGAAATTGAGAACCGGTGGAGGTGCTGGAAAAGTTGAATCGATCAATAAAGGAAAAGCAGTTGTGCTGATGGGCTTAATGAAAATGACAACAAAAGTATTGGATCTGGTTCATGCAAATGAGCCAATAGAAATTAGGTCAGCTAAGAGTATTCAGACGGACATAGTTAATACTAGCGCCAAATTTGAATCAAAAATTGATCTTCGTGGCTTAAGAAAAGACGAAGCACTCAAAATTTTAGAGGATTTTGTTGATAAAGCTTTAATATCTAGTGTAAATATGATTCAAATTGTACATGGAAAAGGAGATGGTATTCTGAGGAAAGCTGTAAAGCGGAAACTTAAAGAATACAAAGGCGTATTTGATGTTCGCCATCCCGAAGCAAATAATGGCGGAGATGGTGTAACCATTGTAGAATTTGAATAGGAATAGAACTCTATCTTTTTATTTTGGATTACTGCTTAAAAAATAGCAATTTCGCAGTCTTATTTTACAACACCTTATGGAGAATATAGCTCAATTAAAATCTTTGCTTTCTGTTCCTAAAGATATCGTTATTACATCTCATCGTAACCCTGATGGAGATGCTATTGGCTCTTCTTTAGCTACTTATTTATATCTTAATAAACTTGGCCATACCGTCAATGTGATATTTCCTTCTGAATATCCTGATTTTGTAGCTTGGATGCCTGATGCGGATAAGATAACCATTTACGATATTGAACCCTATCGAGCTGAGGAGTTGACAAAAAAAGCCGATATTATTTTTTGTCTGGATTATAATTCTTTAGATCGTATTGACAAACTGGGAGAATTTATTGCTGCCCTTAGTGATACTACTTTGGTGATGATTGATCATCATTTATATCCAGATATTCAAGCTGAATATCAAATTTCTGAACCGAGTGCGAGTTCAACCTGTGAGTTGATTTATGACTTTATAGTGCTGATGGAGGATATGAATAAGATGGATCAAGATATTGCGGAATGTATTTATACAGGGATTTTGACCGATACGGGTTCCTTTAGATATAGTACTTCACCCAAATTATTTAAGATTGCCTCAAAACTGCTAGAAGCCGGAGTCGATGATGTAATGCTTCAGGATGTAATCTTTAATAGTATGGATGAAAAATACCTTAGACTATTAGGACATTGTTTAAGAAATCGGATGGAAATTTTGGAAGAATACAGTACGGGGATTATTTGGCTTAATAAAGAAGATTATGAAGTTTTTGATATTCAAAGAGGAGATACTGAAGGAATAGTCAATTATCTGCTTAAGCTTAAAACAGTTAAGATAGCTGCTTTTATCACGGAACAACCTACGATTGTAAAATTGTCGCTTAGATCAAAAGGAGATATTTCTGTTCAGGAAATTGCAAAAAAACATTTCAAGGGTGGCGGACATAAAAATGCTTCTGGTGGTTCTTCTTATTCAACCTTGAGAGGCACAATCAATAAACTCAAGCAGATCTTACCTCAATATAAAGAAATGATTTCAGCCTAAGCGTTTAAAAGAACAATATATCATTAGCTATCAAAAATCGAGAAATGAAAAAATATTATATCCTCTTTACCATATTGGCTGTGTTTTGTATTGTATGTTGTGATCCTAATGATTCAAAAACGGATTCTGATCCTGCGGGTAATGAGCTTTCTGATAATAAATCTCCTGCTCAAAATGTACGTATCACTAATGTAGAAAATGGAACTAAAGGTCGTACAGAACCGGGGTATGAATATATTCATCACATAAGCAATAATACAGAGAAACCTAAAGCAGGTGATCAAATCACTTATCATAAAATAGAAAAGAAGAATGACTCCATTGTACTTTCTTCAACTTATTATAAATTAGAACCTAATACAGCTTTATTGATACCACCGGATTCTATTCCCCAACCGCCTAATCCTATGTATCATGCATTATTCTTAATGTCACCAGGGGATAGTTTAACCGTTATTCAAGATTTGGATACTTTTCCTCAATCAAAATTGCCTAAAGGCGTAACACCAGATGATCATTTTACCTATCATGTAAAATTGTTATCGATTAAAAGGAAAGCTATAATTGACAAAGAAATAGCTGCAATAAAAGCAAGACATATTACGATAGCAGATTCTTTAAAAACTTTTATTAAAGAATATAAAGCAGGGAATTTGGATGATCAATTGGTGACAACTGAATCAGGATTGAAGTATTTTATGAATAAAGAAGGAGATGGAGATAAAGTTAGAGATGGAGGATTTGTTAAAGTACATTATATTGGTATGTTAGAGAATGGAAAATTGTTTGATGGTACATTCCATTCTGCAAAACCATATGCGGTTCGAATTGGTAGAAAACGAGTTATCCCCGGTTGGGATGAAGCAATGCCATTAATAAATAAAGGAGGTGAAGGGACGTTTATCATTCCTTATGAATTAGCCTATGGTGTAGCAGGAAAACCTCCAGGAGTTCCTGAGCGTGCGGATTTATTTTTTTACATTTCCTTGGTTGATATTTATTAAAATCATCTTCCTACTAGAAAATAAAAAGCACAAACAGTTTTAGTTGTTTGTGCTGCGGAGCTTTTAGAGAAATGAAATTTTCAATCCTCTTATTAAGTGGAGGTTTGCATCAAATTTGGTAAATCTTTATTGCTATTATATTCTTATCTTTTGACACCAACTAAAATTGTTTGTTTTAGATGTAATCAAATACATTCTTTCACAGGATTTTAGAATAGCATTAAAATCCTTTTTGAAATCGAAATCAATATAGATATTGTATAAATTAGTTGATGATAAAATTAGATAAAAATAATATGTATAAAAAATAGATAAAATTGAATATTGATAGAGCAAATCTACAATCATTAGCAAACAATAACCTCACAATTGATTCACATAAGTATCACAAGTGCTTTAAATGTGATAAATGCTATGTATAAAGAATTGTTAAGCAGTTGTTTAGATGGGAAAAATAATTTGCAGTAATTTCTTGTGCTGAAATATAAAAGCCGAAAAGTCTTTAATCAGACATTTATATAACTCCGATATTCCATAATTCCACTTCATTTGATGCATTTGAAATATTGATTTATGAACTAACACTCTTCCGTGATAATTTTGTGATACTTATTTTTTAAATTGGGCTATGTTTATGAAGTTGTTTTAAAACAACTTTAATAATAGAAGCTGAATTTTTCTGTTTAAATTGATCGAGAAAACCAATAAAAATACACTAATGAAGAACGTTTTAGTTATCGAGGATGATATTAACATCGTTGATCTATTAGAAATCCATTTAGCCGATTTAGATTGCAATATTGATAAGGCGCATGACGGAGAATTAGGTTTACAGCTTGCTTCTTCTAATAAATATGACCTTATTATTTTGGATATTATGCTTCCAAAGATGGAAGGAATGGAAGTGTGTCGTCAAATTCGCGCACGTAAGAATGTTACGCCTATTTTAATGTTAACAGCCAAATCTGAAGAAATAGATAAGGTTCTTGGTTTAGAAACAGGTGCAGATGACTATTTAACCAAACCTTTTAGTGTGCGAGAGTTTATTGCGAGAGTAAAAGCAATATTTAGAAGAGCCAAATTGATGAAAGAAAGTATGTCGGACACAAAGGATCCGGTATTAAAATACGATAACCTTCGCGTTGATATTGATAAAAGAAAAGTTACGATTGAAGATAAAAGGGTGGAGTTATCACCAAAGGAATTTGAGCTGTTGACATTGTTAGCATCCAATCCTGGTAAAAGCTTTAGTCGTCAGCGTATACTTAATTTAGTTTGGGGCTATGATTTTGAAGGCTATGAGCATACCGTTAATTCTCACATTAACAGATTAAGAGGAAAAATCGAAAAAGATATCAATGAACCCCAATTTATTTTAACAACCTGGGGCGTGGGCTATAGGTTTAATGAGGATATTTAAAGAAGATGAATTGAAAAGAAGTTAAGTGGATATGTTAAGCATTTGTAAAAAAAAACACATTTTTAAAGCAATAAATAATTTTATATGGGCCATACTAACAAACTATTTTTAAAAATCTCGATGGCACTTTTAGGCTTATTAGTAGCACTTGGTTTTCTTTATATGGCCATTACAGGCTTTATAGGGGAGCGTTATTTAAAAGAAGTCAATCAAAAACTTTATGGTAGTATAGCTTCTAGTACGATTAAAGAGATGAAACCATTTGTAGATGGTGTAATTGATACAACTGAAATACAGAAATTAATGCACTCGATGATGATGGTTAATCCGAGTGTTGAAGTTTACCTATTAGATACCGAAGGTGTGATTCGTACATATGTTGCTCCGTATAAGAAAGTCATACTTGAAAAGGTTGACTTAGAGCCTGTAAAAGAATTCATTGCTCAAGACGGAGATTGTTTTATTGAAGGAGATGATCCTAGGCATGCGGAAAGATTGAATGTCTTTTCTGCTGCTCCAATTATTAATGATAATGACCAACTTGAAGGCTATGTATACATTATTTTAGCAAGTGAGGATCAAGCTGCGGTGACCTCTAGTTTATTTGGGAGCTATATTTTAAGATTAGGAGCCAACATGTTTTTTATTTCCTTAGTGGGGGCCTTGCTTATCGGAATTTTGGCGATTTGGGTTTTGACAAAAAATTTAAGATCTATCATAAGAACAGTTACCCGTTTTAAGGAAGGAGATTATGAAGCTCGTATCGGAAAAGAAGAAAAAGGAGATTTTTCACTTCTTGCTGATACGTTCAATGATATGGCAGATACGATTAATGCGAATATAGAAGAAATAAAGTCTGTTGAAAGATTACGAAGAGAACTCATAGCCAATGTTTCTCATGATTTACGTACACCATTAGCAATTATGCAGGGTTTTGTCGAAACCTTAATTATGAAAGAAGACTCTCTTACAGGGGAAGAGCGAAAGAAATATCTTAATACAGTATTGAGTAGCTCTGAGCGACTTTCCAAATTAGTAGCACAACTTTTTGAATATTCTAAACTTGAAGCAAAGCAAATACAACCTCAAAAAGAACCATTCTTTATTACTGAATTGCTTCAGGATGTTTTGGTTAAATACAAAATTCTCGCAGAAAAAAGAGGGATTTCATTAAACTTAGATTATTTAAAAGATTTACCAATGGTTTTTGCTGATGTTTCTTTGGTAGAAAGAGTCATTCAAAACTTGATGGATAATGCCCTGAAATTTACACCTGATAATGGTTCAATTACTTTGAAATTGATTGAAGAACAAAATGGAATAGATATTAGAATTTCGGATACTGGGCCTGGTATTACAGAAGAGGAACAAGCACATATTTTTGAACGATATTTTAAAGCTAAAAACAATGAAACAAAATCATTGGGCGCAGGCTTAGGATTAGCTATTGTTCAAAAAATTCTTGAAATACATAATGCCACTATTCAGGTGACAAGTAAGCCAAATCAGGGTGCAACATTCTTTTTTCAATTGCCGGCTTATCAAGGAGTATAGTGAATTATTTTTTCTGTAAATATTGCTTTATCATTTAAGTATATTTTTGCAAAATAAATACCAGAATTTGTGTCTGATAAATCAATTTGAAAAGTGCTTTGATCAAGGTTTGCATTAAGCTTAAATGATTTGACCAATTGGCCTATACTAGAGTAGATTTTAATGATTAAGGTTTCCTTAATTGGGGATCCAAATGTCAAAGTAGTTGTTTGAACAAAGGGATTTGGATAAATTGAGACTTGCGGCTCTTGTTCAAGAATTGTAGCAGTAGAAGTGCTACAAAGTATGAAAATATGAGATTCACTAAACTCGCTTAATCCAATCTCGCAAATATTCTGTACTTGTACTTCATATTCTGTACATGGGATGATATCTTCAAGTTGAAGAAAATTGTTACTTGTAGTAATGTATCGCCAAGCCTCATTGAGGTTATTTAAGGGCCTGTATCTTGTATTAAATGATATTGAACTGGCCATTTCATCCCAATGTATAATTGAAGTAGAGAAATCATTTGATTCTACGGAATAAATACCAGTAGGTTCAGAACATTCAGGGCTGGATGTACTATAAATATTGACACAATATTCTTCGATTTCACCAAAAAAGCCAGATTCACAAGGATACAAAATATTTTCAGAATATTTCATACTCACACGCATGCGAGTTGAACCGACCAAGGCATTGACTGGGATAAAAATTGAACTCAGAATCTGTTCGCCACTATATGAAACAGTATCTAAAATGCATTCTGCTTCTTCAAATATGCCATTTTGATCGAAATCTATCCATACTTTAAACCGCTCATCAAATGGGTCATTGGAAAAACCCGGTTCTAAGCTTATAGGGTATTCAACACCACAATAGAGGTCCGCTGAATAGGCCTGAAAATGGGTGTATCCGAGGTCACTAAATCCGGATTCATTATCTATATCATCCAAAATAAATCGTTGTAGCCATTCAAATGTAGTATTGCATGAAGTAGATCCACAATATTCCTGATCCATACAAACCCCACATCCTTTTGTCCTAAATCCCTGAATAGTCGTAGGCATACTTGTCTCTCCATTGCAAATAGACGTAAGAAAGTATTCATAATCCGTACAAATTTGTAAATCAGTAAGGATCAAGCTATCATTAGAAGTGTTTTCTATCAACCATTCTGAGGTGCCCACTGCTCGATAAGAAAACATGTATTCATTAACGAGAAGATTACCACTCCAATTTAAAAGAGCACTGTTCTCTGTTACTATATGGTTTAAATTTATTGGTGGCAAACATTCAGAAGCTTCTGAAATAGAAACACAATAGTCTTCAACTTCACCAACATCTTCATATATCGCACATGGACTAAGGATTTCTGTTGAAAATACTATCCGCATTCGGGCTGAACCAAGTGGTGCATCAGAAGGAATAATGAGGGCTCCAGAAGTTTCATTTCCTATAGAAGTTGATTGATGTAATAATTCACTTTCCTCGAAAATGCCATTTTGATTTAAGTCTATCCATATGCCGAAATAGCCAGGTATTTGAATTAAATCAAAATCTGTTTTAATAATGATTTCGTGGCTGAATCCTTGGGTGAAATTAGCACATAAATTTGTGAAATCATGGTAGCCAGAATTAGAAGCCTCTGAGAAATTATCGAGGTTTGAAGTACTTACCTGATTAATCCAAGTTACACTTTCAGGAGGCCCTGAAGATGGACAAAAATCAAAATCAACACATCCACCACAGCCTAAAGTTGAGGAGAAATAGGAAGAAGAATATACACTTTGAAAACTTGGACAGATCGTACTGATTTGTACTTCATATTCTTGACAGGCCGCAAGGTTTTCTAAAGTAAAACTACTTTCAGTGATTCCAACTTCTAACCATTCGGTGGCTCCAGTGATCCTGTACCTTATATTATAAGATATAGCTGCAGTTATTTCATTCCACTCTAGTTCTAATCCATTCTCAATTGCCTGAATATTGATTTCATCAGGTGCAGAACAACAACCATCGGTGTTAAACGTAAAACTAGCCGTAAATGAGCTTGATGTATTTTCACAGACAGATTGAAGCTGAAATTCATAAAGTGTACAAGGATCTAATCCCGTCAAAACATAAGGGTTTTGAATACTATTGATTGATAACCAATTGGGATCGTTTACATTTCTATATCTAAGATTTACGCTATTAGTTGCTATATCTGTTAACCAATCAATCATAATGGACGTTTCAGAGATATTATTAATCTCTATCAAGTATGGTGCGAAGCAACCTGAAAAATCACAATTCGACATCAATAGTTCTAAACTATTATTAGTATTCAATCGTCCGCCAGTCACAGAAATACCTTCAAGGCTGGCATTGGATTCCACTCCATCAAGGATGTAATTTTTTAATTGTAGGGCAGCTTGTTGCGGGTTACTTTTTGCAAATGCAGCAAAACTTGGACATGGTGCCGTGTAAAGTAATCCTATAGTTCCAGCGACTTGTGGAGCTGCCGTTGAGGTCCCATCAATATATCCATAGGTATTTTCTATTAATGTTGTCAAGATATCAGTCCCAAAAGCAGCTAAGTCAACACTTTCAGAACCAAAACCGACATTAGCTAGCTCATCATTCCAGTTTACACTTGTCGTTGTAATTAGAAAATCACTTTGACAAGTCGTAGGTAAATCGCCTACTTGATCAACATCAACATTTAAATTTGTTGTTGCTGATGCATTTAAAATGCCAACACTCCCTAGAGAATCATACATCGCACACCATAAAGGCGCATCATCAGGCGTTCCGTAATCAATACCCCAAGAAGAATTAGTTGCAACGACAAAAGCACCTTGTTGCCCTAATGTTTGATTATACAATTTTCGATTTTCAAATGGGTAAGTATATGCTGCGATGGCATCTGCAGTCGTTGTGCCTCTACTGACCAACATTAATTTAGTGTTCCAACAAATTCCACTAATACCAAGATTATTATCACCCATAGCTCCAGTAATTCCACATACGCTCGTACCATGCCATTCATCATCAGTATTATATACTATTTCATCATTGCTCAAGCTTGCATTCCATCCCCTGTAATCATCAATATAATTATTACCATCATCATCAATTCCATTGCCTGGGATTTCTCCATCATTGATCCAGATATTACCAATTAAGTCTTCGTGTTGATTGTCAAAATTATCATCAATAATACAAACCACAATCGTATCTCCGGTATAAGAAATGCCTCCGGTTGTTTGATTCCATGCTAAAGTCGCATCTAAGTCAATTTCCGGATTCCCGCCAGTTTGGCCAGTATTTTTAAGATACCATAAGTTTGGAAAATTAGGATCGTTGGGCTCTATTCTGTTCTCGGTAAAATAATTGAATTGTGCATTGACTATATTAGGATTGTATTTGATATCCTTTAAAATAGAACGTTCATTGATTTCAGTATGATCGAATTGTACTTTCCAAATTCTAAATGGTTTAGATACCAATTCTAAATCATTGATTTTGATATGATTAGAGTATTTAACTTCAATAGACGTAATGAAATCCTGAATTGATGTATTATCATTTAATTGGAAAAGAACCTCGCCAAGTGGATAGTCAAGATGCTGACCAATGCTTGAAAAAGGAAGAATAAATAAAAAGATAATTATTTTAAACAGCCTAATCATAGGATTTTTAAAAGAGACAGTTGTCAACAAAGTAGAAAATGTGTTTATTTAAATGAAATCAAAAAAGTTGTTTAGACTTGGCTACTATTATCATAAAACGGCCTTTTCCCTATAAAAAACGGCCTTATTAATAAATCAAAAAATGTTTCTTAGCCTAGCAAACTACTTTTGAATAACTTTAAAGCAAAAGTACGAACATTCTAACTTTGATATTGCTCTTCAAGTGACAAAAAGTTTTAAAATTACCTTTATTCTTTTTTGAAGGGATTATTGTTTTTAGAATAGAATGAATACATTTGCGATTATGACAATAGAACAACTTAAGGACTTAAAAAAAAGGCTTCTGGCGATTAGGAGGTATCTTTGACGTCGAGAACCGTTTACTTAGAATTGAAGATAAAGAACAATTAACACTTAATCCAGAGTTTTGGAATGAGCCCGATGCGGCACGTGTAATACTCAAAGCCTTAAATATAGATAAAGCTTGGGTAAAAGCTTATAATGAGCTTAAAGCATTGATAGAAGACACAGAGGTTTTATATGACTTTTCAAAGGAAGGAGAAGCCTCAGAGGAAGAGGTGGATGAAAGCTATCGACTTACATTAGAAAATGTCGAAGATCTGGAGTTCAAATCCACTTTAAATAAATCTGAGGATGAATTGAATTGTATCCTTGAAATTAATGCTGGAGCTGGAGGAACAGAAAGCTGTGATTGGGCTGAGATGTTATTGAGAATGTATACGATGTGGGCTGAAAAGCAGGGCTTTAAATTCTCTGAATTGGCCAGAACTGATGGTGATGTAGCCGGAATTAAATCCGCTTCTTTAGAGATCATTGGCGATTACTCTTATGGATACTTGAAAAGTGAAAACGGCGTCCACCGACTTGTCAGAATTAGTCCATTTAATGCACAGGGAAAACGACAAACTTCTTTCGCTTCTGTTTTCGTTCATCCAATGGTGGATGATTCCATAGAAATAGAAATTAACCCTGCTGATATTGAATGGGATACTTTCCGAGCTAGTGGAGCAGGAGGACAACATGTCAATAAAACAGAATCGGCCGTTCGGGTTCGACATTTGCCAACAGGTATCGTAGCGGAATGCCAGCAAGAACGTTCTCAACATCTAAATAGAGAAAAGGCACTGGTCATGCTAAAATCTCGACTTTATGAACAAGAATTAAAAAAGCAACAAGCAGAAAAAGATAAAGTAGAATCCTCAAAAACTAAAATAGAGTGGGGGGCTCAAATTCGCTCTTATGTATTAGATGATCGCCGAGTCAAAGATCATCGCACGAATCATCAAACCAGTAATACTGATGCTGTCCTAGATGGAAATATTGATGATTTTATAAAAGCTTTTTTAATGCATAATGCTGGGGTGTGATGAATGATTTGATGTTTGGTATTATTGAACTAGAGATTTCCTACTCTTAATCGTATTGAATTAAAAGTATACAACTAAAATGGAGAAATTAGACTTTACTCAACAGCTTATAATTAAAATAGTTGATAGTGGAATTATTGGAGGAATTCTGCTGGCCATAGGGTATTATTTAAATAAAAATTTGTCAAAGTTCAATAATGATCGTGCAAAATTATTAGAATCGGAAAAGCAAAACTTAACTTTAAAGAATGCCATTATCCAGGATAAGAGAGAGCGAAAGTTAATTGAATTAGATAATCAATTGTCTGAATTCTATTATCCAATCTATTATAGACTACAAAAGGATAATGCATTGTGGAGACTATCTCCAAAATTGAGTAATAAAAAAGGCGCTCTTCCCATAGAAGCAAATGATATAATTGAGAAAGAATACATTTTAAAAAATCATCTTGAAATCGTTAGCATCATTGAATCAAAATCCCATTTGATTGATACGAATCCAGAATTGCATAAACAGGTAAAAGAATATATTAAGCATGTAGCTATTTATAATACGATTAGAAAAGTTGATTCTCTTAAACAATATAATCCCATTGACTTTGATTCTAATTATCCTAAGCAATTTGAAATATTAATTGAAAATAAAATTACTGCTTTACAGGCTGAACACGGTGAAATCCTAGATGAAATAACACTTGCTAAAAGCACAAAGCGATAGGTAAAACTGAATATGACCGATAAGCAAAGTCAATGATAAGTATTAGGAATAAATCAAAAGGTATTATTTATTATCTATAATTATCATCATCATCGAAGATAGAAGGAGACTGGAGAATTTAAAAAGTTCTTGACATTCAGTCTTGATATACTTTTTAAAAGAATAATTTTCAAAATCAAAACTAAACAATTTGAATTCTCCTCTGAATTCATCTAAATATACTCCTATCAATAATATAGGTATCAATAGCCATAATATTAATAAGGGGATTGATAAATTTAGTTTAGATTTGCCTAGTTTATACCAGAAAGATAGAATTAATAAAACAAGATAATAAGCTGGAGATAAGAATATATTATACCCAATATAAGGCCATAACTTAGGACAGAACATGAGTATAAATAAAATGCAAGCACAAAGTGATAGCATTAACCATATTAAAGCAAACTGATATATGTTGTTTGGTTTTTGCATGGTATAAAATCTAAAAGAAAGCCTTGATTTAGAAGATCAAAGATGAAAGCGCTAAGAGAACCAGCATCATATTTTTTATCCCTCCACCTCCGAACGAATCCAGGCCTCATATTCTTGATTGGCCTTTGCTTTTATCTTCATAATGCAAGGCACTTCATAGGGATGCATTTCTTTAATCTTAGTTTTGAGGCTTTTCCATTTTTGTTTTGTGGTTTTAAGAATAGAAACATACTCCGCTTCGGATTCAATATTTCCTTTCCACCAATAGAGACTTTTGATTGGGAAAAGATTAGCACAGGCCGCAAATTTATTTTCTATCAAAAAGTTTGATAACTTCTTTGCAGATTCTTCGTTAGCATGTGTGACGTAGACAATTATAAAACTCACTTTCTTTTTTATTGAAAGATATAGAAATTATTGGACAGATTAATGAAAAAAAATGATCATCAAAGAATAATTCTTTTATTACAGTTTGCTACTATTTGTGTATTCCTGGGTAGAGCATGGCAACATCTAGTTTGGGATGCACCCTTTAGGACATTGCTATGGGATGAGGGATTAATGAAATCGTTTATTGAATATTGTTTTTCAATGCCTTGGCAAACCTATATTACTAGTCCAGAAATAGATGCGATGATACAAGGTCTAATAAAAAATACTGGATGGTTTTATTTGATATGCGCTATTATGGCAATGTTTATTAATAAATGGAAGAAGATAGCTGGTGTTTTTATGATTCTGGGAAGTTTAAGTTTGATTCTATTAGCGATGTTATATTGTAAGGAAAGATTTTTTAGCATTGGTCAATTTTTTGAATATGCTTTACAATTTCTAACTCCACTATTTCTATATTTTACTGTGAAAAAAGGATTTGTAACTAGTCGCTTACTTTTTTACATGAAATTAGCGATTGCTTTTACATTTGTCTGTCATGGTTTATATGCAATCGGCTATTATCCTCGTCCTGGGTATTTCATAGAAATGACATTGAATATTTTAAATATTGAGGAAGATCTTGCTATAAAGTTTTTAAGCTTTGCTGGAATTATGGATTTTATAATTGGTATTGGTATTTTCTTACCCTTTCGATATGCTAAATGGATTATTATATATGCAATAATTTGGGGCTTTTTTACTACAATCGCGAGAGTTTGGGCTTATATAGAATTGGATTATTTTATAGAAACTTCAAAGCAATTTATTCATGAAAGTATCTATAGAGTACCTCACTTTGTTGTACCTTTTGTGGTGTATAAATTGATGAAGGACGAGGTATAATTAAGATTACAAGCTAGAAAGGCTTAATAAAAGTCACAAAGCTTCAAAAATATTGATAAGAACTTTGCGCCTTAGTGGCAAAAAGAAAAAGAAACAATTTAACAAAAAAAAGAGAGTCATATTTGTGTATAACTCTCAATTAACCCCAAAAAACCAAATGAAAACATAGATGTTTCCATTTATACTGTAAATATAAGTATTATTTTCTTATTCATTCAGGATTGAAAATATATTAATTTTAATCATTTGTATTAAATGGGCCTATTCCTAAAAGACTTCAACTAATTTCTTCTATTCCAATTCCTTTTTGATCCGACCGTTTTTGTCCATGTTTTGCAAATAATAGGCTTTAGAATCGGGTTTTAATGGACGTTTGAACCAAAGTGGCCGTCTCAAACCACCTGGACCAGGAGCTGGTCGTGTCTTCGCTAACCAATCTTTGTAATTCTGATGCGATTTTTCAGTATCCACAAAGATATCTCCATATTGATCACCTTGATGCGGGCGTTCAATTCGAACCCTTTGATGCCAACAGTGCATTCCTGATATTGGATCTGGATGAACAGCATGTGTAATGTTTTGATGTACACCTCCATCACTCCAAAAGATCCGTTTACTGTCATCATCTGTACTGTCAAAAGGGCGAATACCTGATTGTGTTACCATTTTCCAACCACCTTTTCCATTATTTTCAATATGAACGGTATTAGTGGCCCAACGATTTCCTTGATCTTGCTTTCGTCGCCACCTACCAAGGTGATGAGAACAAGCAATGACACCAGGTTTCATACCTTGTGTAACCCAAACCTTATCTATAAAGTAACCAATATCTGTATTCAATCGAACAAGGTCTCCAGTTTTAAAACCAAATTTATTGGCATCTTCGGGGTGCATCCAGATAGGATTTCGATTTGCAATCTCGACCAACCACTTTGCGTTTCCTGAACGAGAATGGATCAAAGTAGGCAATCGGAAAGTGGGCAATAGCACATATTCTCCCTTATCTTTATCTAATTTATCATTGTGAATATGGCTTTTAATATATGTCGGCGTTGCATATTCCGGCCAATTCCAATCTACCATTGTTTGTGAGTAGAATTCGTTTTTTCGAGAGGGCGTCGGAAATCCTACATAAGGAATACCTCCAATCATCACCCCTAAATCTTTTCCATTCTTACGAATGAGTCCAGATTTTTTATCTATATCAGCACCTTGCATTTGTTCATCAGTAAGCGTGAATTCGTGTTTTTTATAACTGTGTTTTTCCACTTCAAATGCGCCATACTTTTTCATATAATCCAATTCGCTTAATCCCTCTTTTTTTGCAGCAGCAGGTAGACCTTTCGTATTTTCGAAAATGTACTGATAGTATTCATCAATCGTGATTTTCTCTCCTTTGCGATATGGTGATTCAAAATATTTACGAATGCCTAAACTACCATCTGGGTCTATTCTCCAACTAAGTTCAATCCAAAATTCATCTTCTTCCCAAACCTCTCCGGGATTAACTTCATGCGTAAACTCCACATTTTTGCCAGCTCTTCTCGCTGCTTCTCGTAATACCGGTTGCCGAAACGCAATCCACATACCCGAATGAGTGGCATAGCTGTTTAGATCATGGCGCTCTGATGCATGTCCCATAGGGATGACATAGTCCGCAAAAAAAGCAGTTTCATTCCATGTTGGAGTCATGGCTATGTGTAAACCAAATTTCTCTTCATCCATAAAGGCTTCCATCCAACTAAATCCATCCGGATAAGTCCAGACTGGATTAAAAACCCTTGAGAAATAAACATCCATTTTTCCTCTACCTTCTTTTAAAAAATGAGGTAAGAGAAAACTCATTTCAAACATGGCCAATGGATATTCATCAGGTAAATGGAGATTGTTCCAAAATTTTTGTCCGGGAGGGGTACTATGAAATTTTGGTTTGAATTTATTCCAACTATTAGGTGAAGTTCCTCCGACCGTTCCAACAGAACCAGTAAGCACATTCAAAAAATGTAAACAACGGGACACACACCAACCCCCTAGATTACCACTAGCTGCACTTCTCCAATTATGAGTAGCAAAACGTTCACCAGCTTCCCCGATTTTGATTGCAATTTCACGAATCATATCTGCTTTCACGCCACTTTCACTTTCTGCAAATTCCGGAGTATATTCGCTATACTCTTCAGTCATTTTTGCAATATAATTTTCAAAAGATACCGAAGTATCCGGATGTCGTTTTTCAAGGTAGGTTTCCCAGTTTGTCCACTTCTCTAAAAAGGGACGATTATATAATCCTTCTTCTAAAATAATCTTAGCCATTGCCAATAAAACAGCCGCTTCTGTTCCTGGATAAGAAGGCATCCAATAATCCGACATACTAGCGGTGTTAGACAGCCGAGGATCCATTGTCGCCAATTTGGCACCTTTCATCTTGGCTTCAATAATTCGTTGCGCATGAGGGTTGAAATAATGCCCACTTTCTAAATGCGCAGAAATCAGCAAGATGAATTTTGCATTGGCATGATCTGGTGATGGACGATCATAACCATACCAGATATTATATCCAAATCTTGCTCCTGAGGAACAAATATTCGTATGACTATTATGCCCATCAACACCCCAAGCTTGAATGACACGATTGGCATAGCCCTCATGTCCGGGGCGACCAACATGATAGGCAATTTCATTGTGTCGATCTTCTTGAATTGCCTTTCTCATTCGTCCGGCAATATCGTCGAGCACCTCATCCCAAGAGACACGTTCCCATTTTCCTTCCCCTCTTTTTCCAACTCTTTTTTGTGGGTATAAAATCCGATCTGGGTCAGTAATCTGATTGATTGTAGCAGGTCCTTTTGCACAGTTTCTTCCTCGACTTCCTGGGTGATATGGATTGCCTTCAAATTTGCGGACTTCATTCGTGTCTTTATCTACATAAGCTGTCAAACCACAAGCACTTTCACAATTGAAGCAAGTGGTTGGAACTATGGTATACCGTTTTTTAATTTTGCGTGGATGCTCTTTGGCTTCATATTCCACCCAGTCATCCCATTTTTCTGGAGGCGGAAATTTTGTTAATTGCCCGGGTTCAGTTAAACTTTCTAAAGGCGTCTCTTCCGTTTGATGAAGGTTTTGGATTAAACCTATTTTTTCTGCTATGCGCTCTATTAATGAAGGTTTATGTTTTGACATACTTGAATGACTTCTTTTTTAAAAAGATAATTTAGACTTTGTCTCTTAACTTAGAGGAATTCGCTGTGGCGCTTCAACCCAAATATCCTCGGTTATATAAATTCCAATAAGAAGGATTGTCCCAGCGACTGCTAAAATTAATGCCTCTGTGCCTCCAAAGAATAAAACAAGTAAGGGAATAATATTACCAAATAAGAGGACACCAAACCAAAACTTGTTTTTATACCTCCCTTTTAATATCATATCTACAGTACGTTTTGCATCATCTGTTGGATGTGTGGTAACGAGTTCTATGAGCATTGTAAAAAGATTAACAATCAATCCTACGATCATTACATTTTTTAAATATGGCAACCAACTTTCTCCACTTTCAACAAATACAGAAAGTATACTAAAAATCGCAGCTCCAGCTAAAAAACTATGTATCAACATATGCATAGAAAGGGTAGGACTTTGCCAAAAATCGCGTCCTTTTGCCTGAGCAAATAGAAATGCGGTATAAATCGCAACAAGAATGGCAATAAAGGCCGTAATCCACATGATCGGCATTTCAATACTTGTCCATTCAAACCAGGCAATGATTGCTAGTAAAGTCAATAGTCCTCCATAAGCCGTTATAGCATAACCACCTTTTGTCAACCAAGAATTCCATTGCGGCCTGAATAGGACATTTAGGAATCGATCAGGTCGATCAAGATCCAAAACCAGTAGAAGGCCAGTAATAGCAAGAAACAGTAAACCTATTCCAATACCTGCCCATTGTGCCATCGGATTGACTTCTGCAAAACCAAAAGCCCAAGCTAGAAAAGGAATTAGAAATGCGCCAGCGGCAATAGCTTTTGTCCAAACATAGGCTGATACCTCCCAGCCCCATAAAATACCTTTGTCTGCAACATCATAGGTTCGACGTGGTTTTCCCATTAATAAGTCAATTGATTTTGCAGATCCATTTTGGGCAATTTCAGCAGCGGTGGCTATTTGTTTTTTGTTTTCTAAAAGCGCTTGAACAACATCACCATTTGAGAATGCCAATTTCTCTGCTTCTTTTGCAAAATGCCCAACGCCCATTGATTGAGAACTCCAAAAGTAATCATCAGATCTTTCAGTAGCCGTGGGATTTAAAGAAGCATCATCTGCATCAATATAAAATAAATTGGGAAGTGTACCTTTTTCGGGTTTTCTGACTTTTACTTGTTGACGAGCAAGTAGTTGAGCAATTTCAGATTGAGCATCTTCCATGTCGCCAGATATGATGGCATGTTCAGGACAGACGTTCACACATGCTGGTTCTAAACCAATATCTACTCGGTGTGCACAATAATTACATTTTGCGGCGGTACTCGTTTCAGGGTCAATGTATAATGCATCATAAGGACATGCCTGCATGCAGGATTTGCAACCTATACATCGATCTTTATCAAAGTCTACAATTCCATCATCTCGAAAGAAAAGGGCTTCAACAGGACAAATCTCCACACAAGGTGCATCCGTGCAATGATTGCAACGCATGACTGAAAAGAGTCGACGTGTATTTGGAAATTCTCCTTTTTCTACTTGTTTGACCCAAGTTCGATTGACTCCGACAGGGACTTGATGTTCAGATTTACAAGCAGTGGTACAAGCATGGCAACCGATACATTTTCTATTATCAATTACGAATCCGTACTTCATTTGTGTTGGTTTTATTTGGCATAAAGCCTACTGTTTTGGAATTTTATTTGAATAGCTAATTCAAATAAAATTCGGTTGTTTATGTCGCTCTAATATATGAAGGAAGTTTCATGTATTCAAATTAATATCATCTTTATTATATCAATTAGAGCAGAAGAATTAAGCTACTCTGTATTTGATTGAATAGCTTCAGAAGACCAGTCATCTTTACTATCATTAGATAAATCTTTGAAATAATAAACGGCTTGATGAACATTAAGAAACTGTGTCTTTTCTCCAATTAATTCTATAAATTTAGAGTGAATGGCTTCATCTCTTACGGGGCCTATCATTCCTGATATATAAAATAAAATTCCATTTTTCGTAAGAAACTTATAAGCATCACTTAAGGCATGAAATCCAGTACTATCTATTTGGTGAATGCTACTCGCATCAAGAACTAGTAATTTAATTTTTGATTTTTGCTTAGCGGTTAATTGTTGAATTGCTTCTAAAAAATAGCTGGCATTTCCAAAGTATAATTGATCGTCAAATCTTAGGATTAAAATTTCTTCATTTTGTCTTGCTGATTCGAAACGATCAATATTTCGATAAGAGTTTGAATTTGGTAACTTACCAAGAATGGCAATATGTGGTTTTGAACTTCTGACTAACACAACAGCAATTGATAAAATGACACCGACTAAAACGCCTTCTTCAATTCCAAAGGCCAAAGTTGTAGTAAATGTAATCCACATCATATGGAATTCAGGGCGATGATTTTTCCAGAGTAAAATAGCTTCTTTCCAATCAAAGAGACTAAAGACAGATAATAAAATAATGGAGGCCAATACTGCTCTGGGCAGATAATAAAAAAGAGGCGTCAAAAAAATTAAGGTAAGCCCAATAATAATGGCTGTAAAAATAGAAGCAAATCCTGATCTTGCTCCAGCCTCATCATTTACTGCTGAACGAGTAAAACTCCCAGAAGTAGGAAGCGCATTAAAAAATGAACCAGCAATTTTCGAAAGACCTAGGGCTATCAATTCTTGGTCTGGACGAATGGTATAGTCTCCATGTTTAGATTGAATGACTTTTGCAATAGAAATACTTTCTACGATACCAATGGTCAGAACGGCTAGGACAGTTGGTACCAATATTTTGACATTGGCAATACTGAAATCTGGAAGTGAAAAAGAGGGGAGACCTTTAGGAACATCTTTTACGATTTCAACCCCAATCACATCAACACCCCCTAAATAAACAATCAATGTACAAACAATAGTTACAATTAGTGGACCTGGTATGGATCGGCTAATTTTTTTTAGTCCTAACATTATCAACATACTACCTAGACACATGATAAGGGCATGCCAGTTTATTTCATCTAAATGTTGAATAGCATAATAGGCCGTTTCGTAAGTATGCAAAAACCGAGGAATTGGAAAACCAAATAAATCTTTAAATTGGCTAATCGCTATGATTATGGCAGCGGCAGAAGTGAACCCTACGATGACTGGATGCGAAATAAAATTGACAAAAAAACCAAGTTTAACGATACCAAGTATAAATTGAAAAATACCAACTAGCAATCCAGTTAGAATTACCAATGAAATATACTCTGCACTAAATGGTTCTGCAATTTGACTAAGTCCGGCTAATACCAATAAAGCTGAAATGGCAACAGGCCCAATTGACATTTGCCGTGAAGTTCCAAGAATGGCATAAAAAAATAAGGGAATCAAACCACCATATAATCCATAAATCGGTGGGATACCTGCCAGCATTGCATAAGCCATACCTTGCGGGACTAACATGACCGCTACTGTTAGTCCCGCAAGGATATCTTGTCTCCAATCTTTTCGAGTATGACTTTGGAAACTTTCTATGATTGGAAAATAGGGTTTAAAATTCATTTATACATAGATATTTGTCAAAGAACAATTTATTTAAGTGTGCTTGGACAAACAAAATCTGATGTTGGAATCTTAGAATTTGCTATGGTTTCAAATTTATCTTGAACATTGATTAGTTTTTGAAATCCTCTGGCTTTTAGAATAGAAGCTGCTATGGTAGATCTATATCCACTTCTACAATGTAAAAAATATTTTTTATTTTTGGAAACTTCACTCATCTGTTGATTGATGAAATCCAGAGGGAAGTTTTGTGCATCTTCAATATGCTCTCCTGAAAACTCTCCAGGTTTTCTAACATCTAGTACATTAGCTCTTTTGTTATAAACTTTTGAAAAAGCACTAGAATTGATAGTTTCAATATGATCAACTTCACGTTTTTCTTTTGTCCATGATTCAAAACCGCCCTTTAAATATCCAATAGCATTGTCATAGCCAACTCTGGCTAATCTTTTTACGGTTTCTTTATTTTTTCCTTTTGGTGCTACAATTAATATAGTTTGCATGAGATCGGGAATAAGTGCTCCTACCCAAGGTGCAAAGCTTCCATCTAATCCGATGAAAATTGAGTTTGGAATAAAACCTTTTACAAATTCTTCCTTAGTCCGAACATCTAAAATTAGCGCACCAGATTCATTTGCAACAGTTTCAAATGCTCTTGGAGAAAGGGCTCGTACACCTCTTTTCATCACAATGTCTATACTTTCATACCCAGTTTTATTGAGCTTAGCATTTTTCGAAAAATAAGAAGGCGGTGCTAATAAACCATCTGTTACTTCTTTTATAAACTCTTTTTTTGTCATATCCGCTCTAAGTGCATAATTGGTCTTCTTCTGATTACCTAAAGTATCCCAAGTCTCACTACTCATATTTTTCCCACAAGCAGAACCAGCTCCATGAGCAGGATATACTAGCACATCATCAGGAAGCGTCATTATCTTTGTTCGGAGACTTTCATATAACCAGCCAGCTAGATCTTCTTTAGTAATACGCCCATTTTTTTGTGCGAGATCAGGTCGTCCTACATCACCAATAAATAAGGTGTCTCCTGTAAAGATGGCATATTCCTTTCCTTTTGCATTTTTCAAAAGATAGGTTGTACTCTCAGGAGTGTGACCAGGTGTATGCAAGACTGTAAAAGAGACTTTTCCTAATTTGAAAACTTCTCCATCCTTAGCTAAATGTTTTGTATAACTGGTCTCAGCATTTGGGCCATAAACAATCTTTGCGCCTGTTTTTTTTGCTAAATCAAGATGACCAGATACAAAATCAGCATGAAAATGTGTTTCAAAAATATATTTAATTTTGACACCATTTTCTTTAGCTTTTTCAATATAAGGAGCGGATTCTCTTAATGGATCAATAATGGCTGCTTCACCATTACTTTCTATATAGTATGCCCCTTGAGCTAAGCAACCTGTATATATTTGTTCTACTTTCATTTTATAAAATTTATGATTTCAATACAAAATAAAGGATATTTTATTTCATATTATGTGATGATTATCACTTTGAAAATTATAGTGTACGAATATATGAAACTTTTTTCATGTTTCGGATGATGATTTTAGAAAAAACTATATAGTATGTTCAGAGATTAAGGTTTCTTATTCTTCACAATGAGACTTGATAATTGTTTGCAGGACAGATCATTAAATCTCAAATTCAGTAGAAACAATTAAAAAATAGGATCACGACTCATTCGTCTGTAGAGCATATTCTTTATATCTCTGTATCTTTTTATCATAAAAATCTACTGCATGTTGAATCCTAAAGAAAAAGTGATCACTGCCTAATTTTTGAGTAATCCCCGCTCTTTGAAAAATATCTCGAATTGGACCTTTAAGGCCTGCTACATAAAATTGAATGCCTTGGGTTTTACTATTTTCAATGATTTCATCAAAAGTATGAAGCCCACTGCTATCTATACCATTCATACTATCTGCATCCAAAATGATTAACTTTAAGGAGGGGCCTTTTTTCTCAACTTCACGTTCAAGTGTTGATTTAAAAAAATTAATGTTTGCAAAATATAACCTGGCATCAAACCTAAGAATGAGTATATCTGCTCTATTTTCTAGATTATCAAAGCGATCTATGTTTTTATAATGAGGTTTACCTATGATCTTTCCTAAAATAGCGACATGTGGTTGAGTTGTTCTATAAATAATCAAACCTAAGGACAATACAACACCAATTAATATGCCCTCTTCAATACCTAATAATAGGGTAGCAATAAAAGTAATCAACATCATCCAGAAATCTCCTCGATCTGTTACCCACAAGTATTTTGCTTCTTTTATATTGATTAAACCAAAAACTGCAACCATGATAACTGAAGCGAGAATAGCTTTGGGCAAATAGTAAAATAGTGGCGTTAAAAATAATAAGCTTAAACTAATCAATGCCGCACTTATAATAGATGCCATTCCCGTTCTGGCACCGGATTGATCATTTACTGCCGTTCGAGAAAAACCACCAGTTGTAGGAAAAGATTGAAAAAAAGAACCTCCAATATTTGCGAGACCTAAACCCAGAAGTTCTTGGTTAGGATCTATTTTATAAGTTCTATGTTTGGCTTGAATGGCTTTTGCAACTGCAATACTTTCCATAAAACTAATAAATGCAATAGTGATAGCGATAGGAAGTAATTGTTTGATATTTTCAAAATTAAAAGAAGGAATAGAAAAAGAAGGCAATCCTTCTGGAACCGTTTTGACTATTTTGACACCTTGATCAAATAGACCGAGTCCCCAAACAAGTATAATACTTCCGATGACTACCACTAGCGGGCCGGGAATCGGAATCTTTACTTTTTTTATAATTAAAAGAATTATTATTGCAGTGCTACCAATAATCAAAGTAGGTAGATTCGTTGAACTCATTTGACTAAACGCATTAGACAATATTTCATGAATATAATTGCTTCTTGGGATATCTACCCCCATCAAATGTTTTAACTGACTAAAACCAATGATTAATGCAGCGGCGGAAGTAAATCCAGCTATAACAGGATGAGAAAGAAAATTGACTAAAAAACCAAGTCGAAATATGCCCATCAGAAATTGAATACTCCCCACCATAAAAGCAAGTAATATAGCTAAGGAAATAAAGTCGGGCGAATTAGGCGTCGCTATGGTACCTACACCTGCGAGAATTAATAAGGAAACCATTGCTACTGGACCTACTGCCAATTGGGGAGACGTACCAAAAACGGCGTAAAGAATCAATGGAATGATTGAAGCATATAATCCATAGATCGGAGGCAATCCAGCAAGCATAGCATAAGCCATTCCTTGCGGAATAAGCATTACTCCTACAGTTAATCCAGCTATTAAATCTCCTCGAAAATCCTTTTTGGTGTAAGCTGGAAGCCAGTTTGTTATTGGAATATATTGTTTTAAATTCATTTTAACTTCTTTCGACAAAGATACTTAGCTATTGAGAAATCTTTCAGTAATCAATATCACAGAAGTTCGATTTTATTTCTTCCAAGTGCGATCATGTTTTTGTTTTCCATTTGTTTAAGCAATCTTGAAATGGCTTCCCGAGAGGCATTTAGTTCGTAAGCAATTTTTTGGTGGGTGGTAAAGACTGTTTTAGAATTATGAGTTTTGGATTTTTGGATGAGGTATTCATATAAGCGGTCATCCATTTTTTTAAAGGCAATATTGTCTATTGTCTTGATCATTTCTTGAAGGCGACTGTCATAAGATTGCATAACAAAATTTTTCCAACTTTTATATTGTGTCATCCATTGGTCGGCGCTTCTTACCGGGATTGCAATAATAGTGACATCATCTTCCGCAGTAGTTCGAATATCACTTTGTTTATTCATCATACAACAGGAAAAAGACATAGAACAAGTTTCTCCGGCTTTGAGGTAGTACAATAATAATTCACGTCCTTCAACACTATCTTCCCGAACAACTTTTATAGAGCCCCTAACGACCAGAGGAACCAATTTAATATAACTGCCATAATTCATGATCACTGTTTCTGAATCAAAATCCATAAGTTTTGCTGTACTAGCAATTTCTTCAATCAATGCTTGTTCATTAATTACAGGAAAGTGAGTCTTTAGTAGTTCTAGTATTTTAGGGTCTGGAATATTCATGATTTGATATTGAGTCGAATTGTAGACTCTAGAAAAGTATAATTTGAATTAAATTTTGAAAAGGTCAAAAATTACGATCACATATTACACTGGCAATTTTCGAGGCATTCAATAATTAAAGAGACATCTCTTTCCTTTAGAGAGTAGAACATACTTCTACCTTTTCGCTTTACTGAAAGTATTCCTTTATCTCGCATTCTTTGGAGGTGATGAGAAGTCAAGGATTGTTCACTAGCCAGCATTGCACAAATTTGAGAAACAGAAAGTTTTGGATGTTGTTCAAGTAAGTGGACAATAGCTAGGCGCATTGGATGTGCAACCACCTTTAAAATATAGGCTATGCGTTCCAATTTTTCGACTAATTCATCATTCATTACTGTATTGTTTTCCATATGATAAAGATAAGGACATATATTTGTAAAACAAAAGAAGCTCTATAGGATCACTTCCAAATAGTCTTTTCAATGATCTACTTCAATATAATCATACGTGACAGGAGGACCTCCTAAATAAGCTTTTCCCTTTTCTTTTAATGCAATATGTATTGGATGTGTTTGATAGGTTTGGAAATCTATTTCATTAGCAAACCTCATTTGCATCATCAAGCCATAATCTGATAATGCTCTTGGATCCTTTAAATCTGCAAAAGTTCCTATTTCTAAATGTTTTAAGACAGGGATATTATTGAGTTTTTTAATTTCAGTGATAAGACCTTTTATATCTGTTCCTTTTTTTAATTTGAAGAAAACTTGATGAACTAATGGATAAGATTTACTATTAGAAATTGTAGATTGTGTGACTTTTGCATCATGTGTATGACAGGCAAAGAATAAAAAACTTGTTATGAAAAGAAGAATGAATGATCTAGTAAGCATGTTATGTGTTTTTTCAAAAACTATAAAGTTCTCTAATAATTTATAAAAAAGAAAAAATTCAATTCGAAAAATCATGGAGGAAAATCTAAGAGAAAGATATAATGCCTATGAAGATGAGAAATTATTTGAAATCCTAACTTCGACAAATAATGAATATGAAGTGCAAGCCCTTGAAATAGCTAGAGATATTCTAATTGAACGTGGCCATAATATAAATTTAAAGGCACTATTTACAGCGCAATTTGATAGTTATTTTGATGAAGACTTAATCGAAATAGTAGAATCGAGAAGAGACACGTACCAATTAGTTGCTATAGAGGCGATAGAAGATATATTGAAGCAAAGAGGATACGAAATTGAAACTGAAACTGAAAAAAAAGCACAAGGCTTTAATTTCAAGCCACTTATAATTGGGATTATTTTACTTGCTTTCAACTTTTATTTATCTGGTGAAATTTATCGTTATAATATAACTGGAATTGGTTCTGAGATTTTAATATCTTATGTAAGAGATGTGGGTATCTTTCATGATGTGCTCATTAGATTGATTGTTATTGGTATAATAGCTTATTATAGCAATAAACAAAAAAGTAAGTACCTTGGATTCTGGGTTATTGCTGGAATAATATTCGGCGCTTGGGCTTTAATCGTTGTTGGCTTTTCAGAATTGATGACTGATTATTCTACACTTGATGAAGAGAATAATAATGAAAACTAAAAGCTATGTTCTTACCTGAATTAAAAAGTAAATTTGATGAAGATATTTCAATCCTCATCTCATTGGACAACTACTCATCTCACTTTATCTGTGAATGTGGAGATGCAAGTGGATTGACAGTGAAAGAATGCCAAAATACAGAGGCAATCTTTATTAGTCATACACATATAGATCATTTTATAAATTTTGATTTTATTCTTAGACATCAAATTGGAATTGCAAGGAAAATTGTCATTTGTGGGTCCGAAGGAATCATCAGTCAAGTTCAATCAAAAATAAAAGGCTATCAATGGAATCTCATTGAAAAGGGTGCGATTACTTATGAAATCCGAGAAATAAAAAATACAGGCCAAATTGTGAGTGTAGAAATAAGCCCTCCTGATTGGGAAATAGTAAAATTAAAAGAAGAAACTAAGCATTCAAAAACGATATATAGTAATGAAAGATTTGTGGTAGATTTTACTATTCTTGACCATAAAACTGCTTCTATTGCTTATTTGTTTAAAGAAAAAGACAGCGTGAAAATTAATATTGAAAACAGCGATTTTAAAGGTGGACCTTGGGTGAGCAAATTGAAAAAAGCATTTGAAATAGGAGCGGATTCGACCATTATAGAAATTGAAGGGAAAGTGTATAAAGCAAATGAACTCTTCCATTTATTAGAAATCAAAAAAGGAGATACATTGGGGGTGATTATGGATCATGCGGCAAATAAACCAAACCATGAGAAAATAAAAAGCCTATTTGAAGCTTGTAATAAGGTTTTTATTGAAAGTTTCTATATGTTGAAAGATAAGGAATTTGCAAAATCAAATTATCACAGTTATTCAGAAGCATCTGCCAAAATCATGAAGGATAGTAATGTGAAAACAGCGATTCCTGTTCATTTTTCAAGAAAATATAAAGAGGATGAAGTAAACATTTTATTGGATGAATTCCATACTGAGTTTAATAAGAGAATCCTTTAAGCCTTCTCAATACTAATTTCTTACAAAAAATTGGAACGCTATTACTAAAATAGCGATATTTCGCCCTTATGAATGAAGAAAGAAATATTCCTGAGATAAAGTACCAGAATGTACA
>CBDICS010000045.1:0-3320 GCA_965277415.1 Saprospiraceae bacterium
TCGCCAGATTGATTGAATAGAATCTTATCTCCATTAACAACTTTGAACCATTCGGGATGTGAATAGCCATCATTAAGTGCTTCTTTATCTCGAAGCGTAGAACTGGTAGGGCCTTGTAGTTTGCATTCTGCAAGAAAAGGTTGGAATCTTGGTATGTCAGACGGGGCAAGATATTCTGATGGCGGAGTTGGAGAAAAGTGTACTACATCTAATGCGAAGAAAGAAACTTGAGCATATTCGTCTGGATCTCCTGCATTATTCTGATTATAGTTTCCTGCTTTGAAGTACATCCAATCATCAACAAAGCCACTATCTTTCATATCTACTTCTTTAACGACATCATCTTTACCTTCTCTCATGATGGTTACGGTTAGCATATCGCCTATTACTTTGATCTCGTAGCTAAATTTTTCGCCTAAAGCAACTCCATCTACAGGATCAGGTGCATCATCATCTCTACTACCAATCATATCGTACCACTGCTCAGCGCCTGTGGTGGGTTCGTGGGCAAAATAAATAGAACCCTTAGTATGGCCTGGCAATTTGCGATAATAAATTCTACAAGGTTCATCGTCAGAAGCGTGTATTTGTCCGACAATAGTACGTCCTACCTTACGAAATTCATTAGAAGTCAAAGACACATGATCCACAGCACAAGTTGCCGTCATGATGCCATCTACTCCTCCGGCAGCTTCTTGATTGGCCATCGTAGAGGAAGAAAATACCCAGTTATTTTTATTTATTCCTTGAGTAGGTATGCTCGTGTCAAATCTTCGTATCATCTCTCTAAGCTCGTTCCTTGGATATGAGCTTCCACCAGTCGCCCCATTGTTAGGGCACCAAAATACCATCGCGCCACTATTCAAATCAGTGTAGAATTCACCATCCACTGAATAACCAGCTGCCAATTGGTCTGCATCTCTTTCTTGTTGATTTGGGCGAGTAAGTTTCCAATAAGAAAGATCGAAATTTCCACCTGGTGGAAGGTTTGGATCTAAATCTTGTGCAAAAGCAGAACTAATAAATAAATTCAATATAAAAAATAGCAATACACATCGATAGGAGGAAAGCGTAAAAGAAAATTTACTTTGTCCTAATCCTAAGACCCGATAACTAGAAGAAGCGTTCATAATTAATAAATTTTTAAAAAATCAAAGAAAACTCCAAACTGTGATTAAAATGTGTCCAATTAAAAACTAATTCATTAGATAAAAATGAGCATTTATGGACATTCGCGAGATTTGGAATAACTCAAAAATTGGTTGACCAATTTGTCGCAATATACATTATTAATAACGATTTACTTTAGAAATAGTTGATAAATCAGTTGTTTCAAAAGACTTTTCTTCAAAAAACTTTATAGATAAGTAGAGTTTCATAATTGTCTACGGCATGATACTCTTTTGACGTGGTGAAATTGGTAAAATAGACATTGTGAATATACCAAAGAGTCGTATTAGATAATTCACAAGTCAGGATTACTAGAATTGCTCGAAAATATTTACATGCAGCTAAATATTGTCATTAATACGGGATATTCACAAGTTAATTTCACATTTAATCACAACTTATGAATAACTGATAATCAATATATTAATTTAAATATTTAGATTTTTACTTCTGAACAAATAACGAAAACACCCCATTTTGAAGGAGTATTCATCGAAAACGAGGCAATAGAATTTATTTATATGCCTTTGCTCGCCGCAAGGGCGTTCTCTACCCACCACTTTCGTTGCCTGCCCCGCCATGCGGGGTTCCTTCCATTGTCGACTATTGTCGCCACTCTTCGAGATCAGTCAATCATCCCAAAACCCTGTCATGGCACTTTCCTTTGCACATAAATATTTTATATATTACATTAAGGAAAATATAAATATGAAAACTACTACAACTGACAGGTTAGAGTATGGAGATACTCGTCTGAAAAAAAGGGGCTGCTCTTATTAATGGGTTAATTGGATCGCAGACCTGCAGCATACATGCCACTTTTACTAATTATAATGAACAAAAGTCTTGTTATAGGTTTTTAACCAATCCAAAAGTTACCGAACAAATACTGATTGATCAATTACGAGATGATTGTAGGAATTCGGTGAAATCTAAGCATGTGCTAGCATTTGTAGATACTTCTACAGTGAATTTAAACCGTTACTTTGGTCGAATAACAAATCATGAAGGTATTGGAACAGTGAGTAGAAATCAACATAAATGCAGTTATGGATTTTTCATGCATCCAATTTATGTCGTGGATGCGGATGACGGCACTCCCTATGGTTTGGCAGATGTAAAATTATATAATAGGTCAATGAAATCCAATCCATTAAGTAAGTCCGAGCGAAATCGTACAAAGTTAAAATTACCGATAGAATCAAAGGAGTCTTATAAGTGGGTTGCACCATGTGAGCGAGCGAAAAGCGAAGTATTAAAATCAGCAGATAAGGTAACCTTCGTAATGGACAGGGAAGCAGATATATGGGAAGTTTATAAGCGCTTACCTGGTTGCAATACAGAAGTAGTGGTACGAGCTAAAGAAAATAGGTGTATATTGAATTGCAAAGGGGAACAAACCAAGCTGTATCGGGAGTTAGAAGCACAGCCCGCAAAAGGGGAATACATTATAAATCTTCCTAAAAAGCAAGGAAGGAGAAGAAAAAAAGCACGGGTAAAACTGAAGTATGGTAGATGTCAAATATTGCCTTCTCAATTTAATAAACCCAAAGAACCCATATCTTTATCTTATATAGAGATAAAGGAAGTAGGAAGGAGTAAAAAGGTAATTGATGATCCCATACACTGGATAATATGGACAAGCGAGGAAGTGTTGACCATAGAGCAAGCACAACAAGTAATAAAAACGTATGCCAAAAGATGGAAGATAGAGGTATACTTCAAATTACTTAAAAGTGATGGGTTTGACATCGAGAGGTGTCAATTGGGAACAGGCAAAGGAATAAGAAAACTAACACTACTAATAATGAAAGCGGCAATAAAAGTCCAGCAATTGAAAGCAGCAAGAAGCGGAGCCACCCATCTAAGTCTAAGTGAGATATTTGAATCAGAGGAGATAAAGCTCCTAGAATTAATCAATCCAAAGATGGAAGGGAGAACAAAAAAGTCAAAAAATCCCTACGCTCCTCAACATCTATCTTGGGCTAGTTGGATAATAGCAAGGTTGGGAGGATGGAAAGAATACTATGAAAAAAATAATCTTCCAGGCAACAAAACATTTGTAAAAGGGCTGGAGAAGTTTGACAGCTTAATGATGGGATACCTCCTGGACAAATAACTTATGTGCAAAGGAAAGGTCATTGCTATGC
>CBDICS010000046.1:0-15238 GCA_965277415.1 Saprospiraceae bacterium
CCGTAGCATCTTCTCTATTTAAAACGATTCGAACCGCAATCCATAAATCCTCCCCTGTTATATCAATATCTGTGGAAGGTGTATGAAAATTCCAGCTGTCAGCTTCCGTATCTACTGTTACCGTTTCAGAATAAACCAAGGTTCCCGGTTCATCGCCATTACTTCCACTATAAACTTGAACTTCGCATTGCGTGGGCTTATTTTTTAAATAATATTCGATTCCTGTTAATTTCTTTCCTTGAAAATCATTCAATTCACTTGCTAAAAATCGAGTAGCTAAGATGTACTCTCCAACAAGAATAAATGGCGCATCATTCAATCCACGATCATTTATCAGATCAGCGGTAAGGTCATCATCTTTATCACAAGCAAAAGTCAGTAGGGTCAAAGACAAAAAGAAAAGTACTTTTTTCATAAGTCGTCTGGTTTAGAATTTTCTATAATTTATTCAAACTTATATGAAAGTACATTCTATTTCTTTATTGATCAAGTCCTTTAACTAAACTTTAAGAGGCTTGTGATGGATTTGGGCGTGGCCTTTTGTTGAGGGTGGTTTGGGGGTTTATTTATTGGTTGTTTTTTTTTCTAAATATTCTTCAACATCGATATCCCATTTTTTTAGTACGCTTAATGCAACGCTTAAATAATTTTGAATATACGGGATCTTAGAAAATGGTAATAAATTGGTAATCGCCTCATCAACTAATTGAATGGACAATGCTTTATCAACCTTAGATTCTTGATAGTAAATACCCATATTTATCTGAGTCATAGCCAAACCAGGTAAGTAAGTTTGTGGATTGACTTGTGCTAATTTTCTTCTTATCTCTAAAGCTTCTTCATAGGATTGCTCTGCTTTCTCAAATTCATTTTTATCACTCTGTAAAACCGCCAAATTATTTAAAGTAGTCGCTACATATGGTAAATAAGTTTGTGGATTGACTTGTGCTAATTTTCGATATATCTCTAAAGCTTCTTCATAGGATTGCTCTGCTTTCTCAAATTCATTTTTAGCCCTCTGTAAATTAGCCAAATTATTTAAAGTCATTCCAACGTCAGGTAAATAAGTTTGTGGATTGACTTGTGCTAATTTTCTTCTTATCTCTAAAGCTTCTTCATAGGATTGCTCTGCTTTCTCAAATTCATTTTTAGCCCTCTGTAAAACCGCCAAATTATTTAAAGTAGTCGCTACATATGGTAAATAAGTTTGTGGATTGACTTGTGCTAATTTTCGATATATCTCTAAAGCTTCTTCATAGGATTGCTCTGCTTTCTCAAATTCATTTTTATCACTCTGTAAAACCGCCAAATTATTTAAAGTCATTCCAACGTCAGGTAAATAAGTTTGTGGATTGACTTGTGCTAATTTTCGATATATCTCTAAAGCTTCTTCATAGGATTGCTCTGCTTTCTCAAATTCATTTTTATCACTCTGTAAAACCCCCAAATTATTTAAAGTCATTCCAACGTCAGGTAAATAAGTTTGTGGATTGACTTGTGCTAATTTTCGATATATCTCTAAAGCTTCTTCATAGGATTGCTCTGCTTTCTCAAATTCATTTTTAGCCCTCTGTAAAACCGCCAAATTATTTAAAGTCATTCCAACGTCAGGTAAATAAGTTTGTGGATTGACTTGTGCTAATTTTCGATATATCTCTAAAGCTTCTTCATAGGATTGCTCTGCTTTCTCAAATTCATTTTTATCACTCTGTAAAACCGCCAAATTATTTAAAGTCATTCCAACGTCAGGTAAATAAGTTTGTGGATTGACTTGTGCTAATTTTCTTCTTATCTCTAAAGCTTCTTCATAGGATTGCTCTGCTTTCTCAAATTCATTTTTATCACTCTGTAAAACCGCCAAATTATTTAAAGTAGTCGCTACATATGGTAAATAAGTTTGTGGATTGACTTGTGCTAATTTTCTTCTTATCTCTAAAGCTTCTTCATAGGATTGCTCTGCTTTCTCAAATTCATTTTTAGCCCTCTGTAAATTAGCCAAATTATTTAAAGTCATTCCAACGTCAGGTAAATAAGTTTGTGGATTGACTTGTGCTAATTTTCTTCTTATCTCTAAAGCTTCTTCATAGGATTGCTCTGCTTTCTCAAATTCATTTTTAGCCCTCTGTAAATTAGCCAAATTATTTAAAGTAGTCGCTACATATGGTAAATAAGTTTGTGGATTGACTTGTGCTAATTTTCGATATATCTCTAAAGCTTCTTCATAGGATTGCTCTGCTTTCTCAAATTCATTTTTAGCCCTCTGTAAAACCGCCAAATTATTTAAAGTCATTCCAACGTCAGGTAAATAAGTTTGTGGATTGACTTGTGCTAATTTTCGATATATCTCTAAAGCTTCTTCATAGGATTGCTCTGCTTTCTCAAATTCATTTTTATCACTCTGTAAAACCCCCAAATTATTTAAAGTCATTCCAACGTCAGGTAAATAAGTTTGTGGATTGACTTGTGCTAATTTTCTTCTTATCTCTAAAGCTTCTTCATAGGATTGCTCTGCTTTCTCAAATTCATTTTTAGCCCTCTGTAAATTAGCCAAATTATTTAAAGTAGTCGCCTTTTCAGAATCCGAATATACATTAAGCAAACAAATTTGATAATAATGATCTGCTTTATTAAATTGATTTAAAAATTTAAAATAATTAGCGACCTCTAAACAATTACCCCAACTAATAAATAAGGCTAATGCTTTTTCATAATTTAATCCTGCTTCGTAAAATTCATTTTTCACCCTTAAGATTTGAGCCTTTAACATTCTTGTCTCAGATTTTTGCATAATGCTCTCCATTGCAAGTCTTTCTTCTTCCTCCATTTTTGCTTCATCTAAGACTATTAATGCCCTGTCTAATTTTCCATTTATAAAATATTCAAAAGCTTCTTGGTATAAATCAGTTGTTTTACTTAAGTCTTTACCTTCTAATTCATTTAAAAAGTGAGTAATTTGTTCTTCTTGTAAATTCCTTTCCTTTTCTAAGTTTGTAATTTTAAGAGATAATTCTATTACTTCTTTATCCAAAAGCCCTTGTATTTTTTGTTTATCTTCAATTGTTTTTTTTAGTAACTCTATTTGGTCATGATACGGTTTAATAAAAGGACTTAAGAATTCTTGAAATGATTTTTTTTCTTCGGTTTGCCTTCCATTAGAATCTATATACTGAAATATAAAGATATTATCTCCCTGAGCCGTCACCTTATTAATTTTCGAACTAATCATTATCAGCAATATCTTTTTTGTTAATCGTTTGGTTAATATTAATATTATTATCGCTTCCAGATTTTATCCTGTTTGAGTTTGTGTTAATTTCTATTTTAAACCCATCAATTTTACCATTCCTTTCAAGATAATCTAAAATTAAACAAATTATACATATTAATCCTAGAAACATAATCGTAACCTTATCTAGTTCTTTCAATCCAGCATGAATATCAAAATTTTCTGTTTTCGAGTTGATCGTAAAATATAGATTACTGAGTAAAGGAATGAGTACAATGTAAAAAGCCCTCATATATCTCCGTTTAGGATTATTCAAGATCACAATTACAAAAATTATAATTGAACTAATTATGGAAATTTTCCAATTACCCGTTAAAAAACAGGTAATAATGAATCCTATTACTGATGATATCAATGAAATTACAATCCAGTTATTTTTCATTTAGTTCGATTTTTTAATTTAAGACTTCTTTTTAACACCTCTGATGACAGTCAACATCTACACAAACACCACATAAAATAATCCTTTATTTCTATTATCTGACCAAGCCTAGATTATTATTCTCTACATTCAATCCCATAGTAAAAACTAATTTCTTTGGTGACCGGTTTCAAGTTCTGCCATGGAGGTGGACACCGATTGACAACAACTCAAAAACGTGTGTCCAACTAAGATGTCCAGTCACTGACTGGACACTTTCATAAGAAGAGTAGAACTGTCTCATATTAAATAAGTTAGATCTTGAAAATCCTTTTCCAAGTTCTTTTGTCAGCTCTTTTGATAATTCTAGTATTAATTGCCTTGAAGTGATTGATTCAGTCGTTTCTCGGGTAACGATTAATTTTCCTATTTGCCAATATGCATTCAAAAGGTGATGATTAACTTCTCTTTCAATTTTGGTTTTTGAGCTATTTATAACCTCTTTAATTTGAGCGATTAAAGAGACTAATTCATTTTTTTGCTTATCTGGTTTCATAGAATTTCCAATTAATTCAATCAAAACAACAATTTCGTAATTTATTATGTGAATCTGGCTAATTCATTTATTTTTTGTTGCCATTGTTCAGATCACAAATCGAATATTGTTTATTTGAGTTATTTGATATCAATTCATTTGAATTTCGATAAGCTTGTTCAAGATGAGCAATTTACATATCGATATTTTCTTTCTGTTTTAGAAAGGTTGAAATGATTTTATTTTGACTTGGTTTATAATCATTTATACAATAAGTACAAGGTGTTCGGCTTGTTTCAATTGCTTGATTAATCAATATTCCATCTTCATTATTGACCAAGCTTTTCCATTCGGAAGTTATTGTTCTTAAGATATGCTTATCCATCTTAAGAAAAGGTAAATCTTCAATAATATGATGTAAGTATATTTTTCGCATTTTCTTTTTGATAGCTAATATTTATACAAACGCCACACACACAAAACATTCGTTTAACATCTAGGTCAAAGTCTTGCTCTGGAGATGACATTGAACCTTATCTATTAACGGCAAACTTTATCATATACGCCCATTAATACTAATTCATCTGCTACAAGGTCCGCCAATTTTTTGTTTAAAACTACACTTGGGTGTGAATCAAATTTATTTACTATTCTTTCTTTTTCTTTAATAGATTCTATTACATCAATAGTATTTATAACATATATTCCTAAAGATTCTAAATATTGAGTAATTGGTTTGTTAACTATTTCATTAGTTACATCAACTCCCAATTCTCGTAAATCAGTAAATAACAAAAAGACAATTGGAACATCTATATCTTTAGAGTAGTTTACTATTTTTTTTAAGTCCTTAAAATGGAGGTCTAATAAAAAATCATTCTTATAGTACGATAACTTCAAGGCGTTGCCTATTTCTCCTGAACTCATAAAATCTTCAATGTTTGATGATTTTGTTTGTAATGATTCATAATATCTAATTTTCTTTTTCTCTGCAATTAAAAAATCGATAAAATTTAGTAAAAAAGAGTGCTTGAATAAATAGTTAGTGGAGTGTTTGAAATTTTTAAATTCACTTTTAATGTTAAAGTCTAAAATATCCTTTATTTCTCTTTTACTTAAGACTCGTTCAATATCATTTCTATGATGAGAAGCAATGATCAAGTCTGGCTTTATTGGATAAGTTGTGAGAAATTTCAATTTGTCTTTTGTATCGGCTCCACAAACAGCTATGTTAAAAACATCAACACAATTGTCGAATTTAGCTCTTAAAAGATTCGTCATTCTTTCACTTTTTTTTATTCCGTGGCCTGCAATAAATGAGTCTCCAATGAAAAATAAATTTTTTTTATCTATATTATCATTAGTTTTAGGATCTTCGTCTCGATAACCTAATTCGTTTTCTTCCCAATAAAAGTTGAACCAATTTTTTGAAAACAAGTTTGATTCACCACCAGAACTAATAGGAACAAATGATAAAATAATTTCTAAAAAAAGAATGATCGAAAAAAAAGAACCGATACTTGCAGTAATATTTTTTAAGAGATTTGATTTAACAAAATTCGCAATTTTCAACAAACTCTTCCAAAAAAAATATAAGGCTGCTATTAGAAGTGATGATCGAAAAACATACTTAAAAACGTTGAATTTCATTGGAGAATAAAGCCATTCAGTTAAATTAATTGCACTTAAAATAAGTATAATTGAAATAATGAAAAACACTAAAACGAGGGTATAATTTTTATACATATTTTGTTTTTTTTTGCAACTAATATTCCTACAAACGCTACTCCACACAAAACAATCCATTATTTCTACCATCTGATCAAGTCAAAATTACTAAACGCTACATTCAACTTCCATAGTAAAAACTAATTTCCTTGGTGACCGGTTTCGTTCAACATTTTGGTCAAAGTCTTGCTTTCAGACTTTTTTATATTATTTGATTAATAAGAAAGATTCTTTGACAAATCCCGTGTTTGAGACAAAGCCATAAACAAACTCAACGCTTCCTTTGGTCGCTTTTGACCTTATTTACGGCTTGTCCACGGGATTTGTCAAAGAACGAAAAGAATCATTAAAACGATCATGAACAAAACCGAAGCTCCACAACCTGATTTTGATTTTTTTGACTCAGGATTTTTCTTTCGATCAGGCATTGATAATCCTTTTTTCTCATAGGCTTCCATTAATGCAGTCATCTTAGTTAATGCTTCGAGATTAGTCCTAGCATTTGGAATTGAAATTATTTTTTGAAATTCTGCATCAAGTTCAAATTGATTCATTTGAAGATATTTGCTGACTAATTGCTCATGTTCATTTAACGCTTCTGACTTATCACTTTTACGGTCATCTTCTTTTAAATTTTCTTCATCCGCATATTCTTTTAACCAGATATCTTCTCCGTACTTACAATTTACATTAACTCTTTTTCCTGTTTTAGATTCCCATTCTTTAATCCATTTATTTTGTTTTTCAGCTTGGATCGTTCTTAATAGTGTATACTTTAGAAACTCCCCTCCATGTCCATTCGGGGCAATAGCACATTCAAAATTTCCACTAATTTTATCACTTTCTAAAGATACTTTACTTCTTAGGAATTGTTTGATGCCATTCGATATTACAGAAGGATTATCATGTGAAAAAATACCAACTCGATCCCCATTCTTAAGCGCCATACCGCTTGAATACAATTCAATGTCTTTATAATTTGGAGTAATTTCGTTGTTGATATCAAAAGGAAGATCAGGATTGCTTATAAATACTGGATTATCGACTAGTTCAAAGTTTCCACTTTTCTCTCTCGGGGTAAATATTTGTGCGAGAAAAACGCCTTTAGGCTGAGTCTTATCGTAACCTTTCATAATAAATGCATCCATTTTCTCTCCCTTTTCATTTGTAAGCATACCCTCATAACCCACTACAAATTGATCAGAATCTCTTGTAGATTTTTCAGCAAGTCGGTAGGCAAACTCTTCCGGATCACCTCCAGGTTGAAGCATGCTTTTATAAATCTCTTCCCCTTTATATTCAAATAAAAATGGCACTAGAGAATCATCAATATTATGTCGAAGAAAGATTGCCCAATCTAATGCATACATTATATTATTTTGTAGCCTTTCATTTCCATTAAACGGATCCATTTCGCGAGTTTTAGATTTGATAATGTTTTAGTCGTGAATATAAGGATTTGGGCTCAATTTATGGAGGTTTGAGGCATGACGATTACAAGAACGATATTTTAGGTGATCAGTCCTCTGGACTGTGTGATCTGGTGATCGCTTCGCTTGTGACAAGGATAACAAGTCCATATCGGACACTTATTGATGCTCTGTCCCTAAGCTCTTGCCCTGTTGTCTTATACTTCTAAGTGATTTAATCTATGCCTTGAAACGGAATCTCAGTTGTAGATCGTGAATATTTCACTATTTATTCCTTTTCCAAGCCTATAAATAATATATTGCAGCTTCAATTATAGAATTTTTTTAGTATTTATGCTATTTGACGGAATCAATAATAAGCTATTTTGTCCCGTCACTTAGCTTATAAAAGAAAAAATCATGGCAAAAGGTAAAAATTCAAAGAAGGCAGTAAAGAAAGAGCCAACAAAGACAGCAAAAGAGAAGAAAGCAGAAAAGCGAGCTAAAAAGAATGGGCATTTGTAGTCTTTATAAAAAAGCCAGTAGCGATGATCGCTACTGGCTTTTTCATGCTATGCTTGTGATCTTATCCAAGCCAAATCATTCTTGCTCTATCGCTCTCATCAGTAATGCATTATTAAAGAAGCATTCAGAATCTTCGGGAAAAAGATCTTTGTTTTCAAAGACTCTAGACTGAATTTTTCTGTCTCCCGAAAAATTAATGTGCCTTACTTCATTGATTCCCTATTTATTTTTAAAAACTCAGATAACTCCATTTCTCTAGGGAATTTACTCATTTCATCTAGTTGTAGTTTACCTAATCTTAATTTAAAATCTTCTTCCAAATTGATATCTTCTCTTAAAGCTAATTTGAAATTTGGAATTCCATGTTTTTTAAATTTTTGGACTACATCAACAATATAAGCTAGTTCGACGTTTTTATCAGAATATAAGCAGTACTGGATTTGATCTCTTGAACTAAATGGAATTCTTACTTCGTTCTGTGCTATAACAAAAGGAATTGCATTCAGGCTTACATATCTGTTATTTACATAAAGTCTAGGTGAAGTTGAGCATCCGGAATAATCTAATTTGGGTTGACCAATAAAGACCCTTTGTTCATATGGTCTGTAAATATTATACTCATTACTCCATGTTGTATCCTTATCAATAGGTAAATCAATATTCAATTCAATACTTAGGAATTCATCAAATTGCTTATTACAACAACTTTCTTGGCATCTAACTCCTTTAAAGATAGCCTCTTTATAATCAAGATCATATAAAATTAGAGTGTCTGATTTAAGGGTGTAGCTAAAGTTCTTTTGAAAACATTCTGCATTGCTTATTTCAATCCTTTTCTCGAATTTATTTACATAAAGTGGTATTCCTCCAAAGTCATATTTATTTTTATTCCAGAACCCTGTATCATTCTCTATATCCAAAATGGCAGCTTGTTCATATCCTAAGGCTTCTGACTTTGAATTAAGGCTATCTTCTTGGAATAGAATATATTGTTTTTCTAAATGCCAGTGTCCACTTAAATCATCATTTCGGCAAGCAATTGAAACACATGATAGGAATGATATTAAAATTAAGTATTTATTCTTCATCTTTCTTTTTCTTGTTTAGATGAAGAATTTATGGCTTTTGGTGTTATTATCTATTCGTCAAAAGTTTGAATCTGTGCTTATGGATACAGAATATCCATAGAAATGATTTCCTTGCTGACAGGCTTCATTTAATATTTGGGTCAAAGTTTTACTCTGGGGCGAATTAGATTTTAGATGATGGAATTCACTTTAAGAGAATTTGTATAATTTAAAGATCAAGACTAGACATGCAGCATTTAGAATGACAATTATATCGATGTCAGAGTTTTTATCTAATTTCCCTTTTATCAGCGAACCGCAAGTTATAATAGCAATGACATCTGGATTATTCTGCTCCAAGTCAACATATTTGTTATTTGCATTCCAGTAGTTTAAATATTCTGTATTCATCTTTCATATGATTGTATAGAAAAAGGACCACTTTGAATCAACAAGTAGCCCTTTTGCAAATTATATCTTTATTTTTAACATGCATTTTGTTTGAATGTATTTATCAATTCTATCTTTCCGATGATATTTTGATTCATTTCATCTAATTCATCAGCTGGTATCCAATATTCGAGATGATGATCAAGTCCAACTTTTTGCACTTCAAATTTAGTAAGGTATTCATCCTTTATTTCAAACCGAAGTACATGACCAATACCAAAAGAGGGAACATTCCACTCTCTGGTAATTTGCTCAGCATATTCCTCATTTAAAACTGGATAAAAAATTGGTTGGCCAACTAATCTAGGAGGAAAAGAATTCCAATTGGATTTAACAATCAAGTCTAATTCAGCTTGATTTACTGGTCTAAAGAGTTTCATTTTATAAGATTTGTTGCCTTAACAATTTTAGCTTCTAAATAAGTTTCGTTTTACTCAAATTTTCTATCTGGCGGATTAGTCTCATTTAACTATCCTTACCAAAGCAACCCACATAAAAAATTGTTTATTGCTAGTATCTGATCAAGTCTAGATTATTAGGCTCTAGATATAACCCCTGTCGTAAAAATTCATTTCCTCGCTGAGCGGTTTCTTTTAATATTTGGGTTTAGTCTTGCTCTAAGGAACCGCTTATTTATTCATTGCAGTTTTTTATTCTTTTTTCAACTCATACTTATTTATTTCACTCACAATATCAAATCCAAAATATCCTTTTTGGACTTTAAACTCAATGGTATCCCCTACTCTCAATTCGTACCACAATATTTTCGAGACCATTAAATTTTCTTTGTCATTCTTAAATTCAATTGTTAACCATGGATTTTGAGGTAGAATATCTAACTCCTTATCTTTAATAACAGAAATTTGGGTTCTTTTTTTTGTCTCTCCAAACTTTTGATTTATTTGATATCCAAATTTAGTGACTAGCATAACAGGAATAAGTAATGTTCCTAAAAGTACGACAATCGAAAAATACTCATTTTCCAGAATACCGATTTCACCAATCTTGAACAATAAGTAAATACTTATAATAGTACCTAAAATAATAAAAACCCAACCAAACTGTATTCCATTAATCGTATTTGATATAAGGAATTCCTTATCAGAATAATATTGCCAAGAAAGAATAAGAATAAAAACTATTATTACTACAATTGCTTTTTTTGTATCCAAACCTCTTTTTTATTAATTTAGGGAATATTTTATTAATATACCTCAACTTTTTTAATTTTGAAAAATTTTCATGCTTTTTGGCTATCAGTACTCATATTTCAATATTTCCTTCATTTTTTATTAATCAACTGCTCTAAAGTATTAGCTCTCTAAAATTAATTCCATCTTCTGAATATTGGATTGAAGGGGAAGTGAACAATCCTACCAGTACCCACACACAAAACACTCCTATATTCCTACCACCACACCTCCATAAAACCAACAAAACATTTATTTTCAATCTCTATTAAATGTTCAATCAGTAGATTAAGAAAAATACTATCTCATTGCCAAATACATCAATGCTGAACCAGTACTTTACTCGTTATCATTTCATTTTTTTCTCCTCTCAATACTATGAAATAAAAATTTTGTGTAATTGCTCCAGTATGCTATGAAATGGTATAAGGTATACTGGGGGCTGGAACTTCCAGAAAGGTCATTCAGGTCCGTTAATCGGTAAGCTTGCTCTGTAGCCGGATCAAATTGCCATAGTTCATACTCGAAGTAGCTGTCATTAGCGGAGAAATACATTTCCCCTCCGATTTCCACCCAAGAACTAAAACCAGAGTTGTCCGAGCCAAGAGCAAAGTCCCACTCAAAATTCAGTTGAGCAAAAAGTGAAGTACACAGAAAGAGGCAGATTAAGAAAGGTAGTCTTTTTAGAATCTTTTTCATGCTAATATTTATTCAATCAGTACAAAGCTATTACTGATTATTATTTTTGTAACACTTTATTACTTGCTTTTTTTTAATTCCTCAATAACCTTCGAACTTACCCAGTATATATCTTGATCACTTGTATAGAAAAAGTATTTACCATCCTTTGAGACAAAAGGACAAAGTTCATGTTTTTCTGTATTTATTTTATCTCCCATATTGATAGATTTTGCCCAAGTGCCATCAGTATTCTTGAAGCTAATGTATAAATCACCTCTACCCAAACCATCTGGTCGTCTTGCACAAAAAATAAGGTAAGTTTCATCTGGGGCGACAAAAACATCAGCTTCGTAATTTGGGGTGTTTATTGAATCTCCAAGCTTAATTGCTTTCTGAAATTCCCCATCAATACTTTTAGAATAGTATATATCAAAATCGCTCTGTTTTTCCTCAGAACTTATTTTATTAGATGAAAAATACATTGTTCCTGATTGTGTAAATGAAATATAATATTCATTTCTATTTGAATTGATATTCGGCCCTGCATTGATAGGTTCCGACCATTCGTTTCCTTGTTTTTCTACATACCAAATATCATGATCTTGTTTCGCTCCGAAGCCATCCAATGCCTTTTCTGATATAAAGTATAATCTCTTTTCATCTGGAGAAAGAAATGGGTCATTGAATCCATATTCTTTATGAGATAAGATCGTTTTAGGTTTGCTCCATTTGTTTCCTATTAGTTCTGAATACTTAATTTCAGTTTTTCCATCTCTATCCACTCCATAGAAAAAAGCGGTCGCATCCTTATTGAAAACTGAACCAAATTCCGATTCAGTACTTTTAGAAATAAGGCCAGGAGCAAATACCTCTGGATTCAAAGATGGAGGCTTTTGTTCAAGATATTTGAGGTGGTCACCTACTTGCTGAGAACAAGCCAGAAAAGAGATTAAAGAACATAAGACAAGATAATTAATTATTAATCGCATATTTTTTAAAGTTTTGTTTATTCTTCGTTCGTCATATCTCTATACAATCTGCTATTCTCGATGTATTTTCTACATTCATTTAACATTGATTGACTTATATTCTCATCTGTTAAAGTATCAAATTCAACTATATCGATTTTCTCATTTAAATATAAGCAACTACTCTCATCTGCTATTTCAATTTTTAAATTTAAAAAACTTGTATAACATGAACTTATTTTTTCCTCGAATTCAATCTTGTCTTCGATATTAAGGTTGATAATTGCAGATTTAGCTAGGCTATCTAATTGGTGATTATTATACTTTGCTTTCATTTTTTCTAAAAACAAAGGATAGACTTCAGGAGAAATAAATTCTGAAATTAAAAATAAATTCCTTTGAAGAAAGAAAGTGGCTACTTCTAGACTGTCTAAATGAAGGTAGCATTCGGCAAATTTATTATTAATGTAATTTTCACTTTCTAAATAATATGTTCCGCAAATAAATTCCCCATACTTTCCATTGATTAGATTTAGAATTTTCAATGCGTCATTATAATTATTTTCCCTTATATAGATTTCTGTCAGGGTTCTGCCAGCTAAATTTTTCGTTAATTCAAAATCGTTATGGTGTAAGAACAAATTATTTAATGGTTTCTTAGATTCATCAAATTGCAATCCTTCCTTTAAAAGCACTTTTGCCTTATCAAATTCTTGGAGATGGTAATAAACGATTCCTTTCAAACAGATAGCTTCAAACTCTATTGATTTATTATCTTTATTTTCTGATTTGATCGAATCTATAACAATTATCGACTCTAAATATTTTTCATTTGAAATTAATTCATGAACCCTGTCAAAGATAAAATCTTTATTTGTACACCCTGAACAAAGTATTAAAATGATTCCTATAAAAATATTTCGTATCATAGATTTAGATTTTATTTTCATTTATAAATCCCAAGGCAATAACGTTTAGTCTATATCGACTTTTCATCTTTATTAGATCTCGTATTTATTGGATTATTAATTTTTGAGTGATTAAATTTCTTCCAGTATCAAGATTCAAGAAATATATCCCATTTGCAAGATTTTCTATTGGTAGTATTAATTTTTCGTAGGCAGTGAGTTTTGTTGTATGATATAGTTTTCCGGAACTATCTACTATATCTAATTTGTATTGTTGCCCTCTTACTAAACCTGTAAGATTTATTGTTATTTCAGAAGAAGCAGGATTAGGAAAGAATTCAAATTTTATTTTATCAAGTTCGTTTTCAATTACATTTAACCAACAACCATAGGTAGCATTAATATAGTTTGCATTTCCATTCGCATTTATCTTAATATTAAGATCAGAGTATATGTTAAAATATACTGTATCTGAAACTGATTCATTCCATTTCGCACCGATCCAACTTAATGCATAAAACCCAAATGCTTGGCTTACTTCCTCTGGATATTTAAAATAGTCTAATTCAAGATTTATAAAAAGCGTATCGATCTGATTGTCTAATGGATTTAAAATCAGGATTTGCTTATTCAAACTTTCATTCATAAAATCTGTAGATGGTTGAAATGTAAAATATGGAACACTTTTGAATTCATTATGTGTAGCCCTTGCTCCTGAATTAGAATTAATAACTGATTGTGTTAAAATACTGTCAGCAAGATTGATGTTTGATAAGATAATGTTTGAATCTCCTGGCGAACTTAAAATATAAATTTCATTTCCAATTTTTAATAATTCTTTCGCATTTGATGTAAAGTCATTCAAGTCATATTCTGCATATAATGTATCTTCGACTGTGCTGTAATGGAATAATTTATAGATTCCGTTGGTATCTTGTCCCGAAATGAATAGATTATTTTCATCGATTTCAAATATTTCGGGTTCAAAATTAAGATCAAAATTAAATTGTTCTTCAAGGCTAGGATATGAGTAAAGCTGAACATTGTAAACATTATTAGAGTCACTTATTAGTAATGCTATTGGATTAGAAATATCTATTGTAGTTTGCTTAGCAACTTTTTTAATTCCAGTGATTAGTAATGAATCAATCTTATTTAATTCAGTCGTATATGGATCAAAATCATTTGGGATAGAATAAGAAACCATGCCAAGATCTGAAATAACTATATAAGGGAATTGAGCATTTGATTCTATTAGAGATGTATTTTCTTGCCAGCTTTCTCTTTTAAAGGCTGTTCCTAAAATCTTATTTCCATGAATGGTATCGAGAATAATATAATCCGAAGGCCAGTTCTCAGAAAGTGCCATTAATGTAGGAGGTTGACCTTGGCTAGAGTCTCCTGTTACAGGGATTAAAAAATTTCCAACTCCACATCCGTTCGAAGTTTTTAAAGTTGCTTTTGTGAATTGATTATTTAAAACAATAGTATTGGCTTCAATATCTTGAATTCCTTTAGGCTTAGAAAAAGCAAAAAGAACTATTGCAGTAGTCAAGGTTATTAAAAGTATTTTCGTTTTCATTTCTTATTGTATTTTTCTGTCGGCTAGATTTTTTGCCATTTTTTATGAGGCTTAGATTATTAGACTCTGAATTCAAGCCCCGTAGTAAAAACTCATTTCCTTGTTGATTGGTTTTGTCAAAGCCTTGCCTTGGCAGCGGCTTTGGGTCTTATTTAATAGATGCAGGTTTTATTTTATCAGTATTCTTGGTTTTTTTGCAAAATCTTCAAACGAATATTTTGTATAATTAACATCATGTCCGAGAAACCTTTTAAATCTATGTTTTTCACTAGTGATATTATTTATATTTTTCCCCGGATGGTTATTGACAATAGAGATTTTAAAATTTCGATGAATTCCATTTTTTTGAGCCCTCTTGATTAAATACTTAATATGAATATCTGCATCTGGAAAAGAATAACCGCAAAAAATTATATGGTCTGAATTAAGCAATTCTTTCTCTGCTTTACTCCATACAATATTCAAAAATATATTAGCAAAATCTTTATAATAACTTGGAGGAATAATAACTGGAGAATAGACTGTCTCACATTTATGACACCAATTTT
>CBDICS010000047.1:0-15593 GCA_965277415.1 Saprospiraceae bacterium
CTGCAACGTCTACTGCTATACCCAAACCGTAGTCATTATTACCGGTTCCTCCTAATTGAAAGGCCCAGTCATACACACCACTGCTCGTATATTTCGCTATATATACATCATTACCTCCATTAGAGGTAAGTGTATTCGTCCCTGCTCCAGGATTAAAATCCACTGGGTTACCTGTAAACGATCCTGTTATATATACGTTAGAGCTAGCATCTACAGCTATATTATTGCCTGAGACAACAGTACCTCCCAGATTAAAAGCCCATACATAAGCCCCACTACTTGTATATTTCGCTACAAATACGTCAAGAAAGCCAATTGGAGTAAGATTATTCGTACCCGCTCCAGGATTAAAGTCTGCTGTTGAATAAAATTGTCCAATAATATATACATTGGAGGCAGCATCCAAAGCTATACCATAACCTGCACTACCACTAGAACCTCCTATCTGGAAAGCCCATTGATAAGTACCACTACTATTATACTTCGCTACAAATACATTATTAACACCAATACTAGTAGTAAGGTTATTCGTACCCGCTCCAGGATTAAAATCTACTGTATTAGAAAAAGAACCAGTAACATATACGTTTGAAGCAGCATCAATAGCTATGCTACTACCTCGTTCAAGACTAGTACTTCCTAATTGAAAAGCCCATTGATACACACCGCTACTATTATATTTTGCTATGAATGCATCATCATTACCGCTAGAGGTTAGATTATTCGTTCCTGCATCGGGGTTAAAATCTACCGTATTTCTAAAATTACCAGTAATGTATATATTAGACGCAGCATCTATCGCTATGTCAGCGCCATAGTCAATATCTGTTCCTCCTATAGAAAAAGCCCATTGATACACACCACTACTATTATACTTGGCTACATAAATATCATAGTTTCCATTAGAGGTCAAATTACTTGTCCCCGCACCAGGATCAAAATCTGCCGTTCCCTGAAAACGTCCGATAGTATAAATATTACCCGATGCATCTAAAGCAATTCCAGCACCTTGATCTGATAGTCCTACGTTACCTAGATTAATTCCCCAATTGAGATCCTGGGCATAAACATTGATTGTCAATAACACTATTACAATGTGTAGAACTAATTTTCTCATAATTATAAAGATTAAAACACCTGTATTTTAAAAAGTAATTGCTCTGAATAAAGCACTGCAATATTCAAAATCACTAGTTCCGGAGGTATTTATTTTTATTAATGAGAGAATAACAATAACTAGTGTAAGGGGGTGATAAGTCTATAAGCCATGTTTTTAGCTTTAATTCTTTTAATACTAAAACTGTTCCATCTCAATTTATCACTTAATTAAAAATCTAATAACAGGCATATATAAGCTTGATTTACAATTTTATCCTATAGGAAATAGACAGATTTGAAATTGCACCCAATATGAGCCACTGCTTAATCCATCTATTTGGATAGTAGATGGTTCCTCTTCTACCCTAAAATGCCTAATCAGTTGATCTTGCTGATAATAAATAATTGATCAGCTTTCAATATATGAAATCTCAAAAAAAATGCGTTTTAACCTTTTAATAGCTAAAACTGGTAAACTTTTAGCAAGTAATATTATGCAACTGACTCAAAATTATACTTATATTTGGTCTGTTATTAAAAATAGTAACATTATGAAACATTATACAAACATACTATTAGTTGTCTTATTGACAGCTAGTCTAGGATTTGCTAATACAATTAATCATTCCTCAGCAACATACACTTTCACCATACATTTAGGCGCTTTTGTCAATCCCCAATTGACAGATTTTGAAAATATTCGTTCGTATGGTTATTTGTATACTCAGAAATTCAACAATTTACTTCAAATATATATGGGAGATTATCCCAGCGAATCAGATGCTGCTAAAGTATTAAATAAGGTTAAAACCAGTGGTTATCCAGATGCTTTCATTACTAGACGAAACCTTGATGTGGGGAAAGCAACGTCTATCATTCAATTAGGTTCGGAGAAAGTTGGCGCTTCTATTGATTGGGCAAGATTTGCTCAGGCTGGTCCATTACAAGTTTATCAAAACGGAAATAATGTTCACATTATTACAGGACCTTTTGAGGATTTAAATACTGCTCAAAACCATTTAAATATTGTCAGGAAAATTGGTTTTATAGATGCTTTTATCAAAAATGTAAATAGTGTCCGCTTACATAAAGTTACTGATTTTGAAACTGGAGGATTTATCCAAGTACCTCAAACATATGAAGAGATAAAAATGCCAGAGGAAACAGCAAAAGAGGTAGTCATAGCAGAAATTCCTCCTAAGAAAAATGCAATCCCGAACGTCATGATTAAAAAGAAATCACGACCATCCGTGGATAAGAAAAAAGAAGAACCGCGACCTAAGACATACGATTCTGTTATAATGCCCAATCCTTTAAAGAATATCTCTAATAAAACTAAAGCGTCCACTTCTTCTAAAAAAGGAACATCCTCTTCTAAGAGTACTTTGAAAAGAAAATCTGGAACGACCACATTAGCACTTCCTAAAATCCGTCAAAAAGTCAAAAGAACTTCTATCTTAAAACTTCAGGAAGTTTTAAAACTAAAGGGGACTTATAGAAGTAGTCTTGATGGCCTGTATGGTCCTGGAACTCAGAAGAGCCTTAAAGAAATGATGGCAAATAATAAAGAGATTCAAAAATATAAATTGCTATCTCAACTATATCATAGTGATGCTCCAGCGGATTCTTATCTTCAAGAGACTATTTATAAAATGAATCAAGACATTGCGGTAGGAATCATCAAATTAAAAAGCCAAAAAACTGTATTATCTAAAGCGTATCAGGCCTACGGAATCTTTGCCCTCAGTGGAAAAAATAAAGAGACAGATAAATTAATGAATCAGGCCATTAAAGAAAGTTTTCAGAATAAGAAACTAAAAAACAAACCTCCTTTTGATTATACTGCCAAATATTCCTACAGTGATTATGGACAGTTAATTAAGCATATGAGGTTTATACATGGTATTTCAAATGAAAAAATCGTTGTTCCTTGCTGGTTATTCAATGACCATAAAAAAGAAGCGCTAGCAGCTTTTAATCCTACGAATGATCTGGCGATAGGTGATTACACGATTCAGGATTGCGCTAATATTAAAAATTGGGAAAGCATCGATTTACTAGAAACGATCATAAAAGAGATGACACCAAATCTTACTGACATTGATTCCAAGCAAGTCAACAAACTTCAATCTAAACGAGCTACATTATTATTGGCACCTTCGGCACTAAGCATTGAAGACTATAAAAAGATTGATGCTTGGAATACTAATCTTTGGAGTGGATTAGCTAAATGGGAATCATCTGATCCTTTGCACAGTAGAATGATCACTCCACTGAAAGTAACATATTTCCAATCCTGGGCATTACTTGAGGATTATTTTATGGATAAGGGATTGAGTCCTAAAGAAGCAAGAGGTCTATCGCTTTGTGTATTGAAAACAATTGTTGCCCCTTATTTATCCCGTTATTCGGAATAGGAACTTGGTAAACTTATCATTGCTTATTCGTGACTTACGAATGAGCAATGACAAGTTTCCTTATTTAGCTAAAAAACTAAATTTAAACCTAGTCTCTACAGACTGTTGGGGAGAAGCCTGGAGATTTAACTTTACGTATATATTAAATTTTGTGTTTTCAAAAATTCCCTTCACATCTATCAATGTCGGAAGGATATCTAAATCTTCTCCCGTATTCAATGGTACAGTTGGCCTCCAAAATATCTCTCTGGCATTACTTTCATCATCTGTATAAATTCCAACAGAGACATCTCTGATAAAGCTATAGTCTGTAAGACCAGAAAACTTGGTTGATAACCTTGCCGATCCTGGGTTAATTGCAATTAAATCCGCTGGCGTCACATTATTTGCCGAAAGATAAGATCCAATAGAAACATCTCTAATATAAAAATAGTGCGTGTCAATAGTATTCAAACCTGCCGGAATAGAGAACTCTCTCTCATAAGCCATTTCAAATAAAACATCTGGTTCATTCTTACAACCTGAACACAGGGTAATCGCTAGTATAACAGAAAAAATATACTTCATAATTGGTTTACTTTTTTAATCTTCTTTATTTAATCTTACTTAGAGCTTGTCTTAATACTTTAAGCTCTAACGTAGGATTTTACAAAAATTATTCATTTCTTTCAAATTTATAACTATTTTTAATCGAACCTGACAATCAGGTGCTAATATTATTGATTTTTTCATACTTGAATTACACTTATGGGCGAACAGAGAGTATCCCTCCTGACTGATCAGGCACAAATGCATAGTTTTGTTAGATATTTGCTTGACGATGTACAAGCTCTTCAACACATGATCGAAAATGATTGGTTTGAAACTGGTATTACTCGAATCGGTGCAGAACAAGAAATGTGTCTAGTCGATGCTAAAACTTTTAAGCCTGCACCAATAGCGATGGAGGCTCTGGATACTATGAAAAATTATCCTTGGGTCGAGACAGAATTAGCTCGTTTCAATCTTGAAACGAATATGACACCCCGTGAGCTAAAAGGAAAATGTCTGAGTCAGATGGAGCAGGAAAACCTTGGCAATTTAAATAGAATTCGTTCGAAATTAGCCAAACTTGATTCCAAACTTATACTCACAGGTATCTTACCGACTCTTCGAAAACCACATTTGGAAATGCACAACCTTACGCCCAAAAAAAGGTATTATGCATTGATGGAAGCTATAAATAGTCAACTCATTGGCAATGCGTATGAACTCCGCCTAACAGGAATTGATGAGTTATTGGTCCAACACCACTCCCCGCTTCTAGAAGCCTGCAACACAAGTTTTCAAGTACATTTACAAGTACATCCAAATGAATTTGTCCAAATGTATAATATTGCACAAGCTTTAGCTGCTCCGACCATGGCTATTGCAGCTAATTCACCTATTGTTTTTGGACGTAGACTTTGGCATGAATCCCGTATTGCTTTATTCCAACAATCTTTAGATACACGTACGACTCATGACCATATGAGAGAACGCTATCCCCGAGTGAGTTTTGGAAGCGACTGGTTAAAAGAATCCGTACTAAATATCCATCGAGAAGATATAGCTAGATTTCGAGTTTTAATTAGTAGCGATATTAAAGAAAACGCTATTAACATGATTGAAGCTGGAAAAACTCCGAAACTACGAGCTTTACAAGTTCATAACTCTACTGTATATCGATGGAATCGACCTTGTTTTGGTATTAGCCCCAATGGTAAACCGCACCTCCGAATTGAAAATCGAGTCCTTCCTTCAGGTCCAACTGTAATAGATGAGATAGCAAATACTGCCTTATGGGTTGGAGCAATGATTGCTTATGGTAAAAACTATAAAGACATTTCTACACAAATTTCTTTTGATGATGTCCGTGATAATTTTGGAAAAGCAGCTCGATTTGGTATCGATTCCAATTTTACTTGGTTTAAGGATAAGAAAATTTCTGTTTGCGAATTAATCAAAAAAGAAATCTTACCAATGGCCAGAGAAGGTCTTGCAAGTCGAAAAGTCCACAAAGCTGATATTGATAGATACTTAAACGTTATTGAGGAAAGAGCAGAGCAACATATGAATGGTGCCAGATGGCAACTTAGAGCTTATTCTAAATTAATAAAAGAAACCAATCAAGATGAAGCTACGTCTGTTTTAACAGCTGCAATTATTCAAAATCAGGAGCAGGAACTGCCCGGTCACAAATGGAAAATGCCAGAATTATCAGATCTTAAAGATTATCGTCCTTCAAAAATCACCGTTGAAGAATTTATGGTGACAGATGTTTTCACTGTCCAAAAAGATGACATTATCGAGTTAGTCGCAGAGATGATGGACTGGCGAAAAATAAGGTATACTCCTGTCGAAGATACAAAAGGTAATTTGATTGGATTAGTATCTGCTAAACTTATATTGAGACATTTGATTCAAAATCCAAAACTACATGGTGAGACTAAATTGGTAAGCGATATTATGATCAAAAAACCAAAAACGATTTCGCCTGAAACAACTATATTGGACGCAATGGAAATCATGCGCAATAGTAAAATTGGTTGTTTACCCGTAGTAAAAGACAAAGAACTTATAGGGATAATTACTGAAGTGGACTTTTTAAGAATCTCTGGAAGACTCATTGAACGCCTCGAAAAATAAGTCTCATTCTTTGACTAGTGTTATAAATAAACAATAGAAATCTTAAAAAATACAAAAAACTAATTCAAAACTTTATTTTGAAAAAAGTCGATTTTCGATATCTAGTACCATGTTCTTATTTAAAACATAATTCTAGTTTTAAATAGCTAATATGCCCTTTTTTAGATAGAAATTAATCCTTCGCCTTCTAAAACAATATCATTATTCTATTCCTTTTGAGGGTAAAAGAGTGCTCTTTGTAAAATTCAATTTTGAAACATATTTAATGGATGTCGTTACACCGATAGTAGTAGTTAAAAAAAATTAACAACATAATATAAATTATGCTATTTTTGTAGCCCATTTTTAAAATTAAACCTAATCAATATGGCTTTCGATATAAATATGATTAAGGCTCATTATGAGTCGCTTCCTAATAAAATTGCTCAAGCAAAAGCAGTCTTGCAGAGACCATTGACTCTATCTGAAAAGATTTTGTATAGTCATCTTCATGTGGACTCTCCTTTGAAGAATTTTTCTAGAGGTAATGATTACGTTTTCTTTGCTCCTGATCGAGTTGCTATGCAGGACGCAACAGCGCAAATGGCATTGCTTCAGTTTATGATGGCTGGAAAGAGTAAAGTCGCTGTTCCTTCAACCGTACATTGCGATCACCTTATTCAAGCAAAGATTGGCGCTGAAGCGGATTTAAAAAACGCAAAGGATATTAGTTCTGAAGTATTTGATTTTCTGCAATCTGTTTCTGAAAAATATGGTATTGGTTTTTGGAAACCAGGTGCTGGTATTATCCATCAAATCGTATTAGAAAACTATGCTTTCCCTGGAGGAATGATGATCGGAACAGATTCTCATACCGTAAATGCAGGAGGCCTAGGAATGGTGGCTATCGGAATTGGAGGAGCTGATGCAGTTGATGTCATGGCAGGCTTATCTTGGGAATTAAAAATGCCAAAACTAATTGGTGTGAAATTAACGGGCAAACTAAGTGGTTGGACTTCATCTAAAGATGTAATCTTAAAAGTAGCTGGTATCCTAACTGCAAAAGGAGGAACTGGAGCTATCGTAGAGTATTTTGGGCCAGGAGCTGAATCCTTGTCTTGTACAGGTAAAGGTACTATTTGTAATATGGGTGCTGAAATTGGCGCGACTACTTCTACTTTTGGATACGACGATTCTATGAGCCGATATTTGAAAGCTACTGAAAGAGCAGATGTAGCAGAATTAGCGGATCAGGTGGCGGAACATTTAAATGGAGATGCTGAATGTTATGAGAATCCTGAAAAATATTTTGATCAGGTTATCGAAATTGACTTGTCTACTTTAGAACCACATATCAATGGTCCTTATACACCTGATTTGGCATGGCCAATTTCAAAGTTTGCAGCAGCCGTTAAAGAAAAAGGTTATCCTCAAAAATTAGAAGTTGGATTGATTGGTTCTTGTACCAACTCTTCTTATGAAGACTTAACTCGCGCTGCTTCTTTAGCCAAACAAGCTGTCGCTAAAAACTTAAAAGCACAATCTGAATTTACTGTTACACCCGGATCTGAACAGATTCGTTACACCGTTGAAAGAGATGGTATCTTGGATGATTTTGAAAAAATGGGTGGCGTTGTTTTAGCTAATGCATGTGGTCCATGTATTGGTCAATGGGCTAGACATACTGATGACCCTAGTCGAAAAAATTCTATCATTACTTCTTTCAACCGTAATTTTACCAAACGTAATGACGGTAATCCTAATACGCACGCTTTCGTTGCTTCACCAGAGATTGTGACAGCAATGGCTATTGCTGGTGACCTTGCTTTTAACCCATTAACGGATTCTTTGAAAAATGAAGCTGGTGAATTGGTGAAATTAGATCCACCAACCGGTATTGAATTGCCCACTAAAGGTTTCGATGTCGAAGATGCAGGATTTATTGCCCCTCCAGAAGATGGTAGTTCCATCAATGTTGTTGTCAATCCTGAGTCTAACAGACTTCAATTATTGACTCCTTTCACACCTATTACCAATGAAGGGCTTACAGACATGCGCGTTTTGATTAAGGCAAAAGGTAAATGTACAACAGATCATATTTCTATGGCTGGCCCGTGGCTGAAATTTAGAGGTCACCTTGAAAACATTTCAAACAACTGTTACATAGGTGCAATCAATTATTTCAATGATGAACCAAACAACATTTATAATACGGAGACAAAGACTTATGGACCAGTACCCGAGACAGCACGGTATTACAAATCCAATAATATCGGTACGGTAGTTTTTGGTGAAGAAAACCTTGGTGAAGGATCATCAAGGGAACATGCAGCAATGGAACCAAGATTTCTTGGAGTCAATGCAGTAATTGTGAAATCATTTGCTCGTATTCACGAAACGAACCTTAAGAAACAAGGGATGTTTGCACTTACCTTTGTTGATCCATCAGATTACGATAAAGTTCGTCAAGATGATAAAGTCAATTTAATTGGTTTTGATGAAATGGCTCCAGGAAAAAACATGACTGTAGTACTCAATCATGCTGATGGAACTAGCGATAGTTTTGAAGTTAAGCACAGTTATAATCAAGCTCAAATTGAATGGGTTAAAGCTGGATCTGCACTAAACAAAATTCGTAGTGAGGCTGGTGTAGCTTAAGTCTTGCTAAATAAATATATCTTTAAAAAACCGTCCTTGGAAATCAAGGACGGTTTTTTTATTGCCTCCATTGAAGTGACATTTTTTGTGTTTTCTAGTCTTATTATTTGAATCGTTTATACTCATTTCTAAAAAGGAATATTAAGAACATCTAATCATACTATTTATTAAAAAATAAAAACACAAACTATGTTAAAGGAATTCAAAAATTTTATCATGACCGGCAATGTAATCGAGTTTGCGGTTGCAGTAATTATGGCAGCAGCGATAGGTGCAGTTGTAAACGGTTTTGTTTCTGATATTATTATGCCTGTTATTGGTAGCATTTGGGATGTGAGCTTCATAGATCTTCATCACGCCCTTGATGGCCAAACTTACAAAACTTTAGCAGCAGCTCAAGAAGCAGGAGCACCTGTTATTGCATATGGTCGTTGGATCGATACGATTGTCAACTTATTAATTGTTGGTTTTGTAATGTTTATGATTGTCAAATCCTATAATAAAATGAAGAAAGAAGCACCAGCGCCAGCACCCACAGGCCCTACAGCAGAAGAGTTATTAACTGAAATCCGAGATGCCCTCAAAAAGTAAAAAGACTATTTTAAACAAGTTTTAAGCATTTAAAAAACAACTGTCTATTTGGGCAGTTGTTTTTTTTTGCTTTCCTTGATTTTAATTCTATTTTTAAGTGTTAAGTATACATAAAGAATTATGTAGAACCATAATACTTATTATAAAAAAACTAAGGATAGATGGGCGCTTCTTCTCCTAAGAAACTAAAAAAACTACTAGATCAATTGCAGGTGGAAAGTTGGCAATTGGAATTGCTTATTTCGGGTTTTGTTATATTTTTAGCAGCTAGTAGTTTTGAGCCAATATCGAATTATAGTTCCAGATTAATAGTTGTCAGAGAAGGCATTAATGATCATTTTGGTTTCTTACCCTTGTTTTCTTTTATCCTGCTCGGGAGTATTTTCTTTATTTTTATAAACCTTATTCTTCATGTGATTTTTAGAGGCATGTGGATATCAGCGATTGGCCTTCGATCAATTTCCGGAGATATTGATTTTGAAACTTTAAATCTAGCATCTCCTTTTGATCAATTTTAAAAAAAAAGAATTGGATCTTTTGATCAATTCATTCAACGGTTAGAAGACATTAGCAGTGTAATATTCGCTTTCACCTTCCTTATTGTTTTTATGATTATCTCTCTCTTTTTATTTATTTTAATGATGGGGATAATCAGTCAAATATTAGACCTTATATTTGGAGATAATCCTGCTGAAATCATTGATATTATTGTTTTTTTAGCTTTTATTGTACTAATCTTTAGTGCTCTTTTATATTTTATTGATTTCATCACACTTGGTTTTTTCAAACGCAAAAGATGGATCGCTCGTTGGTATTATCCGATCTATCGTTTTTTTAGCCTCATTACTTTTTCATGGTTATATCGACCTTTATACTATAACCTTATAGATAATAGATTTGGAAGAAAAGTTGGTTTATTTCTCGTTCCTTATTTCATCATTATAACATCTTTAGCTTCAATGAGAGCTACTATGAATTTATACATTCCTGAAGAGAGAGAGGGATTAGAAATCCTAAATAGTTATTTTGAAGATACTCGTGACGTCAATGCAAGAATACATAACATTTCTATCCCTTCTAAATTTATAACTAATGGATATCTTGAACTTTTTATAAAGTATAATGCTCGAAATGATGATGATGTAGTTCAAAAGATTTGTCCTTCCATTATACCAGATGAAACATCTGGCTTTGGAAGTAATATTAATTTAAGTTTTACTAATTCCTCAGAAGAAGACAAGTATTACTCTCCACCCGACTCTATGCTTTATTGTGTTTCAGAATTATATAAAGTGTATATAAACGATAGCCTTTATCAAAACCTAGATTACTATTTTTATAGAAATTTAAATTTTGGAGAAGAAGGTCTTAAAACTATAATAGATCTAGGTCGATTTCCACGAGGAAAATACACCCTCAAAATTGATCATGGGATGTATCAAGCTTCAAAAGATTCATTATATTATGAACATTTTGTTACTACTCCTTTTTGGATTGAATAAAAACTTGTTACTGTTCTTCTTCGCGTAAAGCACGACGTAATATCTTGCCGACATTGGTTTTTGGCAGTTCCGTTCTAAAGTCTACTTGCTTTGGAACTTTATAACCCGTTAGGTTTTCACGACAGTACGTAATGAGTTCATCTTCTTTCAAAGATTTATCTTTTTTAACAACGCATACTTTCACTACTTCTCCAGAACTCTCATGTGGGACACCAATAGCTGCAACTTCCAATACTTTGGGATGCGCAGATATGACATCTTCAATCTCATTTGGATATACATTAAAACCCGAAACTAAAATCATATCTTTTTTCCTATCTACTATTTGGAAAAAACCGTCTTCAGACATTTTGCCAATATCTCCAGTACATAACCATCCATCGCTAGTCACTGTTTTATTGGTTTCCTCTGGCTTATTATAATATCCTTTCATCACTTGAGGTCCTTTGATTTGGATTTCACCAACAGTCCCTATGGCAACTGGATTTCTGTTATCATCGACAATTCTCAAATCAGTTGAAGGTACAGGAATTCCAATTGTACCCAAGCGCCCCGTTCCATCCAAAGGGTTAAATGTAGCTACAGGTGAAGATTCTGTCATCCCATATCCTTCTGAGAGAAAACAACCTGTTAGCTTTTGCCATTTTTCAGCTACCGATCTTTGGACAGCCATTCCTCCTCCCGCAGTAACTTTCAAATGAAAGTTTACTTTTCCAAAGCCTTCATCATTAATTAAAGCATTAAATAAGGTATTTACTCCAGTCATCAATGTGATCGGATATTTTTTAAATGCTCCTACTACTGTTTTTAAATCTCTTGGATTCACAATCAGAACCGTTTGAGCTCCAATACTCAACAAAGCCAGACAATTTACCGAAAAAGCAAAAATATGGTACATCGGCAATGGTGAGAGTACGAGTTCTTCTCCATCCTTCAAAAAGGGTAGCATGATTGATCTAGTCTGTGCCATATTTGCTACCAGATTACGATTAGTCAACATTGCTCCTTTAGCCACACCTGTTGTTCCACCAGTATATTGTAATAGAATGACATCATCAGGGCTACTTCTATAATCTGGTAGGGTAAACTTCTTTCCTTGATTCACGGCCTCACTAAAAGTAACCGTATTAGGAATATTAAATTTTGGTACCATTCCTTTAACCGTTCGAACAACAAAATTTGTAATCCGACCTTTAACCGCTCCAAGTAATTCTCCAATACTCGTAACAATAACAGTCTTGATCTGGGTATCCCCCATTACCTTTTCTAAGTTTGATGCAAAATTCTCAGCTATTACTATTGCTTTTACACCAGCATCAGTAAATTGATGGCGCATCTCTCTTGGTGTATATAAAGGATTGGTGTTTACGACAACTAATCCTGCTCGAAGAGCTCCAAATAATGCAATTGGATATTGTAATAAATTAGGCATCATTAGAGCAATTTTATCTCCTGCTTCTAATCCTCTTGATATGAGGTAAGCTCCAAACTGCTTTGATTGTTTATCTAATTGATCAAAAGTCAGATCTTTTCCCATACAAGAGAAGGCTATTTGCTTCCGATACTTTTCAAAAGTTTCCTCAAATAGATCAATCAAACATGTATACTCTTCAGGATTAATATTGGCAGGTACTCCACTTGGGTAATTCTTTAGCCAAGGCCTTGATTCACTCATTATTTTACTTTGTTTAAAAACGATACAATATATTTTGACTCAAAATACAATTTTTTTATTGCCTTAAAAAATAAGGTTCTTTGACAAATCCTGTGGACAAGTCGTAAATAAGGTCAAAAGCGACCAAAGGAAGCCTTGAGTTTGTTTATGGCTTTGTCTCAAACACGGGATTTGTCAAAGAACCAAAAATAATTAAATATCTGTTTCTCAAATAAGCAGCTATCCAAAAATGACTGCTATAATAATCACTTGATTTTCAAGCTTTACGACTTTTTTTATCCAAAAAAAAGCTATACCTTTGCACCGCTAAAAAATATTTTTAACCCGTCTGTGGATTTTGATTCTAATTTAGCGCTATAAATAATAGTAGAATCTATAAAAAACAGGCTACAAATCGAGACTCCCTTTATGTCAGAAGAAAAGGATCTCAACACCGAGGAGCCTAAAGAAAATGCTCCCGTTGAAAATACAGAAGATACTTCTGTAGACGTTATTGCTGTAGATGAACTTGTAGAAGACCCTACTGCAGCATTATTAAAAACTGCTCACGATGATTTCGACTGGACACAGACCAAAAAACATGGTCTTCCATATTCAGAAAAAGAAATCCAAGATTACCTTGAAAAGTACGAAAGCACATTAAATGCATTAATTGAAAGCGAAATCGTAAAAGGTAGCGTTTCTGCAATTAATAATGGAGATGTCGTTTTAGATATTGGATTTAAATCTGATGGTCTTATCTCTCTTTCTGAATTTCGAGATATTCCTGACTTAAAAGTTGGTGATAGCGTTGAAGTTTATGTTGAACAACAAGAAGACGAAAGAGGACAATTGGTTCTTTCTAGAAGAAAAGCCAAATTATTACGTGCTTGGGAAGGTATCGTTGATTCCTTTACAAATGGTACAGTAATTAAAGGTACTGTTGTCAGTAAAACTAAAGGTGGATTGATCGCAGATTGTGGAGGCTTAGAAACTTTCCTTCCTGGTTCTCAGATCGATATCAAACCAATTATTGATTATGATGCATATGTTGGTAAAACGATGGAATTCAAAGTCGTTAAAATCAATGAGCAAATCAAAAATGCTGTAATTTCTCATAAAGCTTTGATTGAATCTGATCTTGCTGAACAGCGAGAAGCTATCATCGGCAAATTAGAGAAAGGTCAAGTACTCGAAGGTCTTGTCAAAAACATTACTGATTTTGGAGCATTCCTTGATCTTGGTGGTGTCGATGGCTTACTTTATATTACTGATATCTCATGGGGTCGTATCAACCACCCATCAGAGGTACTTAGTTTAAATCAAAAAATTAGTGTTGTTGTCCTCGATTTTGATGAGAACAAGAAACGAATTTCTCTTGGTTTAAAACAATTACAACCACATCCGTGGGAAGTATTAGATGCTGAAATAAAAGAAGAGTCTGTTGTTAAAGGTAAAATCGTTAACATTGAAGACTATGGTGCATTCCTTGAAATTCAACCAGGTGTTGAAGGTTTGATCCACGTTTCTGAAGTAACTTGGAGCAATCAACCAATTAATGCTCGGGAACACTTCAAATTAGGACAGGAATACGAAGCAAAAATCGTTACAATTGATAGAGATGATAGAAAAATGTCATTGAGTGTTAAGCAATTGTCTAATGATCCATGGAGTGAAATTGAAAAACAATTCCCTGTTGATAGCAGATTTAGTGGTGAAGTTAAAAACCTTACACCTTATGGTGTCTTTGTTGAACTTCAAGAAGGCATTGGCGGAATGGTTCATATTTCTGACCTCTCTTGGACTAAACGTTATTCTCATCCTTCTGAATTTACTAAAGTTGGAAATCAAATCGAAGTAGTTATACTTGATATTGATAAAAACAGCCGTAAACTTTCTTTAGGTCACAAACAAATCGAAGAAAATCCATGGGATACTTTCGAAAATGTATTCCCTGTTGGATCTTATCATGAAGCGACCGTTGTAAGAAGAGATGACAGAGGTGTTATCGTTCAATTACCATATGGACTTGAGGCTTTTGCGCCGATCAAACATATGAAAAAGGAAGATGGTAAATTAGCTAATGTTGAAGAACAATTGACTGTAAAAGTTATTGAATTCAATCGTGATGATAAACGAATTTTGGTTTCTCACTTACGTTATTTAGATGATATTAGAAGAGAAGCTGATGATTCTATTAAAAAGGAGAAGCAAGCAGAGCGGAATCAAACTCGTCAAGCAGTAAAATCTACTCAATCTAAAGTAGAGAGAACTACACTTGGTGATCTATCTGTTTTTTCTCAGCTTAAAGAACAATTACAGAGTAATGAAACTCCTCCTCCTCCGAAAGCTGTTGAGAAGCCAGCCGAAAAGCCAGCTCCTGAACCAGCACCAGCTCCTGTTGTAGAAGAGGAAGTTGTAGAAGAAGTTACTGAAGTAGCAGAGACTCCTGTCGATAGTGATGTTGATGATTACAAAAAAATCGAAGGAATAGGTCCTAAGATCGAACAGCTCTTACATGAAGCCGGTTTAAACACCTATGCTCAACTAGCTGAAGCAGCTCCTGACGCAATTCGTGAAATTCTAGCAGCAGCTGGAAATCGCTACAAGATGCATGATCCAACTACTTGGCCTGATCAAGCTAAAATGGCAGCTGATGGTGAGTGGGACAAGCTTAAAAAGTGGCAAGATGAATTAGACGGTGGTAAATAATTGAAATAATTAAGTCATTATATAAATCCCTAGTCTTATGACTGGGGATTTTTTTTTATTATTACTCTAAAAAATGATGAAGTACTTTAACAACATAGTGATCTTATTTTTATTTGTTTTACTCTTTTCTAGTTCTTGTAGTGAAAATGCACCTTCAAATAAGAATACTACAAAAGATGGTATAACTACTGTTCAAGAGTTTTCCAAGCTTATTACTGATGAAACTCAATTAATTGATGTCAGAACTCCAGCAGAAGTTGCTGATGGTTATATTATGGGAGCAAAAAATATTGATTTTAGACATAAAGATTTTAA
>CBDICS010000048.1:0-27340 GCA_965277415.1 Saprospiraceae bacterium
GGACAATCAGAAACTTCTGTTACGACTTCAAAAGGATGTTCATTTTGAGGCTGAGGATATTCATAATTAAAATAATTGACCATCTCTTCGATTCGAACGGCATCTTTTGGCGGTTTTTGCCCATTTTGAATAAAACGGCGCATATTGCTATATGACGCAGCATCTACATCGATTGAGAAAGTCGATAGTGGTTCTTTGTTTACAGCTAAAAACCGATTTTCATTAATGGTGCTATAGTCTTCTGTATTCCAATTTGGCTCATTGTCATGATAAGCAACGTTTGGGGCAACAGATATCGCTGGACTCGCAACGGGTATACTTGGAGAAGCGTAATGTTGACTTTGTTTACTGCGGTTCTTTTTAGATTTTCTTGATTTTTTTGATGCTCTTCGTGCTTTCATTGAAGCAATACTTGCTGACAGGCTTTTTCTTTTTTTAACAGAATATCCGGTTACAACGCATTCTTCTAGTACAACACCAGTGTCTAATTTAATGATAATTGGGCTTTGGGTTGAAGTTATTTCAACTTCCTGACTTGAATATCCAGTATAACTCACGGTAAGGGTAAACGGGAAAGAGAGATTTGTTTCTAAAACAAATTTTCCTTCGAAGTCGGTGACAAGACCTTGAGTTGTGCCCTTAATGAATATACCTACACCGATTAATGGTTCATTCGTTTCAGCATCAAGCACAGATCCCTTTATGGTATGTTGTGCGAAACTGATGCAAGTAAAAAAAAGTAGTGAGAAGAATAAGCATAATTTTTTTTGCATAACTTAATTTTTGTGAAGTTATTTAGAAATGAGCCAAGATATTTATTTCTCGAGCTAGCAACCATTTTTGAAAAACTTCATAAACAACTCCTATGTTTAAAATTTTTGATTCTATGAAGCTGTTTTGAAACAACTTCACTTAATAGATGCAGAAAAGTAGCGGATTACATAAATGCAAAAAGATTTTTTTAATTTTGAATCGAAAACTCAATCTATGCTCCGTATTTTTAGAAAAAAGCCTGATGATTGTTCTGACGCTGAATTAGTCGCACTGTATAAGAAAAGTGGTGGATTAGAATATTTGGGTACTTTATATGAGCGATATACGGAATTGGTTTATGGGGTTTGTCTAAAAATATTAAAAGATGAAGAAGAGGCTCAAGATGCTTATATGACGGCTTTTGAAAAACTCATAGAGAAAGTAAAAAGCCAAGAAATTAAAACATTTCGACCTTGGTTGCATGTATTGATTAAGAATCATTGTTTTGAGATCTTACGTAAGAAAAAAAGACATTTAACAGTTTCTTATGAAGTAGAATTTATGCAATCAGAAGAAATTGTGCATCCATTTACTGAAGATTTGTCTTTAGAAAGAGAAAAAGCCCTTGAAATGTGTATTGAAAAGCTGACGGGTGAACAAAAAGAATGTGTTCAATTGTTCTATTATAAAGGCAAAAGTTATAAAGAAATAGCTGAAATGAAAATGGAAGCGGTCGGTAGAATTCGCTCTTATATTCAAAATGGTAGACGAAATTTGAAATCTTGCATTGAAAAACAAGGAAAAGCAATATAGAATTAAGGTTTTAATGAACAATTTGTAAAATGATCAATAAACTAAAAAGGTGGCTAAGTGGAGATGCTGACTGGAAAACAGAACAGGAGCTCAATCGCATTGCTCAGGATGATGCCTTTTTAGGAGATGCAATGGAGGGATATCGAACTTTACCCGAAGGTGATCATAGCAAAAACATTAAAGACCTTAAAGCTAATCTACAGCATCGTTATAAAAAAGAAAGACGAGGATTTGCTTGGAGAAATGTAGCCGCTGCTGCTGCTGTTATTGGAGTAATTGGATTATTGTTTTGGACTCAAAACATTTTTGACGAAAACCGAGACATCGCAGCGAATCAAGAACCTGAAATGTCGATAGAAGAAAAAGATGCTTTTGTTGAAGATGAAAAGCGAAATAATGAGCAATTAGAAAATATTAATTCGAAAATGACAGTAGATGGAAGAGCGGAAGATAATGATCAAATTATAATTGATAAAAGTGAACCTATCGGGGGAGAACAGTCTAAAGATAATCTTGCGTTCAATGATCCTTCCAGTAGATCATCAGGACCCACAGTAGATCCTTCCAATATTGAAGCGGGCATTATTGAGGAGGCAGATTTAGCAGATCCAGGATATATAAGTGCAGTACCGATTACAAAGTATGACAAAATTGATAAGACAAGTGAAGATCCTCTAGATGTGATAACAGAGGATGATACCACTAAGGACAATGCGCTATCCAAAGATAAAGCTGAAAGCGCTGATGTAGTAGTACTTGCTAATGAACCAGCGACTGAAGTAGAAGATATCACTCGAAGTAAAGCTAAAGTATTAAGTAAACCTGCAAATCCAACTGAACTTGCAAATGAATCAAAAAAATCGGATGCATACTCTACAGGTACCTCAAACATTGTAAAGGGAACCATCACTGATAAAGAATCTGGGGATGCTTTGATTAGTGCTAATGTTTATATTAAAAACACAGGAGAAGGATCTGTTGCAGATTTAGATGGAAAATTTACTTTAGAAAGTCGCCAATCTTTACCTTGGACAATAGTCGTTAATTATATTGGATATGCAGATCAAGAAATAGAAGTATTTACTGTCGATGATATATTAGCTTTTGAATTGGAAATAAGTGATGTAGCTTTAGAGTCGGTAGTTGTGACAAGTACGGGCCAATCAAAGAAAAAAAGACGGAAAGATGCTAGGACTCAAACGCCAAAACCTAGTAAAGGTTTTAGTAAAATGAAACGCTACATTCGAAGAAATTTAAACTATCCAGAAATCGCAAGACAGAATAATTTAGTTGGCGAAGTCCTCGTCCGATTTTATATTAATGATGAAGGTCGGCCAGTACAATTGACTGTTCAGAAATCTCTGGGAAGTGGCTGTGATGAAGAAGCCATTCGACTAATCCAAGAAGGCCCCAAATGGACACCGAAAAATACTTGGGCTGCTTATTCTGTACCTTTTGGGCTTTGATGGATTACCTCAATTGGTCAAACCACTGTTGTCTTAAATAATCAATATCCATACTCAGAACTTGTTTAAACTTTGTTCGATTAGGCGAAAGAATAGCCCCTAAATCCCATCTCTAAAATTTGCCCTCAAGGATGATCTGGACGCTACTTTCAAAACCTCTAATTGCATGGGCGTAAAAGAATACTCTTTCAAATAACAAGGTTTATAATAAGACATGAAATTCTGAATCAGGGGGCGGTAATATGCTTTAGTCTCTGGATCCAAATTTCCAATCATTTCACATTTGGAATAATTGACGTAGACCTCAAATAATGTTCCGGGGTCTGCTGGAGTATCACAAACTCGATCGCCTGTGGCAGCACAACCTTCACCAGATATTAATTCCTTTCCAAATTGTTGCCTTTCAAAAGTATGGTATAAGCCAAAGAAATGTCCAAATTCATGAACAATAACTTTATGATCCTCTAGATCAAATTTACTGAGTACAATATTATTAGTAGTGGAAGAAAGAATATAAGAAAATCCACCTGTTCGGGCACAACTGATATAATTATCTTTTATCTCGCAGAGGTGAGGATCATAGTCAAAAAGAAAAAGACTAATGGTATCTTTTAAATCATGCATTTTTGAAAATTCTAAATATGGATCATAGAAATTTTTCTGGAGATCGCTAATATTTGACTCAGATTGAATTAAATCAACTTTTGCAATATAAAACTGGATATTAGCCTGTACAAAGGCTTTATTTAAATAATCTATCGTTTTTCGGACTTCTAATTGAGTAGTGTAAACAGAGTCTGTCGTTTGTTGTACGATGCCTATTCGTAAAGGAAAGATATAAATAGAGGTATCACTCATGACGCGTGACATAATCTCTTTATCTACCATTTGGAGGTGTAATAATTCAGCGTTTTTGAGCTCATCTCCTGCAAGATTGCATTTTGAAGGACACCAATTATGTTTTTGCAATACCTGACTAAAAGCGGGAAGTGCTAGAATGGTGAGTAATACCAGTAAGAATAATTTTTTCATGTGTAGAATTATTTGTGAAACTCTAACAAGATACTGAAAACCTTAATACTTGCTTATTTTAGTAGGGATGAAAAATGTCTTAACAAAGATATATAATTAGAAAAACTGGCTATGGTAGGGATTTGTCTAAGAACCAAATAAAAATAGAACTTCTAAAATAAAAACCTGTCTAATAATTTAGACAGGTTTTTTTGACTTGTTTAAAATAGGTTTCATAAAGTAAACTTAAAAATCGAATACATGTTTCATCAAATGTCAATTATCAAGGTTCAATCAAAAACTAGAAGATTGATCCTCTCTATTTATCCGAATCCAAAATATCTTTCTAGTATGCTATAATTGTTCAAGTCTTTCTTTTCTTTTATGTTTGATATTTCCGTACTTTGTGCCCGTTTTAGAACCATATTCCTTAATAGGTTTTTATTTAAAAAATAGATTATGAAAAGATTACTATACGTTTTACCAATTATGATTTTGATTATGGCTTGTACGCCTAAAGCGACCCAAGTGGCACAAGCTGTACCAGAAGTACCGCAAAAAATTGAATTAATGAATTATGCAGATTCTATCTCTTATTTGCTTGGCTCATCCAGTGCAGAACAAATGAGAAAAGGCATCCCTTCGGAGGCGAATCTTTTTAATAAAGCAATGTTTCAATTGGGTTTTGAAGAAGGTTATGAAGAGAAAAGTCGTTTTGACTTAAGTGATTCTGAGAAACAAGCTATGTTTACAAGGTTTCAAGAAGAAATATCAGCAGTTCAAGCTGCAAAAGCAGAAAAAGAAGCAGCTGAAGGTAAGAAGGCAGGGGAGACATTTTTAGCAGAGAATGGAAAAAAAGAAGGCGTCATGACAACGGCTAGTGGTTTGCAATATAAAGTATTAACTCCTGGAACTGGAGCGACACCAAGCGCTTCTGATAAAGTAGAAGTCCATTATGAAGGTCGCTTGATTGATGGGACTATTTTTGATAGCTCATATCAGAGAGGAGCACCTGCTACTTTTGGTGTCACTCAAGTGATTAGTGGCTGGACGGAAGCACTTCAATTAATGAAAGAAGGCGCTAAGTATCAATTGTTCATCCCTTCTGATCTAGCTTATGGTAATCGGGCTACAGGAAAAATAAAACCGGGTGATACGCTTATTTTTGATGTGGAATTGATAAAAATTATTAAATAAAGAAAAAATTCAATGAAATTTTTTTTATGGCTATCACTTGTTCTCGTGTTGATTTGGGCTTGTGATAATACTGGTACATCTGGAGGAGCCACTAGTTCGGGAGAGTTAGTTTCACTTAACGATTCGATTTCTTACGCTCAAGGGCTTAGAATGGCGCAGCAAATAAAGAAAATCCAAATAGATGGAGAAGAACCTTTGATGAATTCAGTTGCTTTAAAGAAAGGCTTTGATGCTGGTATATCTGGCGAAAACGTATTATTTACGGAGCAGCAAAGCATCAGCGTTTTGAATAAATTTCAAAAGGCTATGCAAGATGCGACTCAGAAAAAACAAAGAGCAGAAGGAAAAATAAATAGAGCAAAAGGAGAAGCATTTTTAGCGGCAAATGCGAATCGGGAAGGAGTGATCACTACAGCGAGTGGCTTACAATACATGGTGATTGAAGCTGGAACAGGCATATCGCCAACTAAAAATGATAGGGTAGAAGTAAATTATGAAGGCCGTTTGATAGATGGGACAATATTTGATACTTCTGCTTCAAGAGGAGGGCCTGCTAAATTTGCAGTGACAGCAGTGATTCCTGGTTGGATTGAAGGGATACAACTAATGAGAGAAGGGGCTAAATACCAGTTTTATATTCCTGCTGATTTAGCCTATGGAGATCAAGGCTCACCTCCACTTATTACGCCGGGTTCTACCTTGATTTTTGATATCGCTTTATTGAAAGTTAATCCTTAGCACAACATAAATCGGACATTGTGCTAAAGTATCTTGAGGGATTGGTCAGTAGTCATTAAGAAAAAAACTTAATGACTACTGATATAAAAATTTAATTATTCCTTTTTCTTTCCAGCGCAAGTGGCTTGACAATTGGTTTTCTTCTTTGCAGATTGAGTTTCTGCTTCTTCATCTTTTAAGAAGGCTAATTTTACAGGAGAGGTACTTGCTGTCGTTTCAGACTTTGAAGATACCTTTTGACAACTTCCTTTCTTGCTTGGAGCTTGGTTAACAACTTTTACTGCACTTGCCGAATTAGAATTACTTGCAACTTTTCCTGCACAAGCTTTCTTACAAGCAGCGATTTGTTCAGGTGTACATTTTGACTGATCGGCACAGATTTTTTTGCAAGCTGCCTTTTGAGCCGTTGTACAAGTGGTTTGTGCCTGAATTCCATTTGTGAAACTCATAGCTGTCATGACGAATAGAACTAACATTAGATTTTTCATATTTAATATAAATTAATTTCCCTCAGATCTGCTGAGGTACCAGAATGTGCTAAAGATTATTTGTCTCACACCTTTATACCAGTGATTAAACCGTAATTGGTCGTTTCAAGAAAAAGGAAAGCAACTGTATTTGGAAACTCGTTTTGTAATTTATGCCAATGATTTCCATGATCGGAAGAATGATAAATACCAAAATGTTGAGCAGCAAATAAATCTGTTCCTATATTTCTTATTTTAAAAGTATAGAATGATATTGGATCAATACCTTGACTAATATCTTCCCAGGTTTGTCCATCATTTTTTGATCTAAATAAGCCACCTCCAATGGTTAAAGCATAAATGAATAGGCTATCACTGGAAATATCATGCAAGGTGTAATCCTTATAAATTTGTTTCCAGGTAGCCCCATTATCCTTACTCATAATAGCCCCACTCACTGTAGCAGCATATAGTTTGCTCTGGAAAATGGTAAAACCATTGATTTGCATCCCACTACCATGTATATGATCCCATGTCTGTCCTTGATCATTGGACTTATAGATGCCATTATCAGTTCCTACAAATAGTTTATCACCAAAATGAATTAAAGTCCTAATGGGAATATCGGAAAACTTTGTTTTTGATGGAATCCAATTTGCACCTCCATCTTTAGAAATAAATATCCCTTGTTGGAAAGTGCCAATCACTAGTGTTTTGCCAAATGCAATAATGGCATTGATATCAATTTTATCTGGAAGCCCCCGGCTACATTTTTTCCAATCATTGAGGCCATCTTTTGATACAAATACACCATGATAATCTGTACAAGCATAAATCTTATTTTCTAAGGTAGCATAAGCACTAACCACTGCTTTTTTAGGGATACCCTTAGCAAAAGGCGTCCAGGTTTTACCATTATCAGGAGATAAATACATTAAAGCTAGGTCTTCTTCTTTTATACTACCTTGTTTGTATAAATCCTTAAATAGAACAGGAGAGGCAATAGGCGTTTCACTTATATTCGAGGCATTTTGCTGATCATTCTTTACCTGACAAAAAATACACCCGCTGGATATTAAGCATAAAGAAATAAGATGAATGGTACTTAAAATGGTTTTCATTTTTTTATTTTAAAATGTATAACGATTACAAAGTTAAGAGAATGAACTGTTTAGAGCTGTTTTTTACCTGTTATCCACTTGTTAAGGAGCTGTTAATTCAGTGCATTGAAAGGTAAATATGTGTTAACTTGTAGTTAAGTACATGTTCTAAATAGTTCTATTCATGAATTCTATTCTTTAAATTCTAATCTAATGCAAAAAAACCGCACCAATATTATTATTGGAGCTTCATTTCTGGCTTTAGTTGCTCTTTTTGCCTTTCAGACAAAATGGATGACTGATTCAAGAAACTTGATCGAACAACAGTTCAATCAAAAAGTAAACCTGGCTTTATGTTATGCCGTCAATTTATTAGGCTCAGAAGAGGGGCTCGCTTCTTGTGGCTCCGGAGAAAGTAACACCTGCCTTCCTATACAGGAATTTGATGATATATTTCAATTGGAAACGAAGCAAGAAGTAGATATGAATACTATAGAAAATGCTCTAGATATTGCTTTGCGTTTCTATCATATAGATATGGATTATGAAGTAGCAGTTGTTGAAGAAGAAAAACTTGGATTTGAGGCCAGACCCAAATATTCCTGTGCGCTAAACCCACTACAAAAAAATGAACGCAATTTGCTTATCGTAGACTTTCCAGATAAAGCAGCTTTTATCTTTTCGAAAGTGAAGTTTATGTTTTTCTCCTCTATTATACTCCTCGGTTTTTTAACCCTAGTTTTTTTATGGTCGGGCTATACGATGTTTAGGCAAAGAAAGATGTACCAAATCAACAAAGAGTTTTTTAATAATATGGCCCATGAGTTTAGAACACCATTAACCAATATTTCCTTGGCTGGAACTTTATTGTCAAAAAATCGAAAGGAGCCGAAAGAAGAAAGATATTTAACAGTACTCAAAGAAGAGAGCGGAAAATTATCAAAGCAAGTTGATAAAATCCTCCTGCTTTCAAAAATGGAGAATGGTGAATATCAATTAGTAAAAGAAAGATTTTGCTTAAAAAAACTGATCAATCATGTAGTTCAGGGAATGGAACTCCAGATAAAAGAGAAAAACGCAACTATTAATTTTAATGTAGCAAATGAAAATGTAAGTTTTGAAGGAGATAAATTCCACCTTGAAAATGCCTTTAGGAATTTATTAGAAAATGCATTGAAATATTCTAAGCATTCTCCTGAGGTTAATATTGCCCTTAAGCGTAATGATGACGGCGTAATGATCCATTTTGAAGATAATGGAATTGGAATTTCGAAAAAAGACCAAAAGGAAGTTTTTGAAAAATATTATCGTGTAAATCAAGGTAATATTCATGACCAAAAAGGCTTCGGACTGGGCTTGGCATATGTAAAGATGATTATAGAAAGACATAAAGGTTTTATAAAAATATTTAGTGATTTAAATAAAGGAACACGTTTCGATCTATTTTTACCAGCTAGCAATTAGTATCTAAATTATCAGTAATGAGTCTCGAACCGAACATATTAATAGTGGAAGATAATATCCATTTGGGTTTTTTATTAATGGAGTTTTTAGAAAGCGAAAATTATAGAGTTAAGCTTTGTAGAGATGGAGAATCTGGTTTTTCTAGTTTCAAAAAAGAATCCTTTGATCTCTGTATATTGGATGTGATGCTACCAGAAATGGATGGGTTTTTATTGGCTCGAAAGATTAGGAAAATTGATGCCCAGACGCCCTTCTTATTCCTTACAGCTAAATCCATGAAGGAAGACAAATTGGAGGGCTTTTCCATTGGAGCAGAAGACTTTATAACCAAACCCTTTGACGAACAAGAATTGCTTTGTCGACTTCGAGTCATACTTCGACGAAACCGTAAAGTAGAAAAAACGCCTTTGCGTTTACAATTTACCATTGGAGATTATGTATTTGACTATGCTCGTCAAGAACTTAGTTATATGGGGGAATCGACGCGGATTACAGAAAAGGAAAATGAAGTATTGCGTTTACTTTGTTTAAATAAAAATCAAATTCTAAAAAGAGAAGAGGCTGTTGAACAAATCTATGGAAAGAAGGATTATTTCCTAGGGCGAAGTTTTGATGTCTTTATTTCTCGCATCCGGAAATTACTCAAAAACGACCCGCGAGTCAGCATTGAAAACGTATTTAAAGTAGGATTCATTCTTAACGATAATAATGATTGTTTGAATGACCATTCATGAAAGCCCAAACGCCCAATATGTTTTTAAATATCCAAAGCTGAAAAATCCCCTTGATATTTTTTCGCCTGTTTGATATGTGCCAAATGATGGTTACAATGCCAGGCATACTGCCCTGTAGTAAAATATAAATTCCACGTCTTTCCGGTTTCAGGATGAATGAAAGTACGATTAAGTGATTCTTCGCTCAATTGTTTTAGAAGGTTTGCCCATCGGTGATGCAATCCCTCAAGTATTTTTATAGAGTGAATGATCGGTAGCTCATAATCAGCTTGTTTTGCCCATTCTGTTTCTAAATATGCTTTGATGGTTGGTTGATTTTCTGTCAAGGTCCATCTTACCCGAGTCATAGCATTCATATGACTATCCGCACAATGATGAATAACTTGCTTAATAGTCCACCCATTAGGGCGGTATATCCATGCTTGTTGACTTGGCGTTAATGGCCCCACTTCACTTACTAATCTGGCCGGAAACTGTTCAATTTCCGAAATCATGGATTGATATTTATTGGCGTCAAAACTTCCTGGATCATTAAGTTTTCCTATAGGGTATTTGAGTGTTTCAATATTCATAATTAGCATAGTTTAATAAACTCGAAGATAATGAGCGCTAAGCTATTAAAAAACTCTAGGAATGGTTATTTTAGGTTTTAAAACCAATACTACATATGAAAAAGCCCATCCTCTTATGTTCAATTCTCTTTTTTAGTATTAATATAATTGCCCAAACGAATATTCATCCGACAGATGCCGAAGCGGAACAAGTCTTGCTCGGCAATTTTAACCCAGCGGATTATCTGGCAACTACTATTTTAAATCATCCAGACGATATCATCTCAGGAGTAATGCAAGGTGTATCTGCCGAAAAGATGAAGAATTACTTGATTGAATTGTCAAGTTTTAATAATAGAAATACAGGTTCGGATACCTTATCTCAAACTTCAGGTATTGGAGCCGCGAGAAGATGGATGTTCGCAAAGTTTGAAGAATTTAGTGCTCAAAATGAAAATCGTTTAATTCCATTTTATATGCAATTTGATCAAAGCATTTGCGGGATGGAACAACATAGAAATGTATGTGCAGTACTGCCTGGTTTGGATGTAGAGGACCATTCTGTTATTATCATCGAAGCTCATATGGATAGTCGATGCGCTGATCCTTGTGATATTGATTGCGATGCGCATGGCATGGAAGACAATGGGAGTGGGACAGCATTGGTCATTGAATTAGCAAGGGTGATGAGCCAATATAGTTTTAGTAGTACAATCGTATTTATGGGAACGATAGGAGAGGAGCAAGGACTCTACGGGGCCAATGCATTTGCAGAATGGTCAGTTCAGAATAATGTTCCAATCAAAGCAGTATTCAATAATGATATTGTAGGAGGAGTGATTTGTGGAGAAACCTCCTCAGAACCAAGTTGCCCCGGACTCAATGATGTTGACAGTACTCAGGTAAGAATATTTTCTGGAGGAAGTGCCAACTCTCCTCATAAGAGCCTTGCTCGATTTTCAAAACTAGAATATTCAGAAGAGGTTTTGCCCACTGTATCTGTTCCTATGCTGATCACATTAATGTCGGCATTAGATCGAACTGGAAGAGGCGGAGATCACATTCCTTTTCATGATCGTGGTATCTACTCCATTCGGTTTACATCTGCCAATGAGCATGGAAATGCCAATGCTGCTGATCCAGACTATCATGATCGCCAGCATACCAGTGATGATATCTTAGGCGTTGATACTGATGGGGATATGGAATTGGATAGCTTTTTTGTCGATTTTAATTATTTGGCAAGAAATGCGGTAATTAATGGAGTCGCTTCTGGAATGGCCGCTATAGGTCCGAAAACGCCTGCTTCTTTTTCAGCCCTAAATGATGGTGGCGAGATTACTGTCATTATTGAAGATCCTTATGAATATAACAAATATCGAATTGGAGTCCGGCATCAAGGGATTGATTTCTATGATCTTGTTGACTTAGTTGATACCAATACTGGCCTTTATTATCCAGATGAACCTGGAGCCTTTTATATCTCTGTCTGTTCGGTGGATAGTAATGGAATTGAAAGTTTATTCTCTAATGAAGAATTATTTATCGTTACAGCTTTAGGCGTCGAGGAAGGAACGATAGAAGAAAAACCAAAGGCCATCCAATTATTACAAAATAGACCTAATCCATTTGATGAGGCTACCTATATCGCGTTCATGGTGAATGAAACGATTCCTTTTCAAAAAGCAGCTATTGTAATTAGAGACATGCAAGGAAAAGAAATTCAACGCCTTCCCACCACATTGAATGCAGGTCTAAATGAAATCTTATATGAACATGGCTACAATGTCGTAGGTACTTTTGTCTATAGCTTGGAGGTTGATGGAAAAGTAGTTGATTCGCGACAGATGATTTTTGCCAATTGACCTAATTATGATGTAGGCGTAATAAAAATTCAAACGAATATTTTTACAAAAATTAATTCAACTGCCAAAAGTTAGGAAAACGGCCTTTTACTTTTTAGGGGAAATCAAATCAAAACCGTTAAGAATTCTAAATTGTTTGAGCTAAATAAGTTGTTTGAGCTAGCAGATTCTAAAATAATCTACTTTTATAGGAAGAATTGAATCATAAAAGCGAGTTTTTAGAATTTAGGTTTTTATTTGATTTTGCCGTTTAAAAAAGTAAACAGCCTTGAATTTTTTGTTTCTTTTTGTTTCAAGACAAAAAGGAAATTGAATTAAGGATTAATGGAAAAATTATTGATTCACGATAGATGATTTTTGCCAATTGACCTAATTATGATGTAGGCGTAATAAAAAATCAAACGAATATTTTTACAAAAATTAATTCAACTGCCAAAAGTTAGGAAAACGGCCTTTTACTTTTTAGGGGAAATCAAATCAAAACCGTTAAGAATTCTAAATTGTTTGAGCTAAATAAGTTGTTTGAGCTAGCAGATTCTAAAATAATCTACTTTTATAAGAGGAATTGAATCATAAAAGCGAGTTTTTAGAATTTAGGTTTTTATTTGATTTTGCCGTTTAAAAAAAGTAAACAGCCTTGAATTTTTTGTTTCTTTTTGTTTCAAGACAAAAAGGAAATTGAATTAAGAATTAATGGAAAAATTATTGATTCACGATAGATGATTTTTGCCAATTGACCTAATTATGATGTAGGCGTAATAAAAAATCAAACGAATACTTTTACAAAAATTAATTCAACTGCCAAAAGCCAGGAAAACGGCCTTTTACTTTTTAGGGGAAATCAAATCAAAACCGTTAAGAATTCTAAATTGTTTGAGCTAAATAAGTTGTTTGAGCTAGCAGATTCTAAAATAATCTACTTTTATAAGAGGAATTGAATCATAAAAGCGAGTTTTTAGAATTTAGGTTTTTATTTGATTTTGCCGTTTAAAAAAGTAAACAGCCTTGAATTTTTTGTTTCTTTTTGTTTCAAGACAAAAAAGGAAATTGAATTAAGAATTAATGGAAAAATTATTGATTCACGATAGATGATTTTTGCCAATTGACCTAATTATGATGTAGGCGTAATAAAAAATCAAACGAATACTTTTACAAAAATTAATTCAACTGCCAAAAGCCAGGAAAACGGCCTTTTACTTTTTAGGGGAAATCAAATCAAAACCGTTAAGAATTCTAAATTGTTTGAGCTAAATAAGTTGTTTGAGCTAGCAGATTCTAAAATAATCTACTTTTATAAGAGGAATTGAATCATAAAAGCGAGTTTTTAGAATTTAGGTTTTTATTTGATTTTGCCGTTTAAAAAAGTAAACAGCCTTGAATTTTTTGTTTCTTTTTGTTTCAAGACAAAAAGGAAATTGAATTAAGAATTAATGGAAAAATTATTGATTCGCGACAGATGATTTTTGCCAATTGAATTAATAATTGTCATTGAAGAAAAGCAGTTCTAATCCTACTCTTTTCTCCATCCAATGCAGTCCAGGCAATCAATAATTGACCATTTACAATTTCCAGAATAGGGAAGCCACTTCTTCTAGAAGGCAAAGTCTTTATAAGTATGCTCTTTTTAATACGATCAAGATCATGAAGATCAACAGCTCCAAGCATAATATTGGCCGCTTCATCATTTTGTTCCATCCAACTAAGATACGCTACATCCTTTTTAAGAACAATATCAACTCGTCCTAATGGATGGCCATTGTCTATTTGTATAGGATCAGAGAATGAAGCACCAGCATCCTTAGAAAAGATAAACTGAACCATTGGACGATCATCGGCAGCAGTATACCAAGCAACAACAACTTCTGAACCTTGAGCAGCAATCGCAGGACCATTGACGGGGCAACCTGTGATATGCCATTGATCATTGGAAATATTTCTAGCTTGAGTCCAATCCAGCCCAACTTTTCTAACTAATGAAATATTTCGAATCTCATCATCCGTTCGATCTCTATATACGACTATAGGTCCATTTTTGGTCATCGCCGCATCTGTTTGGCAGCAATCACAAACTTTATTATCTAATTCAACCTCATTATATAGTTTACTTTCAATATCAAATTCGGCAGCACGAAGACTCATTGCTCCTCCATGTCCATGCCCATGGTCATTAGATGTCTCCCCTTTAATCTTTGTATTTCTGCCATCTAACCAAGTTGCGAAAATGCGGTTTCCATCAGTTGGGATCATTGTGACAAAGCCGTGTTCTGCGGAGATGCTATCCCTATGCGGAATAAATGGAGTAGACCATTGACTGCCTAAATCTTTGGACTGGGCAATTTGAATATCATAATCATAAGTTCCTGCGGCACTTTTTTGCAGCCAATGGGCAGCTAAAGTTTTTTCATCATGATAAGCAGCTACAGAAGGAAAATCTGCCCAATTCACAAACCAATTATTTCCAACTGCAATAGTTTGCGCTTGTGACCAATGATCATTTTCCAGTATTGAAAATTGTAATGCATCAGTACTGTCATTTATATATTCGATCCAACTTAGATAGACTTGTTTGTTTTGACTAACAAAAAGGTTGGCTTCTCCTCCAGAGTGGGAATGAGTTGGAATTTCTACAAGGTGAAATTCTTGTAAATCTGCTTGCGTATTGCAAGACATCAAAAAAAGGAGCAATAAAAAGAAGCTGATTTTTTGAACACTATTTAACAATAAAAGCATCTTCCTCTGTAATTGGGCTATAATAATCGGCTTCTTCTTTTAAAATATTTGCAGTAGTGATTTCAATAGCGGCAATCTCAACCCGTACACCTTTTGATTTAACATGGCGTACTAATTCAACATAATCAGAATCTCCAGAAAGGATAATGATCGTATCTACCTTTTCGGCTAATTGAGTAGCTTGTATAGAAAGTGGAATATCTGCTGATTTATGACAAGGTACGACTGATCCAAAATAATGCGTGTGTAGCCGATCAGCAAGTTTTTTTGATATACTACGGCCCTCTCTAAAATAGATTAACCTATTCAGACCACGTCCATGTAGGAGTTTTGGAATAACTTTGTCAAAATTAAGAACAGCACTTTTATTATTAGTCAATTTTGTCAGACTCATCTCGATATTATTCCCATCAATAAGAATAGCAACTGATTGGGATATTTTCACACCTTCTGTCGTATGAAGCGTTGGAGTAGAAATTGTTGTCTTAGCTGGAGCTGTATTCGTTGGATTTATATTCGTTGATGAATGCTGTTGCTCAGACGATTTCTTAATTACTTTTTTCGCCGGTTCAGGTTTAGACTTTCTACTGGTATTTGTACGACTTGTTTTTTTTACAATGACTTTAGCTTTCTTTGGGGCAGGAGTATTTGAGTTTTCCTTCTTTTTGTTAGTCGAATTTGATTTTTTAGTAGCTGAGTTTTCCTTCACTTGCTTTGGGCTGGCGATTTTTATAATCGTTCTGTTATCAGAATCATCAGTATTTTTATTGCGTTGGTTGCGATTGGGTCTTTTAGCCATAGGTGATTTTATCAAAGCGTTTTTTATTCTTTATGTTATTTACCTTAAAAAACTGCTTATGTTACGATATATTTGATTTGTTTAAGGGTGGTTGTTTTATTTATTAAAGACAGAAATCCTATAAATTTAACTTTAAAAATCTCAAAACCAATACCTTTAAGGAAAAATAAACTAAAGATATGAATTGGAAACAAATATTGGCTCTTTGGATTTTGATGATTGTATCGAAGGTTTCTATTGCTCAGCAAGATATAAAACAACCGATGTATAAGGTTAATCATTGGATTTCTGGTTCTATTGGGGTACTGGGCACAACAAGTAATATTCTTGGAGTTCAATCCCTATTAAACAAGGATTCAATTCCCATATCGGATGTTTTAGCATTGACTCCGGATGATGTAAATGCCTTTGACCGATATGCTTTACGACGGAATTTAGATAAAGTAGACCGCGCAAGACTACTTTCAGACATTGGATTATACGCTTCATTCTTTGCACCCGCCTTACTTTTTTTAGATAAAGAAATATCTAAAGAGTGGAAAGATATTGCGCTGATGTATTTCGAAACACAAGCAATAGCAGCCAATATTTATGCTTGGGGACCTTTTGGACCCCGATTGATTGATCGTTATCGCCCCGGCGCCTATTATACTGAATTTTCATTGGATGAACGACGATTGGGTAGAAAGCGAAATTCCTTTTTTAGCGGCCATGTTAGCACAACGGCAACCGCTTCGTTTTTTATGGCTAAGGTATATTGCGATTTTCACCCTGAACTAGGTTCAAAGAAGTTTCTGGTTTATAGTTTGGCGCTTATTCCGCCAGCATTTGTTGGTCATAACAGAATTCGTAGTTTAAATCATTTTCCAACAGATGTATTGATGGGGACTTTAGTGGGTGCTGCAGTTGGCATTTTGATACCTGCCTTACACAAAAGGAAAAACGGAAACCTTAGTATAACTTCACTTAGTCATGGATATGGCTTAGCTTTGCAATACCGGTATTAAATATTTTACAATGAAGTACATCGACGCCTTTATTAACGGTTACACAGGATATGCTAGTTATCTATGGAATGATATCACTCATCCTTCATGGAATAGCTATTTCTACTGGTTAATTTTAGTATCAGGTTTCTTTTTCGCTTTAGAATTTTTGAGCCCTTGGAGGAAAAATCAGGCATTATTTAGAAAAGACTTCTGGTTAGATGTCTTTTATATGTTCTTTAATTTCTTTCTCTTTTCATTGATTATTTATAATGCCTTTTCAGATGTTATTGTCACTTTTATAAAAGATGGCTTTTTGGCGATTGGTTTTGATCTACAAAAAATGAATCCACTTTGGAATTTGCCGGTATGGGCAGTTTTGTTGATTGGATTTGTACTTCGTGATTTTGTACAATGGTGGACACATCGTTTACTCCATCGAATTTCATTTTTATGGGAATTTCATAAGGTTCATCATTCTGTTGAGCAAATGGGCTTTGCGGCACATCTAAGGTATCATTGGATGGAGACAATTGTCTATCGAACCATTGAATACTTGCCATTAGCATTTCTAATCGGCTTACGATTAGATCAATTTTTTGTGATTCATATATTTACACTGGCAGTTGGACATTTCAACCATTCTAATATTTCGGTTAATGGTTACATCAAAGGTGCGGTTCTTGGAGGTTTACTTGGGATTGTCTTTGCATTTGGCTTAGCGGAAGTTCATTTGTTTTCTAATGCAAGTGGGATGATGGTTTACCTCATTATTATTGGCAGTTCTATTGTTTGCATGGTCATTTTAGGCCCTTTGATGAAATATGTATTTAATAGCCCTGAAATGCATATTTGGCACCATGCCTATGAACTTCCAGCAGGAAGAGAGTATGGGATTAATTTTGGTTTGACCTTAGCTATATGGGATTATATTTTTGGCACAGCGGTGATACCTCATGATGGGAAAGACATTCGATTGGGCTTTCCAGGTATTGAAGAATACCCTAATAAATTTATAGACCAAGTGACTCATGGCTTTAGAAAAAAGTAAGACATTTAATAATGCTCTGTCCTTAATACAGCGTAAATTAAGTAGTGGCCGGTTTATGTCTAATGAATTTTTAGTCTAATCGAGGAGCCCCCGGAACCTGATAGCCTTAGCTATCAAGGTGAGGATGCGACGAAGAGTAGGCTAGAAAGGCATAGACAGAAATAGACAATATTTATTTTACGATGTACTTAAGAACACCTGTTTAAATATCGTTTTCAAAAACGAAATCAAGTGTTTAAAATATGATTTTGCAGTCAAATTGATAAACATCGGACTAGTGCTTAATTATTTTTAGAGAGATACGTCGTTTATAGAATATATATATCTTATTGATTATCAAATTTTTAAACTTGAGGACTGCTTGTTATGTCAACTTCTGGTAAGAAAAAAGAAGAAAATTCTCTATCAAAAAATTGAATTTGTAGAATTAAATAGTGTATTTTTGTTCTAGTTAATTATAGATGACCACTGCAATATGAATTTAATCCAATTACATCAGCATCATTTGAATACGTTTCAACGTAAATGGTAAGCTGATCATTGTAATGAACAAAATAAAAGGCTTGTCGGTTTTCGATGAGCCTTTTTCAATTTATACCAATACTAAAAATCTAATAATGACATTTAACTTTCATATCCATCATCATCATGCTTTTGTAGAACATTGCAAATGGTGAGGGAGGTATAGGTATATACATCTTAAAAAGGCTAACCATTTTGCAATGGTTAGCCTTTTTTTATTGAAGTTATTCAAAAATAACTGCTAGTGTCAAGGTACAGATATTCTGATTCAAGAGGAAATTTATTTACGCTTCGTCCCTAAGGTGTGATTTTATCTTTTACAAAAAGAAGATCTACGGAATACTGGTATGAACTCTTTGTGAAACTACGTGCCTCCTTTGTGTGACTTCGTGTCAAAAAATTACCAGAGTATTAATTTTTAAAAATAAAAAATGACAAAAATAAAATTAGCAATACAAAAATCAGGGAGACTAAGTGAGGCCTCCAAAAAATTACTACGAGAATGCGGTATTTCGCTTCAAAATGGTAAAAATAAATTGTTAGCTCCTGCAGTCAATTTTCCTTTAGAAATCCTCTATTTACGGGATGATGATATTCCTCAATATGTAGAAGACGGCATTGCAGATATTGGAATACTAGGAGAGAATGTTGTTTTAGAATCTCGAAAATCAATAGAAACGCGAATGGTTTTAGGTTTTTCAAAATGTAGACTCTCTTTAGCAATTCCCAAAGAAAAAATATATACAGGCCTTACCTTTTTTCAATCCAAAAAAATCGCAACGTCTTATCCACATATTCTAACTACATTTTTTAAAGAAAATAATATACAATCCGATATCCATAAGATTAGTGGTTCTGTTGAAATAGCTCCAAGTATAGGGCTTGCTGATGCAGTCTGTGATATCGTCAGTTCTGGAAGTACTCTTTTTAGCAATGGGTTAAAAGAGGTAGAAATAGTGATGAAATCTGAAGCTGTGTTAGTAGTCAACTCAAATTTAAATACGGCGAAAAGCACTATTCTAGACAAACTACTTTTTAGAATCCAATCAGTCAATAATGCGAAATACAATAAGTATATCATTCTAAATGCACCAAATGAATGTATCGAAGAGATTGTGAAATTACTTCCTGGAATGCGGAGTCCGACAATTGTTCCTTTGGCTCAAAGCAATTGGTCAGCTATTCATTCGGTGGTGCAGGAACAAAGGTTTTGGGATGTAATTGATCAATTAAAATTTCTCGGAGCGGAAGGTATACTAGTCGTTCCAATAGGTAAAATGATTTTGTAAGAAATATTAATATATGTATATATGAAGATTTATAAAGGTATCAAACCAAATGAGTGGTCGACTATTCTTAAACGCCCATTGATAGAGACTAAGAATCTTGAAATAGCGGTTCGATCAATAATGGATCAGGTTCAAGATCAAGGAGATCAGGCTTTGTATAAATTGACCGAAAAATTTGACAAGGTAAAGCTAAAAAATTTGATGATAAGTTCAAAAGAAATTGAATCATCAGTATCACAAGTTAATTCAAAACTCAAAACTGCGATCAAAATAGCACATGGAAATATCGAACGATTTCATACAGCTCAAAAAGAACATGCTCAAATTATTGAGACGATGCCAGGCGTTCAATGTTGGCGAAAAAATGTTGCCATCCAAAAGGTTGGTTTGTATATACCCGGAGGGACGGCACCTTTGTTTTCGACTGTCTTAATGTTGGGCATACCCGCTAAAATTGCAGGTTGTGAGGAAATAATTTTGTGTACACCCCCTCAAAAAAATGGACAGGTTGATCCTGCAATTATGTATACTGCTAATTTAATTGGAATTTCTAAAATCTATAAAGTTGGTGGTGCACAAGCCATTGCAGCGATGACTTTCGGAACAGAAAGTATTCCTGCCGTAAATAAGATATTTGGCCCAGGCAACCAATTCGTTATGGAAGCGAAGCAACAAGCATTACGAGAAGGATTAGCTATTGATTTGCCTGCGGGTCCTTCAGAACTATTAGTCTTAGCTGATGGTAGTGCTAATCCTAAATTTGTGGCTGCGGATTTACTTTCACAGGCAGAACATGGAACGGATAGCCAGGTTGTTTTGATTGCATTTGATGATATTTTTATTGATAAAGTTTTACTAGAAATAATAGAACAGTTACAGTCGCTTCCAAGAAAAATGATTGCGACTGAAGCGCTGGGAAATAGTATTGCCATTATTGTAAAAGGTAAAAAAGAAGCAATTGATATCATCAATGAATATGCTCCCGAGCACTTAATCCTCGCTGTTGAAAATGCGGAGTTGCTAGCTAATAGAATCATAAACGCAGGGTCGGTGTTTCTTGGAAACTATACGCCGGAGTCAGCTGGTGATTACGCTTCTGGGACTAATCACACCTTACCGACAAATGGTTATGCGAAATCCTTCAGTGGTGTGTCTTTGGATAGTTTTTATAAAAAAATTACATTCCAGAAAATCACAGAAAAGGGAATTCAAAACTTGGGTTCGACAGTGGAAATTATGGCTGAGGCGGAACAATTAATCGCTCATAAAAATGCGATAAGGATTCGACTTGATACTATCTTAGAAAAACAATCAGGAGTGGAGGAAGTTGACTCAGTAGAGCTTGTTGGAAATTCAGGTTTTTCATTGCCAGCGCTTGTTAGATCTAGCCTCCGTAACTTTCAAGCCTATACTGCTGCACGTGATGAATATGATGGCCAGGCGGAAATTTATTTAGATGCAAATGAAAATCCATTTGACTCAGCAGTCAATAGATATCCGGATCCTTTACAAATAATCTTGAAAAAAGAAATAGCTAAATTTAAGGGCGTTCAAGTCTCTAATATATTTTTGGGGAATGGTAGCGATGAAGCTATAGATTTACTCATCCGTTTGTTTTGTGAACCCAATATGGATAGTGTTTTGATGTTGCCACCGAGCTATGGTGTGTATGGTGTATGTGCACAAATTGCAGGAGTGACAATTCGAACGATCCCATTGGATAATGATTTCCAACCAAGGTTGAATGACTTGAAGATGCTAAGTGCTCGAAATGCTAAAATCCTTTTTATTTGTAATCCAAACAATCCAACAGGAAGTGTAATTGAGCTTTCCCACATCGAAAACATTATTCGAGACTTTCCCGGAATAGTGGTTCTTGATGAAGCTTATATTGATTTTTCAAACGTGAAGAGTGGTATTGGTTTAATCAATAAATATCCAAATCTAGTAGTCTTGCAAACATTTTCCAAAGCATGGGGCATGGCAGGACTTAGATTGGGTATGGCTTTTTCTAACCCTGAATTGATCGCTTGGTTGAATAAAATAAAATTGCCGTATAATATCAATCAGATGACTCAGCAATTGGTTTTAAAGAAAATTAAAAAACCTGAAATGGTAGAGAAGCAAATTCAACTGATCAAGATAGAAAGAGAAAGATTATCTAAGTCTTTGATTGACTTTGATTTTGTAAAAAAGATATTTCCATCTCAAACCAATTTTATCTTACTTAAAGTAAACCAAGCCCAGCAACTATATTATTTCTTATTAAAAAAAGGCATCATTATTCGAGATCGGTCAAAGCAATTAAATTGTGAGGATTGCCTGAGGATAACTATTGGATTAGAAGTAGAGAATGACCGATTACTTTCGGTTATGAAAGACTATTCGAAAATATATGCTTCAACACTTCAACTTAAGACTATATGAAAAAAGTACTATTTATAGACCGAGATGGAACTCTAATAATTGAGCCGCCAACTGATTTTCAGATAGATACTTTGGAAAAGCTAGAATTCTATCCAATGGTGTTTCAATATTTATCAAAAATCGTCAAAGAATTAGATTTTGAATTGGTGATGGTAACGAATCAGGATGGTTTGGGGACATCAAGTTTTCCTGAAGAACATTTTTGGCCGCCACATAATAAAATGATTCAAGCTTTTGTAAACGAAGGAATCGAATTTTCAAGTGTTTATATTGATAAAAGTTTTCCTACGGATAATGCGCCAACTCGAAAACCGAAGACGGGTATGTTGACGAAATATATCGAAGGAGATTATGACTTAGAGCATTCCTATGTCATTGGAGACAGACTTTCTGATATTCAATTAGCTGAAAATTTAGGAGCTTCAGGAATTTTAATCCAAGCTAAAAATGACTTAAGAATAATTGAAGGCTTGAATAAAGTTTGTGTATTGATCACACAAAACTGGTCTGAAATCTATACTTTTCTAAAATTTGAAAAACGCAGCGCTTTCCTAAATAGAATAACTTCAGAGACGAATATTTCAATTGAACTTTTATTGGATGGATCTGGATATTCTAAAATTTCAACTGGTCTGGGCTTTTTTGACCACATGCTAGAACAAATTTCAAAACATGCTGGTCTGGATCTAACGATTAATGTAAATGGAGATCTTCAAGTGGATGAGCATCACACGATAGAAGATACAGCCTTGGCACTTGGCGAAACATTGGCCAAAGCACTTGGCAATAAATCAAATATTGAACGTTATGGTTTTTGCTTGCCAATGGATGATTGTTTAGCTCAAGTAGCATTAGATTTTGGAGGACGACCATGGTTAGTTTGGGAAGCAACATTCAAAAGAGAAAAAATTGGAGATATGCCAACTGAAATGTTTTTGCACTTTTTTAAATCATTTTCTGATGCCGCGAAATGTAATTTAAATATCAAAGCCGAAGGCACGAATGAACATCATAAGATTGAAGCTATCTTTAAAGCTTTCGCTAAAGCAATCAAAATAGCAGTTCGAAGAGACGAACGAAATGTAAAAATGCCGAGCACCAAAGGAATAATTTGATGAAACCTTTTAAGGGACAATTATTGATTCCCTGTCCCCACACTAATTACAACAAAACAAAAATATGCCCAATAATAAAAAATCTAAATCAACTATTACTATTATAGATTATAAGGCAGGCAATGTTCAATCCGTACAATTTGCACTAAAACGAATGGGGGTGGAGGCTATACTTTCGGATGACTCAGAAGTGATTCAACAATCTGGAAAAGTGATTTTTCCAGGCGTAGGAGAAGCCTCCAATACAATGACTTATCTTAAAAATAAAGGATTGGATCAGGTAATTAAAAGCCTGAAACAACCAGTGCTGGGTATTTGTTTGGGTATGCAACTATTATGTGAATATTCCGAAGAAAATAAGACAGATTGCCTCGGACTAATCCCTCAAAAAGTAAAGCGATTCAAACCTAGTTCTGGTTTTAAAGTACCTCATATAGGATGGAATCAAATCCTTGATCTTAAAGGAAAGATATTCAATTCGAATATGGAGCATCAGTACACCTATTTTGTTCATAGTTACTATGTAGAAAAAGGAGCCTATACTACTGCACTTACGAATTATACTTTACCGTTTAGTGCCGCTCTACAGAAAGATAATTTTTATGCAACTCAATTTCATCCTGAAAAATCAGGAAAAATTGGACAGCAAATTTTAGAAAATTTTATTGACCTATAAAAACATGCAAATAATACCAGCAATTGATATTATCGAAGGGAAATGTGTTCGCCTATCCCAAGGTGACTACGCACAAAAAAAAATCTACGATTTAGATCCAATTGAAGTCGCTAAATCGTTTGAAGATTTAGGCATCAAAAAAATACATCTTGTAGATCTGGATGGCGCGAAAGCTAAACAAGTAATTAACTTCAATATACTAGAAGAAATAGCCATTAAAACTAAACTCGAAATTGAGTTTGGTGGGGGTGTAAAATCTGATGCTGACTTACAAAAAGTATTTGACAGTGGCGCAACTCAAGCTATTATAGGAACCGTCGCAGTAACCTCTCCTGACTTATTTTTCAATTGGTTGGATAGATATGGTCAGGAGAAAATAATCCTTGGAGCTGATGTGAAAAATGAACGACTAGCGGTCAATGGGTGGTTAGAAATGAGTGATTTGAGCATTTATGACTATTTAAGGAATAATATTTCAAGAGGTCTAAAACATGTGATATGTACAGACATTTCTAAAGATGGAATGTTAGGAGGTACATCAGTTGAATTGTATGAAAAATTAATAAACCAATTTCCTGAACTCCATATTATTGCCAGTGGAGGAGTTGCTTCTATGCAAGATATACTGGCATTAAAAAATATTGCTTGTCAGTCAGTTGTGGTAGGGAAAGCAATATATGAAGAGAAAATTAATCTTAGATATGTTATTGAACAATTGAACAATTGAACAAATAAAAAATCATGTAAATGCTTGCCAAAAGAATCATTCCATGTCTAGATATTAAAGCTGGTCGTACGGTCAAAGGTGTCAATTTTTTAAAACTAAGAGATGCTGGTGATCCCGTTGAATTAGCAAAAGTATACAGTGATCAAGGCGCTGACGAATTAGTCTTTTTAGATATAAACGCCACAGACGAAAAACGAAAAACCCTCTTAAAGCTCGTCAAAATGGTGGCTGCTCAAATCAATATACCTTTTACTGTAGGAGGAGGAATCAGTACGAGCTCAGATGTCAATGCATTATTGAAATCTGGTGCAGATAAGATCTCGGTTAATTCCGCAGCTGTTAAGCATCCTAAATTGATCAATCAACTTTCTAAAAATTTCGGTAATCAATGCATTACGGTTGCTATTGATGCCAAACAAGTTAAAGGGAATTGGATTGTACATCTCAATGGCGGCCGAATACCGACGACGTTGAATTTGTTTGAATGGGCAAATGAAGTTGCTGACAGAGGGGCTGGAGAAATACTGTTTACTTCTATGGATCATGATGGAATAAAAACAGGGTTTTCGAATAAAGCATTAGCCAAACTCTCAGAACAAGTAAGCATTCCAATTATAGCATCTGGTGGTGCTGGAAATATGGAACACTTTAAAGATGTTTTTGAAATTGGGAAAGCAGATGCAGCTTTGGCAGCTAGTATTTTTCACTATAATGAAATTGCTATTCCAGCATTAAAAAACTATTTGAAAAAGAGAAATATTAGTATTAGAATTTAAGTATTCGCCACGGGGATAGAAATTTCTAATAACCATTGACAAAAGACATCTTTTCTTAAAGATGAACCAATAGTGTCAAAGAAAAAAGATTATTATGATAGATAAAATAAATTTTCAAAAAGGAGACGGGCTTGTTCCAGCCATTATTCAAGACTCATCAACAGCAAAAGTACTTATGCTTGCTTATATGAATAAAGCGGCATTTCAAAAAACGATGGAAACTAAATTGATCACATTTTTTAGCCGGTCTAGAAAGACTTTGTGGACGAAGGGTGAAACCAGCGGTAATTTTTTAGAAATGGAAAAAATTGAACTTGATTGTGATCAAGATACACTTTTGATAAAGGTAAAACCCAAAGGCCCCATTTGCCACACAGGAGCAGATACTTGTTTTAGAGAAAAAAATGAGACACCTTATTTCCTCGAAAAACTAGAAACGATTATTCAAGATCGGAAGAATATGAATACGGAATCTTCTTACACCGCATCACTTTTTAAAAAAGGGATCAATAAAATTGCTCAAAAAGTAGGAGAAGAAGCTGTTGAATTACTTATAGAAGCTAAAGATGATAATAATGATTTATTTCTAAATGAAGCGGCTGATTTGATGTTTCATTACCTTGTTTTACTCGTAGCTAAAGGATTTAAGTTAGAACATGTAATAGAGGTTTTAAAAAATCGACATAAATAAAATTTGGACAAGTTCTATTTATTTGTGGACTATCATGAAAAAATGGAACCGGTTTTAGTCGTTTTGAGCCCCGCAATCAAATAATACCTGATTCACGGGTTTATCAATTTCGCTATGAAAACTTATTCATTACCCATATAATTTTTATATATTTCAGGTTGAAAATCAGATGTTTTATGCATTCAATGATCAATTTGGCTGTGTTCCTCTTATTTAAAGGATAAAGCAGCCATAAGCCTTACTAAAAGGAAAAATGATTTTCTTGCAAATACGAAAACCCCTTTTAGAGGATGTTGAGGAATTGGGCTTCGAGCCGAAAACTGTCAGTTTTTTGTTTAGACGAAGTTCAAAATCGGAATTATGCCTTAGCATAATGAGGATTTTGAACTGAAGTATAAGCGAAAAAGTGGTGTTTGTAGGCCGAATGCTAAATCCGCAACATGCTCTTAACCAAAAAAGTAGAATGAATAACCTGCAATGGCTTAAACTCAAAAGAGATTTTTCGGAAGAACGTTGTGTTTTGATGATTGGCCCCAATCTCGCAGCGATTGAAAAGGAAGGGGAGGCTGTTCCAATGATAGAAGAGCTTTCTGCTTATCTCGCCGACTTTTTAGATCAAGAAGGAATAGAATATGACCAGGAAGAAAAAAGGCGATTGCCTTATATTGCGCTTCGATTTTTGACGATTAAAGGTGCAAGAAGGGTAGATCTTGAGGATTTAGCAAAAGATTTTATAAAAGAAAACTCTAAGAAAATCCCAGAAATCTATCGTTGGCTGGCAAAAATGCCATTTAATATCGTGATTAATACCAATCCGGATGATTTCATCTATCGAGCGCTACAAGAAGAAGGAAAACTTCCATTGTCTTTATATTATAATTTCAGAAGAGATACTGCAAGTACGGTTGATCTTGATAAGGTGGATGCTAACCATCCTTTAATATATAACCTATTTGGCTCTATGAGTGAAACGGAGTCGCTTGTATTAACCGAAGAAGACCAATTAGAATTTACAAGAAATGTAGTAAAAGATGACCCTAGAATTCCGGAAGAAATTTTAGGACAGTTTGATGATCGAAAGACCTATTTGTTTTTTGGCTTTGATTTAGAAAATTGGCAGTTTCGGCTATTATTAGATGGATTAAAACTAAAGGAAGAAAACACTACATTATCTCCTAAGTCTAAACGTTTTCCGGTAAGTTCAATTACAAAAGCATTTTATGAAGAGCGTTTCAATTTTCAGTTTATAGATAAAGATGTTGATGGATTTTTAACTGAACTTAGTTCTAAAGTAATTAGCCCGTCAAAAGATGGTGAAGCAAAAACAGAAAAAGTTTTCCTTTTATATCATGAAAAGGATGAGGCCTTTAAGAATGAATTGGAAAATAGTCT
>CBDICS010000049.1:0-17855 GCA_965277415.1 Saprospiraceae bacterium
TATACAATTAAAAGATGGATTAAAAAAACTAAGCATTAGAGCAGAAATGTCCTTGAATCTATTTTCTTTTGAAAAGATAGTAACTAGAGCATTTTATGATAAATACATTCGGGCTTTTATCAAGCATATAATAGATCATGCAAATTAAAATTAAACCATTTCACACTTCTATACATCCACTTAGAGGTGTACTGATAAAAGGAACAGATCCTACTGGCTGGGTTCAAGCGTTTCAGACACTTGGTTTGACATTGGATAGGATGGAAGTATTTCCTATCCCGGGGCTAAAAGCGAATTCTGTTTGGGGTTGCCTTGCTGTATTGGGAAGAGATCAAAAAGTAAAAGATATTGGGAGATATGAGTTGGTACAACTCGTCAATAATATACTATTTATTCCGACCCAATCAATTTTACTCCCTATGCTTAGATTAGGAGAAATCGAAAAGATATTTGGTTCGACACGTCATATCATGCATCCTGAATTTGGCTTGGTAGAATTAAAAGAACAAATAGATTGGTTTGATTTAATTCTAAACCCAGTTGCACTTGAGTATACTATCCTAAAACCTACAGAAGGTGTATTTATTCCCAGGCAAATTAAAAGCTTTCAAGTAATTCCGGTACCTGCAGAGGAAGTGTTAAATCAATTAGAAAATGATTTTCCTCAAAAAGAAACATTAAATGATAAGCCTTTGAATATTTTGGAAAAAGGTAAACTGATGTTTTATAAACAATTTTTTAGCCCTTTGGACTTAAGTGGTAAAAGTATTGAAGGAGGAGGAGAATCTTCAAAAGGCTTAGATAGATTAAGTCGATTTTCGGAATGGTTGTTTCCTAAGAATGCTAATTGGTTGAATAAAATGCAATCAGATTTTGAAGATTTAGAAAGAAGAAATAAAAAAGAAGTAGATAAGTTATTAGACTTATTAAAAAATAATCCTGAAGAGGCTTTAAAATATGCTATTCCACTTGATCAAGAGGGAACAAGTAGAGGCGGCAACTTTGGAGGTGAATTTAAAATGTCCAGGAGGTGGGGAGACTTCTCTTTATATGGGAATAATAGAGGAAGAAATAATGGTAATGGAGCTGTAGATCTAGGTGATCACTTTTTTAAATTAAGGCAAGAGTATTTAAACACAGCTTTGGATTTAATCAAAAAAAAGGAATACAAGAAGGCCGCTTTTATTTATATGAAATTGCTAAAGGATTATTCTCTAGCCGCTTCTGCTTTGGAGCAAGGAGGTTTTTATCAAGAAGCAGCCAGTGTTTATTTAAAATATTTAAATGATAAAAGAAAAGCTGCTGAATCTTATGAGAAAGGTAATTATATCAATGAAGCAATAGAATTGTATAAAGAACTAAAAGAAAATGAAAAAGTTGGCGATTTATACCTTAAGATAAATAAAGTAAAACTAGCATATATTTACTTTGAAAAAGTAGTAGAAAATTATAAGGAAAAAAATCAATTTGTAAAAGCTTCTTTGCTTTATAAGCATAAAATGAATGATGATCAAAAAGCACAGGACTTATTACTTAGTGGATGGCGATTAAATAAAGATGCTTTTAATTGTTTAAATAATTACTTTAATAATATTCATGATCAAAAAATATTATGGACAGAAATTAAAACTATTTATGATCATGATGTAAACAATAATAATAAAAATGTATTTTTAAAATTATTAGAAATTGAATACAAAAAGAGAAAAGAATTAAGCACCAATATTAGGGACATTGCCTATGAGATCATTGCGGATCAGGTGAAAACAAAACCAGCGATAATCTCAAAACTAATATCTTTTAATAAAACGGATGATAAATTAACGAAAGATACGATTTGGTTTAAGACGGGGAGGGCTAGATGAGAGCTTGAGGGGATTTCTTGTCCCTTATTATTGTTAATTCCTATCCTTTAATGAAATGTTAAGATGTACTAAATAGTGTTAATAATTTAGAGTTAAGAAAATCTATTGCTATTATTATTGTCATTAACATGATCCCTAAAGTAAAGTTTAATATGCCAATTAGATTTAGATAATAAAGGCATCAAGACAAAAACGAAATATGAAAACTAACCTAATCTTACTCCTAATTGTAATCGGCTTTATAAGCTGTTCCAGCCCTCAAAAGTATCTTGAAGAATCAAAATATGAAAAGGCATTTAAACACTCATTGAATAATTTAAAAAAGAATGTTTCTTACGAAGAGAACAAAGATATCTTGATTATAGCTTTAAAAGAGATCATTTCTCGCGATAGTATCGAGTTAGAAAAATTTAGAAATTCTCAGTCAGTACAGGCTAAAGTAAAGTCCATCTCGATTATAGATAATCTGCAAGAAAAAATTCAGGATGCTAATAAATATACAGGAAATACATTTAGCCAAAAAGCTAATGCTTTAGCTAAAGAAAGCGAATTGATTTATGAAGAAGTAAATAATGCTTATTTTCAATCAGGTTTAGATAATTTTGATAATTATCACCAAAATAAGAATAAGGCACAGGCTAGAAGTGCGCATAATGATTTTTTGAAGTCAAAACAATATGGGAACATAAATCCACACTTAGATTCTTTGTTGAGCGAAAGCCTTAAATTGGGGAGTGTAATATACAGCATTGAAGTATCTACTGGATTCAATGCTTTTAACGCTTTCGAAATCAATCGTAAAATAGAAAATCTAGAAAATTATAGCAGTAAGTTCCATAAAGTATATGTGAATTCGAGTAGACCAGTGAAAACTGCTGATTGTAAAATTGAAATTTCTTTTTCGTCATTAGATATAGACACTAAAGAGGATGAGGATAGAGAAGAAGTAGAAAAGGAGATAAAAACTACTGAAACGAGTACCAATTCAGAGGGGGAAGAAATAGAAGTAGAGACTACATCAACTGTAAAAGCAACAGTAATTACTAAAAATATAATAAAAAGAGCGGAATGGGATATAAGAATTAATGTCAATGGCTCAAGAGATTGCAAAATTCATGATACAAGATTTACAGAATCATTAAATTCTAAAATAGAAGTAGTAAACATTGAAGGAGATAAAAGAGCAGCTCCATCTAATCATGACTCAGGATTCGGAGATGAACTAATGGATGATGATGAAATGATAGAAAAATTACTAGATATGATATATGGTGAGATTGTAGATCATTTGTTTTAAAAATCGTTCTAAAACTAAGTACATCGTAAATTAGGTAGTGGTCGATTTATGGCTAATGAATTTTTAGTCTAATCGAGAAGCCCCCGGAATCTGATAGCCTTAGCTATCAAGGTGAGGATGCGACGAAGAGTAGGCTAGAAAGGCATAGACAGAAATAGTCAATATTTATTTTACGCTGTACTAAGTAAAGCGAAATTTTAAAACAGGTTTTTACACTATAAAATACCGAAATGCCAACAAGCATTAATGAAATTAAAAATGTATATTGTAAGTAAAAGCTATACTTTTTTAATACGCTCTAAATAATTAAGCTATGAATAAATCTCTTCAAATAATGAGGATTGCCTTAACCGTGTTCTCCATTAATTTTATATTCCTTTCGTGCATAGCCCAAGAAATTACAAAGAATGATGGGTTCGAAGGAACTTCACAACGAGCCGTTCCACCACCGCATTGGAATAACAGTGAAAGTGGACCATCTTCAGTTGATACTCAACCAAATATATTTGACAATATTCAAGAAGCAAGTCAAGGAGAAACTTATATATCACTTATTACAAGAAGGGTAGGTCCTCCTGGATCAAAAGAAACGGTTTGGGCTGACTTAATAAACCCATTGGAACAGGGTAAATGTTACAGCTTTGATATAGACTTATCTTTATCAAATCAATTTAATGCTACTTATAACTGGACTCAGGTATATTATTTCAATGAAAAACCTTGCGTCTTTCAAATCATTGGATTTAATGGTGAGATTCACAATACGGAAGATTTAGAAATACTTTGGGAATCAGAAAACCTCTTTGATGCATTCTGGCAAACCTTTAATGCAGAAATAAGCCCTGTTAATAATACTTATGAAAGAATAGCCTTACGTCCAAATTTTGCAATGGCAGATGAATATAAAAATACCGTAGTTCTTGTAGACAATCTTAGACATTCAATTTATACAAATATTTTCACTTATGAGAATGGCATATTAAATATTCCGGATGGAGCAACTGAAATTTCATGGTACTATAATGGTCAGTTCATCCCTAATGAAACTGCTAACCAAATGCCGATATTAGGTTCAGGCCTGTATGAGGCTAGATTTTTCGATGGAAACAATTGCTTTGTTATCACTTCTGAAGAAATAGATATAGATTATGATCACCTTGCCTGTTATCCTGTCCCAACTGCTGATCAAACAACGGTCGAATGTTTTTCGTCTCAAGAGGGTACTTTCAAACTTTACCTCTATAATGAGTTAGGACAGTTAGTACTTATCGAGGACAAAGATGTTGTAGGAGGAATAAATAAAATCACCTTAAACTTAAATCAATTACCTGATGCGGTTTATTATCTTCAAATTCATCGAATGGAATTAAATTCCTTAATGTGTACACTATTGGTTGTGAAGCATTAAATGAAAATCAATCAAGCTTTCAGAGTTTAAAATACCAATAGTAGACCTCGTAATAAAGAAATTTATAATGTACTTGAAGAACTAATACAAAAACATTTAAATTGAATATGAACGAATACCTAAAAACCACATTAATAGAAATCTCATTTCTTTCAATAATAGTGATCATGGTTGGGTGTTATTCAGAAAACTCGAATAATGATAACTTTAATGAATACAATGCCTTAATTAAATTAAGTCGAAAGTATGCTTTTGAAGACCAAGATTATTCAAAAGCAATCGAATCTTATAAATTGGCTTTTGAAGAAATAAAGAATCCTTTTGGATTAGATTATATAAATGCACTTGAAATTGCCTCACTTAATAATAACTACGAATTCGGAACTGAAATACTCAAAGAAATTAGTAAGCGCGGCTGTCCAAAGAAATTAGTAAAGAACTATTCAAAAAAATACCTTAAATATGATGAGGCTAGCTGGAATAAATTTGCTGCCTCGATTTCAACTTACGAGGAATATTATAAATCTAATTTTGATAAGGCCTTGCGGCTCGAATTATTAGATTTAAGAAAATTGGATTCAACATTCAACCTAGCATTTCATACAGCTCCCCTTGATTCTGCTTACGCAATAAATACAACGAAAGAAATTAGTAGAAGATTGAGTTTATTTGAAACCCAAGGTGAATTTCCTAGTGAATCAAATGTTGGCTTATTTTACAATGAAGAGGAAGTAGTGCAATCTCCAATTACAGTTGTACTACTTCACCAATATCAAAGGGGAGATACGATTTTTTTAAATAGACTTAATGAATTTGTTGAGAAGGGGTTTCTAGAGAAATCTAATGGAAATATGTTTAAAGAATATTTAAAAAACAAACCGATAGGAATTGAGAAACCCTATGCTAGAAGTCAGATGATTAAATGGCGAAAAGGTCTGGCTAAAAAGAGATTGGAAATTGAATTTATTGATAATTAAGATACAGTGCAAAAAGAAGGCGTATAAATCGGACTTAATAATACGCTATCCTTAATTCCTGTCACACCAAAATTGATAAAAGAATCCATTATCTTTGCAAGCGTAAACTATAACGGGGATGAAGAACCCAATGCTTTTTTTATCCAAATTAGGTTCTAAATAACCACAAATCTTAAAACATGAGAGCCCTAATAATCTTACTTTTCTTGTTAACAAGCATTCAAATCTTTGGACAACAGAAGTACTTTTTACACGACTATATTCCTGGCAGCCTCCCCAGTTACAAACCTGCCTATCAGGAAGATTATCCGGAATGGGCGAAAAAACTATATCAGGAAAACATCAACTATCAAGAAATTGAATCCGCTTATACGAAATGGAAAGCAAATAATTCTATTCAATTCAGACCAATTGAGAAGTATTATAAAATATGGAAAAGACATGTACTTCCTTTTGTAAATCAGGATGGGACAATTCAATTGGCAAAAATTAATACTTATTATAAAACCTTAGAAGAACATCATCAAGCGACTCAATCTGCAAAGACTATGAATAGTGTAAGTGCAGGAGAATGGGAATTCCTTGGACCAAAGGAAACATTTTGGCTCAATGAATCTGGTGCTGCGCAAACACCGGAAGCTTGTCCTTGGCAAGTAAATATATATACATTCGATGTAGCAAAAACCAATTTTTCTACCATCTATTGCGGAACCGAAACAGGCTTTGTCAACAAATCAATAGACAATGGAAGTTCTTGGACTTTATTAGCACGAGATTATCATTTTGGTGGTGCAATCACTGCTATTGCTATTCATCCGCTTGATGAGAATATTGTATATGCAGCAGCTGGAATGCAAATACATAAAACGGTAGATGGTGGACAGACATGGACACCTATGCTCAACCTTTTCGCTCAGTTTTATGCCGACCAAATCACGATAGACCCTGTCATGGCTAATAAAGTATTCGCAGCTGGAAACTCTGGAATATATTTATCAAGTAATGATGGTGCCACCTGGACTAAGGTATGGAATTACCCCGCTTATGATATTCATACAAAACCTTCTAACTCGGATACGGTTTATGCGATATCCAATGTTAATGGAAATTTTCAGATTGCTCTATCCTCAGATGGAGGGATGACTTTTAGTAATGATCCAAGTTTTCCTTCATCAATACAAGATGCAGCTGGTGGATTATTGGCGGTCAGTCCAGTCGCTCAGGAAAGTTTATTTGCAATACTTTTAGGGAATGATAATACACCATTATTGTATAAAGGAAATATGGAATTGGCTACATGGGAATTAATTGCCACCGGACAAACCAATGCTTTTCCCCTAAACAATGGGCAAGGTTTTTTTGACCTTGTCCTCGAAGTATCACCTACTAATGCTGACCTCATATTTGCGGGAACATCTACGCTTTATAAGTCAACGAATGGCGGAGCCAATTTTTCAATAATTGGAGGCTATGGTGGTGATTTTCCAATACACCCGGATATACAATCTATGAAACTACTGGATAATGGCAACACTTGGGTAGCAACAGATGGTGGATTTACTTTTTCAACAGATCATTTTACTTCAACACAGAATGCAGAGGCAAGAAACAAGAACTTGGTAGGCTCAGATATGTGGGGTTTTGATCAAGGTTGGAATGAAGATGTCATTGTAGGTGGACGATATCATAATGGAAACACAGCAATAGCGGATTTTTATCAACCTAAAGCGATACGCATGGGCGGTGCAGAATCTCCTACGGGCTGGGTGATGAAAGGCAAGAGCAGACATGTTGCATTTAATGATCTGGGACCTGGCTGGGTACTTCCGGAAACTGCCGAGTCAGAACCTCAAGGTCGATTCCTTTTTAGCAAATATCCGAATATGGATGAATACGGAGGGAGAAGAGGCAATATGCTTTTTCACCCCAATTATTATGAAGTAATTTACCTTGGAGAAGGAGATGGGTTTTGGAAAAGTTCTGATATGGGAACTTCATTTGAATTGCTTCATGATTTTGGAAACCGGATTCGATTTTGCCAAATATCCTATAATGACCCAAATGTAATCTATGCAGATATTGTCAATCAGGGATTATTTAAGAGTATTGACGGTGGATATACATGGACTGCAAAACCAAGCCTTACCAATGGATCCTATGGTAATAGCTATTGGGAGGGTAAATTACATTTTGAAATTTCACCAAATGATGTTAATACCATTTATGCCTGTTTACAAAATGGAACCTGGTCTTCTGATGTAGGTAAAATATTTAAGTCAATTGATGGGGGAGATACCTGGATTGATTGGACAGGTACGCTTGAGGAATCCACAAAAGTATTAGTCGTTCAGCCTGATGAAGAAGGGAATGATATATTGTATTTGTTTACAGATAATAAAATAGGAAATCCCGGTCAATGTTATATACGAAATCCTGATGAAAATGACTGGACCGTTTATGGTGAAAGCTATCCGGCAGGTATGTCTCCGAATCATGCCTTACCGTTTTTTAGAGATAGCAAAATCAGAGTTGCAGGGAATGGAGGCATCTGGGAAAACATGTTGGATGAACCCAATTTCCAACCAATTGTACAGCCTTGGGTAGAGCGCCCATTTTTCGATTGTATGCTCGATACGATACACTTCGATGACCATTCTATATTGAATCATGAAAACACAAGCTGGTCTTGGGAGATACAACCCAGTCCATTATATATTGACGATGCAAATAAGCGGAATCCAAAAGTTGTACTAGGAAGTCCGGGAACATATGACGTGACCTTGACGATTATTAAAGATGGCATCTCTTATTCAAAAACAATAGAAGATATGGTTGGTACAGAAGCATGTCCATCTATTGATAATTGTAATAATCCAGGATTCATTCCAAAGAATACCTGGAGTTTAGAATATGTAAATAGCGAAGAAGTCAATTTCCCTGGCTTGGCAACAATGGCTTTTGATGACAATCCTGAAACAATATGGCATACTCGATGGAGTACAGGCTCAGATCCATATCCTCACGAAATACAAATAGACTTAGGAGCTGTTTTTGACATTCATGAATTTATATATTACCCTAGGCAGAATGGACAAAATGGTTGGATAAAAGACTATGAATTATACTTTAGCGAAGACCTACTGGATTGGGGAGATGTGGATACCTTAAGTGAATTCGAGAATTCAGCTGCTCCACATCGAGTTGTTTTTCAAACTCCGAAAACCGGTAGATACTTTAGACTTGTCGCCCTTTCAGAAATAAACGGAAACCCCTGGGCATCTGCTTCAGAGTTTGATGTTAGAGCATGCTACCATCAACTGGTTTCGAATTCTTCTGTTCAAAACGAATATGAAACTTTAAAAGCTTTCCCTATACCCACACAAGGACTTTTTGAAATTTCATTGCCATCAAATGGATCATTTAAATATTCGATCTATACGATGTCAGGGCAATTAATCGAAAGTGGAGAAAATAATTTAAGCAGTGAATATATGCAGTTAGACTTATCTGCATTTGCGGATAGTATGTATATCATTAAATTGGTAGATGGTCATGATCGATCTTATTTTGTTAAGGTGATTAAGGAGGGGGGAGTAGATTAGGGGAGGGCATAGGGTATATAGGACATAGGGTATACAGGACACAGTGCGCACGGAGAAAGCACAAAGCGCACGGAGTGTTTAAATCAAATGAGGTGTTTTCTTATGTCCTTTATGTCTAAGTTAAATTGTCTAGAGTGGAGGTAGAGTATTACTAATTCAATACTTTAATAAAGCGTATTGGAGAAAGAGTAGTGTGAAATATTGTATCGTAAATTGATTATATACAAACTATAAATACAAAATTTAACACTTTAAGTTGTATAACAAACGGTATACGATTATCAAGCTCGTTCAATAGTGTTTTTTGATAATGTATTAAAAATCAAGGTGTTAAGTTGCTTTACTTTGTTAGAGAAAAGCCAAATTAGGTTCAAAAAAATAATAGAAATTAATAGCAAAAATATGTAAATACATTTTGCTTAAAAAATCTTTTGATTTACCTTAGAAATAATTTCAGGGCTATACAGCTCTTTCCGTTTTCAACACTACAGTTACATTACATCTGTATCAATACCACCGATATCAGTTGTAGTGGTGCTTGAATCAGTACCACCTTTAATAATGGCTATTTGCTTCTTTTCAAGCAATACTGCTTTTGTTTGTATTTTATGGATCGTCATGATAATAAATTTAGTGCGATTAAATGTACAGTTTAATTAATCGAGATAACTCAAAAAAGAATATGTTTTTACTGGACGAATTATAGGCGATATAAAACGATTTTTTATTGTAAGGTGTTGATAATTAGTGTTTTAAATAAAAAACTTGTACATGAAAGGACTGTATGAATTAATTGAACTATTGCCTAAGGGATTTATTCCTAGTTTTTCTCCAAGACTAAATAAACTATGTCTATTTTTAATTGAGAATAGGAATTTGTCTCAAGAAGTAGCAAATAAAATGTATTTAGGAGATGTAAAACGTATAAAATACTTTCGAGAGCTAAAAAATGAACTGAAGCGGTCTATTGTAAATTATTTAATTGCTTATCCATCATGGCAGAGTTATAAACATAAAGAAGTATACGAAGAATGCTATAGAGTATATGCAATGTATAAAATATTACTTATTAACAATAAAAGAATAACAGCTATAGATATGGCTAAAAATCTTTTGCCCAAGCTTCAAAAATTAGAACTCCATAATATGGCTCATTCTGTAGCAGATGACTTGCTCATTCATTACTCTGTGATGGATGTGTCTGCTAAACAAATAAAAAAATATACCAATATCATCAATGTTGAACTAAATAATAACATTGCTTTCTCTCAGATTAGAAAATATTATAGTAGAGTCACTTCGATATGTAATACAAGAGAAAGTTATAATACTGTGATTAAAAAAGAGATCGGCCAAATAGCTGATATGGCATACTCTTTTATTAGTGAGTATCGACATAATACTAATCGGTTTATCTACAATATTTTAGTTTGTAAATATATGGTGTTTCATGACTATCAAGGAATGATTACTTGTTGTGATGAAGCATTGAATAGTTTTCCTAACGACCATCCAGCGAGTAGATCGTTTTCATTTACGTTTTTATTTCATAAAATTTCCGGTTTAACTGCTCTAGGAATTTTGAGAGAAGCGAAACGTGTTGCTAGGCAAGCTTCCGAACTTGTGCCAGTAGGTAATTTTAATTGGCATTTAGTACTATTAAAACGAATTATTGTATCTCTACATTTAGGCGATTACCAAGAGGCATATGAACTATATAAGGCACATACTCAACAAAAGAGTTCTTTCCCATTAATTATAGAATATTGGAATATTATTAAAGGTTATTTTTATTTTTTAATACAAGTAAAGTTAATTGAACCACATTCAAAAGAACGATTTTATCTTGGTAAATTTTTAAACGAAATGCCAATTTACTCTAAAGATAAAACAGGAAATAATATTAATATTCTGATTATACAGATACTTGTACAGATGACACGAGGACAGTTTGTGAAAATTATTGACAGAATTGATTCTCTTAGAGAGTATGTAAGAGTTTATACTTGGAATGAGGAAACAAAACGAGCAAATATTTTTATTAAAATGATTCTTAAAATGGAGTCGGCTAGATTTCATAGAAAAGGAACAGAAACCAAAACGAAATCTTTACTTCAAAATTTAAAAAATACACCACTACGTGCAGGACAAAATTTAGCTGTGGAAGTTATGCCATATGAAGTCCTTTGGGAAGAGATGTTGGCAATACTTGATAATAGGTATAGAAAGTCTGTTGAACGAAAAATATCAAGTAAAGCTCCAAATCGAAATAATTAACATAATAAATTCAAAACGAGAGAGGTATTTATTTGGGGAGATACAGTTACCTGTAGTGGAGTCTCGCTCTGCTATAGGGCTGTATCATATTTGAGGTAAATGTAAATCTGGAATTTCTGAACTTGAGCTGGAATAAAGCAAAATAAATACAGCCTGACAAATTAATAGGCTAGTCACTATGGCAAACGCAAGGTTACCTATTAAATATGAATTGAGTAAAAATAAATAATCAAAATTTTTGAAGCCTGCCAAAAGTAACCCCTCACAAGCGAAGCGATCACCAAACCACCTAGTCCGAAGGACTGATCACCCCCCACAAGCGAAGCGATCACCAAATCACACAGTCCGAAGGACTGATCACCCCCCCCACATGTCTAAAATATCGTTCTTGCAATTGCCATGGCTAGTCATAATCAAGTCCAGGGAAAGAAAAACAATTTCTAAATTACAACTGTCAAATTCTGTCCAAGCCTGTCTTAATATGTCCAGTTTTGTCCGTTTTTTTTGCTTGTGTGTAGAAGCGAGAAGCTTTAATTTTGTACAAAGACTTATAGTACTTGTTAGCATTTTAGTAAACACCAATATGCTCTAAACAAGCACTTGTATTTTATATTTCTATAATTAAAAACTATGAAAATTAAACAATACCTTCTGCTTTATTTTGTACTATTTATTGCTGTTCTAAGTGCTTCTTCTAGATATCACACCATCCTTCCAGACCCGGTGATTATGCTTACTTGTGATGGGGAATGTATCACTATTGGAGAAGAAAATCCGCTTGGGACGAATTGTTATGCCTGGGCACCCTTATATGCCTTCGATGATCCAAACCTTCCTAGTCAGGAAGTATGTGCAGAAGTAACAACAAGCTATACATTGACGGTAATTAATGAAGATGGAGACGTCATCGAATCACAGGAGTATTTGGTGGAGGTCAGAAATTTGGATGTCAGTATTTACCCTGAAGAAGCTGTACTTTGCCCAGGAGCGTACCTTGATCTCGAAGCTTTGGTATGGAATGATAATGAGTATTTAAATTACCAATGGTCGAATGGCGCTCAAACTCCAAATATAAGAATTGATGAAGCCGGTACCTATACCGTAACGGTTACTGATTCAGAATTAGCTTGTGAAGATCAGGCAACTATAACAGTAACAGCACAAGAGGATTTTACAGTGACTATTGAGACGAATAGTCAGGACTTATGTACTGGAACTACTCTAAATCTGGAAGCAGTGCCATCCAATACCAATCAGGGCTATCAGTATGAATGGTCGAACGGCGAGTCTACTTCAGAAATTATAATCATGGAAGCAGGTTTATATTCAGTCACGATACTGGATATAAATAGCGATTGTGAAGCAGAGGCTGAACTTATTATTTCTAACACAGATATCGAAGTGGAAATTTCTCCTAAGACACCATTACTTTGTAATAATGGAGAGGCAAGCCTTTCTGTTCCTGATAACTATACGAACTATGTCTGGTCTACAGGGGAAGAAGGGGCGACTTTGAATACAATCACTGTAGACGAACTAGGAGAATATAGTGTTACGGTAACAGATGCCAATGGCTGCACAGCTTCCAATCAGGTAAAAGTAAAAGATGCCAGTGACCCGAATTCTATAAGAGAGTTTTTTGAAAACAAAGGATTTTATTCTATTCCAATCGTTGTAGATGGACCAGCTCTTACTTCACCCAACAATTCTGAAAACAAACTGCTTTCTTCCAATACTTTTTGTGAAGGCAATAGTTGTGGAGGTACAGCTACATCCTGTGTACATGATGATGCCCAATTGGCTATTTTGATTGATGAGATACCCGTTAATGATCTAGCGGGAATGATTGAAGAAAATCTGGATTATTTTAATACTGAGTTTTCTTATGATGATAATAAAGCCTTTATTACGGCAAATGATAATCTATGTGCCTGTACTGATTATCTGGATTTGGTAGAGACCGCATTTGATGATTCAGACTTAGGCTATTGGATACATATATTTCAATCTGATATGCCTGATGGAGATCGTTTATTTATCTTATCTAATGTTCCCTCTGAAGATATGCATTACCCAGGTACTGATCAAAGGGAAAACTTTCTCTCCAGCACTTTAAATATAGTGCATGAAGATCCAGAACTAGGAAATTTTTCTTCTAAGGCAGAGCAGACTGTATTTGTACTACAGGATTTATTATTAGACAATCATGTAGGACTTTCTGTCTTTCAAAATGATGGGAGTACTCCGCCAACATCTGTATGTGAAAATGCCACAATTTACGACGCAAACATTGTCAATCCGGCAGGTATCCCTATGAGTTTACCCGCAGAAGCCATATTACAATTTGGTTTGACACCACAATGGACAGGGCAATTACCGGAAGGCAGTTTATCTGGATTTACAGCATTGTACAATAATGGAAATAATCCTAAATACTATAAAGCAAGACCAGATAAAACGGGCGTTTATTTTCATGGTTACTATCAAGTGAATATTAGAGGGGATTACCTCAATGAATCGCCATACCCTTCTCCGGTTATTAGCAGTTTTCCCAGCACTTATGTGATCCTTGGTAATCGTGAATTAGACGATAATGAGGTCGCTTATTATAGACTTGAAAAAACGGAATACCTCTGTGACCTTCCTACAGTGCAAACGATTGGAGAAGGCGTGATTGTTCCCGCATTTAATGATTGTTTAGGAACAGTAATAGATGAACAGGAATATGATATTGACCTGCCTCCTATTACAGATGCGAATTTTGACTCCCAACTAGACAATGCAGTCTATGATTGGAATGGTGGAGTCTTGCTTAAAGTATTAAGCGAGGATGGTACCCAAATCTATATCTATGGTGAGCCGAATCTTGACTTACCCGGTCCACCACATCCATTTATCTATTATCAATGGAATTGCTATACAGGAGAGTGGCAACCTTTTGATATGGATGAGGAAGGCAATCCACAATTAGAAGATCAAGTGAATTTTGCATATACCCTGGGGGAAAACAATGCAAGTGGATGTGAAGAGGGTGGAGTACCCGGTAATGGTGAAGGCGAAGAATTATTGAATAATGCGGCTTGCTTTAAATTAAGCCCGGAAGAAATTGGCCCTTTTCATTTTAATGCTTCTAATGCCAGTCCGGATCATCCGACAATCAAAGATCATATAGGTCTAGATCATACAGAACGAACTGAAATAGACTCGGCTATTAGTATCGCAGCTAGTCGCTGGGGAATGGATATGAAAGTTATTTTGAGTGGCGATGCTGCTGTAAATGGAGATGTACCTAATGATCCAGATGATTCAGCTTATGAAGCCTTCTTTGGACAGAATATGAATGATACAGATATCCTGTATTGGGTACATTATCGGAATGATGGATCGGCTGATTTCTGTGTACGGTTTGGGGAGGACTTCTTTGATCATGATGTCGCAGGTGTTGAAGCGATACCTTTGGCCGAAAAGCTGGAAGCAAAAGCCGTATTAATCGATGCAATAAAAAAAGCTAAAGGAGCTACCGTAGAATCTCTTAGAGATAATAATCCTATAACAGATATAGATGATGATCCCTTTACACCTTCATCCAATCAACCGTATCATTTTGGGCTAAGAGATGGGCATGAAACAGAAGTGAATTTCTTTAATGTGACTAAGGAGGTATTTGGTATAGGAAAAGTAACCATCAAAGAACTCAAAATACCTGAATTAGTATGGAAACAAGGGCAGAATTGTATGTTTGATGCCGCAGGAATCGTAATAGGGCCAGGGAATGCAGTTATTGAAGCCAATCCTTTAGTAGGCTTAGGACAAGGACTCTCATTAGGCGTCAGCGTCGTATCAGACAAACCTACCCGAGATGGTCTTATAGATGCTGTATTAAGCCCAGTGAAAATGGTACGCGGGATTGCAAAGGCAAAATACGAAGCTTATAGTAATACAGATACAGAGATTATGCACTATGAAGCGGGATTTGATTGTACCAATATCATTTTGGCTATTGTATCGAGTGGAGGATTGACATTGATTGATGATTTTATTGCTGGTTTAGGTCCGAATGCTAAAAAAGGAGCAGAGAAACTTAAAAAAGAAGTAAATGAAACACCTGAAAACTTCAATGATGACTTCTTCAAAGAATTTGATAATATAGCAGAAGATATACCAGAAGAATTTTTAGAGCTTTTTAAAGATTTAGGCCCGCATTATGCGAAAATGACTAAAAATCCTCAATTGGTCAAAGCATGGAAACAGTTTAATGGAAGCCCTGATATCGACTTCAAGAAAGTAACGAAAAAGTTTCCCAAAGACCATCCTGCTTTTTATTCTGCCTTTAATGATGTATTTTTAGCCCCGGATGGAACACTATTGAATAAGACAGAGGATTTCCTTAAGGATCTTTCTTCGTCTGGGGATGAATTGATGGGTGCGTTTACGGGGGCACCGGGTAGGGTTAGGGCTTGGAAGGTGTTACATGATGCAGGTACAGATTTAAGATTGAACCCTGATGCACTTGCTAAAGTTAGTTTCTTAAAGTCTAAAAATCTTACAGATGCTCAACTTACTAATATTGGTCAACTTAATGATATCAAGGCTATCAATGTTGCGGATAATCTTGCTAAAAGAACAGCTCCTCCGCTACCACAATCGGTTTTAGATGAACTGGATATTATTGCTGAAAAAGCCAAAGCAATAGAAATCCATGAATCTAATATAATGAATAAATTAGAAGAATTGACTTCTAATGCTAATTATAAAAATCCTACAGATTTAAAATCAAACCTTGAACATGGATTGGCTAGTATGAATAGTCCTGAACCTAGCAGAGGATTTGTTACAGAATTAAATGAAGCTATTAGAGATTTGACTGATGGAGAAACTATTGCATTGGGAAAGAAGAATATTTATGGAAATGAATTGGATGTTGTAAGTGAGTCGGGACAATGGTTGAAAGAGTGTAAACGAATGTCTTCTTCAAATCCAAATAAATTTTCTGACCAATTAAAAAATATAGGAAAGAAATTTAATACTGATAGTAAACTAAATTTGGGAGAGCGAGACTTCTACAAAAATAATGGTGGTTTGAGAGGGATAATAGAAATTGAAAACCCTTCTAACCCTTTGTTTTCTGAATCTTTTGGACAAGTTCAAAACAGGGTTCAACAATATATTAATAATACTACTGACCAAATTAAAATTGGTTTACAAAGTAGTAAATCAATAACAGTTATTAGAGGAACAGAAAGATTACATTTTGTTAAAGGAATACACTATAACTAGAAATTGAATGAACTATAAATTAGACCATATAGGTTTTAGGGATGACCCTTTTTTATTTTGGAAATTTAACGTGTCAGATAGTTTTGTTGAGGAAATAAAAATGTGTGATTTTTCATTTCTTGACAAAATGCATCAATTTTACATTGATTTTATTGATATATCGATAAAGTATAATATTGGAGAAATTTTACCTGCGGAGCGTTTAGGAATTGATGTGTCAGAAGTTAAAAAAGAGTATTTAAAACTAAGCAAGGCGTATTTTGAGAAAACGGATTTTATAGGTTTTTTCCCACTTATTAATTTGAAAAAATATTTTCCACTTCAGAAGTATAAGAGATTGCACCCAAGTACTTGTCTATTCAAACTTATCTGTGAAAATAATGAATTACACTCAGATTATTTTTATTTGAATAGGTCAGGTATAAAAACATTAAACAGTTTTAATCATTGGAATCTGCCAGACAAACAAGATACTTTTGAAATACATGGTTTTGGCTCATATTTAGAATATTTTGATAATATATCGAAGAATGATATAGGTTTTTCTATAGAAATATTCTCAGAGTTTTGGTTTGAAAAGGTTCTCTGGACTCAAAGCGCTTCTTCATGGAAAGAGGGTACAGATAATAGATGGTTAGCGTATCATAATACACCACGATTAAATAGTTTTATAAGAGAGCTAATTCAATTATGGGTTGATAAATATGAATGGGAATTTAATTATTTTGAGGGGTGGTATGAATCTAAAAAAGATGGGATTTTACTAGATGGAAAAATAATCTATCAAGAAGATATAGATGAGGGACGAGTTAAAATGCCAGATTTTACTTACCCAAGATAAGCCTTTGATTAAGTTCATTGGTTATTTAGGATTGATTATAATATTCACTTTTAAAAGAGTCTGGCAAAAAATAAACGAAATTTCCCGAAGACCATCCCGCTTTTTATTCTGCCTTTAATGATGTATTTTTAGCCCCGGATGGAACACTATTGAATAAGACAGAGGATTTCCTTAAGGATCTTTCTTCGTCTGGGGATGAATTGATGGGCGCGTTTACGGGTGCGCCGGGGACAGTTAAGGCTTGGGATGTTTGTATAGTTGATGATATTGTCAGAACTAATCCTGGTAAATTAGAAAAAGTCTCAAAGTAT
>CBDICS010000050.1:0-157031 GCA_965277415.1 Saprospiraceae bacterium
TTTGCTTTGGAGAATAATAATGTCCGGTTTTATAAACGACTTCAATAGTTTCTACTAATTTACCTAAATCTACTGTTTTTGATAAAAATGCAGCTGCTCCTAGCTTTATCATTTGTCCAATAAAATTATTTTCATAAAAGGCAGATAGTACAATAGCTTTAACAGGATTTGATTGTATTTTCAGTTTTTCCAAGACTTCCAATCCATTGCCATCTTTCATTCTCAAATCCAATAAGATAATATCTAAGCTTGCACCTTCATTTATTTGGTTTAAAAAATCATTGCCACTCCGTGCAGTTAAGACAACATCTATTCTTCCAGATTTCTCTAAGAATGGAATTAACAATTGAATAAATAGATGTGCATCATCAACGATCCCTAATCGGATCTTGTTCCTAGAGTCCATCATTTAGTTTCTTTTTTGGGGTTGGGGTTTACGCTCCAAAGCATTGTATCCAGTCAGTCCATTCCAGTTATCGAGCTGCAATAGCTCAGTTTAAGAATTTGGTTTCGCCTTCAACAATAAACTTTGAACAACTTTATCTTGTAAAATTAAAATCCTAAATGCATAACATTCTGGATTTATCATTCAAGAATCTGTACTTTTTCAACAAGCAATTTTACTTTCCGAAATTGTACCATCAAAATTAGTACTAAATACCTTTGGATTTCAGAGCATAAATACGTTTATTCATACGTATAAATACTTAAGTTCTCTAGAAAAGATACTATAGCATTTTATAATGCAACTTTTAGCCTGATACTTCATTATTAAAATACCAGATTACTTTTTCTACAGAACTTAATTCAAAAATTGGATTCCCCCACATTGATATGAAAATGAAAGTTCAAATTAAAACTAAGGTTAAGGGAGATTACAAAACCATCATGCATCAGTTTGATCGCAAATTATTTGAAGCCTTAAAACCAAGGTATCCAAAAGTTGAAATTGTATCCTTTACAGGATCTAAAAAAGGAGATAAAGTGCATTTACGGTTTCATAGTCCTTTAAAAGCAGAATGGATTAGTCACATCACCGCAGATGGGGAAGATGATCAAGCAGCTTTTTTTATTGATGAAGGGGTAAAATTACCTTTTCCCCTCTCCTATTGGCGACATAAACATATTGTAAAAAAAGCAAGAGGTGACCATTCCTATATCATTGACGAGATCACTTTTACGGGGATTAATTTTTTGTTTTCTCTTGTTTTATATCCTGCTATTTATCTTGCTTTTTTAGGAAGGAAAAAAATTTATAAGGCTTATTTTGATAAAGAGCCCGTTTAAAAAAAATTAGGGCGAAACAAGCACCTCGATTTTAGTTTGATTAATCCATGTCTTTAATAACTCCCTATTAGTACTTAATTCAACTAAATAGAATTTATTATAAGATGAAAATACTACAGACTCTTCGATCACTTCAATTTCGACTCCTTTTGAATTTATATAGTTTGAATGGATGAGGTATAAACGGTCATTTTTCTTTAGAATATATCCAACATGGCTCTGATCAAATCCAATAAAATAAATTCCTTCTTTCATTTTAAGTTTTAGTTCATTGATATTTTCTATTGTTGATGGTTTGTTTATTTCTATTACTGGTGTACTTAATGAAAGCGTTCTTGCTTCATTAATGGGTGATTGTTGTGCTAATTTATATCTATTTATGTTTAGCCCCATGTCTTTCAAAGTTGTTGACACGAAATATCCACAAGCAATTTCACCTTTTTTAGGTTGAGCTGTATGCCCTTCAAAAGACCACTTTGTCTGATACCAATAAGGTATAATTTTGTTTACTAATAGATCCGTAAATAGGTTTGATAGAGAATCTTCTGATATTGAGTTATTGCTTAAATCAAATCTTATTTGACTAATATCTTTTTTAGTTTTTTGATACGTTAAACTTGAATCTTCCTTAAGTTTCAAGTCAAAAAAACCAGTCTTATCATCAGTATGAAATGAGTCTTGTTTTTCAATCACCGATTTCTGAAAAGATACTTCTCGCTGCTCTGTCTCTTTGCAAGCTAAATTCAAACCCATTATTAAAAAGAGCACTACCAATTTATAAATACTCATGATATATGTTTAGAACCTTTTGAGTTATTGTTCCACCAATTGCAATATTTCAGAACCCGCCAACAAAAATGCGCCAACTCCATAGACTTCCGTCATATCCGCTGTAACATCTTTTGGGTCTTCACCAATAGCTTGAACCCATCCCAGTTTGCCATCCGCAAAGACAGCAGTTACCAAATTTTGCCATGCTTTTGTAACAACAGGTGCATAGGTAGTCTTATCAATTAATCCTGCATTGATCCCATAAGTAAGTGCATAACAAAAAAATGAACTTGAGCTAGTTTCAGGATTGGGAAAGCTAGCATGGTCGAGCATACTGGCATGCCAGAAGCCTGTTTCTCCTTGACAAGCTGCTACCTTTTCGGCCATCTCCTTATAGAGTTGTTCATAAAAAGGTCGGTATTTACTGTCTTTTGGTAAGTCTTTAAGCATGGATACCAAACCTCCCATAACCCAGCCATTGCCACGCCCCCAAAATACTTTCTCACCATTGGCTTCTAATTTTTTTTCAGGAAAATAGCGGTGATCTCTAAAAAATAAATGTGCTTCTTGATCATACAAAAAATCATAAGTCGCCTTGAATTCCTTATCCATAAACTCCAAGTATTTTTCATCACCTGTGATGGTCGCTAATTCAGTATAAACAGGTGGCGCCATAAAAAGAGCATCACACCAAGACCAACGTTCCAATGTTTGTGCATCTTGATAGTCTAATAAAAGCGTCCCTTTTGAAGGATACTTAAGCACATAATCCAGTCTTGCTTGAGTAGGCGCAAGAATGCGATAGCTATTTTTATCCTCTATTCGTTCTTTATACATTTCTAAATACATTTGACTCACTACTAAATCATCAGCATGGTACATTCTGTTAAAAGGTTGCCAGGCATATCGCTTCCCTAATGAATAAAGCCAATTCATATATTTTTGATCCCGAGCAATTTTCGCCCAAGCCATCAAGCCCGAATATAGCGCGCCATTGGTCCAATCCTGATCTGGATGTTTCACCAAATCAAAATGCTCAATTTGCCAATCAGCAACAGCCTTCATAACCTTCTTAATTGATTTTTCTGAAAGATCACCAGCATATCGTTCAGCTATTTGATTGCTTTTTATAGAAGTATTAAAATTTGAATAATGCTTATAATAATTGACAGACATCCAAAATAAACGAGGAGCATGATCAGCCGGGGCATGTCTAAGTACAACTGGACGTACATTATCCTTTAATGATTGATTGGTTATTTGCTTATGAGAAAAAGTCATTCCTTCATCTTTGGTTCTCCATTCCTCAATTTCAAAAACATCATCATGAGGACGCGACAGATACACTATATTTGGATTATCATGGTCAAGCACGATTCCACCCGAATAATGAGGCTCTAGATCTCTTTTGTGCTTTGGTCTCTCAAATCGAGGAAATGCACTTCCTGCCTCGCAAAGCCTTTTGTTTTGCCATTCTGCCCCATCCCATATTCCATAATTATAAAAATGTCTTGTTTCTTCAGGTAAGGTGGAATAGACAATAACAGGATGGCTTTCCCTATTTAATGCAATATCCCAGATCCATGCCCGCTGCTTATTAGCTAGTCCATCAAAAGCCTTAGGAATCAATTCCTGTTCGATTGGCAAATGTTCCAAATCTCCAAGTCTTTGTGCTGCGGCATCATAAAAATGACCTCCTTTATAGTTTAGATAATAAATTGAATTATAGTTCTCATCTCGTGGATGTCCATCAGTAAAAGCAAAATGAATAGTAGACTTACCATCCGAAACAATTTTAGTATAAGGTCGATTGTAAATATCTTTTTTCTTTTTGGAAACTATTGATTTCGGTTCAGACCAGTTTTCACCTAAGTCATCAGAAGTAATAAAGGAAGGTTTCCAGTCATAACCACCTCTAAAAAACAAATATATTCTATTGTTTTCTTCACTTAGCAAAACAGGATTGGTATAACATAACATGCTCCCTAAATCTAAAGAATCAATCGGTTCGAATTCAGAAATACTTTCTCGTATCTTTGACTTTGTATAATAGATAGTGCCATTATGTTTTGTAAAAAAGACCATTAAACGTCCATCAGGTAAAAATAGTATGGAAGGATTAACATGATCATCTGCTTGGAGGTTTTTATAAATTATAGTTGTTGCGACCTCATTGGACCGATGATCTTTAGAGGCAACTTTAACGTCTCCTTTCGAAGTAACAAAACCAATATAAGTACGTTTATAATCTTCTTCAAAATAAACTGCCCTTGGATCAGAAAACCAACACCAGGCACCATCTTCAGCTACAGTTTGATAATCTTCAGATCGCTGTGCATTAGCTGATATTAAGAAAATAATATAGAGTATTGAAAATCGTATTTTTAATCGCATAGGTTGAAACTTGATTTGTTTTTAATAAAACTTGTGCTAGAAGAAAGTCTATTAAGATTAAGGATTTACCTTAATGATTAAATCAAGCTCTTTAGTTGCTTTTTCTATATCCAATTTATACCTCTTCATAATTAGAAGGCAATCCTGGCAATATTTAAATTCCTTCTTCTGAAAAAAATTCATGAATTTAGGATAACAATTGTGATAATTCCTAGCTGATTCATATAAGTTTCTACCTAACCAAAATTTATTAGATTCCAAAGTACAGTCTGGTTTATCAAAGTCTTCATATACTTTCATAAACTTATTAAGGAAGTATTTATATTTTCTTTTTGACAAATATTTCCTTGCACAATTATAAGCTTCTTGTACATAATAATCACTCTCCTTGCTTTGGGGGTCTTCCATTAAATAATGCAAATCAATCTCTATTTTTGCAAAATCAAAAGCTCTACTTAGAATATGATTTACAAATTCGACATTTACTTTTATAAATTCTCGCTCATAAATATAAATATCAGACCAACAAGCTGCGAGTTTGGATATTCTTTCTTTTAGGATGGATGTATTTACAGATATCTTACTCTCTATTTGCTTCTGAAGTATTTTATTTTCCAGTTTCAACTGTTCCAATTCCCTTGTTATTAAATCCAATGACCTAACATTTCTAAATAATAATTTAGGGCTTATTTTCCCTGAAACAACATCCTCCATTATGTCAATAACATTAGATAGAGCTGTTCTTATTTTATTTGCTTCTCTTGTATGTTTTTCAGGTGATATTGTTCCGCGAATGATCTTTTTTTTCAAATCCAATAGCTGTGATTGCAATCCTCTAAATTCCGAACTAAAACTATTGTCATCAATATAAACATCCGCGTTTTCAATTCCATAATCAATGGCTATAGATAAATCAACAGTCCCTATTAATCTATTTATTTCATTTTTAAAATTCTCAAATTCTTGCGGTACTATTGCTGTTTCCATATTTCAAAATTTTATTTAGGACCTGTCCACATTTGGATTTTACTACATCTTCTTATCTTTCTTTGCCTCAGGTAATTTAAAAGAATTCAAAATCTCTTCACCCAATTGTTTGTATTCTTCAAACTCACTCTCCTTGCAAGTTAAAGTTATAACAAAGGCTTCATTATTTTTAATCCAATAATATTGTTCAAATTTCAAATGGTATATGCCCTGATCTGCCTTATAGATTAGTTTGTGGAACTCCTCATTATTAATCTTCACTTTCTCACTTTCTATAATTTCACTATTGGTGGCTAATTTTAATATCTGTTCTTCCGAAATTTTCGCATAGTCTTCTAAAGTAAGTTTATATGCAGAAATATCCTGTATCATTATATTTACATTTTCTCGAAAGTCATCATTTATTGAATCAAGGGGAGAAAACAAAAACAAATGGCTTCCCATCAATCCACTATCATCTAAAGTCCATTCACTCGGGTATTTAATAGAGCATTTTTTAGAGACAAAGCTCTTCCAATTTACCTTCTCTGCTAGTTTGCTTTTATTTATATCTTGACCTATTGAAGTATAAGCTATACTCATTGTAAAAATCAAAACAAGGATAAATCTATTCATTATATTATATTTTTTAAAAAAATCGATTAACACTTCAATGACTGGTTTACTTCCGTTCATTCATTTTTAACAACAAATTTTCTTTTCTCGACCTAAGCATTAGGCTGTCTCAATGGCCAACCACTCCTTTTCTTGAAACACTGGGCAGAAGTAATTCTGCGACATATGCGCTGAATGTGCATTTTCGCAATATTGACATAAAGTTGCTTTTGGTTCAAGTCTCCTAAGCACTGGATTTAGTATATGAGTGTTCTCCATTTCTCAGTTTTTTTATGAAGGTAATAAAACACTCAGTTTTTTGAAATAATCTATAGTTTTTTATGGACTTTTAAGTCGAAGTTGTTTTAGAGTGTGTTCTTTGACAAGGTTTTCATCGACTACTTTCAATAGGAACTATTGCCCATCCACCTTCAGACCACCAGTCACCCGACGCCCCCGGATAATAATTGTAAAGATCGAAATATATCTTTTTCTCCATAGCTTGGAATCTTCGATAAAGCTGCGGGGGATAAACTAACCTGACTTACACCTGCTAAGTGGTTTATTTTGAAAACTTTCAGTGAGTTTAATTTCTTTTTGATTTTGTGCTTTCATTAGGCCAATACTCCAGAGGAGGAGCATACATGTCAAGGTGTATTTCATACTTTTATTTTGAATGATTTCGTATTGAAAGATCAGCAACTATTTCTCAATTTTCTAAAAGAATATTTTGTCCATTTTAAGGAGTTCTATATCCTAAGCTTGGTTGGTATTTGCAAGATCTTATCAACGTACAGCGGCGTTTCATCAATGAACAAAAGAGCTATACATATGAGTTTTTTTGAATATTCTAGAAATGTAACTACCTGTTTTTAATGGTTAAAACGCTTAGTAACAAATTAATTGCAATTTTTATTATATTGTAAATAGTTTTAAAAATGTCAAGTCGTTGGATTTGAATTTAGAGAATAATGGTCTAGGCTTGGGCTGATAGTGGGGGTAAGTGAATGTTTTGTGGCTCCATCAAAAATAGATCGAATTTTGGCTTGGTTAAAAAGTATAACTCAATCTTTATATTTCAAATCATTCAATAAAAAAAATTGTCAAAATTTTATTCTAACAAAATTCAAGAAGACAAACGACTCGTGCATATGACGAGGTTCACGTTGCGAATATCGCGCATGTGCATATGTACAATATTAGGTAATGGCTTCCACTATTTTAATATGTTTAAATTCATTTCAGTTCCTTTAATCTTTGTTGCATCATATAATACCTGATTGATTGAGTTCTTAAGTCCATTATAAAATAGATTATTCGATTTGTAGTTCACTCTATTAAAATAAATAAACCCATTTAACCTTGCAATAATATTATCTGATTCTTCAAAATAATCAATAAAGTTCCCTGTCGTTAAAAATTCTGGTTTAAATAAACTTGCTAGCTGGCCTTTATAATCTTCTTTGGTATCAACTAAATATATAGCAATATCAGGTTTTAGAAACGAAGCCCGACGAATAAACTTTCCAATATTTTCACTTGAAACGACTTGGCCTAATGGGTTCTTTTCATTCAGGTATAAAGGTTTTTTGCATTCGATCCATAAAAGTTTAGATATATCTAAGGCTCCAAGAATATCATAAAGTTGCCCATCAGGATCATAAGGTTTATTCGGAAAAGGATATCTAATTTTAACTTCTCTTAAATTTTGAATATTATTATCTTCTAACGCAAACCCAGCAATACACTCAAATAAATTACCAAATGATTGAATATTTGGAAGAAGTTTTAGGTCATTATCTAGTATTTTAAAATTAATTAATTGCTGAACCAAGCCTTTATCACTTTCCTTGATTTCCTGATATTTATTAAGGTGGCTTTTTCTACATATGCTCGATATATTTTGGAATTTTTCTGTAATAAATTCCCTAATGCTGTAAGAATCAATTTTGTTATCAGATTTCATATAGTTCTCTAAAGGTGTGTCATCGTAGTAATTGTTCAAATAAAGATTCATACCAGATTCCAATGAACATCCTCGTCTTCCTAAAGCAACTTTTAGGTCTATTTTTAATTGTCTAATGCTAAATTTATTCGGCATATTAATTTATTCCATTTTTACTATCACCTAACTCAAATATATGTGCAAGTACATATCAAATATAAAAGTATTATCTAAAATTGTGAAGTATACAAAAGGAATAGAGTTCTATTTTGAACAAGAATAAGTTATTTGTAATTGAAAATTTAGTTTATTAAAATAGCAAACACAAGCAATGTACATTAACCATTACCCGCAATTACTAAACTCAAATACATAAATGTTCAAAGAGCATGTCAGCAATCCCAAATCCTTCAGTATGCTGAAAAAAAGAAAATACCCCGCAGCTAATCGAGTGGCAACCAACAGATCAAATAACTGACCCGTCAGAAACCCCTCACACCACAAAACCTACTAATCACGTACTTCACAATTCACAAAACAACCCTTCTTTTTCATCAGAAAATCGGTTTCGATTCCCCCTTATATTTAACATTAGAGAATAATGATCCAAGCTTAGGCAGATAGTAAGGCTAAACGAATGTTTTGCAGGGCCTCGTGTTTGTACGAATGTTGTGCTCAATTAGAGGAAATGATAAACAAAATTGGGAATTAAGAAACATCATAGTAATTTTGAGGTTTCATTTTTATACATATCGAAATCCTTAACATTTAATGAATATATTACAAGCAAACAAATTGATAATTCTCTTAGTGGCAGTAACATTCTTGCCCCTCCTGGCTTTTGGACAATATAAAGATTTTCGAAAGTTACATACAGAAAACTTCAACCCCAAAAAATGGAGTAGTGGAGAAGCCCAATATCATGAAAATGGCTATACAAAATACGAATATAAAGAGCTTGGTGAGGGGAGAAAAAAGCGCTATGAATATTATGAGGATGGGACGCTACTGTCAGAGATGGAGGTGGTCTTTAAATTGACCAGAGACACCGTAGTAACTTTTAGTCCGGATACTTATGAAGAAATGGTACAAATCACAGAAAATAATGAACTCATACCGGACGGACAGTATCTCCAATACCATGAAAGTAGTCCTGATGGAAAAAGCTTGATTCACTTAAAAGGAAAGTTTAAGGAGGGTAAAAAAGTTGGCACCTGGGAAATAACCAGTCTGGATGGCAAATCCTCAGAAATAATGTTTAAGGAAGGTGATACTAAAGTGGACCATACAGATTTCAAGAGCTATAAATCTATTCAGGAAGAAAAGAAATCTAAAATTAGCCAATCTGGTCATGGTCGCAAAGGCAAGCCACTTATAGGAAAAATAAATTACAAAAGACAAGCATATATCATTACTTCTAAGAATAAGCTATTTGGTATCATTGACCATGAGCAAAACGAAATCGTTGAAGCCAGATATAAGAAAATTACCAGCCTCTTTGTTAATAAAGGTAATCTCATTTTACAAGATGAAAAATTTCACCTGTTCGATCTTGACACGAAAACCATTACTGTAAATAATTTAGATGATATATATTACGACCATAATTATAAGCTTTTCTTTTTTACCAAGGAAGGCTATAAAGGTATCATCAATCCTGAGACCAAACAAATTATCGTACCAGCTAAATATAATCATCTTCAATCGGCAACTTCCTATTATGGTTTAAATAAAAAGATTATGTTCTTATACAATAACAAGGGCATTGATCTTTTTTACAAAACGAAAAGTGGTGACTTCCAATTCCTCGAAAAAGAATATCAATCTCTTACTGCTTTTAGTTTACACAAAGGAAACTATGCTATTGTTAAGAAAAATGGGGTATCTGAACTCATTTCCTTGGAAAACTCAAACAGCTTGCTTACGTTTAAAGAATTTCAAGATATAAAAATCGCTCCCTCTGCTCATGTTTTTATTAAAAGTGACGACACCTGGGCTATTTATAAGGACAATTTTTTAACTGAAAATCCTGGAAAATTTGAAGACTTCCATTACGTCAACAACGTGGAGGCACACATCGAAGTCAAGCAAAACGGTCTCTGGGGCGCGCTTGATCGGAAATCACTCGAATCCCTGGTTATTCCTTGCCAATACGATTCTATATCCTATGCTGCGAGCAAAATGTACAAGACTTATAACAACAAGAATGGCAAAGTTGGATTAATTAATTATAATCGAGAGGTACTAGCGCCGATGGAATACGAGGACATTTATACCCAATATTCATTGCGGAAAAAATTTTGGGTGAAGGAAAATGGAAAGTATCGTTTATTTGATGGAGAAAGACTGGATTTATTTGATGAAATTATTTTCTATTTTAACAACAACCTTTATATCGTCCAAAACGAAGGAAAACAAGGGCTATATAGCGAATCAGCTAAGCAAATGATTATTCCTTGTGAATACGATTCCATTTACCGTTTTAATTATGGTAGAAGCGATATGCAATGGTTCCGAAATGGAATTGCCCTAAAGAAAGGCAATGATTTATTTTTTGCGGATCTTGAAGGGAAAATGTTGAGTGACTATGCCTTCCATTCTATTGTTAAAGTACCAAGCGATTGTGAAATTATTGCCAAGGATCATAATTACAAGAGTCATGTTATCTCTAATTGTGCTCCTGGGTTTGAACTCCCCTCACCTGTTGATTCTATACGCCATGTTGAAGAAGGTGCTTATGTAATATCGAATGATGGCAAATTTGGTTTCTTTTCTTCCGGATCCTACTTTGGCTATAAGGTAGAACTACCGATGGAGTATGAAGAAATTCTCTGGTATGTAGATACTCCTGCCGATGGATCCAAACTCATCATGGCAAAGAAAGATGGCAAGTGGCTATGGATTGACCCAGAAACGGGAAAGAATAAATTTCAATATGTGTTTGACCGGATAGATAGATTTTATGACGGTCGACAATCAGATAAGGCTAAGGTAGTTTTGGACGGCAAGAAAAGAATCTTACGATTAAATGGGACCTTGGAGTAACAAAGGCTAAATGGTCTAGGCTTAGGTAGATAGTAGGGATAAACGAATGTTTTGTGGGGCCTAGGGTTTGTACGGATTTTAGCTGTCAGAAATCGATTTGGTAATATAAAAAGGAATGAAATACAATCAAATCATAAAAATTGATGGATTGGAAAACGATACAATAATTATTTGTAAGGATTATTTTCTAAATAAAATTATTAATGATCCAACTTTAACTATTGCAGAACAACTAGAAATTGGAGATACGTTAAATTTTGTTTACGGTGCCCCTGGATGTGTAGGCCCAACAAGAATTGATACAATACAGTTAGTCAAATTAAAAGATCAATATTTAGGTGTTATTAAGTCTTGGGAAATGATTGGTGCAAAAAAAACAGTTATTGAGAGAAGTATCGAATTAAATTATCAAGAGTTCAATACATTTTCTAAAATTGAAAAAGAATGCAGACTCTTTAAGTTAAACTCTGGAAGTTGTTCTGCTGGCCCTATTATATTTGTCTTCAAATTAAATAATAAAGTTATCGGTTTTGTGGATCAGAGTTGTTCAAAGAGTTATTATCATGTATTAAGAAAGAATTTACTTCAGGATTAATAGAAAATCGAATAAATAATTTAAACTTTAATCTGGCAAAAAATATTTCGCTATATTAGGTTTTGCTTATTCATAAATACCTATGATTATGATTATCAAACACCTCGCCTTATTTATATTTATAAGCCTAATCAATTTAAGTACTGTTTACACTCAAGTTGTTAGTATTACTGGACAAGTATTGAGGCATAATGGAGATCCATTGCCTGATGTTATGGTGACTTGTTCCAATGGCGATTTTATTATAACGGATGAAAATGGTTCGTTCGAATTTTCGGACTTACTGTCAGGCCAAGACTATCAAATTGATGGTTTTTATGAGGCTACTATCTTTGAAGAAATAAGTGTTTTGGATGCATGCTACAATAGGTTTATTGTGAATCAAATTCATAATTATCTAAACAGCCAGTTAATAGCTAATGACTATAATCAGGATGGTATTTATCAAGGTCTTGACTTTATAAGGATTGCGAACGCATCAATTAAAATAGAAAATTCTTTGACCGAACTCGATGCTCCATGGAGATTTTTTGATGGTTACATTGATAGTATTAATATAAATACGAATGACATAGAATCTGGAATAAATTTGGAAAATCTCTCATCTGATACTAGTGGTCTAGTACTAATTGCAGTCAAATCTGGTGATGTAGCAATTGATGTAGATCACGAGCCTCCTCCTTCTTATGCACCTCATCCTACGTTATATATCCCAGATATGACCATCGAACAAAATGAAGAAATATTGGTTTCCTTAAAAGTTAGGGATCTGGAAAAAATAATGGGTTTCCAACATGGTCTGGTTTGGGATACAACCTATTTGGAATTTATAGCTTATGAAAATAAGACGGATATTTTTGAGCTAATTCCGAATGAAGCGCATGTTGATGAAGGCCTGTTCCCTATAATGGGAATTGATGTGAATGCTTTATCAGGTGCTCAAACAATTGCTGATGATTCTACCATATACGAACTTAGATTCAAAGCCCTCCAAGATGCAAACAGCTTAATAGGAATACTTGAATTTGACCATTTGTTTATACAGAAGCAAGTCGTTTATTTAGATAGTAGTGATTTTACTTTGTATTTAATAGAGGCTGAATGTATCATTGAAGAAAATGAACCTACTGCAGTAAATTTGAACCTCAATCATCTGGTTTCATTTGATATATCGCCTAATCCTGTTGTTGAAGAATTAAGATTTTCCATTCAATTTCTAAAAGCTGAACCATCAATCTTATCTCTATTCGATACCAATGGCAAACTCCTTCAAAAGCAGACCTTTGACTCGCAAACTATTACTGGTGAAATGCAGATTAAAAACCTCCAAAAAGGAAATTATTATTTACAAGTCCAAACTAAAGAAGGACTAAGTAGTCGATCATTTATTAAGCTATGAAAGAAATAACACGAATGCCCAATCGAGTGGCAACCAGACAACAAATCAGATAATTGACATATCGGAGAGTCTACGGATCATATACTTCGCGGTTTATAGAACAATCTTTCTTTTAGTTTTAGAAAATCGGTTTCGATTTTCCCTTATATTTGACTTTAAGCTAATACTCTAGAAAAGGAATATATCCTCATTGTATTAAGCTTTGGTTTAAGTTTTTACACAATTTGCACAATTTTTTTAATCAATAAAGTCGCAAAATGGAATACTATTTCTAGCTTTATTGTAAGTATCCTTAAAAATGTCAAGGATTGGTCAGTATATACTGTACTTGAAGTATATTTTTCCCCAAACCACTTCAACGTCAGTATCGTAGGGATAGACGAATGTTAGCACCAATTAATTCAAAATCAAATAAAAATGAAAGTTACAGCTGAGAAAAATGAAAAAGTTGCAAAAATGATATTTGCATCAATTTATCCACTTTACCTGAATAGATTGGAGAAAAATGGAAAAACAAAAGAAGAACTCAATCAAGTAATTAAATGGTTTACTGGTTTTGATCAAGATGCTTTACAAGCACTTATTGATGAAAAAGCAACCTTTAGAACATTTTTTCAAAAAGCTAAAATAAATCCAAACGCACACTTGATTAAAGGAGTCGTTTGTGGTTATCGAATTGAAGAAATAGAGGATGAATTTGAATTGTATAAACAATGTAGACGTATGGAAAAGCTGATTGATGAATTGGCAAGAGGTCGTAAAATGGAGAAAATTTTGCGTGAAGAAAAAAAATAGAAACTGGTGCTAATTGAGTGATCGCTATATTGATTCTAATAAACAATTTAGAAATGAATAGTCAAGAGTTAAGTGGAATTTATCCAATTGTATTGCCCAAACCAAATGAAGGTTTTGAGCAGAGATATTATGAAATACTTGATAAGGGTTGGTACGAATTAGACGCAGAAACAAAAGATGCAACTGAACTCATTGACAACTCTAAATCTCCAATTTTAGTTAAAGAACTACCAAAAGTAGGCATTGACTCGATTGCAACTGAATGGGTAGAAACGATTTATTTTAAACTCTTATCCGAGGAAAAATGTGTTTATGATGATGAGTATTGGGAAATCGTAAAAAGGCTACCAGACTTTTATGCATTAGAAGGGAGTAAACAAAAAATGAAGGATTATTTGATTGGTATAAACTTGACAACATTTTTGGAATTAATGTATGAAATGCCTATCTATAGGTTGAACCTTCCTAATCCTGCCATACCAAATTATAATTTAAAAGGAAAAGGGTATCATCCTGAAAATGTTTTCGATTGGATAAATTTTGACAAAATAGCTCTACAAAAATGTTTAAATTCAATGTCTGCCGAAACAAAGCTAAGGCTAAACAAGAAGTACTTAAAACCTACTGAATGTAATTCCTTGATTTTAGAAATAAAAAATGATATAGAGCGCCTTAAAATAAAACAAAATGGAAATGATCCCAATGGGCATTTGATCATTAAGTATGATATAGAAAATCGAAATTTTCTTTACGACAGTTTTCAAATTCATGTATTGGAAGATTTTATAAATTGGTTGACCTTTTGGACTTCAAAAGGCTATCCAATAGGATTGAATATAGAATTCTTAATCGGAAGATAAACTGATGAGAATACAAACAGTCAAAATGCCCAGGGAACGAAACGTTGACTTATGAACAGGTTCAAAGTAACTCCAAATTAATAATTTAAAAGATCAAAATGAACAAAAAAAAATTAATCACAGATACAACAAAGACACCATTTAATAAAATTTGTCACCTTAGTATTCATAGAAAAAGAACATTCAAAAAAAACAAGTGGTTTAATTCTACAGGTTTTTTCATTAGACAAAATGTCATATTAACTGCTGCTCATAATATTCACTCCCAAACGGGAACAAAAGTTGATTCAATAAAAATACAGATTGGTCAATATGAAGATATCCAACTCTACCCTACTATTAAAATAAGAGGAAAGTATAATTGTTCTAAATCTATATTTACACCTAAATTTTATTCATTAACACAATCCTGGGACAAACGAATCTTAAATGATTACGGGTTAATTTATATTCCAGATAAATACATCCCTAAAGATTTTAAATGGAATAATGAATTTGTGTTAAACAAAGATATTATAAATAAAAAAGAAATAAATATTGCAGGTTATCCTGCAAATAAACCTAATGGATACAATGGTAAGAAAATGTATCATCAAATAGAAGAAATACAGATAAAGTCAGATAAAGTATATTCACACACTTTTGATACTCAGGGAGGAAATAGCGGATCTCCAGTATGGGATAATACGAATAATCAAAACAAAGTAATTGGAGTTCATACTTTCGAATCCAGTGGAACTCTACTAGACGAAAAAGCTTTATCAACAATCAATAAATGGTTAGAGCAGTTAGAGAGTTGAAAAATTTGCGCTATTTTGGGTCTTTCTCTTAAGAATAGTCAAGAATCTACTTAAATATTATAACAATGAATCAAATTCAACTTTATGGAGCCGATTGGTGTCCAGATTGCCGAAGAGCTAAAAGTTATTTACAAGAAAACAATATTCAATATGAATTTATTGATGTTGACTTGGATGAGCAGGCAACAAAAAAGGTCGAGTCCATCAATAATGGTAAACGCATTATTCCTACTATCATTATTAATGGAAAGTCTTATACCAATCCAAACAATGATCGTTTGGCAGCAGTTTTAGGAATAAATGAAAATTTTAGAATTATCTTATATGGAGCGGATTGGTGTCCTGATTGTCGAAAATCTAAAGCATTTCTTAGTGAGAACAAGATGAACTACCAGTTTATTGATACCGATAAAAATGAATGGGCAATCCCTATCATTACTAAAATCAATAATGGAAAACGTAAAATCCCCACTATCATTATTAATGATGATATTGTCTTGGTGGAGCCTGAAAATGAAGAACTGCGTCAAGTGCTGAAGATTGATGAAGTAAAGGAAGAAAGGATATTTGACGCCATTATTATTGGAGGTGGGGCAGCTGGACTTACTACTTCTATCTATGCTCAAAGGGATAGATTTAATACGCTTATACTGGAAAAGAAAACGATTGGAGGTAATGCCTTTTTAACAGAAAAAATTGAAAATTATCCTGGCTTCACATCTATTTCAGGGCCTAATCTAATGGATAAAATGGAAGAGCAAGCTCGAACTTATGGAGCGACAATTAAAACAGGAGAAGATGTACTTTCCATTGAAAGAGATAAAGAATTATTTGAAATTAAAACTTCAACAAAAAGTTATAAAGGTAAATCAGTAGTGCTATCAACTGGCTCGACTTATCGCAAATTGGGTATTTCCGGAGAGGACGAATTGATTGGCTCAGGGGTACATTTTTGTGCAACCTGTGATGGTGCTTTTTACAGAGGACGAGATATTATCGTAATTGGCGGAGGCAACTCTGCCTTAGAAGAAGGAATTTTTCTCGCTGGTTTTTGTAAAAGCGTTAAAATCGTTCATATTCTACCTGAATTTACTGCAACAGAAACTTACACTGAAAAATTAGAATCTATTAAAAATATTTCTACTTATTTGAATAAAACTTCTTTAGAATTTGTAGCCAATGCTGAGGGGATATTTGAAGGCTTAAAAATTGAAGATAATGCCACAAAAGAGCAGGAGTTATTAAAAGCAGATGGGGTTTTTATATTTATAGGGCTCATTCCTAATACTAGTCATTTTGAAAAATTGGTTGAATTAAATGAAAGGGGTTTTATCAAAACTACTGGCTTGGGCCAAACCTCTCAAGAAGGAATATTTGCCGCTGGTGATTGCAGGGAAGGGGCCATTGCTCAAGTTGCCGCTGCAACAGGCGAAGGCGTATTAGCTAGTTATGGTATAAGAGATTATTTGAAATAGAATGTTTACTTGCAATGTATATAACATGAATCATCTCGATTTTTTAAAAATCTATAAACCGTGATTTCTGACGCTGAAAGACAGTGTTTTATCATAATAAATCAGCGTCTTTCAGCGTCAAATAAAAATAAGGGATGACTCATGTCTGCATATGTTATAAAGAACAGGTTCTTATTTTACAACCACAATCTTCTCTGCAAGCCTTCCTTGCTCAGTGATCAATTGCAAATAATAATTCCCCGAACTCAAGTTCTCAGCATTTAGATACATTTCCTGACTCCCAGCGTTCTGTTGTTCGTTCAAAAGATTTTGGACAAGTCTTCCCTGTAAGTCAAGCAATTGAGCAATTACTTTCCCAGACTCCTTCAACTGATATTGAACAGTCGCAAAGTTTTTTACAGGGTTTGGAAAGACTTTAAATTTTAAATCTTCGGCCAATGGATTTTGTGTGCCAACATTCTCAACGTCTTCCAGCAGGTCTCTTTGAAAAACGCCATTTCCATGAGTAGCTGCACGGAGTTTTCTATTTGTAGGCGATATTTTTAAATCAAATACCATTACTGCATCAAATAAACCTTCATGGTAGGTTTCCCAGTTCAATCCACCATCCACAGATGCGAAGACCCCAAGGTCATTTCCTATATAGATATTATCCGGAAATAAGGGATCTATAATAACTGCATTGGTCGGAACATCTGGTAAGTCTAAACTAATATCTTCCCAGGTAGCTCCATAATCTTCTGTTTTGAAAACATGTCCGGTTCCAAAACCGGACATAGTAATGTAAGCAATAGATTCATTTGTAGGATCAACGGTCATGTCCATAGGAAACCTATCCGGAAGGTCTTGAGTAATGTCCGTCCAAGAATCCCCACCATTAAGCGTAACAAAAACATGGCCTCGAGTTCCTCCAAATAGACTTGTCGGACCAGTAGCTGCATACACTACATTCGAATTTTCAGGAGATATAGCCATGCTTAATATTGGATTGCCATCTAGCATATTTCCATTATTTGTAGCTTGCCAGGTATCTGTCCCATTAGTCGTTTTATATACCCTTGATCTTCCTGAATATAAAATTTCCGGATTATCACTTGCAATTACATAAGGCGCTATAAACATGGTATTTTCATTATCGCTGGGTGGAACAGCACTATTGAAACTTTGTGCATGATTGGTTGATTTTTGAATATTCAGATTTTGCCAGGAAACATATACGATATCATCATCTGCTGGATTGATGGCCGTCCAGCTTCCATCACCTCCAAATACCCTTGTCCAAATGACACCGCCTTCCCAGTGAATTGTTCCATTATCCTGAAGGCCACCAATACAAAAGATAGAATCCTGATTAGAATTGGAAAAGCCATTATAGAACTGAACAGATTGATAGCCGCCATTACGAGATGCGTATGTATCTCCATTATCATCGGAATGGTGAATCCCTCCATCGCTGGCAATCCAGAGTTTATTAGGATCAGAAGGATGATAAATGACATCATGGCAATCTGAGTGTACAAAATTAGAGCCGCCATCAGGCCCTTCAAGTGGTGGTGTATCAAACCCTAGTCCGCCAGAAGAAATATCTTGTAGTATCACTCCCCCATTTGTAGATCGCCACACTTCAATACCAACACATATTATGTGATCAGGATCATTAGGACTGATTGCTACATCATGGGCAAACCAGCCTTGCCAGATTGAATAATCGAGGGTGCTTTGCAAAGTCCATGTCGTGCCAAAATCTTCCGAACGGCAAAGCCAGGTAGCTCCTGTCGCTCCACTCAATCCATTTCCAATACTGGCATAGAGGATATCAGGATTCGAAGGAGCCATTTCTAACTGAATCTTTCCATTGAAGGTCTGCGGTAAGTCAGAAATAATTTTTGTCCAACTGAGTCCATTGTCAATCGTTTTATAAATACCAAAACCTGCGGAAGATTGATTACCACAACCGACAATCATTGTATTATCATCATCTGGATGGATAAGAATACTATTGGCCATAACAACATCATGGATTTGTGTCCAGGAATCGCCTCCATCTAAACTCTGATAAACGCCGTCCGTTGTAGCCGCTACTACTTTATTAGGGTTTTCGGCAGCCACTTTGATATCCCAGATTCCCTGGCTTTGATTATAAGTCCAATCAAGGCTCTTTTCCCAGCTTTGGCCACCATCCTCGGATTTAAGGATTCCCATTCCATAGCTACCACGCGTAGAACGGTAGGCAGCACCTGTCCCAGAAGCTGCGACATTATAAACCTCACCTGTCCCAATATACATCGTCATGGAGTCTTGTGGAGCAAAAGCAATGGAAGAAACGCCAAGTACGGGAAACCCTGTAGAAACATATTCCCAGGCAGCCGGACCAAGGCCTTGCGTATAGGACCGCCAAAGACCTCCACTGGCTGATCCGATATACATGGTATTTAAGTTTTGTGGATTAAAGGCAATCTCTAATGTTCGCCCTCCATGATTTTTCGGCCCCATGGTTTCCCAAGGCGGAGTTTCTTCTTCTCTGCTCGTAGCCCCCTCATTTCTAAGCGATTCCCAGGCTGCGAAATGGGCCTGAGCTGGGATTTCTAAATTGGGATAAGCACGAGACATACCGAATAAATTGAGGGCTTCATAGGCACCTGATATTTTTTCAGTTGTATCAGCCTTGAGCGCTTCTTTTTTATTATTTACTATAAAAATGCTTGCAATCAAAAAAGTTAAAAGAATGGGAAACAGGATAGTTAATGACTTCTTCATAGACTTCAGATTTATGTTTTAACAAAAATAGAATGATCAATCTTTGCCTAAATTAGGAAAATTAAATTAAACCAAATAATGACGAAGAATGATATGCAATATAAACGTCGAAACTATTCCTTAGACTCCAAGTGCATAGTTTTTATCCCTCAAAATGAATGATACTCAATCATCTTAGTAAGTCTATACCAGCCTTGATATACTTATCATTGATTACAGCAAAATTCTTATCTTCGATGACTAAACTTAAAAAATATGGAATACTTTTCCTACCGCACTTATTGTTATTGAGGTGTTAAACGAATCTAAAATTGTACACTTATCATAACTTTTGATCTAACTTGAGCAGTTTTATTGTCATAATTTATCCAAAATGAAAAATGATCATATCCTTCGTTCTCCATTTTCAATCATCTTGCCTTTTGGATTATTATTCTTTGTTCTTATTCTTTCTCAATGGCACAGGGTCAATGAAGTTTTTGACTCCCCATTCAATTCAGTAAAAGAAAAAAGTACACAAAATTTTATCGCAGTCGATGACAAACAAAGGGGCGCTCATGTTTTTGGTATAGTGGACACAACGAATTTTCAGCCTTTGGTTCAAAATAATTTGGAGTGGATCACTATGGTTTCCTGGGGTTTTCAAGATGATTATGATAGTCCAGATGTAACACACCATAATGGCGATAGCTTGTATATGCTCCAACATAATATTCATTGGAAGAATAAGATAGAAGCAGTACGTGCCGCTGGTTTCAAAGTATTTTTTAAACCTCATCTCTGGATAGACCACCCTACTAATGGAAAATGGCGTTCAGATATTTTTCCAACAAATGAAGAGAATTGGGAATTGTGGCAAAAAACTTATCGCAACTTTATTTTACGCTATGCAAAAGTAGCAGAACAAGCCAATGCCGAAATGTTTTGTATCGGTACCGAGTTTTCAAGACTCACAGTTGGAAAGCCTGACTATTGGATAGATCTCATTAAAGAAATTCGAAATATTTATTCTGGAAAGATAACCTACGCAGCCAATTGGTATGATGAATATGAGCAAATAACTTTTTGGGACAAATTAGATTATATTGGTGTTCAAGCTTATTTTCCTTTAGTAAAAAATGAATACCCTAGTGTAGAACAAATTTCAAAAGGCTGGAAGAAGTACTTCCCAGCCTTAGAATCCATTCATAAAAAATACAATCGAAAAATACTTTTCACAGAAATGGGGTATAAAAGCACAGCCGATAGTGCCATCGAACCTTGGCAATGGATTGAACATGGTTCTAATCAGAACAAAGCCTTTTCAACTGAAACACAAGCCAATTGTTACCAAGCTTTTTTTAATACCGTTTGGAAAAAAAAGTGGTTTGCAGGTGTTCACATCTGGCAAATGAGGAGCGATTATGTTAAAACAAGTGGAAAAAATAATCTAGATTTCACCCCTCAAGGAAAACCAGCAGAAGGTATTATTGCAAAAGGTTATGAATAGCATTCAGGTTTGATTTCTTTAACGTGCTATATTCTCTTCCTCATCAAAATTCACTGCCAAAGAGCTAGGATGATTGATACAATAATAGTCAACACCGCTTGACTACCCATCGCAATGAAAAAGGCATTCCAACGTTTCAAAAAGATATACCCAGGTAGCGCTGTTGCCCAACTGAAACACAAGACTACCCAAAGTCCAAATATAAGTCCTTCCTGAAATGTGTCTATAGATAAAGCACCCTGAATAACAGCTATACCTATGATTAGCAAAAATGTTGAAAGAGCTTGAATAGCATAGGTATATCCCGGTATTTCTTTTGTATGCTGTTTTTTATCTGCGACACCGTATTCTTTTGCCCACGGAGTTCCAAATAAAGCAATAAACCATAGAGAGAGAAATGCCTGTCCAAATACAACACATGCAATAACAGCATACCAATTGATTGAAGATAAATTAAATTCCATAATTTTAATTTTTAATTTATTAAAGTGAAGTTGTTTAATTGATAACGAAGCAAAGATTAGATTAGAGGACAGATTGAATGTCAAATTTTTATAGCCTATTAAATTTTATTCACTTTGGACAGGTTCTAAGGTTTTATGGCTAATATCTATGAGCATTCGAATGAAATGGAATTATTCATAGAAGTTGTTCATAAATAAATTTTTAAATAATGGCATACGTAAAAAAGGAATTTAAAAAAACTGGAATTTATCACATAATAGTTGGTGTTTGGATAATCCTTTCTGTAATAGTCATATGGTATTATACAAGAAAAGATTGAAAAACCTTGGGAAGCAGAATTTATGAATGAGTAAAGACTTTCGCTGAGAGCTGCGAAATCAGTTTTTTAAGATTAACCCCTAATTTAATCCGCTAAGCATAAATCCTGCCCAAAGATTCGGGTTTGCTGTTTTATTTTTCTTAAGCATTTTTAGTTTTGCATATTGCAAGGCTTTAGAATATCCAGCACCGCTTAACATCTTTTCATAAAAATATGCCATCATTTGAGAACGGACATCATCCGAAATTTCCCAACGACTAGAAAGCACAGTATCTATACCCGCAAAATGAAAAGCATTATTTAAGAAGCTTAAGGCTTCTCCTTTTTTCAGACTTCCTACAGTATGCCCATTTCTCAAAACCAATAAGCTTGTATTTCGAAAGGACATATTCAATATTTCATTAGCATAAAGTATCCCATCTTCATCATCTGAAGGCAAGAAAGCAATTCCTGATAAGCCTAGATTTGAAGGATTGACAAAACTATATGAGGCAATATGCAGATGTTTATACTTAGCAGCCTCTAATTTGAACACTTCTTCAGTAGATCTACCCTTTTGGTACTTATCTCCTTTATACTTCTTATCGGTATAAAGATTGACGATAGAGGACATTTCTTGCTCAGTGGATTCAAGTCGTCTGAAAGTTGAATGATCCGAAGCCAATAGATTTAAACTAGAACTGTCATTAGACATTGTATCTAAAAATAAATGCTCCAAATTGAATGCAAAAGCTAAATCATTTGTTTTATCAAAGACTGGTGCCCAAGCAGCAATAGAATTTAAAACGATCGTACTCGCCTTGTCCTGGCTTAGTAAAAAATCTATTGAGGATTGATAGGTAATCGCATAATCTTTGATCAAATATTTATATTTCTTATACTTCTTTTTCTTTTTAGGCTGCTCCTTTAGGAACGTTTCGAAATTCAAGAAATGAAAATCGCTATGCGGAACAATGATCAATTCTTTCTTATCTTTTATCACATCATTAATTGGCTCAATCAATTTTTTATATAAAGTACGATTAGTATCTACAAACTGATCCCCCATCTTAGATTGTGCAATAAAATCAAGTACAGCATTAGAACTATCTCTTTGAATAAAGGAGTTTTGATCACTCATAAATGCCTTAGTCCCTTCTTTACTTATCCCAAATATGTAGTAGAAATCCTTACCCATGTAATAAGATAATAGCACTTCGTCCTCATTGAGATTCTTCTGTATTTCTTCTATAGATATTTTGGGAAACCTGTGCCTCAAATTATAATATTGAGGTCCTGCCTGTTTGATTTTCTTTAAAAGATTTTTATAATCTCGATGGAGATTTAAAGTTTCTGTTCTATACTTTTCTTCATCATACCTTTCAGCGAAGTCCGATTCGAAAAAAGCTAATTGAGTTTGTATACGCTCTTCTTCTTCGTTTATATCAAACGACAATCCTTTGTCAAAGTCATCATAAAACGCATGCATTTGATTTTTTAAAATAGCTGCTTTACTTCGTTCAGAAGATTTAAGTGCTTCTAAAAAATACTTAGCATCTGAAGTTATTCCATATAATTTTAATGCAGTATAAATGGACTGCTCGTAGATATCCATGGACTGCGGTATCAACTCAAATTGGTTTTCCCCTTTATAAAAGTCCAAAAGTCGAGCTTCATAAACACGAAGCGCCAAAGAGCTGGTTTCAAAAGCTCTCGTCAAATTTCTTTTATCATCGTCTTCAGTAATCGCTTCTAGTATAATTTTAGTCTTAAGATGTAAACCTTTCGTATACAGCTCTTTATCAATAATTAGTGGAATAAAATACCTAGGATCAGTTGCATCACCAGAATAAAGATGCTTAAATGCAATATCTATCTCTTTTAAGGCTTTTTGTCCTTCCTTTTTGAGGTATAGCATCTGAGCTATATTCAGGTTTGATCTGGCAGCTATCCGCTGGTGTCCTTTACTATATTGAAGGGATTGTTTAAAGTTGGAGAGTGCTCTTGTCGTATCCAATTTATCCTTATAAGCGATCATACCCAATGCATTATAAGCCTGAGCCAATCTTGTATTGGCTTTATCTCCATCGCCTCTAAGTTTCAATTCAATCGCAATGGATTTTTCAAGATGGCTGGTCGCTTTTGAAAATTCTCCTGAAGTTGTATAGAAATTACCTAGATTAAAATGAGCAAGTGAAACGTCCGGATGATCTTCTCCCAGCTCCCATTCTAGTATTTCCAAGGCATTTTGAAAATACTCCAAAGCTAGATCTGGTTGCCCTAATCGTTGATAAGTATCACCTAAATAAGTATCCAATACGCCACTAAATTGCAAATCCTGATGAGGCAAATCTTGAGCATCCAAAAAATATTCCAGCGCTTTCTCTAAATTATTTTGGAGTAATTCTATGGCACCAAAGCGCATATGATTATCCGCAATAAATTCGTAGTGCAATAGGTCTCTTAGCGTTAATGATCGTTTATTAAAATCATAAGCTTTTTTAAGATTATATTGTTGCAAATACACATCACTCAGTTGATAATAAGCCTGAGCTTTTAAAAAATTTCTTGGATTGGTATTGAGTACACCATTAATTAGATTAATAGATGCACTATATTCGCCAACTTTCGCTAGAGAATCTGCTTTTTCTAGTTTTTTATAATTCTGCGTAAGACCATTTATAATAAAGCAGAATGTAAAAACCAGGATAAAAAAGAAATGTTTTCTCATGTGTATGTTTATTCAAATATCAGTCGATATTTCCTATTTCAAAAACGCCGCCTCTACTTTCTCATATTCTGGCAATTGTTTGTGATGCCACTTCATAATTATTTTACCATCCTTCCACAATACAATCCCGGGATTGGAACGAACGATTGTTTTAAGTAGGATATCATCCGCTTCATAAAATGGATAAGCAGATTGAGTCTGATGTCTAAAATCATCGATCATAGCCGTAGAAGCTCCTCCTGCTAAAGCATATACATTATAGCCTTTTTTTTCTGCTTTTTCTAGGAAGGCATTAACTTTTGCCCAAGGTTTTAAATATTCTTGCCCCCAAACATAAGTAGCTTCTTGCTCTTCTCTCGGAACAACCTGATCAATTTTTCTTACCAATACTGGATCTGTAACACCTTCCATAGTTACCGTATCTACGGCATATAAAGTATCCTGATAGGTGACATTTTTAGTAAATTCTCCATCATAGTATAGTTTATGACAGACGATCATAAAATGGTAATTTGGATCATTCAAAATCGTTTCAGTCATATTGTTCCCATCTGAATCACTAAAATCAAAATCGCTAATTTTAGTTGCTTCCAGTGTCGGTTCAGATTTTACTTGCTCATATTCCCAAGCCTCTTTGGGATAATTTTTAAATTCTTTTAAGAAGGTATCATAATCCAAATTGACTGTTTCGCCTGTTTCTTTGTTCGTTAAGTTATAGGCCAATACTTTTACTCCAACTGCAGCATCTTCTTCTGCTTGTTTTGTAGCTCTTACATCTTTACCTACATTGAATGGACGAAAATCAATACCAGGAATATCCCAGCTAAAATTACTTATACAATAGACTAAAGTAGCAACAGTCGTCACGCCTATTAATATACTTCTAATTTTTTTAGTGAATAATTGGTGCATGTCTTTATGTCTAAAGACAAAATATATAGCTGGTGCTAAAAGGACTAAGTCTTTTAAGAAGGAAATTTTTGGTTTAAGTTTTAAAAAGTCACCAAAACAACCGCAGTCTGTAACCCGCATATTTGTTTCTACATATTCCCCCCAACTACCAAATTCAAAAAAATTGACACCACTTGGCACATATCCGGTCAAAAAGGTAAATCCGGTCAAGAAGGTAAAGAATCCAACAATCAGTAGAAATAGCCAACTCGTCAAGAAGGAACGCATACCTATGATCAACATCAGACCAAGCACCATTTCTAAAACGATCATGAAAACGGAAAACCCTGTCGAATAGCTAGACAGCCATGGAAATAAAGGCGCTATAAAAGACATCCAGGTTTCTCCAAAAGTGGAGGAGAATTCTGCGAAGTACTGTTCCATCTTATAGGCCGTCCCTAATGGATCAATTGCTTTTACTGCTCCTGAAAAAAGGAATAAAGCCCCACAAAAATTTTGCAGATAGGTCATGAGCCATGACTTCTGCTTTTTGAAAAAGCCAACTAGAAAGGTGAGCAAGAGTGCATCCAGACCAATACAAGTTATCAAACTCATAATAGTCATCTTATTGCTGATCAGTAATAGATATAAAGCCGTTATCATATTAGTTTAATTTTATTTTATATATTTTTCTAAAGAGCGGATATGCTTACATCGGTTATATTGCTTACCTTATATAATTAAACATCTCCTTTTTGTTCTTCCAGTTTAATGAGTGCGAATAAAGCATAATTGATAATATCCTGATAATTAGCATCCAAGCCTTCAGAAATTAAAGTTTTACCTTCATTGTCTTCTATCTGTTTGACCCGCAATAATTTCATCAAGATCAAATCTGTAAGTGAGCTTACTCGCATATCTCTCCACGCTTCTCCATAATCATGATTTTTTGCAATCATTAATTCTCTAGTCAGATTCACGTATTTATTGTATAAAGAAATTGCAAGTTCTGAAGCCAATTCCATTTCCTTTTCACCACTTAACTCTAATTGAATCAAAGCCATTATACTGTAATTTACTAATCCAATATATTCTGGTTCGATCCCTTCATTCACTTTATGTTCCTTTAATTCTTCTAAGCTTCTGATTCGGCTCGCTTTTATAAATAACTGATCTGTCAGACTTGAAGACCTTAATATTCTCCATGCCGTGCCATAATCTTTTGTCTTTTTAATAAAAACATCCCTGCATCGTGCAATTTGCTGATCGTATTGTTTAAGTGTTTTTTCCACTATTTTTTGCGCAAAGATATAAAATTGCTTCTAGCTTTAATAAGAGCATGTTGGAGAATATTATGTAATGCTATAATTATGTTGTTTATATTCTTCTCCATTTATTTACCATACAAAGATTTAAATATAATATGAAAATAGATGTTAACAGGAATCCAACATTTGTTAACGATGACAATCACAAGAAAACCTTCATATTTATTACCTTTACCATCCAACCATAAAAGACAATGATATATTTAATACTCTCTATACTTTCCTCTACACTACTGGGATTCATTATGACTTGGTTTGAGAAGTACAAGGTTAACCCATTTCAAGCAGTTGTAGTCAACTATATCACTTGTGTATTGACAGCTTGGGTCTTTGTTGGTGAATTTCCGATTAAGGAAGGGTTTCAGACTTTAGATTGGTTTCCATATGCTGCGGGCATCTCTATTTTTTTTATAACCGGTTTTACAATAATTGGTTATACTTTTCAAAAATTTGGGATTACGATTACAACGATCATGTCCAAAATGTCAATGGTCATATCTGTATTATTTGCAATTATCGCCTATAATGAATTAGTCAATTTTTCAAAAATACTTGGAATTGTAGTCGCTATTATAGCTATCGTTTTGACAAACCTTCCTCATGAACAAAGTGTATTCAATCAAAAGAAGATAAAGAAGATTTTTTGGCTTTTTCCTATTCTAGTTATGCTCTTTCAGGCCATCATTGAGATTGTTTTACAATATGTAGAGCAAACGATTCTTGTCAATGGAACCAGTGGTGATCCTGCTTTTGTGTCTACTATTTTTCTTTTAGCAGGTACGATAGGTTTGATTGTAGCCATTATTGGTTTGATAATGGGTCGATTGACCTTTAGCTGGCGGAACGTAATCGGTGGTATCTTGCTTGGCATTCCAAATTACTTTTCTATCTATTTCCTATTAAAAGCTTTAGGAGCTGGATGGGAAGGTTCTGTCGTTTTTCCAATAAACAATGTAGCCATTATTGGTTTATCGGCAATTATTGGAGGCTTTATTATTTTTAAGGAAAAATATTCTAAACTTAATATCCTGGGAATCGTATTATCTATGGTTTCGATTATACTAATAGCATATGCTGGTTCATGATTGATCATTACAAAACATTACAAGGGAAGAGCATCGGAGCGTTCAAAGATCGCGGAAGCAAATTCATTGCATACGCTTATCCTGCTTATACTGAACAGGAATGGCAAACACATTTGAATACGGTCAAGAAAGAACATTTTAAAGCCCGGCATCATTGTTTTGCATTTCGTATTGGAATGGACAATAATAATTTTAGAACCAATGATGATGGAGAGCCTTCTGGTACTGCTGGTCGTCCTATCCTAAGTCAAATAGATAGTTATAGTCTTCGCAACGTTTTTGTCGTAGTAGTTCGATATTTTGGTGGAACAAAACTAGGTACATCAGGATTAATCAATGCCTATAAACAAGCGACTATTGATGCTTTTGAACAAGCTACAATTATTGAAAAAACGATCGAAGATGTCTATAAAATATCTTTTGATTATGCATTGATGAGCAATGTAATGAATGCTGTTAAAAAATTAAACTTGGATGTCGTGGTTCAAGAATTCACAGAAACGGCATATATTGATTTTGCAATCCGACAAAGTGAAACCACGATGACGCTTCGACAATTGCGCTCCTCTATTTCAGGAATAAGGATAGAAGAAATTGATGCAGTAAAAAAAATCCCGGGCCTAAAACTGGACTTTTTATATACCCGATGAATGCATCATTCGCTTTTTGAATGCCTATCTCAGCAAAGTAATACTTCCTTTCTTCAGTAAAGTAGTCCCATCTATCGGGCAGGGCGCTTCCAAATAATATACATAAGCACCAGAAGGCATTGGATTATTTCTGAATCGACCATCCCATCCTTCATAGATATCCCTAGTTTCGAATAGTAAAGCTCCCCAACGGTTATAGATTCTAAAGATGTATATTTCAGGAATTGCAGCACTTAGGATTTCTGTTTTATCATTAAGCCCATCATCATTAGGCGTGAATAGGTTTGGAACACTTATTAAGTCAGGATTGCATCTTCGCAATAAGTTTATAAATACACGCTGCTCAGTCGAACAATCATTTGATTCATCATATACGACTACCGTATAATAACCACTGGTATCAATTGATAATACTGGATTAGGGCAATCATTACAAGACAGACCATCAAAACGCAACCATTCGTATGAATAATTTCCACTTCCAGAAAGCACTTCTAATTCAATCTGCACATCAATACCTGGAAATTTATCGTAAGCCATAGGCATGAGCAATTCTGGACCTTGACTAACGAATACTGTTGCAATCGCTGTATCTCCTTCGCAAGTAGATAAATTTGCAGTCAAAGTATATTGAGTCGTTTCGGAAGGAAAAGCAAGCGGGCTGTTTTCAAATCCGTCAGATAAGGTCTCACTTGGTGTCCATTCTATGTTATCTGCTTCACCTATATAATTAATCTGAACCGTATCTCCCTGACAAATATAATAGTCGAAACTTTCAACTTCAGTTAGATATTGAACAATAATTTCTGTTGAATCTATCAGCGTACATAGATCCTCCTCCACCATCAAAATATATAAAGTGGTATCCATAGGAGAACTAATAGGATTTAGAATCAAATGATTATCTAAACCCATTGAAGGTGTCCATATGACCGTTCCTGTGCTATTTGTGGAGGCATTAAGTAGAACACTTTCTCCTAAGCATATTTGAAAATCATCGCCAGCATCTAGATCATCCGGGTGAAATACATTAACTATTATTGTATCCATAACAAAACAGCCAAAATCAGCGGTAGTATTTTGAACAATATAAGAAGTCGTTGTTAGCGGAAAAGCTAAAGGATCAATACAATCAGCACATGTCAAACTACTACTATTCAACCAAATAGGTATTCCATCGAAAAGTAAGTTTAATTGTACTGAATCTCCTTCACAAATAGTTCTATCCACTCCGGCAAATGGTATGTTTTGATCCACGACATCTACTAATACAGAATCCACCGCATCACAACCAAAGGCGTTTGTAACGGTAAGGGTATACAAAGTAGATTCAGATGGACTGGCTATCGGATCCATACAATTGAGGTAACAACTAAGGCCGCTCGCATTTTGATCCCATTCGAAAATATCCGTAGCGCCCGCAAAAGCATTGAGTTGAACAGACTCGTTTATACATAAAAAAGTATCCGCAGTCAAGGAAATATCAGGAATAGCATAAGGCAATACTTCGACGATTACTTCACTTGTATCTACACAGCCCTGATTAGTTGTACTAATAAAGAAATAAGAAGTCGTACTTATTGGATTTGCAAATGGATTCAAACAATCCAAACATGTCAATGTCGGATCTGCCTCCCAATAATAGGTAAGTCCAGTTGTGTCTATTGGCAAAGTCACTCCTATTTGAACATTATCGCCAATACAAATTTCAGGTTCAGATAAAGAAAATATCGGTTCAGCAGGTCCATGAATAGTGATATCATAAGCAAGGGTATCTATGCAGCCAAATTCTGTTGTCACTAAAAGACTTATTTCTATAATTCCTGTAGTATTAAAAACGAAAGATGGATTTTGTGCTGATGAATTACCTAATCCGCCAAAGTCCCATGACCAATTCGTTATCAGCCCATTAGATGGAGTCGATTGATCAAAAAAATCAACATGAAATGGCACACAGCCTGAAAAAGAGGAAGCCGAAAATGCTGCTAATGGGGAAGCACCAACACCAATATAATCTTCCTTAATTAAGGTATCCCGACAATAAGCATTTTCCGCTATCAAAGTGACATCATGGTTTCCACTACCAGCGAAAGTAACTAATGGTTCTAAATCATTGCTTATTTGTGGCGAACCATTTTCAAAAGACCAAATCAAATCTGTTATTGGTGCACTAGAATTGATTAGATTTATAAATTGTACCGCTGTTTCACCATCACAAAGTGCCGTATCAGATGCTGCAAAGTTAATGTCTAATAATCCGATGAAAATCGTGTCTGGAGATACAATGGTTCGAAAGCAATTCTCTGAATTAATCAAAGTCAAAGATGGAATATAGATTCCTGCTTCCTGAAAAGCATAAAAAACGGTATCATTTGTCACATTAAAAGTAGTATCTAAAGTGCCATCTCCATAATCCCAGATATATGTAAAACTATCTAATGAATTACCTATGAATGTTACTGGATCTGAAATACAAGCTGTATCATTAAAAAAGAAAAAACCACCTACTGGTCCTTCTACCTGAATTAAATCAGGAATCAATAAAGTGTCTGTACAACTTTCATTAATACTTGCTACTAATTGGACATCGTAGCTGCCAGGTATGGTATATATATGTTGGGGGTTTTCAAGATCAGACAGACCACTATTATCTCCAAACGTCCACTCATTATACAGATTATTCTGCGATCCATTTTGAAAACTAACTAATAGAGGAGGACAATTTGCATAGGTGGTATCAACCATAAAATCAGCGACTGGCGTAACAATGTTTATTGATTGGCAAAACTCTTGAATGCACCCTGCAAAATCATTGATGCGCAAACAAACATTATAGTCTCCTTCATTTTCAAATTGATGAATTGGGTTTTCTTCATTTGAATTATTTCCATCACCAAAATCCCAATTATAAGTGAGATTTTCTCCAATGGATAAATTTTCAAATGGTATAGAATCTAATGGACAACTAATCGTATCGGCAGAAAACGATGCACTTATTGTAGAAACATTTATAGCATCAGGTACATTCAAAGTTGATTCACACCCCCATTCATTAGTAACCCTTAAAGAAACTGGATAGCTGCCCGGAAAATTGAAGAGGTATCCAGTATTCATTTCTGTTGAACTTGCTAAGCCATTTCCGATTTCCCAATCCCATGATTGAATCGAACTGAGAAAACTTGATGAGTTATCAAAAAACAAAACAGACAAAGGAGCACATCCTCCAGATGGTAGACTCTCAAAATCAACCGTTACGCCATCTACAAATATTGTATCCGTAAAAATAAGTGTATCCTGACAATTATTCATATCTGTAATGATCAATTGAACATCGCTATACAAACCTGGGTCAGCATAAGTAATAGTGGGCGATTCAAAACCATTATTTGAAAAAATAGCTCCAGGAGCAGTCCAATGCCAAGCTATATCAAATTCAGAATTATTCGAAACTTCTACATTCAATGGACTACATCCAGACAAAGGCGATAAAGTAAAATCGGCAACTGGCTCAGTTATGCAAAAATCAAGTAGTGCACTATCTATACAGTTCGTTGTAAAATTAAACACTATTTGAGTTGCAGTATAACAACCCACATCGGGATAAGTAACCACAGGATTTAATAATGTACTGGTATCTGTAGTTCCCTCATATCCAAAATCCCAAATAATCGAATCTGCACCAACTGAGTTATCTATAAAAGAAATGACATAAGGTTCTGCGCAATCTCGTTCTAATGAAAAAGAAGCCAAAGGTAATACAGTAACAATATAATCCTCTATGACAAAAGTACTTTCACAGCCATTATGGATAACTGAAAGCGTAACATCAAAAGTGTCCGGGGCATTCGTGTATGCATGTATCGGGTTTTGTTCGCTAGAAAAAGTCCCATCTCCAAAATCCCAATACCACGATTCTCCTGCCCCCTCACTCAAATCCATAAACTGGATCGGTTCATCTACACAAACAATTAATGGGCTAGCCGAAAAATCGACTATTGATGGAATCCCAACATTAATGCTTGTTGGATTTACAATAGTATCTATACAACCTAAGGTATTTGTAACAATCAAACTAATGTCATACCACCCCGTATCGACAATACTAAATGAAGGCATTTGAGCTGTAGAAGTGAATAAAGGAAAACTAGGATTAGAAAAAGAAGTATCTACTATCCAGTACCACGAATCAATTGGACTTATAGAGCTTGAGTTATCTTCTATTGTAAATTCCACAGGGCTACAGCCAGATAAAAATCCAAAATCCATTTGAGCAATCAATGGCTGTATTTCGATTGTATCTAAAAAACTATTCGTACAGCCATTCATATCTGTTACTTCAAGAAGTATAGGAAATAATCCAAATGTTGAATAGGTATGCGTGGGATTAGGAATTTCGCTTGATGCTCCATCTCCAAAACTCCAGGAATAAGAAACCTGAGTATTTGAAAATGCTTCAAAACTCACTTCATGAGGAATTGTACAACCTATAGGATTATCATTTGTAAAGTTGATATCTGGTCTTGGCCATACCTCAATACAGGTCTCAATGGTATGACTGTCGACACAATCCCCTACTAAACTAGTCAAGGTCACAAAATAACAGCCCGGTTCAGTATAAATATGATTTGGTGAATGTTCCTCAGAAAAATTCCCATCTCCAAAATCCCATGAGATATCTGTTGCCCAAGAAACAGAATTATTGAAAAATGCAATCGACAAATCTTCACAACCTTCTTGAATAGAATAACTAAAATCAACTGCATCGCCAACATTAATTATATCCTCTAAAACCAAGGTATCCGAGCAACCTGTAAGTATATTTTCAGCAATTACGGTAAAAGAATAAATACCTTCATCCGAGTAAAATATAGTAGGAGGCGTATTGCCTTCATAGATAGGAAACCCATTTCCAACATCCCAATAATAATTTACATTGGGTTCTATATTATTATTGGTCGCTGAAATGATAAGGGGTGGTGTACAACTAAATGTATCACTCAAAGAGATATCAATATTAGGATAATCGAAAACAGTCAAATAATCCGTTTCTGTAAGAGAATTTATACAACCATTATCATCTATGACTGTCAAGCTTATGGTAAACGTATCTGGATTTTCATAGACATTCGAAACAATTGGATTGCTTCCATTATCAATAACCACTCCAGAGACTCCACCAAGTCCCCAAACCCACTCAACAATATTGCCATCTATTGAAGTCGACTCGTCAATAAAACTAACTTCAGCTGGTATACAAGCGATTTGGGTATCAGATGAAAATTGAGGATTGGGTAAATTAAAAACAGTAATGAAGTTCTCTTTACATTCCGTATCAGAGTTGCCATTATTATCTGTCACGGTAAGGCAAATCGTATAATTTCCAGGAACACCAAAGATACGCCCAGGGTTTTGATTCACGGACCCAACACCTCCAAGATCCCAATCCCAACTTACTATATTTCCTGTCGTCGAGAAAGATATATCAGTAAACGAAACTTGTAAAGAGCCACAACCCGAATTTGTAGAAGAAGTAAAATCTGCAGAAACTTGTGCAAAAACAGGGCATAAAAAGGTCGCTCCACTTAGTAAACTAAGTATTAGCTTCAATAACCGCATTTTACGAATTATTATTTGTTTGGAAAAAAATTATATCCTAAGATTCAGTTTCGCAAAATATTGTATACCTGACGCGAAGTGGTTTGGGGTTCTCCTAAGTCATTTCGGTCAGTATAGTAGTATACGTGTATACTTTAGTGTATTAGCTTTGGATAGAATGTACAAAACTATCCCTTCATATAAACGTTCATGGAAGAAATCTGAGTGGAAAAGAATCAATAAACTTCATTACATGGTTTTGGGGATTTGCCTAAAGATATATTAATAAAGATATTAAGTATCATATACTCTATCCGTAAAACTAATTAATATTTTTTACATATAAAAATATTTTACAATTGTTATTGTAAAATATTTGCTATAAAACAAATGAACCTCCAGGCAAACATACCTGAAGGCTCAACAACTAAAGAAGCATACTAAAAGTTCTTGCTTAGAGTTCTTATTTAAATAAGGTTATATCTCCTTTTTTAAGTATTTTTCCTTCTCCTATAGGGCATGGTGCCTCAATATAGTAGACATACACACCACTAGGTAATTTCTTTCCTTTGAATGTTCCATCCCACGCGTCATTAGCATTCTTTGTTTCAAAAACTAAAGCACCCCAACGATCAAATATTCGAAACATATCTATACCTGTTTCTTGAATCGCAGGTGAAAGATGTAATTCTAGTTTATCATTAAAACCATCATTATTAGGTGTGAAAATATTTGGTACACCTATTAAATCTGTCGGACAATCATTATTGAGTCGAAGTATTGTAGTATCAATAGTCCAGCAAGAAGTTATCGGATCAACCACTCGAACATATAGACTCATAGTGGAATCTGGAACAATCTGAGGATTATTACAAGAAACACAGCTTACGAGATCAATAGGAGACCATTCATATATATAGGCTCCATTACCGTTTGTATTGACCTCTACTTCTACCGTTTGTTCAGGGAAGAAATCATAAATTTCTGTTAACTGTGTTTCAGGCCCTGGAATTACCTCTACTGTAATTTCTGCAGAATCGTCAAGACAAGTACTTAAAGATCCCGTGACAACATACGTTGTAGTCTCCGTTGGTGAAGCGATTGGATTAGCAATCATAGGATCACTTAAAGTAGTTGCTGGTGACCATAAAAAAGTTTCAGCATCACCATAAGCTTCCAGCATCACCGATTCTCCTAAACAGATAGTTTGATTCTCTGCAAATACCTCTGCCCGTTCGGCTACTCCAATACTTACAGAATCTATCATAGTACATTCATCATTTGTAACAGACAGGACGTAAGTAGTACTTGTAGTCGGTGAGGCCAGTGGATTAATAATAGTGTTATCATCAAGAGAATTAGCTGGAGACCAAACGATTTGTCCTTCTCCAATTGCATCTAACTCAATACGTTCGCCTAAACAAATTACATGATCAGTACCCGCATCAACTTCCGATTCTTCCATTATATTTATAACAATAGTATCAATTACCTCACATCCCATATCCGTAGTTACTTCAACCAGATAAGTTGTTGTCTCCTCTGGACTAGCAATCGGATCTGGACAATAAGCACAACTCAAACCTTCTGTAACCATCCATACAGGATCATTTCCAAATGTTATATTTAATTGGGTACTACTACCCTCACATATTGTTTTATCTGCTCCAGCAAAAGGTTGATATTCATCAATCACCTCTACCAGCACATCTTCTATAGTTACACATTCATACTCATTCGTTACGGTTACCACATAGGTTGTAGATACTTCGGGAGATGCAATTGGATTAAAACAATTATCGTAGCAACTTAAACCAGGACTTGAAGCATCCCATTGATATTCGAAGACAGACGTTCCTCCATCAGCAGTAATTTGAATAATCGAATTAGCACAAATAGTTGTATCATTAGACATATCTATAATTGGAGCTGGAAATGGTCTAACTTCAACTACAACTTGTGAAGTATCCGTACAACCGATTGAGTTTTCAGCTACAAAATAATAAACAGTAGTATCGATCGGATTGACTTGAGGACTCAAGCAATTTGTACAACTCAATGTTGGATCAGGAAGCCAATGATATATCACTCCAGTTGTATCCGTTAAAAATTCTACTTCTAACTCTACAACATTTCCGATACAAATATTATAAGGCTCCGGAACTTGTACTTGAGGAGGTGGATAGACACCAATTGTATTAGTAATATCATCTGTACAACCTATATCAGTAGTTACAGTAAGAGCAACATCAAAGCTTCCTTCTTCATCAAACACATGTGTTGGGTTTTGAGTATAACTATTACTGTTATCTCCATAATCCCATTCCCATCCTGCTATATATCCTGAGCTAACAGTAGAAAGGTCACTAAAAGTAACCGCAAATGGTGGACAACCTAAAGTGTCATTCATCGCAAAAGCGGCTTCCGGTGTTTCACCAACTTTTATGGCAGCAGGCTTGATAAGGGTATCTGTACAAAATCCATTTGATGCGATTAAAATTACATCAAAGACACCTGCTGTATCATAAGACACTACTGGTTCAAATGCATTGGAAGTTCCTGGATTCCCTCCATCAAATATCCATTCTATTGAATTCACGTTTAAACTAGAATTCATTAAATTTAGAAACGTCGTACTACTTTCTCCTGTACAGATAATAGAATCTGTAACTGCATAATCAAGTGTCAATTCTTCTAAACGAATTGTATCTGGAGATTCAAATACTCTTAAACAGGAATTATGGTCTTCCAATATTAATTTAGGTACAAATTGGCCTATCATATCATATTCATACTCCATTGTATCATACATCACATTGTTAGTCGTTTCTATTATTCCATTACCAAAATCCCAGGTATAATCATAAAAGTCTACGGATTCTCCATAAAAAGTAATAATCGCTGGTATACATGCACTATCTATATCAAAAGTGAAACTCCCAACAGGTCCTTCGACACTTATATAATCATCAATAAATAGAGTATCCGCACAATGTCCTTGAAAAGATGCAATCAAAGTTAGATCATAAATACCCGGTTGAGTATATACGTGAGGTGGATTTTCCAAGTTTGACGTTCCACTATTATCTCCGAAGTCCCATATATATTGGTCCGAATTCAAAGATTGGTTATCAAAATTTACAATTAAAGGAGGACAAGTAGCATAAACAGAATCTCCAGCTAGGTTAGCTATCGGGTCAGCTATTACTATATAATCGTTTTTACAAAAAGTACTATCACAACCATTGGCATCCGTAGCAGTTAAACATACATCATATATCCCTTCGAATTGGTACAAATGTGTCGGATGTTCATCTGTCGAAGTTTGATTATCTCCAAAGTCCCATAAATAAGTCATAGATTTTCCTACTGAAGTATTCTGAAAATCAACTTCAAGCGATGTACAAGATAATGTATCAGCATAAAAATCAACTAAAGGATAGGTTACATCTACACCATCCGCAATAAACTGTACCGCTGTACAGCCCCAATCATCAGTAACCGCCAATCGTACAGTATAGGTACCAATTTCTTCAAATACAGTAGTCGGATTTTGAATATGCTCCACTGGTGCGCCTCCACTAAAACTCCAAACCCAATCAGTCAAATTACCATATACACTACTGGATTGATCTGTAAACGAAACAGTTAATGGTCGACAACCTTCTGATGGATCAATTGTAAAATCAGGACTAATACCATTAGCAGTAATTGTATCTTGAAAAATCAATGTATCTTGACAACCATTTTGATCCGTTACGACTAATTGAATATCAGTGTATTTACCCGGTGTCGTATACGTTAAGTCAGGCTCGTGAATAGAAGCATTAGAAAAGCTACCTCCAGGAGCAGACCATTCATATACATTTCCATCTTGACTTGATTCATCAAACTGCACAGTCATTGGAACACAACCCTCTAGAGGTGGAATAATATTAAAATCTGCATTAACATCCCTGATCTGAATAAAAAAAGTCTGATCATCTGAACACCCTGTATCAAAATTAAAAACGGTCATAGTAATTGTAAAATCTCCCGTTTGCGGATAAGTAAATGTAGGCTCTCGCATAGAGGAAGTATCTGTATCTATTCCATCTATACCAAAATCCCAAAAGATAGAATCTGCTCCTACTGAATTATCTATTAATTCGATGTAATAGGGTGTCTCACAAAATCTTCCTACTGCCATTGTAGCAATAGGAGGATTTATTTGAACAAAACTATCTATTGTTAATACATTTTCACAACTATGATGATATGCATAAAGCGTAACATCAAAATATCCAGTATCTAAATATTCGTGTTCTGTAATTTCACCCGTACCAAAACCTCCATCTCCAAATTCCCATATCCAATCGTCCGCATTGTCTGAGGTTTGATCCGTAAAAGTCACAGGCGTCTCGACACAGCTTATTTCGGGATCTGCTTCAAAATCTATAATTGGTTGTTGCCCTACCGCAATTAATTGAGTATATGTGGATGTATCCGAGCAACCAATATTATTGCCTACTATTAATTTAATTTCATAATACCCAGTATCGACAAGCGTAAAATCTGGATTTGAACTAGAAGAAGTTTCTATTTCGGGAGGAGAAGTACTATTATTTGTCAATATCCATTCCCAACTATTTATAGCTGTAGGAGAGGTAGAAATACTCGACAAAGAAATATCTAATGGTGTACATCCTTCCAATGTATCAGTAGGAATCAGAGCTTGAATTTCCTGAATTAAAATTACATCGGTACTAATAGATGATGAACATCCATTAGCATTCGTTATAGTAAGGTTTACGGTATGCGCTCCGAATGAATTAAAAGTATAAACTGGATTTTGAACATTAGATGTCCCTGTTCCATCTCCAAAGTCCCAAGCCCATTCAATTCCATTATTGGTGAAAGATTCAAACGCGACAGTATGTGGAACAGTACAACCTATCGGATTATTATTGGCGTAAGCAATTGAAGGCATTTCAAAAACTTCAATACAAACATCCGACGTTTCAAAAGCAGAACAACCATTTACTTCTCTTGTTAATGTTACGGTATAACAACCTGGCTCAGTATATAGATGAGTAGGATTTGCTTCACTTGATGTGCCTGTATTATCTCCAAAATCCCAAATCACAACAGAAGCTGGATCAATTGAATTATCCGTGAATGATACTGATAAATCCTCGCATCCTGCATCAGTTGAATAGTCAAAATCAATAGGATAACCAACTTGAATATAATCTTCTAAAACTAAAGTTTCAGAACATCCGGAAATCGTATTTGTAACGGTGACAGTGACCGTATGGCTTCCAAAATCATTATATACTACTGGTCCCGGATCTGTTAAGTTTGAATACGTATCATTCCCAAAATCCCATAAATAAGTCATATCCTGAGTATCTCCATTATTAGTAAAATCTACTATAAAAGGATTGGTACAAGAAAAAGTGACCGGTGCTGAAACATCTACTACTGGATCTTCAGAAACTGTTACAAAGTTATTTTTGGTAATCGTATTTATACATCCATTATCATCAGAAACTGTCAAACTGATTGTATAAGTATCTGGTGACGTATAAGTAGAAGAAATTTCTGGAATGGTTCCATCATCAACTATTACACCTGCTGTCCCTCCTATACCCCAAATCCATTGTGTGATATTTCCATCATTTGAAATAGATAGGTCTGTAAATTCTACATCTAATGGGCTACAGCCAATTGATGGATCTGCACTAAAATCTGGTTGAGGTAATTCGAAGATAGTAATATAACCTATCTTACATTCTGTATCTAAATTTCCTTCTGAGTCTGTAGCAGTAAGACAGATTGTATAACTTCCAGGATTTCCGTATATCCGTCCTGGATTTTTAATAGAGGACGTTACACTACTTCCTAAATCCCATGACCAACTGGTTATGCTGCCAGCCGTTGAAGTGGATAAATCTGTAAATGATACTTGGAGGGAACCACATCCCTCTGTAATATTGGCTACAAAATCTGCGTTGACTTGACCATAAGAAAAGTTAATGGTAAAGACGAGTAGGAATGTACACGCCAGTAGTTGACTTGATCTTCTCATAATATGCTTCTTCTTGTATTAGAATCTTTAGTTGTCTTCATTTAGCCAAATTTGATGCCGTATCTCATATATTCATTTGAGTTAATTTAAGAATAACCAAAAACACAAATATATCACAAATAGCTGATTACCAAGTACTTATGTTTTAAATAATCAAAACATAAATAAGCTTTTACTATGTCACAAAAAAGTATTTAATAATTCCATAGCACAAATTTATTTAGAGATTTAAGCAATAAAAAAGAGGCCTGGTACGCTGTACCAAACCTCTTTTTTTATAAAGGCTAATATTTTAATTAGTAGCCTAAAATATCCTGAAAATAATTTTTCAACTTATCAATTATTATTAGAACATTCCTACACAATACTTAGAAGTTCTTTAAGGTTTATCTAACTAAGGTTACATTACCTTTTTTGATTTTAATACTACCATCAATTGGACAGACAAATTCTAAATAATAGAGGTATACACCTACGTCCATCAATTTCCCTCGATAAGTTCCATCCCAACCTTCTGTTGCATCATTACTTTCATACATTTGAGCACCCCATCTATCAAAAATTCGGAATGAGACAATTCCTTCTTCTTTCATATTTTGAGAAAGAAAGATACCTAATCGATCATTTTTACCATCTCCATTTGGCGTAAAGACATTTGGTAAACCTATTAGCTCATCAGGTGGACAGGACTCCATTGGAATAAAATTAATTGTATCTACTGCTATACAACCTGAAATAAAATCTGTTGCTTGAAAATAATAAGTTGCTGAGTCGATTGGTGATATCTCAGGGTCAATACAAGTTACACAATTCAAATTATTGGTTGGCCACCAACTATATCCATAAATACCACTTCCATTAACTTCAGCTTCAACCCGAATGGTTTGCCCAGGAAAATAGCTGGCATATTCGATTAGTTCAATTTCAGGAAGAGGAATCACATTAACGACTACTGTAGCTGTATCTGGTAAACAAGCACCAAGTGCAGCTACCAAAGTATACATTGTAGTATCTGTAGGATTTGCTATAGGATTACCTATATAATTACTTGAAAGTGTACCATTGCCATTCCAGTTAAACTGATCTGCATTCCCGATGACTTCAAGTTCTACGGATTGACCTTCACAAATCGTAACATCTTCTAAATCAATATTTGTGCTTTCTGTTACTTCAACGAGTAAAGAATCCATTAATACACAATCACCATTTGTGAGTGTCATATAATAGGTCGTGGTTTCTGAAGGTGTAACAAAAGGATTAATTATATCAGGGTCATCAAAATCATTAGAAGGACTCCAATTAACCACCCCTGATCCATATCCACTCAACATAATTGATTCTCCAAAACAAATTGTCCGATCTTCTCCAGCATCAAAATTTTGCGGATTTAATATTTCTACAAAAACAGAATCTGTTATGATACAACCATTATCTGTTGTTACTTGAGCAAGGTATTGTGTAGAGACGATAGGAGAAGCAATAGGGTTTGGACAGTTTGTACAACTCAATCCTGTAGTTGTCAACCAAACCGGATTTGATCCAAATGAAGCATCCAATTCGATTGAAGCGCCTTCACAAATAATTCTATTATCTCCCATAAAATCTTGGTTATCATCTATTACATCTACAAGAACGGACTCTGTACTACTACATCCAAATTCATTAGTGACGGTCACTGTATAAGTAGTTGGTAATGTCGGTGAAGCTGTTGGATTAGCACAATTAGAATAACAATCTAGGCCTGGACTTGTGGCATCCCATTCATAAGTAAAAGTACCTGCCCCTGCATCTGCAAGCAATACAATACCACTATTTAAGCAAATGACTGTATCAGTAGTAATTTGAACAACAGGTAATGTAGAAGGTTTTACATCTACGGTTACCTCAGCTGTTGAAGTACATCCTAAGGCATTCGTCATAGTAAAAGTATAAGTAGTTGTATCTGACGGAGTGGCAATAGGGTCAAAACAAGTTACGCAACTTAAGCCAGTAGCTGGAGACCAACTATATGAACTGCCCGTTATATCCCCTTGTACTTGTACATCTAACTGAGCTTCTTCACCTATACATATGGCCATATCTTCATTTATAATTAATTCATTTGCTGCATAAACATCAATGGTTTGAATCAAAGTATTAGTACATCCTTCAACAGAAGTCACCTCTAAACTTACTTGTATATTACTTCCCGAAGAAAAAGTATGTGTTGGATTTTGGCTAACATCCGTTGTTCCATCTCCAAAATCCCATAACCATGTATCAATTGAACCTAAAGAAATACCAGATAAATCTGTAAAAGAAACATCTAGAGGTTCACATCCTGATATAATATCAATATTAAAATCAGCTACAGGTGATGGGCCTATATTAATATAATCTTGTTTGGTAATTGTATCTTTACAAATACCATTATCTACAATCATCGTAACATCATAAGAGCCTATTCCAGGGAAAGTAGTTTGTGCATCTATTGCATTCACAGTTGCGGGACTACCTGATTCAAACGTCCATTGAACATCAGTTATAAAATCAGGTGAACTACTTAAATTATAAAATGTAATTGCCGCATTATTATCACAGAGTAAGGTATCAGAAGCCACAAATTCTGGGATTACTTCAGAAACATGTATACTTCCCATAGAAGGTAATGTTCTAAAACATCCTGTGGCATTTTCTAAACTTAAAGATGGTGTATATATACCAGGTTGATTATACGTAAATGTAATCGTATCATTTGATACTGATCCAAAACTAGTTTGAAGTATTCCATTTCCTGAATCCCAAGTATAATCATAATCTGCTACAGACTCTCCTATCAAAGTAACAACAGCAGGCGCACAACTTGAATCTATTGACATTGTATAATTCCCTTCTGGTCCATCTAGAATTACTAAATCATCAAATACAATGGTATCTCTACACCCTGCACTGTTGATCGCAATTAGAGTTACTTCGTAGAAGCCAGGAACGGTATATACATGTGTTGGATCTTCCAAGGTAGATACTCCACTATCATCTCCAAAATCCCAGATATAATCTACCGCATTTGATGATAAATTTTGAAAATTCACGGTCAATGGTGGACAAGAAGCGAAATTAGCATCTTGTGTAAAATTAGACGTTGGTTGTGAAATGGATATATAATTATCCATACATAAGGTATTAAAACAACCATTTTGATCCGTTACAGTTAAACAAACCGTATAATCACCTTCTGCACCATAAGTATGCTCTGGAAACTCATCAGCAGAATATGTCAAATCTCCAAAATCCCAAAAATAAGATAAGTCATCTCCATCTGACATACTATTAAAAGAAACAGGCGTTCCTACACAGCCTTCTGTATCGGCTGCATCAAAGAATGAAATTGGTGCACTTACAATTATAGGATCAACCAATTCTACATCATCCGTACAACCCCAACTATCCGTTACGGTCAAAGATACTTTATACTCTCCTGCTCCATTATAGGTATAGCTAGGATTTTCTACATTTGAAGTACCTAATCCATCTCCAAAATCCCAAGACCAATTATTATTTGTATTAAATAAATTATTTGAATTGTCAACAAAGCTTACAGGTAGCGGATCACATCCTACTACTGGAATAGCTGTGATATCGGCGGTAATTTCATTAACCAAAATGTTATCAGCCATCACAAATGTATCTCTACAATTATTGATATCTCTAATGATTAGTTGTATATCGGAATAGGAACCAGGTGTATCAAAAACGATAGAAGGACTACTTATATTAGGATCTGATATGACCCCATTCGGGCTACTCCAATAATAGAGATCAGCATCCTGAGAATTATCATTTAAAGTCAACGTTAAAGGTACACATCCAGTAAGTTGTGAAGGTGTAAAATTCGCTATTGGATTTGTAATCACAACATCCTCTGACCTCGAATGCATACAACCCGTCGTATGATTAAATACGGTTTGTGTAACTGTAAATGTCCCCGATGAGGGGTAAATAAACTCTGGATTTGTCAAACTAGAAGTATCTGTAATCACGCCTGTACCAAAATTCCAGAATATTGAATCAGCTCCAACGGCATTATTTTTAAATTTTCTTTTATAGTTATCATCACAGAATTCAATAATATCATATTTAGATACGGGTGCCGTAATGTGAATATAATCATCGAAAGTTAGCGAGGTAAAGCAACCATTACTAGCCGCAATTAAATTGACATCATAATATCCCGTATCCAAGTAAAAATGCACCGGATGCTGCTCCTCTGAGTCATTGCCATCGCCAAAATCCCAATACCAATAATCCACTGTATTATCAGATAAATCTGAAAAGGTAATGGCTTGCTCCACACAAGATTCTACTGGAGTGGCAGAAAAATTGAGCGTAGGATTATCTCCAACTTCAATCGCCCCTACAAAAGTTCTTGTATCCGTACATCCAAGGGTATTCGTTACGGTGAGCACTACATCAAAAACGCCAGTATCCACTATAGTGAAAGTAGGGTTTTCCGAAAAAGAAATAAAAGTATTTGATGTCGTTGCTAGCTCCCAATACCAATCTGTAATATTAGTGATACTAGTAGAACTTTCATCAAGTGTTACTTCCAAAGGCGCACATCCTTCAATATCATCATCCGTTAGAATTGCTTCAACTTCTTGTATAGAAATTGTATTCACATAAAATGAATCGATACATCCTTGAGCATTAACGCCAGTTATATATACATCAAAATCACCAAATGTCACATAATTATGGGTTGGGTTTTGGGCAGTACTTGAAGTACCATCCCCAAAATCCCATTCCCAACTTTCCGCACCGACATTGGTGCTTGAAAAGTTTACAACATGTGGTAATGAACAGCCTGAATTGTTGTCATTATTTGTATTAAATGTTGGAGGAGAAAGAATATTTATACATTGTGTTAAATACCTCTCATTGACACAGCCTCCAATGGTCCGTGTTAGTTTTACATAATAGCAGCCTGAATTCATAAAAATATGCGTAGGGTTTGGGTCTGTGGAAGTAATCCCATCTCCAAAATCCCATAATACATCATCAGCTACATTTACCGAATTGTCTGTAAATGTCACACTAGTTCCTTCACAACCTTCCATTTCAGAGGCTTCAAAATCAATCGGATAACCAACATTTATATAATCTTCTAGAAATAAGGTATCGCTACAACCCGTTAGCGGGTCAGTACCAATTACGGTCAAATCAAAAGTCCCTTCCTGAGTATAGGTAACATCTGGTGGCGTCTCCCCTGAGAAGGCAGGTATACTTGGCGTACCAAAATCCCATTCGAAATCAATCCCAGTTGTCTCTGTGCTTACATTTATGAAAGAAACCGTAAAAGGATCATCACATCCAAAAGTTGTGCTAGCTGCAATTGCTACTTCTGGAATTGCTGATACATTAACATAATCACTTTTTGTAATTGTATTTTCACATCCATTATCATCCTTCACCGTCAAACTTATCGTATAATCATCTGGAATAGCATAGGTGCAAATGGCTGCTGGAGTCTGAGGGCTTGTCTGTGTAATAGAGCCACAGGCCCCCCCTAATCCCCATAACCACTCGTTGATAACTCCATCTTGAGAAGTAGACATATCTGTGAAAGTTACTACTGAAGGTGCACAATTGGAAGTAGGTGTACCAACAAAATCTGGTGTTGGTAAATTAAAGACTTGAATCAAATCAGTCTTACATTCTACATCTGTATTACCTACATTATCAGTTACGGTCAGGCAGATTGTATAATCTCCCGGCACACCAAAAACTCTGCTTGGACATTCTATAGAAGCTGGTGCGCCTCCGAGAATCCAAGCCCATGAAACAATAGTATTGCCAGGATCAGTGGTTGAATTATCACAAAAGCCAACCTGAAGTGTTCCACAACCTGTCGAATCTGTGTAAGTAAAATCTGCGTCTAATTGCGCATTTGCTGAAATAAAAAAGAGAAGAACGATTAGTGTCCCAATCAATCGGTGAAACTGTGTCATTACCATTAAATTTTAATTGATTCTTACAATTAATATTATCATTGATACCGCTGCTTGTATCAATTTGCTGATGGGGAAAATAGAATATTGAATATTTTATTAGGTAGGTTTGTTCTTGTCAAGTAGGTAAATCAATATTCATTCCAAAAGAACCTCATTAAAACAAAGGACCATTCCAATTGATTAATTACATTTTGTGACAGCCTTATTATGGCAATTATAAGTAAGACATTACAGAATTGTATTGCGGAGGTCAGTCCTATGGACTATGTGATTTGGTGATTGCTTCGCTTGTGATCGACCTTCGGTCTTGTGATCGCTTCGCTTGTGAGGAGGCTACTTTTAATATCCATCGAAAATTATGGGCAGTGTATCACATTTAAAGTTTTCGCTACAAAGGCACTTAAACTCAAAGATATGAAGCAGTATACATCTTTGTGGCTTAGCGTCTTCGTGGCAAAAGAATTGATGCAAATTTCAATAATTGAATAGAGCTATTGACGAACGATTTCTACAATTTCTACACGTCTTTCCAGAGACGCTTCTGGACTATAGATCGAAAGTCGTTGATTATTCAAATCATCGTTGATACCACTTTGAGCTGTCGTTTCACCGAAAGAACGCTCAGAAATAATGAGCTTCCCCGATTTTAAATAAGGCTGAAATATCTTATTTCGATAAGTTTTAAAATGATTTTTAACACTACTGATTCTACGTTTACCAAGATGGATATTATAATCGCTTTGAGCTCTTGGACTGGTAAACCCTTTGACAAATATTTCTACTTCTTCCCCTTCTTCCAAACGTTTTAATAAAATATTTGAAAATAACTCTAAGTAGTCCCCTCCCCTTTTAACTTTGTTTTCAAAAAAGCCATCAATACTACTCTCTGAAATTATTTTTGATTCTCCAGTCAAGCCTTTCGAATACTCTACTTTAAACTCCGCTCTTCTTGCATAATAGGGATCATACGTTTTAAGGTAACTCTTTTTGGTTGTATTCCGACGAGTTCGTTTATCTGGTTCATCATTATCAAAATACAATGCAAGCGGAAGGAAATCTTCTAATGTCGTTGGAGGTGTATCTTCTTTTGGAGGCTCTTCAACAGGAGGAGGATCTTTAGGTACGTCCACTATTGCTAAACTATCTATTGGTGGATTTTCTTCAATTGATTGCTTGATTGTCGCTTTATAAATATCGTTACAACAAGACTTATTAGTTGGTTCAAGATACATCGAGCCCAAACGATTAGAGGATAGATAAGCAATGGTCGAATCTGCATTTAATGAAAAGTAAACATCATTATAACTACTATTGAGCGGATACCCCGTATGGGAAATATTATGCCAATCATTTCCGATTTTATTTATTTTTAATATATCGTATCCACCTAAACCCTGATGGCCATCTGAACTAAAAAAAAGTGTATTGCTTTCATTATGAAAAAAAGGAGTCAACTCATCTCCCTCTGTATTCACTGATTTCAAATTCTGAGGTTTTCCTATTTTTCCTTCTTTGGATATCTTAGCCCACCAGATATCAAGATTTCCTTCTCCATCAGGTCGATTACTCGTATAAAATAAAAACTCTTCTCCCGTTTTTTTATCTATACCTATATTGGGATGAGTCGATGAAGTACCTTCTTTATTAATAAAATCAGGTAGTCTAACCGCTTTTCCCCAACGCCTCCTTTTTACATTTTTATCTCTATAGTAAATATCACATTTAATATCCATAGCAGCTTTGTACTCACACAGGGTGTAATAAATTCTATTACCTCCACGACTAAAGGTAGTGTGTGCTGTCAGTTTAGTATTTTCATTGAATTTTCTTTTAAGTGGCTTTCCTTTCGCTCCTCGAATCGAAGTCATTACTTTAGAAACTTTTCTTGGTGGTACATGCTCATCATTTGGATTATTAAATTTGAAAGAGGTGTAAAAAAGCGTGTCGCCTCTTTGTAAGGGGCCAAACTCTGAATAAGCCGTATTTACTCTCTTATTAAGTTGCTGAATTTTAACCTCATCCGCATTATTTACTATTTCTATTGCCCACTTACAATTCTCAACAGCTTTTTGAGCTTGTTTTTTAAAAGTAGAATTTTTATCGTTTGTCAAATAATCATTGAAACTTGAAATCGCTGTCTCATAATCCCCTATAGATTGATATACTTTTCCTAACCAATAATCCGTCAAAGGATAAGCCTGGGATTCTTCACTCGTTTTGACTTTTTTATAATATTCAATAGCATAATCATAAGCATAAAATAATCGAGCGACTTCAGCATATTTATAATTAATACTAATTTTCTTATTATTAATCTCTAAAGCATTTCGATAATACTCCAGCGCAGCGCCATAATCTTTATTTTTAAAAGACTTGTCTCCAGCTTTCTCAAAAGCTTTAGCAGTTTGGCCATTTATTTGAAATCCTAAGAATAGAAATAAAATTAGAAATGATATAAATCTCATAAAGTATTGGACAGTTTAAAATATTGGACAAGCTTTGAACGTGTTCGGTGGCTTCACTTTAGTAATGGTGTAAATGATCGCGATCTCTGGCCCACCTGCTCCATTTGTTGCTTCTTTAAATTGGGAAACATTAATATCATAACTCAATTCAACATACCACATCAGGTATTTAAGTCCCATTGTCGGAATAACCGCATCACTTTCATCTGCATAGCGATAGTTAGTTCCCAGGCTGACACTCAATTCTTTTCCTTTTGCATCATTTAGTTTATAAACTAGGGCTGACCCTGCTAAATATTCATGATATGGTCCTTGAAACTGACTCAACAATCTAAATTGCAAGTCCATCTTATCATTCAATGGTGCAATACCTATCACATGCCCACTAATCCTAAATGGCAATTCAGAAGTTGTTTGATTATAAAAATTCTGTTCCGGCCTAGTCAAATGAAATAAAGCACCACCTACATTTACACTAAAACCAATGTCATTTTGAAAATGAAAATTCAAGCCTGTTCCAAAGTCAAGAAAGGTTTTGCTTGTATTGTCAAAGTTTTCTCTAGGATCTGATCCGGGATCAAAAATATCTCCATTATATTGGTTTTCGAAAGTGAGTCCTTCTCTTTTAAATGCTCTTGAAAGTGAGCCAATTTGGACTCCAGCTGTTAAAAAACTATAATCACTAAGTCGATGTGTATAGGAACCGGTAAGAGATAGCTGCGTTAAGCTTAAATCGCCTGCTCCTTGCTTGTCATAATTAAATATACCTCCTACTGCAAAATAACCATTTGGGGCAATTTTGTTGAAGATCTTAGTGTCATAGGCTCCAGAGAAAGTCAAATACGGAACGGGAACAGATTCCCACTGATTTCTATAATTGCCAATAAACCGAACATCTTCTACAAAGACACCCGCCAAGGCAGGGTTTATGTTCAAAGGCGAGTTATAAAACTGCGAAAAATGAATATCCTGAGCGGATACTTGACCAGCCCACAAAAAGGAACCAATAAATAGAAATTGTAAAATTGTTCTTTTCAAAATAAATAATTAAGGGTTTACACACCAATTTAAGAAAAAGCACCTTCAAATGGAAGGATTATTTTATTTAATATTGTCTTTGCAAAAAGAATTACTTTTGTAGTTAATAGTTAAACGAGATTCACTCCTATTAACTTTCATCGTTTTATTTACAAAACCAGATTGATTATGCTAAAAATAGGAATAACAGGCGGAATAGGAAGTGGTAAAACCACAGCATGTAAAATTTTTGAATTGTTGGATATCCCTGTCTATTATGCTGATGAACGAGCTAAATGGCTAATGACTAATGAACCCAATTTAATCGCTAATCTAAAAGAAGCTTTTGGACAATCCGTTTATTTTGAAAATGGTACATTAAATAGAAAGTATTTAGCTAATATTGTTTTTAAAAATCAAACAAAACTCGATATCCTAAATAGTATTGTTCATCCTATCGTCCATCTTGATGGACTAGATTGGCATAAAAATCAAGCCAATGCCCCTTTTACGTTAAAAGAAGCCGCTTTGTTTTTTGAAAATGGGACTTATTCGCAAATGGATAAAATGATTACGGTTACCGCTCCCGAAAATATAAGGATTCAACGCGTGATTGAAAGAGATCAGACCAATGAAACCGCAGTAAAAGCCAGAATAGATAAACAACTACCTGAGTCCAAAAAAGTAGCATTATCTGATTTCGTAATTAATAATGATGGCACGCAAAGTCTTATTTTACAAGTCATTGATATCTATTCTAAGCTTAAAGACACAGAATAAATAAGTTTCCTACCTCTTGTCTATTGATTATCCCATAATTAAATAGTAACTTTACATATCTTTACATTTTGTATATCTCCCCCATCCCAACAACCAAGTCAGCAAAGCAACAAATTAATTTTTATTGGTAAGTTATTAGACGGAATTAATAATAAGCTATTTTTTTTTAAGACATTCCAAAATATTCAACACAATCTCCTTTTAGTCGATTGTTTATGAAATCTCAGAATGTCAAAATAGCTGATCATTAATTTTGTCCCGTCACTTACAGAACAAAAATATTGTTTGGTATTAATATTTTTGTACATTTGTTTTAGCAAAATATCAAAGTGGATATTTATATAATCTGGTTTATCATTTAATAATCAGATTTCCACCTACAACGACTCCACGTAAAGCAACGCATATATAACATTACAAGGTTTATTTTTGGATTTCTATGTCTATTACTAAATGACAAAGGATTGTTCATATTTGTAATGCACCTCTATTATCTAAAAAATAAGCACATTAACAAACACTTTTATTCATCGAAGTTGCGTAAAAATGAATTGATGAATCATTTACGAGTCATCTCAGAACATATTCTTAAACAACTTCATCCTAAAAATTGCATTTCCATTATGGAAAGGAACCTTACTTTCAATAGCAAAGGATCAGGCAAAAGAACAAGACAACACTTTAGCCAAAGACTGTTCTCCCTACTATCCTTAATAATATTTATTACGAGTCTTTCATATGCTAATAATCTTTTTGACTTACAAGTCACTTCAACTGATGTTAGCTGTCCAGGAGCTATGGACGGAACGGCCACTGCAACACCTTTAAACGGCTGGGCACCATTCACTTATGATTGGAGTAATGGTGAAAGCACTTCAACGATTAGTAATCTTGCTCCCGGTCTATACGAAGTCACTGTAGTCAGCTCAGATGGCGCTATACAAATTGGCGAAACCTATGTAGACGAGGGTGACGGCCCTACATTATATTTAAGTGCCTCTTATGAGACCTGTCCAGGTTCTTCAGATGCTAATGCCAGCGTCAATGTATCTGGAGGTACTGAGCCATATAGTTATCTATGGAGTACTGGAGAAACATTTGTTATTGCTTCAAATATATCTGCTGGTACTTATTCCGTCACGGTTACAGATGATAATGGCTGCATGGCAATAGGTAGTATTGACGTGGAACTTTCTCCTGAAGGCGTGTGGCTAATGACTTCAAGTACACCCTCTGATTGTGGTCTTGACAATGGTACAGCACATGTAAGCGCTATGTCTGGTACACCTCCTTATGTCATAGTATGGAGTGATGGCCAAACAGGAGAAGATGCTATTAACCTTGCGCCCGGAACTTATGATGTTTCGGTTACAGATGCCAATGGTTGCTCTAATACAGAAACAGTTGAAATCACTTCTAATTCAGATTTAAACCTAAGTATCAATGGTGAAAATGCCGATTGTGGTATATCTAATGGTTCTGCAACCGTATCTGTAAATGGCGGCACGGGGCCTTTTACTTATAACTGGAGTAATGGAGGCACAACTGCTACAATCACTGGATTGAGTGAAGGATCATATTCTGTTACGGTTACGGATGCCACCGCTTGTTCCAATTCAATAAGCATCTATATTGATGCGGAGAATGGAATAGATGTAGATATTACAAAAATAGATGCCGATTGTAATTCGAATAATGGATCAGCTACCGCTTCCGCAAGTGGAGGAATAGCGCCTTATTCCTATCAATGGAGTAATGGTAGTAATACGGCAACGATTTCTGGTTTAGCGCCAGGTTCTTCCTATACCGTCACTGCTACTGATTCAAATGGATGTTCAGATACAGAATCTGTCATGATTGATGGAACGGAGGCTGATGGAGGAATTATTACTACAGTTGATGATCTAGAAACTTGCTCTGGTGATGGCATTGATGATATTGTCAATGTTACGCTCTCTGGCAATACAGGAGATAATTCTCAATGGGTCATTACCGATACTAATGGAGATATCATTGGTCTTTTCGACACACCTACTTTTAATTTTGAAGGTGCTGGCCCTGGAATTTGTGTTATTTGGCATCTTAGCTATCAGGATGGATTGATTGGTTTAATGATTGGAAATAATGTTACTGATCTTCAAGGCTGTTATAGTTTTTCTAATTCTATTAGCGTTATGAGATCGGATCCTGAAGGTGGTGAAATTTCTACTAATGATGATACTTCAATATGTGTTGGTGATGGAATCGGAGATTTTATCGATGTCTCCTTGACTGGTGCAAGTGGAACAAATCAAGGATGGATTATTACTGATAATACAGGAAATATATTAGCCTTACCAGCAGCACCTCCATTTAATTTTGATGGTGCCGGCCCTGGAATATGCCTCATCTGGTCAATTAGTTATGAACCTGGATTAATGGGTCTAAGCTCTGGTTCAAACATTTCCGGTTTGGAGGGTTGTTATGAACTTTCTTCCAACTCCATTACAGTCACACGAACAGAAGCTCCAAGTCTCAGTCTAAGCGCTACAGATGTATCTTGTAATGGTGGAAATGATGGAAGTATATCATCTACGGTTACAGGAGGCGATGGGACTTATACTTATAATTGGAGCAATGGAGCAACTACAGCAGATATCAATAATCTAGAGCCAGGCACTTATAGTTTAACGGTAACAGATGGTAATGCTTGTTCTGCAATAGCAACCGCAACGGTGGCTCAACCAGCTTTGTTAGCTGTAATCGTCACAGGAACAAATGAAACTTGCCTTGATAGTAATGATGGAACGGCCTCAGCAAATGCTATCGGTGGAACTGCGCCTTATACTTATCTTTGGAATAATGGAGCAACTACAGCAAGTATTACTGGCCTTGCTCCAGGTATATATAATGTAATTGTTACAGATGCCAATGGATGTACTGCAAGCTCTACAGATGTTATTATTGCTTCTGATGGTTTGACGTCTTGCTCTGCAACAGTGAGCTCTTCTTATAATGAAGGCGTTGATATTAGCACTTTTGGTGGAAGTGATGGAATGGCAAGTGTAGAAGCAACAGGTGGAACATTACCCTATACTTTTCAATGGAGTAATGGTCAAACCGGAGCTGATGCCGATAATTTAAGCGCGGGTACTTATAGCGTAATTGTCACTGATGCAAATGCTTGTACTTGTGAATCGAGCGTCACCCTTACCGATCCTTCAAAAGTTGGAAACTTTGTTTGGGAAGATCTGGATAAAGATGGTATCCAAGATGCGGGCGAACCGGGAATTGCTAGCGTAGTTGTAAATCTTACTGGTACTTCTTCGGCTGGTATTTCAGTCTTTAGAACAGAAATTACAGGACCAGATGGCACTTATCTAATTGATGGCCTTCCATCTGGGAATTATAAAATCACTTTTGATGAGCCAACAGGATATAATGCGACCATTCAAGATGAAGGAGGTGATGATTCATTGGATAGTGATATGAATCCAGGTACTGGTATGACCGATTATTTTGACCTTGGAATCGCTGAATGTAATATTACAATTGATGCCGGATTATTTCGATGTGTTAGTATTGGTGATTTCGTTTTCTATGATGGAAATCATGATGGTATTCAACAGCCTTGGGAACCTGGCTATGCTGATGCCGCAGTGCGATTAATGCAAGCTGGACCGGATGGCATTCTTTGTACAAATGATGATGAAGTTCTTGATGCAAGGATAACGGGTAATGATGGACGATACTTATTTGAATGTATAGAACCCGGTACTTATTATTTACAATTTCTAGTAAATACAAACGAGTATATGCTTACTGGTCAGGATTTAGGAGGTGATGACAATTTAGACAGCGATCCCAATCCAGACACCGGTAAAACAGATCCTTTTACTATAATTGAAAATCAAGCAGATGATTTATCTTTCGATGCTGGTGTTTATCTTATCTGTGATGATTTTACAAGTGGCGGTCAGATTGGGTATGATCAAGATATCTGTGCTGGTGAATTTCCTGATCCTTTGGTCAGTATTAGTTTACCCGCAGGCGGATATGGCGTAGCAGAATATCTGTGGTTGCAATCTACTACCGGAGGTCCGATCTCTTCATGGACACCTATCCCTAATTCTGATAGTCCAAGCTATGCGCCACCTCAATTATATCAGACTACTTATTTTATTCGTTGTGCAAGAAGAGAGAACTGCGATGAGTTTGTTGCAGAGTCTAATTCAATTGTCATCGTTGTCAATACTTGTTTAGGTGGTTTAATTCAAAACCTAAATGCAACTATTGAAGCTCAGGCACAGGTTTCAATCAAGTGGACGACCAATCCTGAAGATCAATTATATATGTATTATGTTGAGCGATCTCAAGATGGCAACGAGTTTGAATTATTAGGAACTGTAAATGGCCAGGGCGATCAACAGACTACTAATTATTATAGCTTCATGGATGAGTCACCTAGACTCGGTAGAAATATTTATAGAGTAATTAGAGAACACTTAAGCACCAATAATCTGATCTACTCAGATAATGTAGAAGTTTTATTTAGTACTCTGGAAAGTGATTTCTTTGTATATCCAAACCCAACTGCTGGCAAACTCTATGTAGAATCATTCCAAAACATGAACGGAAATGCTTCACTAGAATTATATGATGCGACTGGTAAATTACTTGACAAACTAGTAGTTGATTATACAGTAGGCAGTGCAGAATTTGATTTTGGGAAATATTCATCTGGTGTTTATTTCATCAAAGTCATTTATGAAGGGAAAGATGACACAGATTTCATCAAAATTATAAAAGAATAGTTTAAATATAAATCATCATTAGTCAGCAGTCAATAGGAAGTTTCATCCCAATGACTGCTGGCTAATGACTAATAATTGTACAATTCTGATATGAATCGCTAAAAGTACAGATTCTTAATCTTACTAATTCTAGCCTGTCACGTTTTAAATTAAAACCATCTAGCAGTCTTAGTATTTCAATTTGTGACCTGATTGGATAGCTATTTAATCCTATTTAGAAAAAAATAAAAAAAATCTTTCCATTTAGCATTATTAATAATTGATATTTATAAAGATTGGATACTCAAGACTTAAGTTATTGAAAGTTAATTCATTTTTTATTAAAAATGATTTTACAATATATCTATTTTAGGCTTTCGTATTGCACTATATGTCAATAATATGTAACTTGCATCCGATTACAAAATAACTTACTTACAAAAAGTTTAATCAAGGACTAAATACATTTAAAAAAAGTCCTAAAATACATGCCCCTTTTAAATCCTCCTCAATTTTCATTTTAACCAAGTGGCCTTACACCACATCTTATAGACAAAAACTTCACGAACAAACATAATAGCAATTTTCTATTTCCTGTAGAAACGAATTTTATCAATTAAGCAAATCTCAAAACCTAATTTTGAGCCTTGCTAAATAAATGCTTACATTATGTTGAGACTTCGACACGTTAACCAAAACACATTCTTGTCATCTACTTTCTCCAAATACTTTTCTCTTGCTTTTATGACATTTGCACTTTCCTTCAGTTTACATGCTGATACTTCGGATAAGGCAACAGAATTATTTTCAACTGGAAGTATTGAGAGCGTTTCTATAGGTCCGGATCAGGATATTTGTCCAAATGAAACCACTACTTTAACAGCAAGCTATACAGGTGAAACCACATGCCCATTAGAATGCACACTTGGAGCGTACGGAGGCGAGCAATTAATTGCTTATTGGAATATGAGTGCTTGCGAATCTTTCCAAAATGATCCATCCAATTATACTTATACAGAATTGACTTCGACAAATTATAATCTTCCTATAGCTTCCGTCTATAGTACAGCACTTTATCGAACGACCGGATCGCATTCATGTACCAATGATGCGAATACTAACTATCCAGGAGATGCTGTTTGTGTAAGTATGCCAGATTATTATTACCAAAATAATGCTCCTCATGCAGTAAGGTTTAATGTTACTGTTAATCCTTCACAAGGAAATGCGGGCATTACTAAATTAACTTTTAAAGAATTCGCACCATCTATGTTCATCTGGTCGCAAAATGGTTATACAACAAACACAGGAACTAATAACTATCCTACAAAATTTGGAATTCGGGTTTTGAAGGATGGTGTAGAAGTATATAAACAAACTAATATTAATACCTCTACAAATTACTGGGCAAATAGAACATTTGACTTCTCAAATATAGCTGCTTTCAAATCAACAACGAGTACTACTTATGTATTTGAGTTATTGGCATATAGTCCTATAGGAAATGGTGCTTTTGTACATGCATGGGACTTAGATGATATTCAGGTATATGGTGGAGCTTGTATTCCTCAAACTACAAATGAAGTTTTCTATAGTTGGTCTACAGGGTCAACTGCACCTACGATTGATGTTGCTCCTAGCGTAACAACTACCTATTCAGTTACGCTAACGGATTGTGAAGGAAACACTGTGAGTGATCAAATTACTATAAATGTAAAAGACGCAGACAATGATGGTGTTTGTGATGATACAGATTGTGCGCCCAATGATGCAAACTTTCCAACAGCTCCTGGCACGCCTTGTAATGATAATGACACGAATACATCAAATGATCAAATTCTCGCAAATGGTTGTGACTGTGCCGGAATAGTGATAACAGATATTGGAGATAAAGTTTTTTATGACCTTAATAATAATGGCTTTCAAGATGATGATGAAGGTGGTGTCGAAAATGTAATTGTTAGATTAGTATCAGCAGGAAACGATGGTGTTTTTCATACTGATGATGATGTAACTGAAGATGGCGATATAAGTGATGAAAATGGCAACTACCTGATTGTTGATGTTGATCCTGGTACTTATACGCTTGAATTTATATTTAGCACGCTCCCTGAAAACTATATTTTCACATCTAAAGATAATGTACTTGATGATACTAAAGATTCTGATGTTGATGCATCGGGTAAAACGGATCCTTTTACAATAACAAGTGGTCAAGCTAATATTTCAGATTATGATGCTGGAATTATTTCTACCATAAAAGGAAGCATTGGTGATCGTATATGGGAAGATTTAAATGGTAATGGCATTCAAGATGTAGGTGAACCCGGACTTAAGGATGTGTTTGTCTTTTTGGAAGATGAAAATGAAAATGCCATCCCAGGTGTGTCTTTTGAATTGTCTGATGCAAATGGTGATTATTCATTTGAAGATTTACCTTTAGGAAATTATGTATTAAGGTTTGCAACTCCAAGTGGCTATACATTAACCGGAGGCGATAAAGGAGAAAATGACGCTATTGATAGTGATCCTAGTTTTATGGATGGTCGAACACCAGTCATCGAACTTACTACAAGTAATCCCGATAATGTCACAGTAGATGGTGGGTATTTTCTGGCTACTAAAGTAAATGGCTTTGTTTGGTTCGATAATAATGAAGATGGATTACAAGACATTGATGAGCCTGGTGTTCCAAATGTATATATTACCCTTTATAACATAGGTCTGGATATGCAGGCAGGGACCGCTGATGATATTAAAATAGGATCTGTCTTATCTGGAGAAAATGGAAAATACTATTTCATTAATGTACCTCCTGGTGAATACTATGTAAACTTCTCTCCTATTACTTTACCTTCAGATCATGAGTTTACTATTCCGAATGAAGGAACGGATGATATGATTGATAGCGATGCTAATAAAATAACTGGAAATACATCAATATTTACCGTTACTTCTGGAACACCAGTTAAAGGAATAGATGCAGGCGTAGTGCATACAATCAGCCTACCAGTTGAATTAATTAGTTTTGATCTAGAATTGCTTGAAGGTGATAAGGTCTTACTAGAATGGGCTACAGCTTGGGAACAGGACAACAACTATTTTGAAATCCAACGTTCTACAGATGGCAATCGCTTTGAGACAATTGGCAGTGTAGGAGGACAAGGCACTTCAAATTCAATAAATGACTATAAGTTTATTGATGAAGCACCTTTCTATGGAAGAAATTATTATCGTTTATTACAAATAGACTATGATGGTACAACTGACTTGTCTGAAGTTAGATCTCTAATCATTGATAATGAAACATTGCCGGATGTAATCGCCTACCCTAATCCAACTAAAGACATCACAACTTTAAGAGTAGTGACACCTTTCGAAGTAGATGCAACTGTTGAGATTGTAAATGCTGCGGGTCAGGTCTTGGAAGTAATCATGATTGAAGCTGGAACAAATAGCCAACAAATTGATTTGACAAAATACCAAGCAGGTTTCTACTTTTTAAATATTAAATACGATGGATTTAGAAAATTAGTACACCGAGTTCTTAAAGTACGAGACTAATATAGAGAAACACTTTGATTCGAACACCCTAACGATCGTCGTATACCGGCGGTCGTTTTTTTTTAATTATTGAAATGAATCATTAATTTAATTTAAACTATCGTTGAAATTTAAAAAATGCTAGTAGAAGCAATTGTTCTAATATTTGAGCCTAAGGGACAAGAAATACGCTCAGTAAATCGAAAATAAATCAAACAGTTGTCTAGCATACGACTATTAATAACAATAAATGCGTCTCTATGAAAAAAAGAAAATAAATTCGGAGATCGAAACGTTTTAAAGAAACGCATTGAGAGCTTGTTTCAAATCTTATAAAAAAATACAGCCGAATAATATTTAAGATGTTCCAAAAACTTTAAGCCTTTATCCGTTTGGATAAGGGCTTTCTTTTTTCATTTTAGTAGATTATCTTTAGGGCTAGGTAATTTATAAAAACACAAAGATGAGAAACGTCAACGAGCATTGGGAAAAATTGATTCACGACATTGATCCAGATTTATTCAACAATAAAATTCGATCTTTAAAAGATTATACTTTTCAAGAATTAGATTTTTCGAAAATAAACATTGATTGGGATACATTTGAACTACAAAATACAACTTTCCTCGGCTGTAATTTGAAGCCTGATGATGAAATCAAATTGATGCGAAAAGGGGCTTATATTTATAAAAGCCCACCAGAATTACCCTATAATCCATTTAGAAAAAACTTATATACTTTTCAGGAACTCATGAATGGTTATTCACTTGAGCAAGACCAAAGTACTGATTTAAGCATCTATCAACATTTTGCAAAAACACGGAATAATCCCAGCATCAATGAAGCTTTATATCAACGTATTCACGACCATGCCATTGATGAAGCTCTTCGGAATCTAATTCAAGTGGATGATGAAGGGATGACAAATAAAAAATGCATCGGCATCATGGGAGGCCATTCTACAAAGCGAACAGATCCATTTTATAATAAAACAGCTAAAACGGCTAAGCTATTAACGGAAAATGGTTATTTCATTGCATCTGGTGGAGGTCCTGGCATCATGGAAGCTGCTAATCTAGGTGCTTATTTTGCAGGTAAACCTGATCAAGATTTATCACAAGCCATTGAAATACTAAAAAAAGCACCGCATTATACCGATAAAGCATTTCATGAAAAGGCTTTTGAGGTTTTAGATAAATATCCCAATGGTAGTGAAAGTCTAGCTATTCCGACTTGGTTTTATGGTCATGAGCCTAGCAATCTATTTTCAAACTTTATTGCAAAATATTTTTCTAATAGTATTAGAGAAGATACTTTACTGGCAATAAGTTTATATGGAATTGTTTGTGCCCCCGGAAGTGCTGGAACGACTCAAGAAATATTTATGGATGCTGCACAAAACCATTATTGCACCTTTAACTATCTAAGCCCAATGGTTTTTCTCGGGAAGAAGCGCTACGAGATTGATACCCTTATTTATCCCTTACTAAGACAATTGGCTTTTGGGAAAAGTTATTTTGACCTGTTATTCTGTACAGATGAACCTAAGGAGATTCTAGACTTTTTAGTAAAGCATCCTCCTTTGAAAGTAGAAACGTAAAACCTTTTTCATTCTTTTTAAGCTTTCTTTATCTATTTTCAGCGGCGGCCAATCCAGCTTTATAAACGGCTAAACAACGAATTCTAGCTTCTTTATGATCTACGATTGGATCAGGGTACTTTTCAGTTCCAAATTCAGGCAGCCATTTTTTGATATAGATAAAATCTTTATCAAATTTTACCTGTTGACTTATTGGATTAAAAATCCGGAAGTAAGGTGCCGCATCTGTACCACAGCCAGCAGCCCATTGCCATCCGCCATTATTACTAGCCAGATCAAAGTCCAATAGTTTTTGAGCAAAATACGCTTCGCCCCATCGCCAATCTATTAGTAAATGTTTAGTCAAAAAACTGGCAACAAGCATTCTAACTCTATTGTGCATATGCCCCGTCGTATTCAATTCTCTCATTCCTGCATCAACTAAAGGATAACCCGTCATCCCTCGACACCAGGATTCAAATTCTGCTTCATTATTCCTCCATTCAATCCATTCGTATTTGCTTCTAAAAGGATGCTTTACCACATGCGGAAAATGTGCTAATATACTACTATAAAAATCCCTCCAAATCAATTCGTTTAGATATGTTTCATTTAAAACCAAGGCTTTTCTTGCCTTCTCTCTAATACTGATCGTTCCAAAACGAAAATGAATTCCAAGTTTTGATGTTCCATCTATTGCAGGAAAATCGCGTCTTGCTGAATAATTTTTAATTAGCCCTTGTGTAACTTCGTTTGAAGGTATTTTCAAATTGCTCCTATTAAACCCAATTTGTGATAGAGGAGGTACAATACTAGGCTCTAATTGTTTAAAATGTTTAAAATAATCGGCACATGGATAAGATTGTAAATAGAACGAGTTAGAAGCGTTCCCTTTATTTTTACCCAAGCCTCCTCGTATCTTGGTTTCTCGTATCTTGGTTTCTAATTTTGCTTTCCAGGTTTTCGAATAAGGTGTAAATACAGTATAAGGACTGCCATCCTTTTTTAAAACTTCTCCCTTTTCAAAAATCAAATGATCTTTAAATGTGTGAAATGAAACATTGTGTTGTTCTAAAATAACTTCAATCGCTTGATCCCTTTTCAACGCATACGGTTCCACATCTCGATTGGTATACACCGCGTTAATCTTGAATGTTTTCAATAGTGCTTTCCAAACATCTAATGGTTTTCCATGCCTGATAAGAAGGGTGCTCCCTAATGCTTTGAGTTCAGTATGCAAACTCAATATAGAATCATAGATAAATGTAAGTCTAGGATCTGCTGTGTCTTCAAGTTCATCTAGGATATTCGTATCAAAAATAAAAAGAGGAAGCACTGGTTTTCCGCTTTTTAGCGCATGGTATAAACCTGCATTATCTTCCAATCTAAGATCTCGTCGATGCCAAAATATATTTATTGCCATTTTTTCTAGTATTGAAATTGTTTAAGAGCCTAAAATTGTCACCTCATTTTCCGCATGTTGAATCTTGGATTCATTATACCATTCTACCGCCCCTTTACTTTCTTTATTTGACCATATTTCAATCCCTTTCCAAGTATCGCCACAGGCATTTTCAAGTTGTGCGCCATCTAGTATTAATTTTCCTTTAGGATGAATAATTATTTTTCCATCTTTAGGAATTGAAAGGCGACATTTAATTGTGAGTGAAGCGCCATCTTCAATCACTAGATTCCCTTCTAAATCTTTAGCTCCCGGCCATTCAACCTCTCCTTTTATTTTTATAGTTTTAGAATCATCTAGATAACACCAATTAGGTTCTAATAATTTTCTGACTGTTTTTCTTTTATCTGAAAAATTACGGTGCAAAATTCCTATTTGACAAGGAGACCAAGCACTGCAATGGGCATTATAATCCATAAAATTATTGGACCACCATTCATCACAAGGTTTTTTTCCTTTAGTTCTATTCCAGCAATTAGAATGTGTAGGGGTATCATCACAACCATCATTTCCTCTCCAGGTATGCCTTAATCCCATGCTGTGGCCGATTTCATGGTGGAGAAGCTTGACCGCATCCCATTTAGTATAGGCAGTCTTCGGTTTTCCATTTGTCCATGTGGTATCGCTTACACCTTCATACCAATGCACTACCTTTAAAAATTTCGGAAATCCAATACCATTAGATTTTTTTTTTGTAAGTCTCAGACCTTACACTGTCTACATGATGAGTCATGATAAAAATATTAAGCACTGAATCTTTTTGAATACCATATTTTTTGAAAACGTCTTTACTATAGTTATTTTTATCTTTTCCTTCCGCAATCATCGCATATAGCGCTTCGTCATTGTGAAAATAGATGCCATCATCATCAGCTTGCCCTGGACGACCAACCAATTTATATCGGTATTTCATAGGTACTACAGCCGTTTCATTTCCAGGAGGCAAATTCATTTTTTTATTTCGAGTCAGCTTATCATTTGCAGCTTCCATGACTTGATCGATAAAAACTTTTGCTGGACCTTCTTTAAAATTTCCTTCTCCTTCAGCATTATACATGACGTGAAAGTTCACTCTTAAATACTTAATTGGTGTATGGTCTAAATGGTTTAAGTCGGGAATATAGTTGAGTTGATCTCTACAAGCTTTTCGATTAATTTCATAAGTCGAAGGTTTTATAGAAATAACAGTCAAGTATTCTTTCTTAATTTTCTTATTACAAGAAAAAAGAAAGAGTAGACAACAAAAAAAGAAGCTGAGTGAATATTTCATTTAGAAAATTGTTAAATTTGAAGTCGAATTTTATATTTATTGAACTGCTTTTAATCAGAGCTTTCAATTTAGTTTTGATTAATCAAGTTCACTCAAAAAAAATAATCATGAAGATAAAGTTATTATTTTTTGCTACGGCAATAAGTTTTTTTGCAATTTCTTGTGGTGATCCGGCTGTAAAACTAGAAAATTTGGCTGCGTCTATCTATAATGAAAGCACTAAAAAAATTGATTCTGAAAAAGCAATGGCATATGTAGCAGCATGTGAAAGTTTTGCTACTAAAAATCCAAAAGATGAAAGAAGTCCTGAGTACTTACTAAAAGCTGCCGAAACAGCTAGAAATGTCAATCAACATGACCGAGCTCTTGCTATTTATGATACCGTTATAGAGCAATTTTCATCTTTTAAAAAGGCGCCTCAAGCACTCTTTTTGAAAGCTTTCACTTTAGATGATAATATGGGTAAAAAAGATGAAGCAAAAGCGCTTTATGAAGACTTCATTGCGAAATACCCAAATGATGATTTTGCTGAATCTGCCAAATTTATGCTTCAAAAATCTTTATAAATCAGACGCAGAAATTATCGAAGAGTTTGAGAAAAAAAGAAAGGAGAATGAAGCTCCAAAAGAAAGTGAAGAAAAAGAGAGTGAAGAAAAAGTTGAACAATAGGATCTTTATTGATCATTTGCCATTAGTCATCTGGACTTCCCAAATGACTAATGGTTAAATAATATTTACTGTTTTTTTATCAAAAGGATCTAGGGCAACTCCATTTACTTTTGCTTCTGCTATTACGCGAAATTCTGAATTAACTCCTCGAATCCATTTTGCTGTCTTTACGATTCCTTTAAATAAAATATTTTTGTCCTGCATTTCGTCCATTTCTGATTTCATTAAATCAAAAGGTAATTGAAAATCTATTTCAACAGGCTCATTAGCAGGTACTTCTATATTTTTATCGAGTTCAATAGTTCCTAATTCATATTCATCAATAAGCTTCTCCTCTCCCCTACCTCTACTAAATTTTTCGACTAGCACCACTTTTATATAAGAGACCGTCTGATCGTTCATTGATGTAAATTTAAGGACGCCTCGCAATACACCTTGTTCAGCAATTACTTCCTCAGGAAGCATCAATTCCAGCTTTACACCTTCAATTCCCAACCATTTTTTTACTTTTCCAAACATAGATCTAATTTTATCTTACATAATCCAGCTTATATTATTTCTAAGCTATATTATTCTATAAAAATAAAAAAAAAGCAGATGAAAAGCGATATCAATCAAGTCATCACCATAGCTATCGCAAGATTCACTGAAAATTTGAGTATAATGGAGATAAATATCAATTCTTTGCAAGAATACTAGAAGCAAGACTATCCACAAGCGAAGCGATCACTAAATCACATAGTCCGAAGGATTGATCTCTACATCACAAGCAAAGCAATCCATCACACCATCCTCTTATGCCAGCTCTCACCAAGTGGCTTGATCATGCTATCCTGAAAATCTTTTTTCGTTTTTACAAGTGTATCAAAAACCAAAGTTTGGTCGTTAATAAGTCCTGTTTGATAAAGGCGAGCAAATTCATCTCTATTAGCCGTCTTTATCATTTCTCCATCTTTATATGTAAAGGACATTCTATCAAAAAGATTGACTTTAAATTCATTTTCAATCTCCTTCATAAATCGGACAGAAGTATCTATAGAACAACCACTCGCACCAGACATCCGTTCATCAACCATTAAGACTACAAACTGATTGTAAACGATATCTCCATAAGCAGTCAATTGATTATTATGACTCACCCATTGATTAGCAAATTGTGAAACAATAGGTCGCAATTTCTCAATTTCCTCCGCTATAAATGGTCGGTTACTCTGATATATCCAAACTTTTGACTCATCTGCAAGTCGATCAATACTATTCATAAGTTCATTTTAAGAAACTAAGTAATTGGCCTAAATTATATTAATAATATAATTCTTTACGGCTACTTATATCATATTATTCACAATTAATTCAGCTAGGTCAAGCACCATAACTTCTTCTTGTTTTTCTTTCGCTTTCATCCCATCTTGCATCATTGTCAGGCAGAATGGGCAATTGACAGCAACGATACCAGCTCCCGTTTCCAGGGCTTCCTCGGTTCGTTCCATATTAATTCGCTTTTCTCCAGCTTCATCTTCCTTAAACATTTGCGCTCCACCGGCGCCACAGCATAATCCATTGGTTCTACACCTTTTCATTTCTACCAACTCCGTATCCAACATATTCAATACGGATCGAGGCGCTTCATAAATGCCATTTGCCCGTCCAAGGTAACAGCTATCGTGATAAGTTATCTTTTTCCCTTTAAATGCGCCTCCTTGTATAGCTATTTTGCCTTCGTCCAAAAGTCCTTGCAAGTACTGTGTATGATGAACGACCTCATAATTTCCGCCAAGAGCAGGATATTCATTTTTTAATGTATTGAAACAATGTGGACAAGCTGTAACAATCTTCTTGACCTTATACATTTTCAGCGTTTCAATATTCTGTAAAGCTGTCATTTGAAAAACGAACTCATTACCTGCTCTCCTCGCCGGATCTCCAGTACAGTTTTCCTCATTACCAAGGATAGCAAAATTAACCTGCGCTGCATTTAGGATTTTTGTAAATGCCAAAGTGACTTTTTGGGCCCTGGCATCAAAGCTTCCTGCACATCCTACCCAGAATAATATCTCGGGTTCGTTTCCCTCGGCAGCCAAATCTGCCATAATTGGTATTTTCAATTCAGAGGACATATGTTTTTTATTTAATTTAAAATCAGCTTCCCAACCTTTTTGATGGTCCCTTCTTCATCTTGAATTTGATAGATCAACATACCTTTCCTATCTAGTTTCGATATAGAAATTTGGGTATTATCACCTACAATATTTTGAGTGTAAATAAGCTTGCCATCAAGACCATAAAGGTTTAGAATAAAATTACTTGAATTATTAAGTGATTCAATATTAATAAACTCTTTCGCAGGATTAGGATATACTTTGATAAAATCAGCTTCGATATTTGTTGTACTAACCGTTGTACACCAGGCATCAAAGAGTACCTGAACAGAATCAATTGGTTCGACACCTGTTGCTGTTTCCATAACATTTATCCTTAAAAAAGGATTATTAGGCAAATCATCTGATTTATATACTTGAAGAAATGCCGATGTCGAACTCGTTCCGGCATCTAGACAACGGCTATCTGCACCCGGTACATTTGCCCCTTGAAGGGCAGCCATCAGTCTTTTGGCTAAAGGTCCTGGCGTGTTCAAAAATTTGGATTCCATAGAATCCAGAATTTCTGGGCCTAAAAGAATATTTCCCTGAATTGAATAATTTGAACCGACACGATGTCCTGCATAATCTAATGCATTAGATCCGGTAAAAGCTGCACTCCTCGCCACACCCATCGGATCAAAATCCACTATACCATATTGTCTATCTTCATTTGTCCCAAATCCACATGCATCATTAGCAAATAGCCAATCCAAAATTTCTTGAGGTGCTGATCCATTTTGCATTTGGTCGATTCCATTATTCAAATTGACATGAGGGATACAAACCGTAGCCTGGCCATTTATACCTCCTCTACCAGGGATAATATCGCTAATCAATATTACGCCTCCTAAATTAGCAGCTCCTTCTACACATGAGGCGCCAGCACTTCCAACTTCTCCTGTCGATTCATCAACAGCAACGATAGAAAAAGTATCTTGTGCAAAGCAGGCAACTACAGTAAATAAACCGGTAACTAATAGTAAAAAAGTATTTTTCATATTGTCTTATTTAAGGTTTAATCTTTTTCTAAAGCATCTTTTGCCCATTTTACACGCTCATCAGGAATTTGCCAAACGGAGCCGCTATTTTCAATACTAGTAAACATAGGAAGCCAGTCTGAAGGGCCCGCTGATTCTGTCAAGATCTCGTATCGTCTCATTTTCAGGATGGGTTCTAATGGATTGATCAAGACAGGACAAGCTTCTACACAAGCATTACAGGTAGTACAAGCATGAAGTTCTTCTCTGGAGATATAATCAAATAATGATTTACCGTCATCATAGTTATCTTTAGTCAAAGCTTTAGCAGTGGCACGCTCTGCTTCATTGATGAACTTAGGATGTTCTGTATCCAAGTTATTTCCAATCTCTTCCGCTCGATCACGAATGTCCATCATTACCTTTCTTGGAGATAATTTTTTTCCAGTAAGGTTAGCGGGGCACACAGAAGTACAGCGGCCACATTCTGTACAGGTATAAGCATCCATAATGTTCTTCCAGCTCAATCCAAAAACATCATTTGCTCCAAATTCTGGCAAATCCTCTTCCATAGGTAATTCCCCTGTATCTTCAGTCAAACCCATCATTGATTTAACCTCATTCATAACTTCGGGCATATTTTGCATTTCACCTTTTGGCGATAATTTAGCAAACCAGGTATTTGGAAAAGCAAATAGAATATGTAAATGCTTAGAACTAGGAAGATAATTTAAAAATGCCAATACCGTTAAAATATGTAACCACCAGCCAAAACGTTCAATTATTACCAAAATACCTTCAGGCAAACCACCAAAAAGCAATGGTCCTAGCCATCCACTTATAGCAAAGAATCCAGTTTCATGATAGTCTTCAGGATTGACACTTTGTAAAACCGTATCTGCTCCATTCATACTGAAGATACCAAGCAAAAGCGCTAATTCACCTAAAAGGATCAAATTGGCATCTAATTTTGGCCACCAGGTCATTTCTGATTTATGGAATCTTGGGATTTTTAATAAGTTTCTTCTGGCAAGAAAGGCAATGGTCGCTATGAAGGCTAGAACAGAAAGTATTTCGATAAAGCTTATGATAAATGTATATAATCCTCCCAGTTTATCCGCAAAAAAGCGATGGACGCCAAAGAAACCATCAATAAATATTTCTAGAAGTTCAATCTGAGTGATCACAAATGCCGCGTAAATACAAAAATGTAATAAAGCTGGAATCCACCTTTTGAACATTTTTTTCTGGCCGAATGCGATCAAAATTACATTTTTCCACCTTTCTCCTTCATTACCTGAAATCTCTTCCTCTTTTCCAAGAAAGATATTCCTCCGAATTTTCATAAATTGATTATAGGCCCAATAAAAAGCAGCGATAGTAACTATAAGGAAGAACAATTGTTGCAACATAATTTTCGTCGATTCATTTGTACAAGGACACTAATTAAACCCCCTGCCCTATAAATATTCACTAAAATATAACTTTCAGGTTTGAATATGAAAATAATATCTAATTTAGTACTGTTTTTAAATGGAAAAATAAAGTTGTGAATATATAGCTTATTATTAATTCCATCTAATAACTTATATCTTTTATATTTCTAACAAAATAAGCGACTGTGAAAATCCTTGATGAAAGACAAATCAAACAAAAGATAAAGCGATTGGCAATCCATATCCTTGAAAATAATTTTAATGAAGGAGAAATTATCCTTGCGGGAATCAATAATAATGGTATGGGCTTCGCGAAAATGATTTATCAGCAATTGAATAAGATTAGTGAAAGCAAAATCACGCTCACTCAAATTCGTTTAAGCCCAGCGAATCCACTGGAATCCGAGGTCAGTATAGATCTTCCATTGGAAGCAATTCAAAACAAAGTTATTATTATTGTAGATGATGTTGCGAATACGGGGCGAACGATTTTCTTTGCAATGAAACCCCTTTTCAATATACTTCCTAAAAAAATTCAAGTCGCAGTCCTAATCGATAGAAAACATAAATCTTTCCCTATAGAAGTAGATTATGTCGGTCTATCCTTAGCAACTACAATGAGAGAAAGTATTGATGTGCAAATAATAAAAGTGCCAGAGAAGGCTGTATTCTTAAATTAGAAAGAGCTCAGGGTAATCAGGAGATCAAAAATTCTGACCATCTGACTTACCCTAAGCTCCCTGACTATGTTAAAATTTTATTTACTCTTTCACAAACTGAGTTGACCAGATTCTTTCTCCACTTGTAAATGTTAGTACATACATTCCACTAGCCAAGTTTGAAACATTAATTGCTTCTAAACTTTCAGGGCTATTCACTATAATTACTTCTTGCCCTAAAATATTCGTTACTCTTAATTGTTCCATACGTTCTGTCATACTAACAAAAAGCGTCTCAGAAACAGGATTCGGATAATACGTTACTTTTTCTGAAATACTTGGGTCTACTACCTCAAGTACTTCTTCTATATCTTCCATATATCTAGGTAATACCTGATAACCTTCATCATGTGGAACAGAAGAATCAAATTGTCCCCCAATTCCAGTCACGTTAAATGTAGCATAAGGTGGAATTGCCATAGCGTATAAATCAACATCATTATCAATTCTCATCGCTATTGTATTCACACCATCAGTAATATCTACATTAAAACCTGACCCCATACCTGTCCATTGCATTGGATCAACAAAAGTCATATTTTCGAATCTTATCAATTTAGATTCTGTAGCTTCACTCAAGCTGGTTTCTATAGAAGGCGTATGTAAAGTATTACCAGAAGAAAGCGACCATAAGGTATCAGGTGTTATTTGTGTCAAACCATTGAACTGAGATATTACTCCCTGTACAACTAATTCGTCTCCTTCTGCTACTGTATACCCATAATCGTTAGAACTAAACAATCCAATTCCTCCATCAGGGTCAGATTCATCAATAAGCGTAAATTGAATATTATCATTTCCTTGCAAATCAACCCCATATACTATTCCACTTATTTCAACTGCAACACCAAGGGAATCCGCAACACCATCGGCATCAACCGTAGTAACCTGGCTAATAAGATATGGAGGATATACTGGAGGACAAGTAACTACTATAGATACAGTAGCTGTATCACAAGCAGCAGTTGCATCACAGATAATATAAGTAAAGCTATCATCTCCACAAAAATCCATCATTGGATCATAAGTATAAGAATTATCAGCTTCTAAATTTAACATTCCAGAGGAAGGTCCCATATCTACTGTAATAGTAGAAAGTCCATTTGGTAAAGCATCATTATTTAATACTTCAATATTAATTGCCATATTCATATCTGTCGTAACCATATCATCATTAGCTGTCAAGCCCATACTAGAACAAGGACTAAGATCTTGAGTGTATCTTGGGAAGATTTGATAGCCGCTGGTAAAAGGAGAAGAGGAATCAAATTGTCCCCCAATTCCTATAAGGTCAAAGCAACCATTTGGTGCCGGTTCATCAGATAGGTCTGTATCGCTATCAACTCTCATAACATAAGCATTTGTACCATCTGTCATATCTACATTAAAAGAGTTACCTGTATTCCATTGGCTAGGATCAACAAGAGAAAGACCAGTAATACTGATTAATTCAGATTCAGTGGATTCGTCTAAGACCGTTACCACAGCTGGTATTTCCAGTGCATTTCCTGAAGAGGTCATCCATAAAGTATCTGGATTAATTTGTGTCAAACCATTAAATTGAGAAATCGATCCTTGAACAATTACCTCATCTCCTTCTACTACAGTATATCCATAATCATTGGAACTAAACAAGCCAATTCCTCCAGTAGCATCTATTACAGTAAATTGAATACTTCCGCCGCCTTGAAAGTCAATTCCATGGACAATACCTTGCAACTGACAAACAACGTCTAAAGAGTCTGCGACTCCATCAACATCATTTGATGTCACTGTAGCAATATCATAAGCTGGATAAACGAAGCCATCATTATCCTCAATTGTTATTAGAAATGTAGTCGTAGCCACTACTACCCCATTTGAAGCCATATCAACGGTCAATTCTATTGTTTCATCCCCCTCTTCTATAGCATCATCAATAAGGGTTACTGTTACACCTCCAGAAGTCCAACTTCCCGGGCCATCACCACCTATAGAAACAAGCAAATCAGAAGTCGTAAAATCTAATCCATCTGTCGCAGTAGATGCAGCAGTCACACTCATCGTAACATCCGTCGTATCCATCATACCAACATTAGCCATATTGATTCCAACAAATGCAGTTCCATCTCCTTCACTTACTACTCTAAAAGTACCATCTACAAAAATATACGGCACAGCAGCACAGGTGTTATTTGCAAAACCTGGAGAAGCAAATATTGTATTGCCGATAAAGCCATAATCTACTCCTGTATTTGTAGTAGAAAAACTCCAATTAGACGGATCTGAATTATCCGCATTTATATCACATAACTCTAAAGAAGGTCCTTCACCATCACAAATCCTTGCCCAAGGCGCATCATCACTATAAGGGACAGAATCAACTGTTACTCCATTAGGATCTAAAAGAAGGATATTCTCACCCGAGTTATTCATATTTCCACTATCCCATTGCTGAGCACTCACGCCAAAACTATTAAGCATATTATCAGCATTTAGTGCCAATACCATGTATTCTCCTGCATTCAGCATCATAGAAGGAAAAGTATGATCAAAAGCTGTCGTAATGGTATAACCTTCAAGATTTTCTGCAGTCGCTCCATTATTATAGATTTCGATATACTCAAAATCATCAGTACCTGGATTATTATACATAATCTCTGTAATAACTAAATCAGCTGCCGCAGGAGCTGCTTGAACCGTTATTGTACCAAACATACCTAAACCAAAATGTGGATCGCATCGATAATCGTAAGTACCCGCAGTATTAAATGTATGAGAAAAAGTCCAAGCTGCACTAGAAGCACTACCATTGTCAAAACTTTCAGGGTTTCCAGGATAAGTAGCTGTAGAACCATTGACATTATGAGTTCCCCCATTATTATCCCATTGAACGGTTTCACCTACTTCTATGGTAATATCCGCTGGAGAAAAGAAGTTACTATTGGCCGTAACCATAGTTTGCGAAAACGAGGTAATCACCATCGTCATTGCGAAAAGAATTGTAGTCAAAATTTTTTTCATGTTGAATATATTTTGTTCTTAAAAGGAGTTTTAATAGACTGCAAAGGTAATTTTAAAAAATAGAAAACCTATTGAAATAAAAGACTTTGTTTAGTAGAATTGAATACATAAATATATTGAAGTTGTCAAATAAAAAGGCCATTCAGAATTAAAATTCCAAATGGCCTTTTATAAAGGTGGTTTAAATAAGATTCTAAATGAAATCGTTTGGTGTAGGTTTACTAAACTAACCAGGGCAAAATAGCTCAGTAAGTTTAGTAAACCATTTCTTTTTTATTTTTTTTTGACCAAATGAAATCAATTAACTCCTTAGATAAAATTCAGCTTAGAAAGTGAATTTTACTCCTGTATTCCAAGTACGGCCAAAACCGACAAAACCTTTACTTTCTAATACACTTGCTCCATTGGTACTCAATTCAGAAACATACCATTCATCCAATAAATTATTAACATTAAAACGTAATGTCATTTTGTAATTAGATATTGGGAATGAGTAAGAGATTCCTGCATCAACCAATGAGTAACTAGGTATTTTAAGCACCTGTCCTCCTGGGCTTTGGAATTGAGTATCTTCATTAATTGCAAAATCTGCATAAAGATTATCCGCAAGATAGTAATCCGCATAAACTTTTAAACCATCTATGATTTTGTATTTTGCACCTATGCTAAATGTAGTTTGAGCAGCATCTCCAACCTTAAGGCCGGCAGCATAAATTTTTCTATCTTGAAGTACATCTGATGGATTATCAATATTACTTCCTCGTGCTACAAAGTCATCCGCATATTCCCAATTTCCAACAGATAACATACCAACGATATTCAAAGCAGGGATTGGAGAATAATCTAATTCAACTTCGATTCCTGAATGCACTTGAGTAGATGTAAAATTATAAGTTAATTCCTCTTCTAATTCGTTTTCATCAGAGAAATTTAGTTGACGATCGCCCCATCTAGTATAGTAAGCATTCACATTAGCTCTGAATTTTGCAGATCTAAATCCATAACCAGCTTCGAAAGAAACAATAGACTGATTCTCAGCATCCTCATTAAAATCATTTACAAAATTTAGGTATACATTATCAAAAATTGGTTGTTTAGAAATATATCCTGTATTGAAATATACATTGTTATTTGCATCAATATTATAATTAGCACCAATTTTGACATTTCCTCCAAGGAAATTATTCCAGTCTGTTTCTCTTGCAGGATCAGAATCTAAATAATTAAAATAATCAACTCTCTTAAATCCTTGATTAGATCCATTGACAGAAGCAAAAGCTGTTAATTTATCATTCGTGTACTCTAATTGTGCAAAAAGACCAGCCCAACTCACTAAACCATCATTATGATAATTTAAAACATTTGTTCCGTCTTGATAACTGTCATCAGAGAAACTACCAAATTCAGCCTCAGATACCTCTGTTAGTAAATTTGTAGGATTATTTACATCTGATCTACTTAGATATGAAGTGTTACCTAGAAGGTTTTCCAGGCGTCTGTAGTGAATACCTTTATAGTATCTAACATCAAGTCCAGCTGTAAGTGTTAAACTGCTACTTAATTCATGTGTCAATGTAGAAAGTGCTCCATACCAGTTGTGAGAATTCATAGAAGCTCTTCTGATAAAACCATCTCCAGAAGAAGTAGTTGTTCCATTTTCTTCATTAGCTTCTCCAAAAGTTGCAATCTCAGTTCCATTATTATAAGCAACAATATCATCCCATCTCACTTGTCCATTTTCATCGTGTGTTCCTAAACCGAAACCTTCAAATGAATTGAATATTCTACCTCTAAAATAAACATCTTCATCTGCATTATTGATTCTTCCTCTGGCACCTGTTCCTCCACCTCGGCCAAGAGAAACATAAGCTGAAGTTTTTAGTGAAGTTTTATCATTAATTGTCCAATAGTGATTCAAGAATGCTTTTGGCTTATGATAAAAGTTTCTTCTCCAGGTAAATTCTTCTCCATCCAATTCTCCCCAATTCCAGTTGAATCGACGTCCCATTTGATCTTCTTGAAATATTCCAACATTTAAGCGATCAAAACGAGACATTCCATCTCTTTGATGGTGCCATTGTGGTGCTCCAAGAACTGTAAAAGATAGAGATTGATTATCTCCTAATTTTTGAGATAAAGAAAGGAAATAAGAATAAGCACGGAACATCGTACCATCAACATAACCATCACCTCTAGTATGTGTGAATTGAGCAGTTGCAGCAAAGCCTTTTTCTGATAAACCAGAAGAAAGCATCACTCCATACTTTTGATACCCATCATTACCAACTCCAACGGATACTTTTCCTCCTTTTTCAAAGTCCGCAGCATTTGTGATAATATTAATTGCTCCTCCAACTGAAGGAATCGCCAATTTTGATGCTCCTAGACCTCTTTGGATTTGAAGGTTTGAGGTTACATCAGATAAACCAGCCCAGTTTGACCAGTATACCCAACCATTTTCCATATCATTAACAGGAATACCATTAATCATTACGGCCGTATTTCTTTGGTCAAAACCACGAACATTAATACGAGAATCACCAAATCCACCACCTGTTTTAGTAACATAAACAGAAGGTGTCTTTCTCAAAATCTCAGGATATTCGTTATTTCCAACCATTGCTTCGATCGTCTCTCCTTTAATAGTCGTAACCGCTACAGGAGTTTTTCGATCAATAGCTACAGAAGCGATTACTTCTACAGATGATAAGCCAATTGAATTTAGGTTCAATTTAAATTCACCTGCTTCAGTTGTACCATCGCCAACTTCTACCGTTTTTTCCATGTCGACATAACCGGTATAAGAGATCACAATCACTTGAGATCCCTTTTCAACATTTTCAAGAACAAAGTTTCCATCAAAGTCGGTGGCAGCGCCTTTGCTAGTTCCTTTAATTAAGATTGAAGCTCCAATAAGAGCATCACCGTTTTCAGCATCTAATACTGTTCCTGTTACGGTTTGACCGATTGCAAAAACTGTACATGCTAAGAATAATAGAGATGTAAATAACCGTCTCATAAAATTTTAGAGTTTAGTTAAAAAATTAAATGCAATATTAATAAGCTACGTTTGCAATGAAGCAAACTATCAAGTTAATTTATCTTTAAGTAGCCGTAAAGAATTATGTTAATAATATTTGATGAGTCGAAAAATGATAAGTGTTTGACTGAAAGGAAAAAACGTTCATTTTTTGACTCTATCTCAAAAAAATATTATTAATATAATTTAGGCCAATTACTTAATTATATGTAAACTATGGTATCTCTCATAAAGCATAATATGCCTGTACTACGCAAGCAGTTATATGTTTTACTTCGATTCTCACGAAGTCTACAATGATAAGTTCTTGGGAATAAAAAGGATTATTTCATATGGCCCTTATTTATTTCGGGCAAAAATATTTCAGCCATCATACAACGCACACTACCTCCTCCATAGGTTTCTATAGTATTAATTGAGCTACATAAAATATTAGTATGTTTTGAAATTTGTTTGATTTGTGATTCATTAAGAGACTGATAAGCTTGTTCAGACATCACAAGGAATGTTTTTCCATCACTATTACGAACCTGTAACATATTGCCTGCAAATGCCAGTACCTGATCAAAGGTAATTTGTATAACTTCTTTATTAGTCTTTGAAAATGAGTTTAATAAAGCTTCCTTTTCCTTATCGTCTTTTACAGTATCCAAACAAATAACAGCAAGTGTCTCTCCCAATGCCATCATAACATTAGTATGATAGATGTCTTTTCCCTCTTCATCGACAGAATGAAACTTCACTTGTTTATAATCTGTCATTAAACAAAATTCATCCAATAAGCTGGCATCTGTTCTTGGGCTGATACAAGCATATACAATTTTATTAACTCGATCTAGGATCATACTCCCTGTCCCTTCTAAAAATTTGTCTTTAGATTCAAAGAATTCGAGGTGTTGTTCCTTTTTTATAACAAAATGCTCTTTGAGGTTCTCTATGAGATCAGCTCTACGCTCTTGTCGCCTGATTGGCGCTTGCATTGGATAGGTAATTACTGTACCATTTTGATGAAAAGTCACCCAATTATTAGGAAAAACAGCATCAGGCTTGATGGGATCTTCAGAATCTTCCGCTACAAAGATATTGATGCCATTATTTCTAAGGACATCAACAAAATTATCAAATTCTGCTATAGCACGTTCTTTGATAAGCTCAGCCGTAAGCATACCGTCCCTTTTCTGAAAGGAGTTACTTTCTGCGGTTTGTTCGTTAAATCCAAAATTGACAGGCCGAACCATCAATATATTGCTAGTCGTCTGTTTCAGGGCTTTATCCAACTTTAGAAAAGTTTGATTGGCTATAAAATCATTCTCAGCGCGAAGATATATCTTTTTGTTTAGTGCTCAAAGAATAATGTCTGTTTTCAAATAATCCTATAATTAATTTCTTTTTAAGGAAGAAGTTGTTCAAAAATGACTGCTATTTCGAGAAACAGATATTTTACTTCAAGACGAGGTTTTAAAATCGCTGTATAGCAGGACTACTGGAGTTTTTTATAATGAAGCATTGATCTTAAATCCCTGCAATTAGTCTACATATCTACTTCCTAAATTCGTACTCATTTTTGACCAAATTTAAGAATTGAAATGATTTTGTGACAGAAGGATAACAATTTTAAAAATTCTCCGTAAACGATATCAACATATTATTAATTTTATTAATATTTGGAACGATATTTGTTTAATATTAAATATGTTAATTACTGTTTATCAGTTTAATATAGAGAGAATTTTTATTTTCAAAACACTATGCTACAGCCAACAATTCTTACATTTTTAACCTCCGTACTAATCTTTTGTACAACTGCCTGCTCTAATGAGCAATTAAACTTTAGTGAAAATTTAAAACATAGTGGTTCAAAAATTCTCCTTTCAGATAATTCAAATGATGATTTAGAAAGTACAACAGTCTTTATATATGACTATAATGAAGAAATCTTAGGACTAAGTATGAAACCAATAAAATTGATGGTTTCGACAGGAGATACACAAAGAGATATTATATCGGCTTTTTTGAAAAACAATAGTTTTTTAGATAAAAAAAATAAAGTGTCGCTTTTAAGGATAGAAGAATTGGGTAATCATAAGACTATTCACCTTTCTTCAATACATGATTTAGGAAATCAATCGAATCAATTACTTTTTAAGAAAGCATTAGAACTTACAGTCTTACGACACCTAAAAAACAATGATTTTGATATCGTTTACAATGAAACGACAACACAATTCTAAACAAGTTGAAAAAGTATTAAAAATAACAAATACACTTTAGAAAGCAAAAACGAGTGAACTTTTTAAACAAGTGTTCGATAGTGTAGATAGAATCTATCTATGGAGGGGCTACCGAACCTATTTAATGGTACAGAGCAATATGAATCTGTATATTTTTTGAAATTGTCAAAAGCAAATTATGATGACAAAAACATTACCAGCAATTTTAGTAACCCTCCTGATTACGGGGATGAGCATTTTTTCAGTTTACCAATCTAAGACGATAAGTGTAAAGGAAGAGAAGATTGTTGAACAAGTAAAAGAAATTGATTTCTTAGAAGTTTCATTGAGTAATGAAGAAGAAGCGAGTGCGGTTTTATTATCAGATAACATTATACTGAGAGAAACCATCGACCTGCTTCGAGATAGTGTTATTACACTCAATTCTAAAATTAAAAACCTAAAAGGTATTATTCGTAAAAAGAATAAGACCATCAAGTCTATATCAGCGAAACTCAAGGATATTGAGAATCAGTATAGTGCAATTAAGTTAGAGATTGCAGACTTAGTTAGAAAAGATCAAATTGATAAAAATCTAATAAATAGTCTAGAAGCAGATAAAGCAGAACTTAGAAAAGAACTAGCTAACCTGGTGATAAAAAAAGAAAAGGAGATGGATTCAAAAAAGGAATCAGAGGCAGAATTGCTTGATCGTCAAGTCAATCAGGCTAGACTAAAGAGAATCACCAATTTAGTGAATAATACAAAAGTCAATTTCAATAAGATCACTTTATCAAAAAAACGATTTGGGAAACCCATATCAAAAATTAAGAAAGAAAACAGTAAATGGAAATACACGGTCATTGAATTTTTCTTAGAACATGAAGATTTGAAATTGCTATTAGATGAACAATTTCTTGTAAAGATTATCAATTCTGATACAGGAGCAGTACTCTCTTACATTGAAAGCAATCCTAACTTTCCAGATAGTGAGATTGATTCGAAAGGTGTAAATTTCAAATTTGATGGCAATATGCTGGAGATATCTTATTATAATAATCAGCAAAAGTCAGGACAGAACTACGAAATTCAAATCTTCTATCTTTCAGAAGGAGAAGAATATTTATTGTTAAACGGCTCAATGCCATTTTTACAAAACAGAAAAGTGCTGAAATTTTAAGTAAGCATTTTATTACAGCGCAATCCCATTTTTGAATATATCAACCCCCCCGAACGGTGGTGTGCTCAGGCGCATTGCCGTTTTTAACTTTGAATTTACTCTACTCGCAACACAGATATATATCCAAATGAAGTTTGGATAGACACGACACCTTCTCGTTTTGGAAGATTAAGTTCCGCCTTATTTAAGGTTGAACTCTTTTCTTTATATTCAAAATCCATATTATCTGGAGTAGTAATCTCTCCATAAAAGGCAGTCAGATTAAAGTCATACGTATCTTTTGCTGGATTAAGGAATACGATGTCTGTTTTTTCAGCGATGATATTTAGATCTAATAGACTATGATTAGCATCTATTTTTATTTTCCCATATTTGGCTTTGATATCTATAGGTCCTTGAATTTGGCTAAGTGTAATATCCGAACGGACAGATTCTATCTTCATTTGCCCCCCTAATTTTTTTCCTTCAACATCTCCAAACCTGGTTTCTATGCCAATTCTTCCTTTTATATTTTCAAGTTTTATTTCATTAAATTCACTTTTCACATCAACCGATTGATTCAAATCCTTAATATTCGTTTTTCCAAAATGATTTCTAAGATCAACCGGACAATCCTTTGGAATCGTCAATACATACATCGCTTTAAACACACTTTGAGGTTTTGCTTTATTCCTCTTAGTAGAAATGTAATTCCGAATAAAGATTTTCTTTCCAACCTCTTCTATATTATAACCCATTAATTCCAAATCGTTTTTAGCGACTTCAAGGTTTTCATGTTTGGCAATTAATTCTATGACTATTTTGACCTCCTCTTTGTCCCATGTTTCAATTTGAATATCTGCCTTTTCTCCATCGATATCTAAAAGATATCCTTCTTTATAATCAATCGTTTTTTCAATATTTTTTGTCACTACTTGCAAAGTACTTTCTTGAGCGACTAGAAAGGAAGCTACTGCCACAAAAGAAAGGCTTAAAAATAATTTATGACTGCGAATCTTTTTCATATTGTGATCTGGTGATAATTTTAAAATGTTAGGGATTTGCAATGTCTTCTTAGATAACTTTAATGATTTTTTTCAATAGGCTAGATCGTTCATGTTCTATTGCTGTCAACTGTGCAATTAAGTCAGGGTCATTTCCATAGCTATCCATAGCTTGTTTCAGTTCTTCTTTTGCAGCATTTAATTCTTCCAATTCTTCTGTCATTACCTTAAAAGCCGGTTGTTTGCATACGATATGCTCTATTTTACAAAATTGGGCAACCATTTTAAAAGCTTCTTCATCTTCTTCCCAATCGACATTTAAAAGGGAGGCAGCTACTTTTTCTTCTGAATAACTAATGGCTACATATTCACCATTTTCATTAGCTAAATTATTGTTGAGCATAAATACTACAGAACTCACTGCAATAAAAACCGCTGCAATCGCTGCCCATCGCTTCAGTCTAAATACTTTAGTTTTAGGTCTTTTAGCTTGATCCTCGTTTAACTGGGTATCAATATTATCCCAAATAGAAGTAGGCGGCGTATATGTAGGGAGTTCTTTGACAGACTCTAATAAAGGAGCTTCTTTTCGAGCTCTTGTCAGTTCCAAGTCAATGGCCTCCCAAAGGTTTTCCTTAGGTTCGTACAAGGGCAATCTTTTAATCGCCTCTGTCAACATATATTTATTTGATTCTTTCATGATTGATCAATGGTCATAGGATTTTAAAATTGATCTCAATTTCTTTTTTGCATGAAAAAGTTGAGATTTTGACGTTCCTTCAGAGATTTCAAGCATCTGAGCAATTTCTTTATGTGGATAACCTTCAACTTCAACCATGACAAAAACGGTTCGATATCCATCTGGCAATTGATTGATGGCCTTTTCAAGATACTCTACATCTAGGTTAGTATTGTCCCAGTTAATAAACTCTTCTTTTTGGTGATAATCTTCGATTGGTTCGAAATATTTCTTCTTTTTCACTTTTTTTAAAGCCGTTCGAACAACAATCGTTTTGATCCATGCACCCAAAGTAGATTCTCTTCTAAACTTTTCAAGATTTCTGAATACACTAAGGAAGGCATCTTGTAAAACCTCGTCTGCTTCTTCAAAGCTTCCAGTAATTCGATATGCAATAGTATACATAGCTTTTTTATACCGGTCATAGAGGCTTTTCTGCGCCATGCGTTCATTCGCAATACATGAATCTATTAGTTCAGCTTCTGTCATGCTTATTGTAAAAGACATTAATTTCCAAGATTTAATACAAAGTGTATATAAAATAAAGGAAAGGTTGTATGAGTATATATATTTTGTACGAAGTTGTTCAAAAAAGGAGTCTATCCTATTATTAGAAGTCTAAAAGAAAACCGTAAATAAAGCCAATATCAATCCTATAAGAATCATTATTATTTTTTTAAACGAAATATGATGATGTCCTTTGCTCTCTGTCTCAAATAAAATTGTTGTAGATATATGTAAAAAAGAGCCGACTACAATGGCGAGTAATATTTTTGTACTGCCCGGGTTTAAAATTCCACTATCAACCAGAACACCGGCACTAAAAGCACCCAATGGCGACATCAATCCAAATATAATCAGTGCCCCAACGATAAATGATTTTTTGAATTTGGACAAGGTTAACAACATAATCAAGACAAAAGCAGCTGGAGCCTTATGAAGCAGGATACCATATAATAAGTGTTCATGATTATGATCATGACCAAGTACTTTGCCATGAAACTCCTCATAATTTTCTAAAGGCATCCCCTCTATAAAAGCATGAACACACAGTCCTATAAGAATTTGTATGGCAAACCTTGCCTTTGGCTCATGCATAGGATGAATATGTCCATGTTCTACGCCTCCTGAGAACAATTCTAGAATTATTTGAATAAAGAAACCTCCTAAAATCCAAAGGCCAATCGAATGATCTGCTTCATAATACACTCCGGGGAGTAAATGCATTACGGTAATTCCTAAAACATAGGCGCCAACAAACGACAAGATCATCTGAAGAACATTAGGATTATATTTTTTAGTAAAAAATGCTAATCCTCCACCGATAATTACAGAAAGAAATAATATGCTGTATTCCCAAATCTCCATTTATAAAAATAATTGATTTTTTGAATTTTGTTCCATCCGAACAAGGTATATTCTAGCTCCTATATAGCCGATTAACATGCCTAAACATGTCCCTGCAATAACATCTAATGGAAAATGAACACCTACGTATATTTGCCCAAAAGCGATACTTGAAGCCCAAAGAAACAAAGGTAATCTTAAAATTTTAAATCTCTTACAAAAAGTAAATAAGAGAAAAAATGCAAAGGCAAAATGATTAGTTGCATGAGAAGAAGTAAAACTATAGCCACTTCCACACCGAACCAATAAATGGGTACTATCTTTAATCTTGGGATTCTTGCAAGGACGAAGCCTTTTGATAGACTTTTTGACAACTTTGCTACTTATCGTATCTGCTACGCCTACCGTAAGTGCCAAAGCTAAGATAAAATAGAAGCCTTGTAGTTTGAATTTCCAACACATAAAACCAATCAAAATAAGGTAAATTGGAATCCAGGTATATTTCGATCTCCACCAAGGCATTATTAGGTCGAAAAAACTATTTTGGAGATCCTGATTAATCCATTTAAAAAGTTCAAAATCCAAATATAGTATTGTTTCCATAAGTAGGCAGTCTATTAAAATAAAAGGATCTTTGAGTAATTTGGTGCTTATAGAGCTCTTAAAAAAATTAAATTTGCAACAAATATAACAATACGATAGTAAAACCTAATGTTTGTTAATTTCTATTCAATTCCTTGAATTTATAATAATTTACTGATCCATTTTTTTACTTTTGTATTTAACTGATTTTAAATGGGAAAATGGCCATCTTTGGTTATTCTTCCAAAAACTATTCAAAATAAGATACCTTGGCATTAATAAAGTCTATTTCGGGAATTCGTGGAACGATTGGTGGCAAAGCTGGCCAAAATCTTAGTCCACAAGATATTGTAGAATGTACTGCTGCATTTGGACAATGGGTCAAAGAAAAGACCAAGCTCACTAAAATAGTAATTGGAAGAGATGCAAGAATATCAGGCGACATCGTTAGTGGCCTGGTTATCAACACCTTAAGAGCACAAGGTATAGATATTGTCGATCTTGGATATTCTACTACACCAACTGTTGAAATCGCAGTTCCTCTAGAAAACGCTGGGGCTGGTATTATACTTACCGCTAGCCATAATCCTAAGCAATGGAATGCCTTAAAATTATTAAATAATAAAGGTGAATTTATATCGGCTGAAGATGGGAAAGAAGTACTGGATAAAATTGCGGCCGGAGATATAGAATATGCTGAAGTAGATAATTTAGGTTCTTATTCAAAAGACGATACGTATATTCAAAAACATATTGATCAGATACTGTCTCTAGATTTAGTTAAGCCTGAGGCTATTCGAGAAATGGCTCCAAAGGTGGTCGTAGATTGTATAAATTCAACTGGTGCCATATCTATGATTCCTTTATTGAATCAACTGGGATGTACCGTTATTGCCCTGAATGAAGAAATGACAGGTCGATTTGCTCATAACCCAGAACCTTTACCGGGTAATTTATCCTCGCTTTCGGAAGCTGTTAAATCTCACAATGCTAAATTAGGCATCGCTGTTGACCCAGATGTTGATCGACTCGCTCTAGTTTGTGAAGATGGAGAAATGTTTGGCGAAGAATATACACTGGTAGCTGTTTCGGATTATATACTTCAACATACTCCAGGAGCATGTGTTTCGAACCTTTCTTCTTCCAGAGCATTAAGAGATGTTGCTGAAAAACATGGGGTAACTTATGAAGCATCTGCAGTTGGTGAGGTTAATGTCGTCACTACCATGAAAAGAATCAATGCTGTAATTGGTGGAGAAGGTAATGGTGGAATCATTTATCCAGCCTTACATTATGGTCGTGATGCATTAGTTGGAGTAGCCTTATTGCTATCTTATCTTGCAAAATTTGGTAAACCGCTTTCTTTTTTAAAAAGCACCTACCCTTCTTATACTATATCTAAAAATAAAATCCAACTTTCACCAGAAATCGACCTTGATTTGGTCTTTTCTGAACTGCAAATAAAGTATAGTAATCAGCCATTAAATACCATTGATGGTTTGAAGATCGAATTTGATAAGGATTGGGTTCATTTAAGAAAATCCAATACAGAACCGATCATTAGAATTTATGCAGAAAGTACTTCGGAAGTCACCGCAAATAATTTCGCTGATAAAATCAAGCAAGATATTAAAGAAATCTTGACAAAAGCTGTAGCGGATTAAAACTTAAAATCTCTCCAGAATTTATTTGTCAGGCTATAAAATCACATCAGAACTTGATTTCACCTTTGGTATTCCCATTGTATTTGGAATGATTGGAGAATTTTCAACTCTCTAGAGTCTTAGGACTACTTCAATTTAAGTTTATTTGAAATCATATAAACCCATTCTTTTTGCTTTTCAGTATCAAATATCAGGAACTACGATTCTTCTCACATGCTTGTATGTAAATTATCATAACTGTTTAAAAATCAAATTATTCAATACTTCATCTACTCCCATTAGTCCAGCAAATCTCAACATATAGTTCATTATATATGAAAGGAGCACATTAGTCGAAAAATTAGAAAGAATTAATGCTTATGATATAATTTTGAGGCCCGTTTAGGGCATAAAATTATTCTTAAAATACAATCAAATGAGAACATTTATCTTCATTTTCATACTAGCCATAGCAAATAGTCTCTCCGCTACAACCTTGCCAGCCAAAGCGAACATTTCTGGTCGAATTGTAGATTCGATTGATGGATTTGCACTAGAATTTGCTACAGTTTCAGCCTTTGATAGTGAGGAAGTCTTAGTTACTGGTGAAAGCACAGATAGTACCGGAAGATTTTCACTCCGTTTGCCTAAAGGTCAGTACAAGCTGAGGTTTGAATTTATTGGTTATTCGGTATTAGATACTACGATTTTGGTAAGTAAGGATTTAGATATTGGAGATATTAAATTGTCCTCAAATGCAATAGCGCTTGAAGGAGCGACAGTAACTGCCGAGCGTAGTCGACTTACGCTAAAACTTGACAAGCAAATCTTTGATATCGGCGCAGACATTATTTCTCAAGGTGGAACAGCCAATGAAGTTCTGGATAATGTACCGATGATCAATGTATCACCAGATGGTGTCGTTAGCTTACGAGGCAACTCTAGTGTTAAAGTACTTATTGATGGCAAGCCAAGTGCCTTGGCCGACAATAATGCGCTGCAAGGTATCCCAGCAGCCAATATTGCCAAAGTCGAAATTATGACTAGCCCTTCCGCACGTTATGAAGCTTCAGGTACAGCTGGGATCATCAATATTATTCTTAAAGATGATAGTGCAAAGAATTGGGGTGGCCAGGTAAGTACTTCTATCGGTTTCCCTGCTGATTATCGACTCAATGGTAGTTTTACACGAAGCGAAAAGAAATGGACTTATTTTGGTAATGTGGGCCTGCGCTATTCTAATTATTTTAGTACGGGAGATGCGGAGCGGATCAGCCTGTTGCCGACTGGCACTCAAATATTGCGCGAAGATTTAAATCAGGATCGTAACGATAAAGCCGGACATGGATTCGGAGGCATTGATTTTCGCCCGAATGACAAAACTACCTTTAGTGCTAGTTATTCTGTTTACCACCAAACGAATGATGATTTATCTGAGGTCAATTATAATTACTTTGATGGTTCGGAGAATTTAGAGCGCGATTGGTTACAGAGTTATGATTATCTTGAACCAGAGACATATCATCAGATTGAAGCATCTTATTCGCAAGATTTTTCAAAAGAAGGCACTAAGCTTTTGATACTTTTCCAAAATGATTTTTGGAAGAATGACGAACAAGAATTAACTATCGTCAGCGAGCGTTTTCCATCGACCATAGAAGCTTTAAGACTCCGAACCCGCAACATTGAAAGCAGTAATGACTACCTCTTGCAAAGTGACTATGAGCAAAGGTTAGGGAAGCATGGGAAATTGGAAATTGGCCTACGTGGCGAGAGTCGCATTATTTCTAGCGATTACCTTGCGGAGGAAAAACAAGACGATGAATTTCAGGTCTATCGAGATCTTGAAAACCTAGTCGATTATTATGAACAGATAGCAGCGGGATATGTCCAGTATGCATTTGAAAAAGATGCTTTAGGCATCCAAATTGGCTTGCGTAGTGAATACACCAATGTAAGAGTAGAAGATACGAAATCAGATACAGAAGATATTGAAAAGTCCTATAATTGGGTTTTTCCTTCTGCAACTGTAAGTTATAAATTTTCAAAAAAATTGAATGCCAGCCTAGGATATAGCAAACGAATTCAACGTCCAAGATTTTCACAATTAAATCCCTTTGGAGGTATTGAAAACCCCAATGAATTAAGATTTGGAAATGCGGATTTAGATCCAAGTTTTAGAGATCACATCGAATTAAAAGTTCTTTACAATAGTGATCAGTTGACCATTTCCCCTTACCTAACGGCCCATTTCATTGACGGGTTTTACGATACTCAGGTTCTGCAAGATAGTAATGGTCTGGTTACCTATTTTCCTATAAACCTGGATCAAGAACGTATCTTGGAAGCTGGACTTATCCTTACTTACGAACCTTTTAAAGGATGGCAATTTAATGGTGAAACCCGAGTGGCAGAGTTTAGACAAAAAGGAATGTATGAAGGCGTTGATTATGGCAATTCCTTTCAGACTTTTAGTGCTGAGTTGGGACTACGTGGGAAATTGCCAAAGGGTTTTCGTCTCCAGACTACGTTTTATTATTATGGAGGACAACGATATTTGCAGTCTTTTCGGGATCCGTTCTATGGTATAAATGCCGGCTTGAGTCGAAACTTTTTAAGTGATCGATTACAAGTGACACTTAATGTACGCAACCTATTCGCACTATCAGTATATAGAGGTGGTGCGACGCTTCCTACGTTTACGAATTCCTATGCACGACGGTGGCAAGGTCAGCGTATTAGATTGACAGTTGCCTGGGACATAGGTGCTGATATTCGGGCGAGAAGGGCAAGAGGTAGGATAAGGTAAATGGGTAAAGTTTTATTTTATTATTAACTCTACAAACCTAAAATCATAATTTTATTTTTTGATGGTTGCCACCGATGGCCACGTGTCATCAGTTTTCCAAAACGGAGTCTTTTTTGAAAATCGCTGACATTTTGTTCTACGTAGTATGGTCTTTCAGGTCAACGGAGCAGGATTAAGTGGCGAAGCGGTAGCCGTGGCACGTGACCGTTCGTGTGCAAGCAGAGCGACAGCGAATGCTTCCACATGAACCGCCAGTCCGTAAAAAAACTCCTCCCCCTGACTCAATCCCAGCATTTCTATCAGACTCTATTTTCTAATTTATTCCTGCAACATTTATTTCCTTTAAAATAATATGCGTTAAAAATAGCTCCTTGTAAATATTTACTCTTTCTATTCAACCCCCATTGCAGACTATAAATCTTTGGTGACCGATTTTATTCAATATTTCGGTCAAATTTTTGTCTTGGAGGTAATTTTGGATCTTGTTTATTGGCTACCGTTTTTTAAGCACTCTACAACCTTTGATTAACAGATAGAGTGTTAAAATGAGATAAAAAAGTTGCCCCTTTGTCATATTTTAAGATTTTAGAGAACTAACCATTTAAGTACTGTAGAATAGAAAACAAAAAGAATTTCCGAATCAATGAATGATAAGAAAGAAGAACAATTCTTAAAACTCTTAAATCAGAATCAAGATCGGATTCGAAAATTGTGTACAATGTATACGACGAATAAAGAAGATAGGAAGGATTTAGAACAAGAAGTGATCTTGAATATATGGAAATCATTTTCAAACTTTCGGGGAGAATCCAAAATTGAAACATGGGTATATCGAATCATCTTAAATATTTGTTTTAAACATAATTTTGCTATTCCAAAGACTCGAAACACCATTTCGTTGGATAATTTAGATTTTGAACTATCAAATAGCGCTTCTAAAAATGAAGAGGATTATCAAGATTTGAAATATTGTATTCAGGGCTTAGAGTTCAGTGACAAAACGATCATTATCCTTTATTTAGAAGAATTACCTTATAAATCTATTAGTGAAATAGTCGGTATTTCAGAAAACCATGTTGCTGTTAAGATCAAAAGAATAAAGATTAAATTGTTTAAATGCCTATCCAAAATTCAACTATGATGAATGACAGTCAACTAAAAGAAGCTTGGAAAAAGCTAGCCTCTGATAAAGACAAATTAAATGTTCAATTACCAAATTTACGTACAAATATGGAACGAGAAATAAATAAATTTGAGAAAAGAATTCACAAAAGAGATCGTAGAGAGATTATAACAGCAATCTGTCTTCTTTTTTTCTCTATATCCTTGACAGTTATTAGTGATGGATACCAGAGAATTGGTTCAATTCTTCTTTGTGGGTATCTTATTTGGATTATATACTATTTGACCAAGGCTAAAATTCAGAAACCATCTTTTAGCATTTCCAAAAGCCTTAAAGAACAATTAATAGAATATCAATCATATGTTTTATTACAACAACGTTTAGTTAAAAATGTACTTTATTGGTACATTCTACCTTTAGTTCCAGGTATGTTATTTCTATCTATGAGTATGGAATCTAGAATCGGAATTGCTATATCATTATCAATCAACTTCTTTATTTTGATCTATGTATATCGACTTAATCAAAGAGCTGCCAAAGAAAACTATGATGATTTACTAAGGGGATTGAATCAAACGATTCAAAACTTGGAAGCATAAACTATTCTAATCTATTTGGTATGTCTTAAATGTATTCTTCGTCTTTAGGGACAGCGCCTTTCATTTTTCAAGAATAGATCTTTCTCTCACTAAATTTAATTCTGGATCTAATTCAACTTCACCTCGTTGCTTTTGACTCACTGCATTAGAATTCCACCAATCATAAGTGTCTTTTATGGATTCAGATAAAGGTCTAATATCAGGTTGCATAGTGCCTAGTAAAATTTATTCTTTTCAATAGTAGACAATAAATCCTTGCCTTGAAAGCGACTTCGGATTTTATTTATTAGTGGCTAGCTTTCTTATTCTTTGTAATAATATTTATTTAACATTCCTTTTGTAATTTCTAACTTTGAACACATTTCTACCTTAGAGATTTTATTTGATTTCATTTCTAAAATTTGACTAATTAACTCTTTTTCTTTTGTTGCCAGTAAATGTTTGTCAAAATATTCACTGGCTTTAGAAATTATTCGACGATGTTCAAAGAAACCAAGATTCTCATTTGATAGTTCTAATTCTTCCATAATTTCATTAATGCATTTCTTCATTAAATTGTTATCGTACCGCTTCTTGAAGAATAATTCCTTTTCAGCTAGAGCTTTTCCTACTTTTTCTTTATCGTCTTCTGATAATCTGTTCCTTAAATATTCTCTATTTGAAATTTGCACTTCATCTAATTCATGAAATGTTTCATTCGAATCGTTTTCTTCTCTTGTTTCATATGCCTCTTCAATATCAAAAATGTCTTCCGACCATTTAGCAATTAAATTATATTCATAGACAACATTCTCATTTATCCAAAACAATGATAGGAATCGAATTTTTTTATTGAATTCCGTATAAGTTGATAAATTATTCTCATTACTGAAGATTTCGCTGAATGAAGAGAACCATTTGTCGAAATTGAATTCAGATTTAAGTATAATAATTTTTTTATTGTATGATTTCCCAAGTCTAACAAATTCTTCTATGGTCATTTCTTGAACATCACATATTACTCTTATCGCTTCATCCGTATCTACATATCCGTAAATAGGCACTATGTCAACTTTAGACAAGATATTCAAGAGTTCTTCATATTTTTGATCTAAACTCATTTTATAATTTAGTTTGTGAACTACAACCATTTAGTATCTCTAAAACAATTGAACTGATTTTATAGCACTTATTTTAGATTCTCGTTTGCTCGCCACTGACGCCAGGCCGTAAAAACATCTCCACTCCCCCAAAACTTAATCCCAGCATTTCTATCAGACTCTATTTTCCTATTTTGTTCTCAGGAGGTCTAAACCTCACTAAATGTAGGTAAGGACTCAGTAATGCTACCAGCCCCCTTTTTATTAATTTTGAAAATAACATCTTTTGTTGTAGTAAATAATAGAACAGATGAGAAAGACTTTCTGAGATGTGATTTCAAGACCACAAATGCCTCTTCTAAGGTAAGCTCGTCTTCCTTATCCTCGGTCTCTTTAGACCTATAGCGCAATTTAAGTAAGACCTTAAAGTCACTTTCAGAATAGACTGGCCTAACAAATATGTTTCTCAAATTAGGCTTACCAATAGTCTTTGCCATCGTTAACTTCGCAAAGCGGCCTTCTTCTACACTTTTTGTTACCTGTTTCCAGAAAAGGTCAAACACATCTAGGTAGGACATAAACTAAAGATTGATGAAAAAAGTATTTTGTTTTTCAAAAGTAACACTAATAATTTAATTCATAGAATCTAATCTATCTGTATTACTCTCCTCTATGATAAACATTAGAGGAGAAGAAAAGAATAATCCCTACATACGGCGTGTTCGGTAATTTAGTCGACGTGATTCTTATGTGCCTTGTATGTGCCTTGAATCGGCATCAAATTTCTTTCAATATTGGAAAGTTAGATAATTAGGTATTATTCATCGAATAATAAGAATCTTATTTCAATTTTTTAAATCTTTGTCATATATTTCTTAAATAAGGCAGAAGACTTGTGGTAAATGGTTACATGCACATTGTTGTCTAAAAATTAAGGAAGATATGATGATAGCTCCTGTAAGACAGATGGGATTGTTGCAAAACGCATCATAAAAAAAGCCTGCGAAGGACAAACACAATACCACTAACGTTATTAAACAGAACATCATTCTATTGCTCCCTATCAGGAATCATTAATATTAATATAATGAAAATAGTATTATTAGTACTTAGTATAATTTTGACCGTAAAAATGCAAGCTCAAACGGTATCCGATATTGATGGGAATGTTTACAATACGGTTGTTATTGGATCACAAACATGGATGAAAGAAAATTTAAAAGTAGTCCGTTACCAAAATGGAGATTCTATATTAACAACTTATCCTGCTTCAATGAATATTGAACAAGAGAATAATCCAAAATACCAATGGGCTTATGATGGTATAGACAGCAATGCAATTAACTATGGTCGATTATATACATGGTACGCCACTACGGACCCTAGGAAGGTATGTCCAGCAGACTGGCATATTCCATCAGATCAAGAATGGGATTCCTTAATTTCTTATCTAGGAGGTATAAATAATGCTGGATTAGAATTTCTCAATGGTGATTTCTCTGCTGTTTATGCTGGCAGAAGGCATATCGATGGTTTATTTAATACATTGGACGCTGGAACTTACTGGTGGTCTTCAGATAATTTTTTTATGGATTCATACTGGAAGCCTGCTCTAAATATAAATGGCAATGATGTCCAAGTATTTGGAAACCTGTTTCGAAATGCTAGAAGCTTAGGCTTTTCTGTACGTTGTATAAAGGATTTAAATATAGGCAATGCAATACCTTCTCACAATTATATAATCATTGATAATGTCAATAATAAAATCATAATTAATCCTGAGAATATCGCCAAGCCCATTTTATATATTTATAATTTACAAGGACAAATGGTCTTAAGAAAAAAAATTGATTATGATTATAATCAAATTAATATTGATCATCTTTCTAATACAATTTATATCGTTCAACTAGTAGGAACCAATTTTACTGTTCAAAAGAAAGGGATGAAGATTAGATAAGTACATTTGTCTCTTTAAAGTAGTTCGATTTATAATAATAAGTTTTAAATATTTTATTCTCAAAAAAATGAATTCCTCCTTTCTTCTTCCTCGACTATTTGTCCCCTTTCTTTGCTGCAATTTATTTTATTACCTCGGAGGATACTGCTCTCCTCGAAGATGATCTAATTCCCCATTTTTCTCGAGAAAAAGTTTGTACAAGTCACTTCGATCTTCATCCATCATATAATCTAAAATACTTTGAAAAGCTTTATTAATTTGTTTAGGCTTGCTTGTATCCATATGGTTCAAGTACTTATCTATTACTTTTAGCTTCAATTCTTTTGGTAAAATTTGAATATTGTAATAAGATGGCCTTTCAAGGATGTTGATATAAAGATCATTAGCTTCAATCATATTCAATTGGAGGCATTCTTCATATAGTTCTGGTATTTGAAATACATTAAGAATCGAAACAGTAGGGGCAATCTTGAATTTGATAAAAGAATATGGTTCAATCACCTTTCTGTTTTCTAAGATATCTTGCCAGACCATGTCCTTTCTTATATATTCCCCTAAGGTATTGCTCGCATCAATACTGGCTAACAATTCGACTTCATCAAAGTGGCTCCATAGATCAATGAGATTGTAATCCTTGAATGCTAATTTTGAAAAGTTAGTGTTGTATCTTAATCTTGATTTAGTTGCATTGTTTTGAATCAACCATTCAATTAGTTTATAATGTTCTTCAGTAACCAGAGGTTCGCCTCCAGCGAAATAGAATTCTTCTGCACCCAACAAAGCTTCACTAGATGAACTTATAAATTCATCTAAGTCATTTATATTTTTGATAATTGCTTTTTTTCCAATGTTGGTATTTAGCAATTTGGCATCATTGAACCATTTTGAGCTAGCACCATGCCAGCATGTCCTACATCTAAAATTACACACATTGGAAAATCGTATATCAAAATAAATTGGCAGTCTTGGATCTGCATCTATGCTATGATAATCGAATTTTTCGAACGTTTCCAAGCGGATGCTTTTACCACCACTAGCCTCTATTTTATGACAAACAAAACATCTTCCATCGATCTCATTTTTTGAAAATTTCGTTCTGAGCTCATTGATTTCTTTGCCATTCCAAATTTCCTCTAGTGTTTGTGCATTTGCATTTCCGTAGGTAATATTTGCGACGCAACAAGCCTTTGCTAAACCATTGTTTGATACATGGTAATGGATAAAGGGCATTAGACAATGTGGTTTTTCTTTCATGGATATTCAATGATAAAAATGAACCAATCAAAGGTTTTTTTTTAGTAAGTAGCCGTAAAGAATTTTGTTAATAATATTTGATGAGTCAAAAAATGATAAGTGCTTGACTGTAAGGAAATAACGTTCGTTTTTCGGCTCTATCTCAAAAAAATATTGTTAATATGACAAACTTATTCATACTCTTTTGGCTTGTGTTAAAGAAAATAGTACGCTTTATTTGCTTAGAACATGAAAAACATTTTGCTACAAACTTTCTATTTATTTGCTTGATTCAACCAGTTCGTAGCTTCAACTGTATACCAGTTTCTTGAAAAGTTTTTTGCATTTATAATTTTTTCGAAATGATACTTTGCCATCAATATATTTCCTTTTCTATCATAATAAGAGCCAAGGTACGAATGTAAGTAAGGATTCTCAGGATCTTCTAATAATAATTTCGAACTTATTTGTTCAATTTGAATGTCGAACTTATTAAATTCTCCTAATTCCTTGTAAAAGGCTACATCTGGCGTGTATCAATAAATCCGGACACTTTTAAAATTTAATTTAAGATTAGAAATTTAGTTAAAATTTATAGTTGTTCCAAAATAATTCTTCAAATCTATTGGGACTGATTTGCCCGCATCCAGAGTGTCTTCTAATTGTGTTGTAATATCCGTCAATAAATTCGAATACTCTAAATCTTGCATTTTCTAAGCCAGTAAAGATTCCTTCATCTAAGACTTCTGCTTTAAATCTACTAAATAAGGATTCTGCATGGGCATTATCGTAGTGATCATTCTTTCTGGTCATACTTTGCCTAAATCCATTTGCAGCTAATACCGATCTAAAGTTAGCTGATCCATATTGTGATCCTCCATCTGAATGTACTATTAACCCTGACTTAGGATTTCTACTTTTCAACATCTTTTGGAAAGCGGTGATCACTAATTCTTCTTTCATAAATTCATCTACAGTCCAACCTACTATTTTCCGACTAAACAAATCCATCCAGGTAGCAAGGTACAGCCATTGAGTATAGCCCTGCTCTTCGCTTGGTAAATAAGTAATATCTCCGACTATTACCTGATTTGGCTCTGTTGGCAGATTTTCTGTATCTAGTAACAGGTTTGGTGATCTTATCAATGAAGGATCACTTTGAGTCGTCCTAGGTACAAATTGCTTCGGCTGGATCGCTCTTAAGCCCTGTTCTTTCATCAATGACCTTATTCGATATAAACCGATTTCGTAACCTTTCTCTTTCATTTCCTCTAGAATCCTCAAGGAACCATACCTTTTTTTTATGAAAGTAGAAAATATCTTTTACCTCGGATAACAAAAGCAATTTCTCCTCGCTTGACAGATAAGTCTTTTCATTTACATAATCATAATAAGAGCTTTTTGATGCACCTAATATTTTACACATCGTTCGAATATTAAATTCCTCTTTATGATCTATTATAAATTTATAGATCGATCTTAGACTCCTCGGCTGAAAATGCTCAACGCTTTTTTTAAGATATCTCGCTCTAATTCTGTTTGCTTAAGTTTCTTTCTCAATTCTTTGACTTCTTGTTCATACTCACTCTCTTGTTTAGAAGATGATCCATACTTCTTTTTCCAATCATATAGATTTTGCTCGTTCACTCCTAAGCTTGTCGATACATCTGCTATACTACGTCCATTTTCTAGCATTATTATCGCATTCTTTTTGAACTCGTCATCGTAACGACGATACTTTCTCTTTGTTCTTTTCTCTTTCATAATTGACACAAATTTAAGCTTTTTTTGTGTCCGGTTTTATTGCACTATCTCAATCTTTTAAAAAGATAAGATTATGCAATAAGTTTAAATCAGCATATTCTAAATAATTTGTATGCTCATGAAATATTTTGTCTAACAAATTTGCACTAGCGTGAAAATGTTTATTATCAAATCTTGCCATGAATGATTCCGCAAGAGCTTGACTAAGTATTTTCTTTCTGTAAAAAGTATTTGTTGGATATGATTTAAAATTTAAAGAATCTGAAGGTTCTAATATTTTCATTCCATCAAAATTTAAGATGTAATTTTTTAAGAAACTAAGTGCAAATAGTGAAGAAGTAATATCACCATAAATTAACCTTGCAGGATCACTCATTAGATTATTGTTTGCTAGTAATGTTAGAGTAATGTCTTCTGAAGGTATTTTTAAATATAAACTTGAGTATGAATCATACTGACCATAAGCCCAAATTAATTTTGAATTACTAAATGATTGAGTAAAGATACCTTTTGCGTAAGGTAGGTTTGGATGAATCGGAGTAAACATAATTTGTTTTGATTCATTTGTGATCAAAGTATTATTGTCTAATGCTGAATTAAATATTCTTAGGTCTTTTATAGTTGAAACAATTCCTGCGGATGCTGAATATCCAAAATCTAAATGACCTCTTTCTATACCATTATCTAAATTATATGGTTGAGCAATATCATATTTTTCATTAACGATTTGAAAAGAATCTCTAAGCAAAAATGTATTTTTTAGTTTGAGTGGATTCAATATTTCTTTATCTAAGAATTCTTTAAAAGATAAGTCAGAAACATGTTCAATAATATCAGTTAGAATAGTAAACCTAGAACTATAGTAAAAATTCTTGCCTAAGCTATTTCCTTGAGATGTATGAGATACAATATGTTTTATCAGTATTGAATCATTTAAAGAAGAATTGGGTAAATATTTTTTGACCGATTCATTTAGACTAATTTCACCTTGCTCTACTAATTTCATGATCAAAACTCCTGAAAAAACCTTTGTTATGGATGCGATAGGGAATAATGTACTTGAGTCAACCTTAGTTTTATTTTCTAAGTCAGAAAACCCAAAACATTTTGAATAGATAATTTCCCCGCCTTGCTCTATCGAAACTGCAAGCCCAGGAATCTTAAACAAAGTTTTTAATTGAGAAAGCTCACTTGTGAAATTCTTAGAAACATCATTCGGTTCGTTATTTTTGCTTAAACATCCACTTATCAGCAAAATAAGACTGATAAAATTTACAAATAGCCAAGTTGATTTCATTTTGTCGAATATTGATTTTGTCGTAAAATTTATTGACGTGATTCAATACTCTAAACCCCTATTAGAATTTCCATTTTTTATGTCAAGTAGGTAAGAGGAGTTTCACCTCGAACCTCTCACAGAACCGTACGCGATAGTCTCCCATCATACTTAGCACCTTAAGGTGATTTGTTGGCTCCTTCTGTACAGCCTCAACGGAGGGCCTTCCTCCATCTTATTTACAGCATTGATCATGATCTTCTTTAAGTTAATTAAAACGGGAATAGTTCACTCTTCAAAAAACAATAAAGATCATTCTTTACATATAAAAAAGCTAGAAAATTAAGCCCAATGAACACAAAACTTTGATATTCACTACTTTGCGAGCTTCGTGTCTAATTATTGAGTTCTGCACTCAAAAAATACCCCAGTATTACATACCAAATCATCCCATTTTTCGTTAATAAAGCGATACAAAACAATCCCTCCTTTGAATGGTTTACAATTATTAGGAAATCTTTCGTATTGAGTATTTTCAAGCCTTTGTTTGCCTTGAATTCATTATTTTTGCTGGAATTTTACAAAACTGCTACTATGGACAGAGTACTATCACTAATTTGTATATTTTTTTCGATCGGATTATTAGCTCAGGAACCTATGCGTGTTACCCGTTCAGCTGCTGTGGATCGGAATTCTCCTATTTATAATATTTTTGTCGATGCTGATAACAACAAGTGGGTTGGTAATAGTAAAGGGGCATTTCAGATTCAAACTGTAGATTATGCAAGTGAAGTCGAGAAAGAAGCCAATCAGACTTCTCTCCTCCGTTATCAAGGAGGTAATTTCAACCTGATTTGGAATACAGCATCTATTTTTGATATTATGAAAAAAGAAACAGATGGCCTTTTCGAGGGAGAGCAAGATATAATAGGTGCTTTTTATGATCCCACTAAGAAAGAACTCTGGATAGGAACTAAGGGTATCGGTGTTTTTCGGTTTGATTTGACTAATGAAGCAATCTTGCTGAAACATATGACAATGGATAACTCCAAATTGCGAACGGATCAAATCACAGTGATGTTCAGTGACAAACCGGGGAGTTACTGGATAGGGACAGAAGAAGGGGTTTTGCATAATAATGGCAGCAAGTGGAAATTATATGAACGTTACGTTAGTATTGATGCCATTGACGTTTCTGGTTCTGATATCTGGGTTTTGGGAGAAGGTTACGTTTGGAAAGTTACTAACGGAAAAGATTGGGAAGAGATCGAACTGGATGAAAATACATCAGAAGGAAAAATTAGGGACATCACATTCGACAGTAGAGGAAGGATGTGGATTGCCTCTCAAATAATTGCCCGTTATAACCCAGAGCTGGAGACTGTAGAAACCTTTGGTGCTGCAGAATATTTCACCAGTGATTTTCCGAGCGCTTTAGCTGTTGATCAGGAAGACGCAATTTGGGTAGGGACAGAGGATAAAGGACTTTATTTAATTGAGAAAGCTACTGCTATGTCAATTTCCTGTATTATGGAAAAAGCACCAGGCTGTGAAGGTCAAAATGATGCTGAACTTAGAGTAGTAGTTAGTGGTGGCTCAGAGCCATATACTTATGAATGGAATGGCGGACTAACCGGTGACAATCCCAGGAATGTAAAACCTGGAGATTATGTAGTTATCGTAACAGATAGTAAAGGCAAGAGTAAAACATCGGAAATAAGCATCAATGATCCTACAATTTCTCTTACCATTACTCCTGAGCAAGCAGAAAGCGAAGCCAATGCCAATGATGGAGTAGCATCAGTTGAAGTCTCTGGCGGACAAGGAGAATATACTTTTCAATGGGATAATGGAGAAAACAAAAAGAAAGCCCAAAAACTTAATCAAGGGAAACATTCCGTGACAGTTACTGATAAAGGGGGGTGTAATAGTGTGGCAACAGTAATCATTTCTCAACAGTCTGCACCTTTAAATATTTCTCTTGAACAAACCAAAGAAATATCATGTAATGGAGAAGCAAGCGCTGCATTGGCCGTGAAGGTCAATGGTGGAAAAGCCCCTTTTCAATATGCATGGAGTTCTAATTCCCTTTCTGGAGAGCAGCCCAAAAATATCGCTTCGGGAGATTATGAAGTAACAATCACCGATGGAGAAGGAACTACCTCTTCAGCGAAATTTTCAGTAAAAGAACCTGAAACACTTATAGCCCAGATTACAGTAGAAGCTCCGGCAAGTACAGGCAATGCAGATGGAAAAGCAAGCGTAAAAACTACTGGTGGAAATGGAAATTATTCCTATCGTTGGGATACGGGAGAAACAACAGTTACTGCATCCAAACTTGCTCCTGGAGAAAGATCAGTTACCATAACAGATGCCTCAGGCTGTACAATTACTGCAAGTATCGCCATTGATGAGAATATTCTTCCCTTGAATGTTTCCATCGACCAGACCAGCGAAATATCATGTAATGGAGAAGCAAGCGCTGCATTGGCCGTGAAGGTCAATGGTGGAAAAGCCCCTTTTCAATATGCATGGAGTTCTAATTCCCTTTCTGGAGAACATCCCAAAAATATCGCTTCGGGAGATTATGAAGTAACAATTACCGATGGAGAAGGAACTACCTCTTCAGCGAAATTTTCAGTAAAAGAACCTGAAACACTTATAGCCCAGATTACAGTAGAAGCTCCGGCAAGTACAGGCAATGTAGATGGAAAAGCAAGCGTAAAAACTACTGGTGGAAATGGAAATTATTCTTATCGTTGGGATACGGGAGAAACAACAGGTACTGCATCCAAACTTGCTCCTGGAGAAAGATCAGTTACCGTAACAGATGCCTCAGGCTGTACAATTACTGCAAGTATCGCCATTGATGAGAATATTCTTCCCTTGAATGTTTCCATCGACCAGACCAGCGAAATATCATGTAATGGAGAAGCAAGCGCTGCATTGGCCGTGAAGGTCAATGGTGGAAAAGCGCCTTTTCAATATGCATGGAGTTCTAATTCCCTTTCTGGAGAGCATCCCAAAAATATCGCTTCGGGAGATTATGAAGTAACAATCACCGATGGAGAAGGAACTACCTCTTCAGCGAAATTTTCAGTAAAAGAACCTGAAACACTTATAGCCCAGATTACAGTAGAAGCTCCGGCAAGTACAGGCAATGTAGATGGAAAAGCAAGCGTAAAAACTACTGGTGGAAATGGAAATTATTCCTATCGTTGGGATACGGGAGAAACAACAGTTACTGCATCCAAACTTGCTCCTGGAGAAAGATCAGTCACCGTAACAGATGCCTCAGGCTGTACAATTACTGCAAGTATCGCCATTGATGAGAATATTCTTCCCTTGAATGTTTCCATCGACCAGACCAGCGAAATATCATGTAATGGAGAAGCAAGCGCTGCATTGGCCGTGAAGGTCAATGGTGGAAAAGGCCCCTTTCAATATGCATGGAGTTCTAATTCCCTTTCTGGAGAGCATCCCAAAAATATCGCTTCGGGAGATTATGAAGTAACAATCACCGATGGAGAAGGAACTACCTCTTCAGCGAAATTTTCAGTAAAAGAACCTGAAACACTTGCAGTCCAAATAATAAAAAATAAACCTGCGACTAATGACAATAGTAAAGATGGCAAAGCAAAAGTAAATGTAACAGGTGGTAGTCCACCATATACCATTAGCTGGGATAGTGGAGAAAAAGGCAATGAAGCAAAAGAATTAAGTGTAGGCAATCATAGTTCTACCATCACAGATAATAATGGATGTAGTGTAAAGGTAGATTTTGAGACAAAGAAAAAAAATCTCCCTAACTTGACACTTGCGAAAATTCGGAAAGGCCAAACGGTCAAAATGGAACAACTTTTCTTCGAGGCCGATAGTTTCAGAATCACTCCTGTTTCAATACCAGTACTGGATGAGCTTTATGATTTTATGATTGAAAATACTTCTGTTGTGATTGAGGTAGGAGGTCACACTAACAACATTCCACCACCAGCTTTCTGTGACCAGTTATCTTCTGCCCGTGCCAAATCTATAGCAGATTATATTGTACAAAAAGGGATTGATCCAAAGCGGGTATTTTTCAAAGGTTATGGAAAACGGAAACCTATTGCTTCCAATAAAACAAAAGAAGGAAGGATAAAAAATCAACGAGTTGAAGTAAAGATACTGAGTATTTGACCTCAGACTTCGCTCAACATTAAGGTCAAAGTCTTGCGCTGTTGGCGACTTTGGACCTTAATTATTGGGTGCATACCTTTCTTTTACTTTATTGATTTTAAGTATTCTTCAGCACTCATTACAGGGATTTTCGATTTGGCAAAATCTTTAGGATTCCTAGTGATAATAATTTTTGCTGAATTATTAATGGCATTATAGTATTGAAAAGCATCTTCGAAATCTTTAAATGATGAGACTAAAGATAGATCAATTTCTTTTTCACCGCTCGTACAAACTTCAGAGATTGTTCGAATTGCTGCTAAAGCTTGCTTCGCTTTTTCTTTACCAATTTGTTTCCTTAAAATATATTCAGTTGAAATGAAGCTCATCGTACTGATTAGTATTTTGACTTCCTTATTTTCTCCTTTTAGAAATAATTCCCTAGCATAAACGAAAAATGGTTCTCTTTGACTTAGCCAGTCAAGAATTATATTAGTATCTACAAAAACTTTATCCAATTTATTTATATTTTTCAGTTAGGTAATCCATATGGTCATCTTTATGATTAGAGTTTAAATCAAGTTTAATGATTCCACTTAATTCATTTACAATACTTCCTTTTGAAGTCGTTTCATTTTTGTAATCTGAAATAATTTTTTGTAGATAATTCTCAATTAGAAATGAAAGACTAATGTTATGTTCTTTTGCATAATCCTTAGCCTGTTGAATAATTTCTTTATTTATGTTAAGAGTTAATTTAGTATTCATGATATTTAATTCAGTTATATGATTACGTATTAAAATAATAAATTATTACGTAACATGCAATTTTACTAGACAAAAATTGTGCTTAAAGAGCCATTATGCTTTGAAGTATTAATTGCTTAAAATACACTTATTAGCTGGTAGTCAGTCATTTAGGTGTAATAAATAATACTAAGCAGGCTGTATAGCTCCTAGCAAATATTTACGCCTTTTATTCAATCATCATAGTAGATAATTAATCCTTGGTGACCGGTTTCGTTCAACATTAAGGTCAAAGTCTTGCGCTGTTGGCGAATTGGACCTTAATTATTGGCAGCAGTTATTTTAATTTGTTATAATCATCCTTTTGTTAAAGATGTTATTTCCGATTTGGATGTTAATGAAGTAAATTCCATTTACTTTGATTGTCATTTCTTTTTTCCAATGAGTTTCATTTTCTATCAATTCACTTTCCCAAATATTTTTTCCTAAACTATCTGTAATCTGTATTTTCATTTTTTGATTTAATAGATTATTAATTTGTAGATTGATTAATCCATTCGATGGATTGGGAAATACCTGAATTTTTTGGGCTAAATATTCATAGGTAATTGCAATGACCTTTGAATACTCAAACATTTTATCTAAGTCCACTTGTTTTAAACGGTAATAACTAACACCAATCAAAGGAGAATAATCCAAATATTGATAATGCTGATTTTCATAGGTTGTTCCTTTACCTGGGAGAAAATCAATTGTTTCCCAATTTTGAGCATTCGTACTACGTTCTACATAAAATCCTTTATTTTGATTTTCGCTTGAAGTACTCCATGAAAACAATAAATGATCAGGATTTTTTATGACTTTAAAATTAATAAATTCAACAGGTAAGACAGTACCAACGATACAGCCATTTGATCCAACAAAATTGGTCGTTATGTCACAATCAATATCTGTCCCAATACCAAACCCGGTGTTACAACCTCCATCGCCATCCCAAATCCATTCATTAATAGGAGAGCCATTAGCCCAGATAGATTCTGCTCCACCTGCACTTTCATAACAACGACACCCATTGGCATTGTTCGATTGATAGGTATAATTTCCATTGGCCCCACTCACTCCACCTGTACATCCACTAATATTAAGATTATCAGAAGAGCAGTTTATGGCTGCCCCACAACCAATATTGGTCAAGACAGGAACATCAGATGAATACTGAGGCAAATTATTACTTCCTCCCGTACCGTTTTTTGTACCATGACTTTCATTGGAATTACAATCTACAATATCACAAGTTGAACTGGCATTATCCATCTTATAATAGGAAAACAAACCTGTTTCAGTTCCGGTTAATTCAGTATCCTTATTATTTTGTATTTCTGTTTGAGTTCTTGCTACCGTCCAAATCCGTATATCATCCATTTGTGCATCAATGTAATTACCTGCAGCATTAGATGTTCTACTAATAGTTACGGAGGAATTGTTTGAATTCAACGAAGAAGGTACTGTACCGTTATAAGATAAGGTGACAGGTGAACCGTTCACATAACACTTTAGTCTGTCTGTATTACCACTACCGGAGCCATCAAAGACATAAGCAATGTGTGTCCATGTATTGAGAGGTATTACGTTTCCTGTTGTCTGAGGATTACTATTACTTCCATTTCTTGTGTATAATGACAATTCACCTGATGTGGAAGATAAAGCCATTCCCCATCCATTCGTTGGATCCCCATCAATTTCTTTAACTATTATTCTATCAAATGCCCCATGATTATGCAATTTTAACCAAACCTCAATAGTGAGTGAACTTAGACCATCCAAGGCATTAATATCTCCCAGATCAATATAATCATCTGTACCGTCAAAATCCAAACTGTTATTTTGTCCAAGTCCAATTAATACGAAAACTAAGCTAAGAGCAAAAGTTGTTAAAATATTTTTCATATTCTTTTTGATATTTTGATGCACAGGACAATCACCCTGAACATTGTTCAAGAAAAAAAATCTACACACAAGAGTTATTGTCGGAAATTAAGCCATAATGTGTAAAATATGGCTTCACATAGAATGGGCGCCGAATTAATTATGCAATGTAATAAAAATAAAATGACCTCATAGTGTTGCTATGATATTTGTAAATCAAATTTGATATAGGATTTTGAAGTAAGGATGTTAAAGATTCAATATAAACGTATACAGCCACTTTTAAAAAAGTAAAGATTTTTTGTTGTTCGTACCTTATTGGTGCTAACGCCAGTCTGTAAAAATACTCACCCCTATATCCTAAGGGAGTACGTAAAAAGAGAAGTATAGCCAATCCTCAGCATAAGTTTTTTAGTTTTTTTGCAATCTAAGGCCAGTCCGTAAAAATACCTCCACTCCCCCAAAACCAATCCCAGCTTCTCTAACAGACTCTATTTTCTATTTTATTTCTCCAATATTTATTTCTTTTAAAATAATATACGCTAAAAATAGTTTAAAATACCTCCTAAATAACTCTTTTAATAATCCAAGCATCTATCAGGCTGCATTGCGCCTAGTAAATATTTATGCTTATTATTCAATCCCCATAGTACACAATAAATCCTTGGTGACCGGTTTCGTTCAACATTAAAGTCAAAGTCTTGCCCTGTTGGCAGGTTTGTTAAGTTCTGTTTGCTGATTAAAAACGAGTAAAATATAGTACTGAATCAATACTATTACTTGCTTTAAAACAAAATATAATTGCATCGAATCAAGTGGTCTTGAAATTTAAAAATCGAATCCAGAGCTTTTCTTTTAGAACTTAACAATCCTGCCCTGTCGGCGACTTTGGATCTTAATTATTATCATCAGTTATTCTTTTTTCTTATTTAAAGAGGTTGTTGCCTCAGGGACGCAGCTTAAAGATACTTCATTTTCTCAAATACCCACTCGGCGATCTTCCAAAACGAATCTTAAATACTTTAGAAAAAGAAGAGGGGTCTCCAAAGCCATTATTAAAAGAGACTTCTTTAATCGAAAGAGGCGTACCATTTTCTAATTCCTTTCTGGCCTGCTGAAGTTGGACTTCCTTGATAAACTTGGCAGGACTTAAACCCGTAATCGATTTTAACTTTCTACTGAATTGTCGTGGACTTAGATTTTTAAAAGAAGCCAAGGATTCTATACTTTGTATACCTGTCGATAAAGAGCTTATGATGGATTGCTCTATTTCATTTACCCAATTTGTACCTTGGACGGGAGTTTTGGGTAGATCGAGATTAGCTTGTTCGATCTCTTGTTCAGCAATATACTCCGGACTCTTTTGCCAAGCCTCGCGTTGATGATAATTGAATAGCAGATTTTGTACTCTCGCCAATAATTCTGATACTGAAAATGGCTTTGAAAGATAGTCATCTACCCCAATCGTCAATGCCGCTAATTTATCTTTTTCGGCGGAAAGTGCTGTCAGCATAATCACAGGAATACCCACCCATTCTGGCGTATGCTTAATTTCTTTTACCATTGCCAAGCCATCGACCTTGGGCATCATCACATCAGAAATCACGAGTCGAATATCGAGGCCATGCTTTTTTAATAGCTCTAAACCTTCCGCACCGTTTGTAGCCTGAAGTATTCTTTTGTAACGAGATTCCAATAATTGGCAGACGAAGTTCCGCATGTCCTCATTATCTTCCACTACGAGGATTGTAAAATCAGTACCGATCTCTGCGATGAGTGCTTTTTCAAATCCTTCATCAGATATTGCTATTGTCGATTCGGAAACGATCCGATCAACAGAAACTGTTTTTTTAGGAAAATCAAAAAAGAACTGACTTCCAACACCGAGTTTACTTTCTGCATAAGCCTTGCCCCCCATTAAACTGGCAAACTCATTGACCAATGCCAGGCCTATTCCTGTACCACCATATAGTTTTTGCTCGGCTTGCTTGGATTGATAAAAACGTTCAAAAATATGAGGTAAATCTTTGGGATGAACGCCTTTACCAGTATCACTTACTTGGATGTTTATTTCGTTAGTGATTTCAGAAACAGTTAAGGTAATTTTATTTCCTTTAGGCGTAAATTTTATTGCATTACTCAGATAGTTATTTAAAATCTTCTCCATTTTTTTTCTATCCAGTAACAAGTGTAAGTCTTCCTTTTTTAAATTAAAAACCAATTCATAATCCAAACCTTGACTCTGAAACTGTGGTTCAAACATCCAAAATACATGTTCAAAAAACTGACGGACAGAAGTCGCATCTTCTTCCAATTTCATTTTATTAGCTTCTAATTTCGATAAGTCTAAAATCTCCTCAATTAACTGAAGCAAGGATTTACCATTCCGTTGCATAACCCGCAACTGTTGTTGCACTCCTTCTTTATTCCAGTCATCAGGGCTATCCAAAAGATAAGACAAAGGGCCTAGTATTAAAGTTAAAGGCGTACGCAACTCATGAGATATGTTGGCGAAGAAATTCGATTTCACTTGATCCATCCCTCTAAGTTCTTCATTTTGCTGTTCAATCTTTTCGGTTCGCTTAGCAACCAATTGTTCCAATTCTTGCTTTTGGACGATTAAATTTTGCGTACGTCTACGAACCACATAAGCCACCAATAAACCTAGAGCTAAAATACTACCTGCAATAAACCACCATTCCAAATAAAAGGGCTTCTTCACTTTTATGCTGATGATCTTTGGATATTCTTTCCAATCATAACTTCCGGGTGATTTCGCTCGCAAGCGTAATTGATATTCTCCATAAGGCAATCCAAAAATTTTGAGAGAGGATTCGTTTTAGTAAATCCAATCCTGATGATAACCCTCTATTTTATAGCTATACTGAACGTTTTTAGAATTTTCATAATCAAGGAGTACAAAGTCAAGGTTGACTGATTTATCTGACGGATAAAAATTGATTTCATGAGATTCCAATACCTGTGCAGTCATCTTGATGATGCTATCACTTTCTAGCAACTCCTTGGTGCAAGCGGAAATAATAAATGGAAAGTCCGTTTTTTTCGGAATAAAATCTTTTGGGTGAAAATGAATGAACCCATTTTGAGTACCGAAGTACATGTTCCCTTCTTTGTCTTTATGATGAGAAATGGTATTGAATTCATTATTTGGGATACCATCTTCTTCCAGGTATGTGGTTACAAGATGACTGGTTTTGTTGAAGGACATCAAACCCCAATTGCTGGAGATCCAAAGATGATCAAAGTCATCTTCATAAACGGCATAAAGTACATCATGGGAAAGACCTGCATTGGCTTTTGAAAATACTTTTCTCTTTTTCGTTTTCGGATTCCATCGGATCAGACCGTCCCCTTTGGTGGCCAACCAAAAAATGCCTGCTTGGTCTTCATGAAAGTGGGCAATATGATGGGTCGGAATATGGAAGGCTCCTTCCTGACTGTCGCTATAATTTTCCAGGATTTTTTCCTGATCCAAATCGACCAGAAACAAACCGGCAGAAGTAGCGAGCCAGGTTCCCTTCTCATTGGTATGAAAAGCATAGACGGTTGAATTTTGTAAAATTGGAAAATTGCTGTAGTCGTTAAAATCAATCAATTGTTCAGTAAGCGTATCCAGTCTAAGCAAACCTTTATTGTTGCCAACCCAAATATCGCCATCAGGGCTTTTATAGGGTTGCCACAGTTGATTATATCCTTTTCTAAGGTATTTTACTCGTTTCTTGGTAGGGAGACTGTAATGATACAAAGCTGAACCGCCGGATATCCAAAGACTATTAATATCGGCTTCCAGTAGGCCATAGCCACCAAAAAGTCTATTAAAGCTCGAACTTTCTGAAGACTTCTGATATAGAAAGATCTGATCCTGAGATTTCCATATTAATGCGTAGATGGTGCCTTGGCTAGTTTTGAGAATCCCTCGGGTCCTAAATGGAGAAGATTCATCAAATGCTTCCACCTTAAACTTTTGTTCTTTCAAGCTAAGTATGCAAAAGGATCGCTGTGTGCTATTATACCAAAGGTTTCCGTGATGATCAACGGTTAAAACCGGCGGGGTTTTACTTTTCGATCTGTTGAAAGCCACCTCTTTTTTTTGCAATAATTGCCCACTAGTACTATATATTTTTACAGTATCCTCCTCAAATGAATACCTTATGTTGTTCTTGGATATGATTTTCTCGTCTCTCTTTGTATCAACTATATTGCCTTTAAGGTATAACTCATTTATTTTATGTAGGTTTTCCTCTGGATAGACCACTCTTAATATTTCACCTTTATTATTTACATAAGCCATTTCATTGTTTGAAAATTGGACGAAAAAAGTATCTTGAGATAACTTATAAGCATCTGAATACAGATCAGCGTAACGGTGTAGATTTAGGCTGTCAAGATTGTCAAGTTTAATATTAAAAGCAATGCTCAATTGGTCACCCTCCAACTCATAAAAGTTTAATATTGAATCTTTTTCTTCAATAAGCATATTAATGTCATTATAAAGAGGAGATATTTTGGTGTAGGCAGGATTTAAAGGGCAGGGAGATCCGGTGTATTCAGCTATGCTCTTTACCTTTTCTGTAATAGGGTCAAATATATAGAGGTAACTTTTATTTGAAACGTCAATATTTCTTATCCATAGCATCTGATTGGCATCTTTTTCTATCTCTATCACCCAATCACTATCGAAACCAAGGTCTTCTTTGTTATATACCTTTATGGAAGCGCCATCATATCTGTTGAGGCCATATTGAGTTCCTATCCACATGACACCTCTGGAGTCCTGAAGAAATGTATAGATATTATAATCGGAAAGTCCGTCCTCCATCCCTATACATTGGATCTGAGGTATATAATCTTGTGCCCAGGAGACATTGGAGAGCAGTAAGAAAAAGATAGTACAAATGGAACAAATCGTATTCATTCTATAAATTAATTGCTATATGTGTTATTGTTTTGGGGCTTAGAGCAGGTAAAGTAACCATTATTCTATTAATCCAATTTTTTTAAATATATATCTATAATAAAGTTAACATTAAGTTATTGGACGGATTTATCAATAAGTTATTTTTCTTAAGTCATCCCAAAATATTCAACACACCTTCCTTTTAGTCAGATGTTTACAAAATTTCAGAATACCAAAATAGCTTTTCAATAATATTACTCCGTCACTTACCTTACTTTTGAAAAAGTAATTTTTTCAGGGCTTTAATTAAGTGCATATTTTGTTTATGACTCCTCGGGCCTAATATTGTCCATTTTCACCAAGTGAATGTCCATTTTTACCAAGTCGAAAAGCTTGGAATAGCCTAATTTTGTCTAAGCCTCAGGTTCTAATTATTCCAAATTAAAACTAACAAGGGTATAAACCTAATAAACATCTTCCCCTAAGATTTTTAACACCGCAATAGAAGTCCTGCTTATGCTGATAAGGCATTGAGCCTGAATTCTAATTTTTTAACCTTAAAAAAAAACGAATGAACAAAAAAACAACACGACACTCTATATTTATTTTGACCTTATTCTGCCAGTTTGTTTTTTGTAGCTGGAGTTATGGACAATCAAATGATCTTCAAGTGGTATCAACGAACGGAGGCCATGTCGAAACACCTCAGTTGAGTATGTCCTGGACCATAGGAGAAATAAGCGTTAGTACGGAAGGCAATTCTTCCTTATTTATGACTCAGGGATTCCAGCAAAGCTTTCCGTTATTACTGGTTCTACCAGTCGAATTACTTGATTTTACTGCTCAGAAAAAAGACAAGACAGTAGATCTGAATTGGCAAACTGCTTCTGAGAAGGATAATGCAGGCTTTGAGTTGGAACGGTCCTCAGATACTGAAGATTGGGCAAGAATCGGTTTTGTAGAAAGTCAAGGAAACTCAAATGGTTTGCAGGAATATTCTCATCTGGATATTGCACCTCTCTCTGGTAATAATTACTACCGACTCAAACAAATCGACTTGGACGGTCAATTTGAATATTCAACAATACGCCATGTTCTTTTTATAGAGGATAATACAGTAGCTCTTAGTGTCTATCCCAATCCGAGTTCAGGTCAATTCACGATTAGTATAAATAACCCAAATAGAGCAGAGGCAATCGTACAGCTATTTACAAGTTCTGGTTCTCTTTTCTGGAAACAAAATTTCTCTGTAGGCGAGATGCCGGAACATTGGGAAAAAGAATTTACTCTCGAGCAAATGGAAATGTTTTTCATTGTTTCTCAGGTTGGAGAAGAAATTTCCACAGAAAAGGTAGCAGTCATCAAAAAAGATTAAAACAAAAAATTAATAAAAACAAGAATTATGAATCTTACATATAATGTTCAAATTTTATCTTTCAAAAAAATACTATCCTTTATAATTGCATTTTTGATTATAAGCGGAACTTTACTAGCTCAAGATGTTCCTCAAGCTTTTAAATATCAGGCTGTTATTCGAACACCTAACGGAGAACTAATTCAGAATAGCCCAATAGAATTAAAAATTAGTCTAATACCAAGTATCGGTGGCAATTTTAGCGTCCCAGTTTACCAAGAACTTCATGAAGTAAGTACTAATAAATTTGGTCTGGCGAATATCAATGTTGGCTGGGGAGAAATACTCTTAGGAGATTTTTCAACAATTGAATGGGAAGAAACGGATTACTTCTTGGGAGTAGAAATTTCTGTTAATAGCGGGGCATTTATTAATATGGGGGCGACACAGCTTTTGTCCGTTCCTTATACATTTATTGCTCAACAAGCTTTAACTGCCGATGATTTCATTATTTCAAATGACTTGTTTGTTGAAAATAATGTAGAGTTGAACATTTCTGGTGGTCATACTATTAACCATGGTGATCTGCTTGTCAAGAATACGAGTTCGACGATTCTCTCTGGAGACTTGAATGTAGATGGCGCTACCGATTTAAACAATACCTTGACTGTTACAGGAGGAAATGTATCCAACCTCACAGGTGCACTGAATGTAGATGGCGCTACCGACTTGAACAACAATCTAAATGTCGACGGTACCACTGATTTAAACAATACCTTGACTGTTACAGGAGGAAATGTATCCAATCTAACAGGTCCACTGAATGTAGATGGCGCTACCGATTTGAACAACAATCTAAATGTCGACGGCACCACTGATTTAAACAATACCTTGACTGTTACAGGAGGAAATGTATCCAATCTAACAGGTCCACTGAATGTAGATGGCGCTACCGATTTGAACAACAATCTAAATGTCGACGGCACCACTGATTTAAACAATACCTTGACTGTTACAGGAGGAAATGAAGCCAATCTAACAGGTGCACTGAATGTAGATGGCGCTACCGACTTGAACAACAATCTAAATGTCGACGGCACCACTGATTTAAACAATACCTTGACTGTTACAGGAGGAAATGAAGCCAACCTCACAGGTGCACTGAATGTAGATGGCGCTACCGACTTGAACAACAATCTAAATGTCGACGGCACCACTGATTTAAACAATACCTTGACTGTTACAGGAGGAAATGAAGCCAATCTAACAGGTGCGCTGAATGTAGATGGCGCTACCGACTTGAACAACAATCTAAATGTCGACGGCACCACTGATTTAAACAATACCTTGACTGTTACAGGAGGAAATGAAGCCGAGTTCAGCGGTTTCGTGACTGTTGAAGCGGGTATAAATATAGGAGGTACTACAACTATGCAAGATGCAGAAGCGATAAATTTGAATATAGAAAATGCATTTATAGAAACTGCAGAGATAACAAATGCGACCATAGAAACTGCAGCGATCGTAACTGCAGAGATAGCCAATGCAGAGTTAGAAACAGCAACCATCACGGATTATCTAGTTGTAAATACTGTTGAAGCGCAAAACATAGATGTTGAATTTGCAAATATAGAAACTGCAAATATAGAAATTGCAGAGATAGCCAATGCAAATATAGAAACAGGAACAGCTGAGTTGCTAATTGTAAATACGGTTGAAACGGAAACTATAAACGCTGTTGGTGGATTTTTTGAACTTGTAGATATAGAAACTGCAAATATAGAAATTGCAGAGATAGCCAATGCAAATATAGAAACAGGAACAGCTGAGTTGCTAATTGTAAATACGGTTGAAGCGCAAAATATAAATGCTGTTGGTGGATTTTTTGAATTTGTAGATATAGCATCTGCAGAGATAGCCAATGCAAATATAGAAACAGGAACAGCTGAGTTGCTAATTGTAAATACGGTTGAAACGGAAACTATAAACGCTTTGGGTGGAAACTTTGAATTTGCAAATATAGAAACTGCAAATATAGCATCTGCAGAGATTGAGAGTCTAGTTATTTCAGAGGACATATCTTCAGCTGAAGGAAGTTTTGAGAATTTAACAGTGACTACAGACGCAATTATAGAATCAGCAACGATAGAGAATCTAAACATTACAGGGGACATTGAGAAATTATCCGTGAATGGAGAAGAAGGTGTAACTATCACTAAAACTTCTGGGTCCAGTCAATTGATTTTTACGGATCATGCTCTAAGAGTTGAAGGAGAGCAGGGGATTGGTGTTAGAATACCTGATGGTACTGTAGGGGGGAGTAGTAATTTCATGACATTTTTTGATGGTAATGATAATGCATTGGGTCGGATAGAAGGTCAAACCTTAGGCGATTTACATAGTTCTTGGGAATACATTTATGAAACAACTTTTTTTTCCCTAGATATAGCACTAACACTTGCCCAATCTGTTGCTGCAGGACTTTCATTTCCTCCGGATGTCGCCGAAGTTGCAGTTAATGGAATTCAGGGAGCAATTTTAGCAGCCCACTATGCTACTTGGAGAGTCCATGAGGAAGATAATGTAGGAGTTTACTTTAGTTCAGGTGGAGCTGATTATGCAGAATGGCTGGAGGAAGCTAACCAGGCGGAGTTATTTAGCTATGGTGATATTGTAGGCGTAATAGGAGGGAAAATTTCTAAAAACATGACGAACCCTGATCATTATATGGTCGTTTCTAAAGATCCGATTGTGCTTGGAAATATGCCACAACAAGGACAAGAGAATAGATTTGAAAAGATTGCATTTATGGGCCAGGTACCTGTAAAAGTAAGAGGAAAAGTAAAGGTTGGAGATTACATCATTGGATCAAATTTAAAAGATGGTTTTGGTAAAGCTGTTTCTCCAGACGAAATTACACTAGAACAATTACAGCGTATTGTTGGAGTTGCATGGTCTGGATATGATAGCAAATATGGTAACTCCATGGTCAATGTTGCTATAGGTATTAATGCGAATGATGCCGTAAAAAAGATGCAACAGCAAGAGGAGGAAATAGTATCGGTAAAAAGTCAATTGAATAATGTTATTGCTTACTTACAAGCAAAAGACCCTTCATTTGATGCGACACTATTTGAGGTAAATGAAGCAGACAATAATACTGCAAAACATTCGGACGTAGTCTATCAAGCAGCAACGTCTCTTCCTGCTATCAATGTAAATGAGCAATTGGATGACATCTTAATCATGATTGAAAATAATCCGGATTTTGTATTACAAGTTCAAGCACATTTAAAAGCAGATCTAGATAAAAAAGGGGTTAAATATCATCTTTTTGAGCAGACGAACCGGATGGTAACGGATCAACAATACTTAATCGATATGTTAAAAGACATGAGGTAGTAAATAGTTTACTAAGTATACTGTATCATAAGCCTTTAAGATTAAAAAATAAAACTTTTATTGCACCCTGGTTCTTATCAGGGTGCAGTTTATAATAAAAATACTTGAATAGACTTCTGTTCAAGTATTTTTTTTTGTAATTAACAATTGTAGTCATAGTAACCGTGTAATCGTCAATAGCACCCGCCGTAAAAAAGTATTGAACTAAGGCCGTTGGGGTATTGATCTACTTGTTAAAAACAGGGCTTGGATCAATCACTAAAAGTATGATTATTGTAGACTAATTTTAATAAGTCATTTGAAAAAAAACTAAAAAAATTGCTCTTCACTTTTTGGTGGGGTGTATTTTTTTACCTCTTATAACAAGGTTCATTGAAATCAGCCTTTAATTGATAAAAGGATAGGGCAAACGTATTAAAATTAAATTCCAACAATTTTACTCAAATACTCAATATTCATTGAATCTCGGAATCTTCTTCTCTTGAGGCTTAATATGCCTACCGAATTCCAGGTAAATTTATCAGTAATCCCTTCATACAGATTACCTTGATTTTCTTTGACCGCCAATAGATAATCCGCTTGGGCTGTTAAAACCTTTTCTGCTATTTCTGTCTGACAACCTATTCATCTATACTTATTATACTCCCTTCCAAATCTACCGAATCTATCACAAATATGGAATCGCTGTGATTTCGTTACTCTTATCCGATACTTTTCCTGACTAATACACTATCGATATTCACCTCAAAGTCTTCCTCATTCGATAGCATTACTTTGATGCGTTTGCCCTAATAAAAGTAAGGTTTGATGATTTTCCTGTAAGAATTTCTAGAGTACACCGACAGATATGAAAGATGATCACTTATAATAAAAGAAGCATTATATATTTCAGCGGCCCAACGGAATTTTATTGATGATAACGCCAGTCTGTAAAAACCCCTCCCCTTCCCCAAAACCAATCCCAGCTTCTCCAGCAGACCCTATTTTCTATTTTATTTCTCCAAGATTTATTGCTTTTAAAATAATATACGCTAAAAATAACTTGAAATAGCTCCTAAATAACACTTTTAATATTCCAAGCATATCTCTAAACCGATCCAATAAGTCTTTTACCCCTAAAATACTAATCGCGCGATGTAAATTATATACCGTGAATATTATTGCAAATTCTCCGCGCACTTTTGGTATCTCTTTTAATAAGGTATACTTGACGCAAAGTAGTTTGGAATTCTTCCAAATTACTTTGGTCAGTATAATACTGTACTTGAATTAGGTTTAGATTTCTAAATCAATTCAACGTCAGTATATAGTCATATCCCCATTCTCGTTTTATTGTCCCAAAGGGATGTTTTATATCAAGTGGTATAGCTCTTAGTAAATATTTACGCTTTTTATTCAATCCCCATAGCAGACGGATTAATCCTTGGTGACCGGTTTCGTTCAACATTAAAGTCAAAGTCTTGCCCTGTTGGCGACTTTGGACCTTAATTATTCTGCAACGTTTTCTTTTTTATTTGGCGAGGCTAATTGTGAACAGTATGCACAAATAATATTCACTAAATTAGCCAATTTTGATGAGTAATATATTATTTTAAGCTGTTCTTCAAGTTGAAATAAATTAAATCGTGAACAGAATTGCCTATAGTGTTTACTAGAAAACTATTTTCAAATGAATTACTTAATTTTTGCTATTTAGACAAATAAGTGTATGAAAAAACGACGGTTTTTCCGAACCTTAAAGGCCAGAGGTAAGAAGGTTATATCTAGTTAAACGGTTGAAATCGTCCACCCATTTCACTATAACCAATTGACTAACAATCAACCAAAGGAACAAGGTGATTTTGAAGGAAAATCTGTATTTTAGCTCTATTTAATAAACCAAGTACTGCGACGATATTGGAGATGCTTTATTCTCCAATATTGTCGCAGTACTTAATGCTTTCATTCTGCTTACCACCAAAAGAAACAACATGCAAAAGTTAATGCTCCTCCTTTGTCTTTTTCCCATTACGATTTTTGGACAATGGGAGCCGCATATTGCCCCTGGAGATGAAGATATTTTCGAATTGGTGATTGCCAATGATGTTATCATAGCCTCCTCAAAGGCAGGCATTTTCAGATCTACCAATCAAGGGGATTCCTGGGAGTTTTGCATGGAAATAGGTAATTTTAATACAACAATTTACGCTGATGGTGCTGATGTTTATGTTGCCAATAAAGAACTAGGTTTATTTAAATCAGTGGATCAGGGGCTCTCTTGGGTAACATTGATAGACAGTATTCCTTCGGAACCCAGTCCAAGAGCCATGGCTGCCAGCCCAGATTACTTGTTTATTGCAACTGCTAGTAAAATATTTCGCTGCGAAAAAGAAGAAAGCGGGCAAATTCCGGTGGAGATATATGAATTTACAGATTATCAATATAACATTCAACTGGCAGTTCATGATTCGGTAATTTGGGTGTCTGGAGCGGTAGGGTTACTAAAGTCAGAAGATCATGGCGCGACTTGGACTACGGTTATTGTAGACGAGTGGTTTACTGGCTTGGGCATTCATGGCGATTTAATAATGGTAGGAGGAAGCCATGATTTGTATCGATCAAATGATGCTGGAGAAACATGGACTTTTTCCGATACAGGATTTCCAGTAGGAGCTCTGAGGTGGTTGGATGATAGATGGTTCAGTCTTAGGGGAGGCGTCACTATGCGCATGTCCACAGACAATGGAGATACTTGGGAATCGTTGATGGATGATGTGCCCCCTTTTAATGGAAGTGAATCAGCGGTAAAATTAGGTGATGCGATTTTATGGGCAGGTATTCGATGTGTCAGAACCCTTGATTATGGGAATTCCTGAATTAGTGTAATGGGAGGCTTTGATAGCCCCCCTTTTTCAAGTGCTTATTGGGATTTTGTTGGAGATTATATGGTGATTGGATGGCAATCGACCAATTTTTCGGATAATGAAGGTGCTTCATGGTTTGGTCCTATTATTAATTATGAGGTACAGAGTGAGTATTTTAAGAAAATTGTGTCTCATGGTGATATTGCCATTGGGGTCACATTGCAGAATGATTTGTACTTTTCTGATGGAGATTTCCATCAGTGGGAGCCTTTTGCGACCAATCTTCCCGAACCGCTTAATATTTCAGATTTGGTTTCTGTTGGGGGTAAATTATTTATGGTAAATAATGGGGATAATTATATTTCAGAAGATGATGGATTGACCTGGACGAATGTCGGTTCTGTGCCTCAATTTTCTAATTATCGGATGCTCGTGCATGGAGATTTAATCTTCGCACATTCGCCCTATGTTATCCTATTTGAGCATTTGGTAAGTAGTGATTTTGGTGAAACCTGGGCACCTCTGGTAGGAAATGGTTTACCTGCTTCTCTTTCTGATGCCAAGCTGTATACTTCAGGTGATATGCTGTACTTGGTTGAAGATGGAGAAATTTTTGCCTCAACCGATAATGGTAATAATTTTATTTCCTTAACGAATGGGGCATTGAACTATCCAGGCAGCGATGTTCCCAATTTTATTAATGGTTTTGATGCGAATGGTAATAATTTGTTTGTGAAATCGAATGATGATATCATTTTTAGCCCTGATCATGGCGAAACTTGGATTAATATTTTAGATAATTTACCCAATGAGGATATGAATGGTGCAAGAATATCCGCACAGGAAGATGGTCTTTATCTTTTGTATCAATCCTCTCAAATTTCCCAGCCTGCACTCTGGAAAAGAAGTTACAGCAATTTCGGACTCCATACGTCCACAATAAATGTAACACTTTGTGCAGGTGATGAATACGATGGCGTCGTTTATAATACTAATGCAACGCTCACAGATACCTTGGTTTTACCAGATTATGATAGCATAACGATAACTAATATTATGGTTTTGCCAGTCTATGAAGAAATCGTACAATTAGAGCTAGAGCAAGGTTCGCTTTTTAATAATATTCCAATTTATTCAGATACCGTTTTTGTTGAAAATTTAGTTGCCATCAATGGCTGTGATAGTACGGTAATAACTGAAATTAGTATGCTCACCAATACCAGCAATTGGTTGAAACAACATTTGAATTTGGCTATATTTCCAAATCCTAGTGATGGAGCGTTTTATTTGAAATATACCTTACCAAATGTCACAGAACTTGAAATTTCTGTTTTAGATTTAAATGGCAAAGTAGTTCAAACCCTTTTGGAAAAACAAAAAAATAAAGCAGGGGAATATACCTTAAATGTAAATTCCCGCTCCTGGACAACCGGTGTATATTTCATTTATTTTCTAATAGATGGAGAAAATTATGGGGTAAAAGTGGAGCGGTTATAATGGAAGTGGGGGAAAGCTCAAAAACAAAATCCTTAATGCACAAATTACTTTTCTCAATCTTTGGACTAGTTGACACCCTGATCATAGATTAAAAATTTATTGTAAAAATATTATAAATGCGAAAACCCCTTATTGGACATTAATGGTAGAAGTGCCCATTTCTTGAAAACGAAGTCCCTATCCTTGGTTAGAAGTACTTGTTGAGAATATGAATTCAACGAAGAATGGTTTATCAATAAGAATATAATCATTACTTTTTTGATAAACTTTTCCATTGACTTTATATTGTTGTTTTTATTATACATACGAAGTTACATCAATTTTTGTAAAATTGATGATTAATTTCAATATGTTTGATTTCCTAATTTTTTACTGATGACAGACAACGGCCACGTGTCGCCGTTGTTCCAAAGCGGAGATTTTCGAAAGGGACGACTTTTTGAAAATCGCAGTCTTTGGAATGATCGCTGACACTTTATGTGTGCCTTGAATGGTCATCAAATTCCTTTCAATATAAGGAATTATTTTAGGATGAGAAAGTCCTAAAACTCTAGGGAGATGAAAGTTCTTCTATCGCTTGGCTAAGCGAGCGATTAGCAAGCCGCAAGGGCGCGTCGGGTGACTGGCGATCTGAAGTAAGCGGGACTGCAAATGCTGGAATGCACGAACAGAAACTGCATAAGAGGCAGCTTTGGGTGGTCAAGGCGGCACAACACACCTACGGTAACGGAAGATCGCTTAAGACTCCAAGGCTATATTCCTTTTCTGGAATATTATCTGAAAGTCAAATACAGTGAAAATCCGAAACCAAAATCCAGAAAAAGAAAATTTTGTTCTGTGAACCGCGAAGTACTCGATCAGTACGCTTCGTAGTGAGAGGGCTCTCCGACGAGATTATCATTTAGTCTCCTCGGTTGCCACTCGATTAGCTGTCGGATTTATTTATGTATTTGGTTGAAGGGTAGAAGTAGTCTTAGATTTGAAACTTACTTAGTCCAATTTTCTAGTCTAATTGTAGAAATTCTCTTGAGATGCTTTTCATTATTACTTACCAGAGCCATATCATTTGAAATTGATGTAGCGCCAATCAAAAGATCAAAATCAGGAATTAGATTTCCTTCTTTCTGGAGTCTTACTTTTTCTTTTGCGAAAAAATCAAGTGAATTATAAATTGGAATTACTGTAAAGAGTTCTTCCATTCTTTCTACCTCTTTTGAATGTTTAGAAAAGTTTTCACTTTTTTCTGCTCCATACTTTAATTCGGCGACTGTAATTTCTGAGATGTAACAATTTTCAATGCCTGCTTTCAGGATTTTATCTTTTATGTTATATTTTCCTTTGAGAAAGAAAATGCAAATATCAGTATCAAGTAAATATTCCATATTAATCAAAACTGATGTTACGATCCGAAATAGATCTAGATTTTAAAATATCTTCTGCTAAATCATCTTTGATCTCATTCCACGAGCCAAACAACTCTTCTAAGAGAGTTTCCTTTTCAGATTTCCTTTCCTTCAGATCAAATTTCAAAGATTCTGAAATTTTAGAAATTAGTTCTAGCTTGGATTCAGTACTTAAAGGTCTTAAAAGTCTCATCAATCTGTTCAACGTTATATTCTTCATACGATTTCAATTTTATTCTTATACTCTACAAATATAAAACTTTTTAAGTTCCTATTCTAGTATGTTAAGGATTCAATTTTTACTTTAACCTTGAATTATAAGGTACTGATTGTTAAGTATTTGGTGTCAAGTATTTGGTGTTAAGTATTTCGATTACTAGCCAGTGGTTTCCTATCTTAAATCTAATTACTAATTTTTTCGAATTAGCATTTCTGTCGTTACTGCAAACTTCTATTTGTTGTCAATTCTTTCAGGTTCCCAATTTTCTGGCCACGAACGCGTCGTATAGAAGGCGTGGTGTCGCATAGGCGGCATGACCTTTTTATACATTGTGTGTGCCTTGAATGGGCATCAAATTCCTTTCAATATAAGGAATTATTTTAGGATGAGAAAGTCCTAAAACTCTAGGGAGATGAAAGTTCTCCTATCGCTTGGCTAAGCGAGCGATTAGCAAGCCGCAAGGGCGCGTCGGGTGACTGGCGATCTGAAGTAAGCGGGACTGCAAATCTTGGAATGCACGAACAGAAATTGCATAAGAGGCAACTTTGGGTGGTCAAGGTGACACAACACACCTACGGTAACGGAAGACCGCTTAAGACTCCGAGGCTATATTCCTTTTTTGGAATATTATCTGAAAGTCAAATACAGTGAAAATCCGAAACCAAAATCCAGAAAAAGAAAGTAATTATTCTGTGAACCGCGAAGTACTCGATCAGTACGCTTCGTGGTGGGAGGGCTCTCCGACGAGACTATCATTTAGTCTCCTCGGTTGCCACTCGATTGTCAGTAGTATTCAATTTAATTCAATTGTCTTTACTAGCTTCTTATTTATCGAAATGATTAATAATGAATCGGCTGTGTAATTAGTTGAATCAGTCTTCTCGTAAATCAGAACTTCTTTGTCTTTTACTTGATATTCCAAGGTTTTCATGTATTCTTCACCTTCATAGCCTGTTTCGTATTGACCAACTTCGATTAAGGAATCTTTAATATCTAATTGAGAAATCCACAGATTCTGCCAATTTTCTCCGCCTTCACCTCCTGAAGTTTCTCCAATCAATATTGTATTCTGATTTATTGAGACTTGCTCGAATATCGTCGTATATGCATATTTAGTCATAAAGTCAGGCTTCAATATTCCTTGATACTCTAAGGTCGATTCATTCATAAGCTTCCATTTAGTAAATCTCGTTAATTCAAAGTCGATATCTATGAAAAATGGAATTAGTAAAATTGAATCGTTTAATTGAAAAACAGTATTCAAATTCTTACTCAATTCGCTTGGATGAATTACTGGTAAATTCGGATTGTATTTACTTACAGTATCAATTAGAACATCCAAATCCAATTTAATTGAGTCTAAAATAAAAATTGATTTGCTGATTTTTTGCCTTTTATCTACAATTGTATTCGGTTGTTTAATTGGCCTTTCATCATTTTCTTTGAGATTGACTTCGACGCTTGAAGAAGTTGAATTTGATTCATTCTGCTTAGTGCTGAATTGGCAAGAATACATCATTAATCCCAAAAGCAATATCGATATTTTTTTCATTTTTTTATTACTGAGAACGCCAGTCTGTAAAAAAACCTCCCCTCCCCCAAAGCTCATCCTCTCAGACCCAATCCCAGCTTCTCTAACAGACCCTATTTTCTATTTTATTTCTCCAATATTTATTGCTTTTAAAATAATATCCTCTAAAAATAACTTAACATAGCTCCTAAATAACACTTTTAATATTCCAAGCATATCTCTAAACCGATCCAATAAGTCTTTTACCCCTAAAATACTAATCGCGCGACGTAAATTATATACTGTGAATATTATTGCAAATCAAGGTGAAAATAAAATGAGCGTCTTAAATGTGGTTCGAAACAAACTTATTCATATTCTCTTAGCTTGTGTTAAAAATAATACTACATATCAAAAAAATAGTACATTTTATTTGCTTAGAACATGAAAAACACTTTGTTACAGGCTTTCTTACCTATTCCATCTTGCTTTTTTTCCTCTTGAATCAAAATGAATCATTTGTTTATTGAAAAATCCAGATTCATTTTTATAGCTTCCTAAACCGCCTTTATTTTTAATGATTTTCTTATCCAATATTTTATAGCCTATATCTACATCTTTATAATTTGAAATTCCGTCTTTATTAATATCCAAAATTATAATATCAATTGCTTGACCTTTTTTGTGCGCACTATTTTTAGCAGCACCTCCGAATTTACTTAGTATGTAATTATCAATTTTCCATCTTCTTCCACTAATCACAAAATAATTTGGAGAATACTTTTCTTTGATTATTATTTCTTCCAATTCCGCTAAGTATTCCTTGCTCTTTTTATTAACTCCAATTAACGAATTTGTGTAAAGCCAAATTAAGCCAATTAGGAAAAGAAGTATGAAAAGAAACCACTTTGCTTTCTTCATAAAATATCAAATCATTTTAAATGAGTCTGTATCCATTTGAGAATGGAATCATACTTTAATTCTCCAGAAGCTATACCGATTACAAATTTGTATTTTTGTTCTTCTGTTGCAGATATATCTAAGCCATCATTAAGGATTAAAAGTCTGAAAAGCGTATACCCAGTTCTTTTATTCCCATCAACAAAAGGGTGGTTGATCAAGATACTTTCTATTAAAGCTGATGCCTTTTCTTCGGTTGAAGGGTATAAATCTTTGCCATCGAAAGTAGAGAAGGGCCTCTGAATTGCGGATTCTAGTAAAGATTTGTCTCTTACACCATGACTTCCTCCAAATCTATCTATTAAAGTCTTGTGAATACTTAAAACGTCTTCAATTTTCATTATTGAGCAAGTCTCTTAAGTAGTTGAGAATCTTCTTCTAGTATTTTTCCTAAATTATTGGATATCAATAAATTGTCCGAATCTATCTTGTCGAATTCTTTAAGATACTTAAGAACAAAATGAAGGTTTTTTTCATCAAGTTTGGAAAGGATTCGTTGAATTTCGGAATTGATTTCTTGTCTACTCATTATGATATTGGATTGAATTTTATACAATTTACAAATTTTAACAAAGTATATCAAATTTGAGTTCATTGAAGAGTCTTTGTATTCGTAAATGCAGTGTTCGAAATGATTCCCTGTAACGCCAGTCTGTAAAAATACTCACCCCTCTATCGCAGGGGAGTACGTAAAAAAAAAGTATAGCCAATCCTCAAGATAAGTTTTTAGTTTTTTTACACTCTGACGTCAGTCCGTAAAAAAGCCTCCCCTCTCCCAAAACCAATCCCCTCAAGCTCAATACCAGCTCCTCTAACAGACTCTATTTCCTATTTTATTTCTGCAACATTTATTTCTTTTAAAATAATATGCTCTAAAAATAGTTTAAAATAGCTACTAAATAACTCTTTTAATAATCCAAACATCTATCAGGCTGCATTGCGCCTAGTAAATATTTACGCTTTTTATTCAATCCACATAGTACACAATAAATTCTTGGTGACCGGTTTCGTTCAACATTAAAGTCAAAGTCTTGCCCTGTTGGCGACTTTGACCTTAATTATTCACTGTCGTTATTTAGTTTGATATATTTTTCATAAATACATCCCAATTATCAATATTATTTATTTTACCAAATCTGTGCTTATTTTCAGGGTACAAGTCCAACATTAAAAACTTACTATGAAGATTTTGATAATATTCTAGGTAGAATTTTTTACTACTACTAATTTCTGCTAATTGATCAAGTTCATTATCCGATAAATATCTTCCAGTTCTTCGAAAATGGTTTGTTCTCTGATTTGATAACCAGGCATTGAATTGAATTTTACTTTTGAATTTTCGCTCTAACTCCATTTTTAAATTAATATCGAATAATTTTCGAAGTAAACCTTCACAAGAAAGAGTTATTACACCTGTTTTTTCTCTTAATTTGGTGACTAATTTTTCAATTCCAGTATCAAGGCTGTTCTCATTTATAATTGTGGCAAAGAATTCGTCATAACATTCTCTCGCATCTCCATAACTTATTTCAGTTAAAGGTCCAATTAGTCCATATACAGGTGTTCTGCATTCAATTTTTTGTACAGCTTTATCAATTACAGGAAAGGTTAAGTTACCTCCAAAACAAGTTGAGAAAGTTACGAATAAGTTGTTCTTGCATGCAATGTTTATTTTGGTTAGAAAATTTGCAAGCTCATTCCAAAAAACTTTAGCCTTTGACTTTAAAATTAATCCGTTCTCCGTACCATGACATTCAAAGTGAATAAATGGTTGCACTCCTGATTCTTTGCATTCAATTTCTAACTCTCTCATGAATTCAATAAATTCTCTTTTAGAATTAATTTCAATATTCTTGTATTTGATATTTTTTCGTAAGCATGTGTATTTGAATTCACTAAAGTGATCATCTATTCTTGAAACATCATTTGTTGAAAAAATGAAAAAGAATTTATTTGACTGGAAAACGCTCATTAATATTATGTTTTTTGCCTCTTCAAAACTAAAGTATCAATTTTTCTTTATCAAATTTATTTGAGTTAGGTTGAATTTCGGTTTTTTATGACAGTGAACGTCAGTCCGTAAAAAAACCTCCCCTCTCTCAAAATCAATCCCCTCAAGCTCAATACCAGCTCCTCTACCAGACTCTATTTTCTATTTTATTTCTCCAATATTTATTTCTTTTAAAATAATATCCTCTAAAAATAGCTTGAAATAGCTACTAAATAACACTTTTAATATTCCAAGCATATCTCTAAACCGATCCAATAAGTCTTTTACCCCTAAAATACTAATCGCGCGACGTAAATTATATACCGTGAATATTATTGCAAATTCTCCGCGCACTTTCCGTATGCCTTTTAATAAGGTATGGTCATATCCCCATTGTCCTTTTATTGTCCAGAAGGGATGTTTTATATCAAGTGGTATAGCTCTTAGTAAATATTTACGCTTATTATTCAATCCCCATAGCAGACAGATTAATCCTTGACGACCAGTTTCGTCAAAGTCTTGCCATGTTGGTGACTTTGAACCTTAATCATTAGGCACAGTATTATTTAAATTCTCAAAATTTCATAGAAATTTCCACTTAATAAACTAAGTAATTTTCTGCAGTCATATTTTATATCTTCATTGAAATTTACAAGATCATACTCTAAAGTTCTATCTTCCCTTGATTTGTCTATTACCTCAATACTAGTTTTTTCTAACTCATAAATTACTTTAATTTGATTGTAATCCGCATTTGTATCATAATCGAAGAATTTACTATTTTTTAGAAAATGAGTTAATTCATTAGGGCTATTAGTTAGATCATTAATACTGCCCATTATTCTTTTATCCCAATATGATCCAGAATCATATATATGCAAAGACCAAAACCATTGAATAACTATTGATATCATATCCTCTTCAGCTTCTTCTTTTGAATTGTATTCTTTAAACTTCAACCATGGATAAGGATTTTCTGCTTCAATTTCATCAGTTTCTCCTACGCAATATCTAACTATCCATTTATCTTTCACATTAGTATATTCCAAAATATAGAAGTTTATTCCAACTATTTCCTTAATTACTCTTAATTGTACATCCGTGAGATTTTTTGGTAACCTAAAAGTAGGATCCCATGAATCATAATTTTTCAGTTTCATGCTTATACCTAATTCATGATTAAGATACTCTTCTAATTTTTTCTCCACTTCATTTCTATTCTCAAATGTTGTAATATAATTATGAATATACTTTCCTTGATACGCGTCAATATTCATTTTATGTAATCTTTCTTCAGCTTCAAGTTTCGATTTATGCATTTCGATAATTCTTGATCCTCCTGAAGGCCATATTTGTCTATTATCGTAACTATAATTAATAGATCTAATTAAATATATTTGTTCCATGCATTTAATTTTGTTTTCATTGTACCTAACGCCAGTCTGTAAAAAAACTTCCCCTACCCAAAAACTAATCCCCTCAGACCCAATCCCAGCTTCTCCACCAGACTCTATTTCCTATTTTATTTCTGCAACATTTATTTCTTTTAAAATAATATGCTCTAAAAATAGTTTAAAATAAATCCTCAATAACTTTTTCAATACTCCAAACATCTATCAGGCTGCATTGCGCCTAGTAAATATTTACGCTTTTTATTCAATCCACATAGTACACAATAAATTATTGGTGACCGGTTTCGTTCAACATTAAAGTCAAAGTCTTGCCCTGTTGGCGACTTTGGATCTTAATTATTGTGCACCGTGTTACCTTAAGAGTTTAATTGCTAACTCAATATTTTTAAGTACCATTTCTTCTAAAATTCCTTTACTCATTTTTACTGGCATTTCATTAATTCTAACCTTTAATTTGCTATGTACTTCTTCAAGCCATTCTTTTTCTTTCTTTAGATTTTTTCTCAATGCTTCGACTTGATACCTTCTCTCAATTATCCAAGATAATTCTTTTTTGTCTTTATTAGAGAGGTCAATTATTTTATTGATGAAATCATCAGAATTCATATGTTGCATTACGGGAACATCATAATATGTATATCTCTTGTTATTGTTTAAGGTGATCTCATCACCAAACAATTGTATTGGACTCTTTATTTTTGAAATCAACTGTGATGCAACATTATTTATTTTTGTTTCTTCTACTATTGAAGCTTGTTCCTTGACAAAAAGTAAAAAGTCTCTGAAATCTTTATCATCAAGGCTTTGATATTTTTTATTGTGACTAATGTGTTTTAACATTCCATCTCTTAAGTCGACTTCTAATATTTTTTTGTCTTTTAAAAGGTAAATTTGATCTTTCCCTTTCTGAATAATTGAATTTTTGTCGTAATCAACTAATGATAATTTTATCAATTTAATAAAAATCCCAATTACTTGAATGACAATATATTGATTCTCATATTTAAGGTTACTTAGATTGTTATAGACCTCTTTAACTATTTTATCAAAATCATCATCTTCTAAATCAAAATAATGCCATAGCTTTTCCCAATTTGGAGTGTTCTCATCAATGAAATAATAACAATTAGCTATCGAATATTCTATGTCTTTTTTATCAATTTGTCCGTACTTGAAAAATGAATACCATGTTTTTTCTTTAATTGGAGGTGAAGTATGATCTAATATTGAATACTTAGTCTTTAGTTTATGGTACAAAGAATTCTTATTTTTATTATCGCTAATTATCAAATCCATAACAAATACTCTAGGAATGTCCTCTTCACTCATTTGGCCACTCTTTATCTCAATAGAAAGTATAAAGAATAATTGAAATATATGTTTGACTAAATTATCTTTTTCAAATGTTCTATTTGGAAGAAATTTAAAGAATTGATCGAAATCTTGAATACTCTGCCTTAAATGTCGAAGATTTTGGTATGTTGAAGATTTATAAATTGATAATATTAAATCTTTATTATTAGATAGTAATGCTTTTGCATTTTTATTTTCAACAATAGATAAGAATTGATTTAATGCGCCCTTAGTATCAGGAAATATTTCGAAACTTTTACCAATTAATTTTTCTTTTGTTCTCAAATATTCATTTATTGTTTTTTCATTATTTGTTTCGTTTAGATTTTTAATGATTTCTTCTTCATTTGCAAGGATAATCACTTTTTGTCCATTACTTTCGACTAGTTGATTTATATATCCAAATAAGTTCTTAATTTTTATGGAAGATCTCTCTAAGTCGTCAAAAACTAATGTTTTGTTATCTAGCTTTTTTAGGTATTCAGGGAGCTTTATATCAGGAATACTTGAGTTTATATTTATGTCATCTTTTTGATCTCCATCTAAATCTAACCTAATCGTAGCTTTTAAAGCACCTTTTAAAATTTTTCCCGCTAACTTCATTCCTTTCGATCCCAAAATAGGATGAACTTGTTGAAAAATAATTTCTTCTATTTCAGTAAACTTCGAAACCCCATACAAGCTAATAAAAATAAATTTCTTAGTGTTTTTCTTATTAATATATTTTTTGATAAACCAAGTTTTTCCAATTCCCCATTTGCCTCTCAATAAAATTGCATATTCTGGAGGGGATTTTAATTGTAAATAGTAATCTATATATTTTTCTATATGTGTGTTTTTAGATTTCATGTTTTTCTGAAGTTTGAGTTTTCATGGTGCACAACAACCGTATCCCCACAACTCCCATTACGGATATACAGGTTTTAGACCTATTCTATCCAATAGACTAATAATCCCATTTAATTGATTTCGTGCTGTTGGAACGTACATTCTCATCCTATTTGTGTTATTGTAAACTACTAATAAATTATCAGAATAACAATATAGAGTGGACTTAATTACCTTTACTTTTTTAACGAAAGCTTTTTGTGATTAAAAACCGCATAGCTTAGTTTAAAATATAGATTCTATTATAAGGACATAATAGAAATTAATAAATAATTAATCACCTGAAAATCAGTACTATCCCAGTCTTAAGTGTATTAGTGCTTAGCACAACGGTTAATAGCGGTTATTAATCGGTTAATTAGCGGATAAAAACATTTAATTATTTATTGGAAATTAGAAGACTCTGTTTAAAACAACTTTCCTGGTAAGGAATCCTTGCCTCATTTGTGGGAAAACATCATAGGACAGTCGGACAAAAAGGAATGTAGTATTTCTTGTAAAAAGAGGTTTTACAGTCCTGCAAAACGCAATCACCTCGAAGTGATTAGGGATAAAGTTTTCTCTACTTATTGAAAGAAAATCCAAAGAATACAATCAGTGATCCATGCTATTCTAAATAGTAACTCCATAATAATTCTCCCACCCCACCCCAAAACAAAAATGAGGAAGCACCAAAGCGGCCTTCCTCATTTATTATGTTTACAAGATAGTTATTCCTCCAACTAATCTTCCTGTAAAAACGGATATCTATAATCTGTTGCTGGAACAAAGTTCTCTTTAATTGTTCTTGGAGAAATCCAACGGAGCAAATTCAAAATCGAACCGGCTTTATCATTTGTTCCTGATCCTCTTCCGCCTCCGAATGGTTGTTGTCCAACTACTGCACCTGTGGGTTTATCATTGATGTAAAAGTTTCCGGCAGAATGGCGAAGCTTTTTGGTTGCTAAATCAACTGCGCTACGATCTTTCGCAAATACTGCTCCGGTCAAGGCATAAGGAGAAGTCGTATCTACGATATCTAGTATCTCTTCAAACTTTCGGGCATCATAGACATAAATCGTCAATACAGGGCCAAAGATTTCTTCACACATGGTCGTGTACTTCGGATCTGTCGTTTCAATCACTGTAGGCTGAATAAAATAGCCTTTTGATTTATCATAATGACCACCTACAATGACTTCTGCTTTCTTGGCTTTTTTTGCTTTAGCAATATATCCTGAAATTTTATCAAAAGCGCCTTGGTCTATGACTGCATTAATGAAATTGGTGAAATCTTCTGGTGAACCCATTTTCATAGATTCTACATCTTTAATCAAATAACGCTTGACATCTTTCCACAATCCTTTGGGGATATAGGCTCGCGAAGCCGCAGAACATTTTTGTCCCTGAAATTCAAAAGCACCTCTAGACAATGCCGTAGCTACTTCTTTTGCATTGGCAGAAGCATGTGCTACCACAAAATCTTTCCCTCCAGTCTCCCCTACTATCCTTGGATAAGAACGATATTTTGTAATATTATTTCCAATGGTCTGCCATAGGTTTTGGAAAACTTTTGTGCTTCCTGTAAAATGTAATCCAGCAAAATCAGGATGCTTAAATATGATGTCTCCTGCAACTGGGCCATCTGTATAAATGAGGTTGATAACACCATTTGGTAATCCGGCTTCTTCAAAAATATCCATGATTACTTTGGCGGAATAAATTTGAGTTTCTGCAGGTTTCCAAACACATACATTTCCTAACATCGCAGGTGCTGCACAGAGGTTTCCTGCAATAGAGGTAAAGTTAAAAGGCGTGATTGCAAATATAAAACCTTCTAGTGGTCGATGCTCCATTCTATTCCAAACTCCAGGGACACTCTCTGGTTGCTCTGCATAAATCTGAGTCATAAATTGAGCATTATACCTTAAGAAGTCGCAAAACTCTGCTACTGCGTCAATCTCCGCCTGAAATACGTTTTTAGACTGCCCAAGCATCGTTGCTGCATTCATTTTGGCTCGGTAGGGTCCGGCAAGCAAATCCGCTGCTTTCAAAAAGATCGCTGCACGTTCTTGCCAAGGCATATTCTCCCAGGCTGGTTTTGCTTTTAAGGCGGCGTCAATTGCTTTTTTGACATGAGAAGAATCTCCTTTAGAATATTGACCAATTACATGCTTATGGTCATGTGGAGGTGTTATATTGATTTTGTTTTTTGTAGTTACTTTTCTACCGCCAATATACATTGGAACATCAATCTTTTGAGATTTCATGGCAGCATATGTTTGCTGCACTGCTACTCTTTCTGGAGAGCCGGGTTCGTAACTCAATACGGGTTCATTACTGGCTATTGGTACTTCGAAAAATGCGTTTGACATATCTTGATTTTCTTGGTTTGGTAAGCTGAGCGCTTGTCTAATTAAATTCGCTGCAAATGTAGCGCTTCACAAGGAAATAAAGAAATGTTTACTATATCTTAATTTCAGCGGGAAGAAAAGGGGAAGCATCTCCTTTGCCCTTGATAATCTCTCTGACAATGGTTGAACTAATATGTGAAAAGGATGGTCGGCTTATTAAAAATACAGTTTCTAATCCATCACCTACAATAGAGTTGAGCTGAGATATCGTTTTTTCATAATCGAAATCTGATGCATTCCGCAAACCACGAAGCATATAATTGGCTTTTATTCTTTTGCAGTAATGAGCTGTTAATCCTTCATAGGAATCGATCTTAACGGTTGGTTCTTTTTCAAATACTTTTTCTAGCCATGCCATTCTTTGCTCTAAAGAAAAAAGGTATTTTTTCTGGGTATTTACACCTATGGCAATTATAATTTCATCGAATAGTGGTATGGCTCTTTTTACGATATCTACATGTCCAGATGTAATGGGATCAAAAGAACCGGGGAAAACTGCTTTTTTCATGTCGGCGATTATTTAGGCATAGAGGATTAACCAAACATTATTGTGATTCTAAATCAAGTTCAGATTGGTATAATTCAAAATTTTCATCGTCGAAACATACGAAAATTACTTCGTCAATCGAATCATTTTTTACTAAAAAATCTCGAACTGCCTGTATAGCGATTTCAGCAGCGATGTCTTTTGGGAAACGGTATATGCCGGTACTGATATTAGGGAAGGCGATGGTCTTTGCATTATTTTGAACGGCCAACTTTAGACTTTCTAAATAACAAGCGGCTAAAAGTGCTTTGTGTTCTGGTTCTTTATTTCCAGTCCATACTGGTCCAACGGTATGTATGACATAGGTGGCGGGAAGATTCCCTGCGGATGTAATCACGGCCGTACCTGTTTTACATTTGCCTTGTTTGGCTCGTATGGCTCTACAGTCTTCTAATATCTGTGGTCCTCCAGCACGGTGAATAGCGCCGTCTACTCCCCCCCCGCCTAATAAGGAGGAATTGGCTGCATTTACAATTGCGTCCACTTTGACTTTAGTAATATCTCCTTTTAAAACTGTCAGTTTAGTCATCCCCTTTAATTACTTTAAAAGAATCCAGGAATTTATCAATTGAGGGATTAAGGCTTTTTTCTCGAAGGGTAATCGTTTGGACAGCATAATACCTATTTTTTACTAAAAAGGCTTTGGTTTTAATCGCGGCTGCATTATCTCCATAGTTTACCCGCCATATTTTTCCTGGAAATGATCCAGTAGATATGTCTGATTGATAAAACAACTCTCCCTTTACACTTCTTACAGATGCATCTATGGTTGCTTCAAAAAAGTCCTTTACCAAATCTGTTGAATCCGAATGCATACTCCCCTCCGGATAATCGCAATAACTAATCGTATAAAGGAAATTATCATCTTCTTTATCTTCAGGTTGATAATAGTACGTATGATAGGCTAAGTCGCCTAAGGCCGTTTCTGTTCGGTCTACCTTTTCAATTAGTTTTCCAGGTGTATAGACGGTAAACAAACCTTGTTCTGAGGTATACCATTCCCAATTGGGCAATTGGAATACAAAAAAGAATAGTATGGAGATAGAAAAAAAGCTTTTCATAAAAATAGTTTTAATAAGAACCTATCCAAGATAACGATTAAAATGATTCATTGCTTATTACAAAAAGGGTTAAATAGGCGTTAAACTATATTCAAATACGGTTTATATCCTATAATTTCGATTCCTTTGTCCTATCAAATCAATTGTTAGTAAAATATTTTCCCAAAGATAAGCTATTAGATTGGTGAATTTTGAAAATCGGTTTAACTTCGTTACAGTAAAATAGTGCATTGATATGATACCAGATTGGAAACTAATAGTTGTATGGCTCTCTCTTTTTTTATTTGCCTGTCAACCTGATTCGAATGAAAATGGATCAGCTCCTCCTACTTCTCCTTCTTTATCAGAATCTGTAGAATTGCCGCCATTAGAAGACGAATATGATATAGCTGTAAATAAATGGGGCTATATCAATAAAGGAGGCAGATTGGTTATCAGACCCAAATTTGATGATGCCAGAAATTTTTCTGAAGGCAAAGCAGTGGTGAGGATTAAAGGAAAATGGGGCGTCATTGATACTAAAGGAACATTTATTCTTGAACCGACTTATAAATCTATCTGGTCCTATAATGAAGGGATCGCCCGAATTCAAAATTTTGATTATAAAATGGGGTTTATTGATGAATCGGGTTCAATTAAAGTGCCTGTTCAATATGAAACAGCAAGTGATTTTCAGGATGGTTTTGCAACTGTTAAGACTAAAAATGGTTTTGGATTTATCAATAAATCTGGAGAAATGATTATTCCAGATCAATATCAGAAAGTTTGGCGCTTTAAAAATGGATTTGCACGAATCAAGGAGTCAAAAAAGTATGGTGTAATTGATAAAAAAGGAAAAACAATTATTCCAGCAGAATATGATCGAATAAGTGATTTTTCAGATGGTTTTTTTAAAGTCAAAAAAAATAAAAAATACGGATTTATCAACTCAAAAGGAAAAACAGTCATCACTCCTAAATATAAATCTGCTAAAAACTTTTCAGCAGGATACGCCGCAGTAAAGGAAAATGGTAAATGGGGTTTGATTGATTCTAAAGGAAAATTCATTATTCAGCCTGATTATGATGATATGGATTATGCTGGCAATGGCTTATGGAAAGTAATGAAAGGCAAATATTTTGGTTGTATAAATTTAAACAATGAACCTATAATCCCTATCGACTATAAAATTCTATATAATTTTGTAGATGGAAAGGCAGCATATCAAAAACATGGACTATGGGGCTTTATTGATTCGAAAGGAGTCGAGCTTACGCCAGCTCAATATGGTCTGGCTTGGGAATTCAGAGAAGGTTTAGCTCGGGTAGCATTTAGGGAAGGAATCGGTTATATCAATGAAGATGCAGAGGTGATTGTCGAACCTAGTTTTATAGATGCCAGAGATTTTTCTGAGAATTTGGCTCGGGTTCAGGTGAGGTTAGGTGGTTAGGTGAGGTTAGGTGGTTAGGTGAGGTTAGGTGGTTAGGTGGTTAGGTGGTTAGGTGGTTAGGTGGTTAGGTGGTTAGGTGGTTAGGTGGTTAGGTGGTTAGGTGGTTAGGTGGTTAGGTGGTTAGGTGGTTAGGTGGTTAGGTGGTTAGGTGGTTAGGTTTTAATAAAAAAATAATAATTTAAAATATGAAGAAAGTAACGATTTTTATTGTATTCCTTATTGGAATTAGTGGTAATGTCTTATTGGGGCAATCTGCTAAAATGCTTGATCCAGAAGCAGCCCTATCAAAAGCCACGGTTGAAATGCATATGCGTTTTCTAGCATCAGATGAATTAGAAGGTCGTAGGACCACTGATCAGGGTAATAATGTAGCCGCGAGATATATTGCGGAACAATTTAGAGCTTATGGGCTTAAACAAATTGAAGGTGCTGATGACTTTTATCAAAAAATTCCTTTTGAAAATAAAACACCTCCTAAAGAGGGTTTTCTACGTTGGGATGAAACTGTCTACGAGCATGGAAAAGACATGGTCGTATTAGCTGGAGATGCACTGGATACGGAAGGAGAAGTAGTCTTTGCCAATTATGGTTGGGTAGATACAAAAGCGGGTTTAGATGATTATAAAGACCTCGATGTAAAAGGAAAAATCGTAGTGACCATTTCCGGCCTACCAGATAATCAAGATCCTGCCGCTGTATTTGGTTCGATGAAGACCAAACGAATGTTGGCTGAAGAACGAGGTGCTGTGGCATTGATTGAATTGTATAAACTTGGTTTTCCATGGCAATTCTTCAAAAACTATTTTGGTAATGCCCGACTGGAGGTTGCTAAAGGTGATGATGAAAAAACCTCAAGCATTTCTTACATTTGGTTAAAAGAGCAAACGGAAGATGCTGGTTTAAAACTAAAAGCAGGTAAAAAAGCTACTTTTAAAATAAAAACAAATGCCTTTGAAGTAGAAGCTAAACCTTCTCAAAATGTGCTTGGAATGGTTGAAGGAACTGATCCAGAACTGAAGAATGAGTACATTTTATGTTCTGCACACTTTGATCATGTAGGTGTAGGGAAACAAGGTGGTGGCGCTTTTTCTGAAGAAGATTCTATTTTTAATGGTGCAAGAGATAATGCAATGGGTGTGATCGCTTTATTATCAGCAGCAAAAACAATTGCAGAAAATCCAACCAAACGATCCGTTATTTTTATCGCTTTCACAGGAGAAGAAATGGGGCTTTTAGGTAGTGCATATTACGCTGATCATCCCTTAATTCCTTTAAAACAAACCGTACTCAATCTAAATACTGATGGAGCAGGATATGATGATAAAACAGCTTATTCTGTCCTTGGTTATGACCGCGTTGGTGTCAAAGATGAATTTGATGAAGCCGCTTCAAAATTCGGTTTAAAAGTCATAGCAGATCCTGCTCCGGGGCAAAATCTTTTTGATCGCTCTGATAATGTAAATTTTGCGGTAAAAGGAATTCCTGCTCCTACTGTAAGCCCTGGTATTACAGGTTTTTCTGAAGAAATTCAAAAAAATTATCATCAGGTTTCTGATAATCCAGAAACAATCGACTTTGATTATCTATTGACTTATTGTAAAGTATTTTCTTATTTATCTCGAGCGATTGGAAACAAAGCTGAAGCACCAAAATGGAAAGAAGGAGATAAATATGAAGCTGCGGGAAAACAATTATACGGAAATTAAAACCTGTAATGAAGGCACTTATACTAAAAAACATTCAAAATGACTTTCTCAGTACTGGTGCATTTCCACTTACAGGAACGGATACCATTGCGGAGGAAATCAATAAAGTTATTCGCAAATATGATATCATTATTGCCTTGCAAAAATGGTATCCAGCAGATTATAAAAGCTTTGCTGCCAATCATCCCTGGCGAAAACCTGGTCAGGTAATCACCGTAGATGATAAAGAAGTCACTTTGCACATTATGCACTGTGTGGAAAATAGCTTCGGTGCAGCTTTAATAGGAGGTTTGGATCAAGAAAGTATCCATTACATTATAAAAGATACGGGAAAAGGGAGTGATCCTATCCTCGCTGAGATTAATCATATTGTGCAAAAGCATAAGATCGAAGAATTAGATGTGATGGGCCCAGAGGAGGAGTAAACTTTGTGGATATATAGTTATGTAGCTTATGTGCTTATATTGCCATATGGTCTACATAGCTATATAAGAGCCTGTTTAAAAATTATTAGCTGGGCTGCAAAAACGTCTTTTTCGCCCACTCTGCGGCTTTTTCAATTACAATAGCTAAGGCTATTCCAATCGAAAAGAGCCTTGATTGGTCATAAGATCCTGCTTTTTCGCCTAAGCGAACAAAATTTAAACAGGCTCTAAACAGATAAATTTCAGGCTAATCCTTCTACAAATGGGATACTACGTTTATTTTCCGTAAATTTGTGCTTCGTTTTGAATTTGGGATTTTCGGGAGGCATTTTGCGGGATATGTTTGCCAATAGTTTCAATCCTCAAGAGGAGATTTTTTTAATCTATAAATTGAAATATGGCAAAATCGCAAGATTCTTATAACAAAAAAGAAAAAGAAAAAAAACGTTTAAAAAAGAAAAAAGCTAAATTAGAGCGCCGAGAACAGCGTAAACTTGAGAAACAAGAAAGTGGTCCAAAATCATTCGAAGATATGCTCTCTTATGTTGATGAATTTGGCAATTTAACTTCTACCCCTCCTGATCCAAATAAAAAGAAAACTCAAATCAAGGCTGAGGATATTCAATTAGGTGCATCTCCAAGAGACAATTCGCCAGAAGAAACCATTCGTAAGGGAATTGTAAAATTCTTTAATGATGATAAAGGCTTTGGCTTTATTATAGACTCCGAAACTAAGGAAAGTGTCTTCGTTCATATAAATAACTTATCTGAACCAATTAAAGAAAATGACAAGGTTAGCTTCGAAATAGAAATGGGGCCTAAAGGAATGAATGCAGTTAATGTAAATATTTCAAAAGGATAAAAAATATTTACATCTACGACAGATTTTACTTATAACATATGACATTTAAAGATTTAGGAATTATAGACCCTATCCTCAAAGCATTACATGCACAAGGATATACTAGCCCGACACCCATACAGGAAAAATCAATTCCGATTTTGCTTCGTGGAAAAGACTTATTGGGATGTGCTCAAACTGGAACTGGAAAAACAGCAGCATTTGCTATTCCGATTATTCAATTACTTTATAATCGGAAACAGCAAAATCAAAATGAGTCCAGAAAAATAAAAGCTCTAGTTGTCACACCAACCCGAGAACTAGCTATTCAAATTGGTGAGAGTTTTAAAACCTATGGCCAATTCGCTGGACTTAGAGGTACCGTGATTTTTGGTGGTGTCAAACAGCATAAACAAGTCGAAAGATTGCGTAAAGGCATTGATATTCTAGTGGCAACACCGGGTCGATTACTTGATCTTATGGGCCAAGGATATATCTCTCTAAAAGATGTGCAATTTTCTGTTTTGGATGAAGCAGATCATATGCTTGACATGGGTTTTATTCATGATATCCGAAAGATCATTGCTAAATTACCCGCACAGCGGCAATCCCTTTTCTTTTCGGCAACCATGCCTCCTGATATTATAAAATTGTCTCATCAGATACTAGGTAATCCTGAAAAAGTAACGGTTAAACCAGAACAGGCCACTGCTGAAAAAGTAGAACAAGCCATCTATTATGTTTCTAAAAAGGATAAATCCAAATTACTGCTTCACTTATTAAAAGCAAAAGAGTCTGACTCTGCTTTAATATTTTCGAGGACAAAACATGGTGCTGATAAAATTGTAAAAACACTAGGCAAAGCACAAATTAAGGCAGCAGCTATTCATGGCAATAAATCTCAGAATGCCCGACAAAGGGCTTTAAAAAGCTTTAAGACTGGTGAGATTAATGTTTTGATTGCAACTGATATTGCTGCAAGAGGTATTGATGTGTCTGAACTAGCTTTAGTCATTAATTATGATCTTCCAAATGTTCCTGAAACATATGTCCATAGAATTGGACGTACTGGGCGTGCCAATGCAAGTGGAATTGCCCTATCGTTTTGTAATCTTGAAGAAAGGGCATTTCTCCGTGATATTCAAAAACTAATCAAACAAAATATTCCCGTAATCGAAGAACATCCATTTGCTGCCGACAGCATGGAAGCTTCGCCTCCTAAACAAGAAAGACCGCCTAGATCAAATTTTTCAAGAGGTTCTAATCATAGAAATGGAGCACGTAATAGAAACAATAATCGACCGAGTCGCAATTCTTCAAACAGAGGTAGAGTAAATTAATCATTGGTCATTAATTAATGACCAGTAACTTAGTTCAGTTTAAGCACTTTAAGAAAGTATAAAATAAGATGTTAAAAAGTGAAAAAGCTGCTTGATCGAATAAAAAGTAATCTGACAAAGTTTAGTAGAGTCCGCGGGTTGGGAATGTTCAAAAATGTGGGTGCGGGTGCCTGCCTGCGTGTTTAGCATTTTTTTGAACTAGAATTTTTGGGTACTTTTTTTTCAATGAAAAAAGTATCAATAAAAGAATTGAAAGAAGGTATTACTTATAGTCTTCTCATCACCATTTCTCCAAACCCAACAAACGTTCCCCAAGTTCTGATAATTCAGCCGTTTTATATCTAGTTTGCTCCCAGTTACGCGGATCTCCAGGAAAAGCATAACCTTCAGGAGCAATTCTGTTTTTCCAAGACTTGATCCGCCACTCTTTCAGCGCTTCATTGTCTTCCTCAGCAGGCATCATCGAAACGTACTGAGCAATTCTTACTTTATCAGAATGATTTGGCCGAATTCCATGCGGTTGCCGAGAATCCCAGATTACCAAATCACCAGCTTCCAAACCAACCTTTACAATTTTATCTTCTAAGCCGCTGATGTCTGGCTGAAATCGATTGCGATCCTTAGGCTGTGTTAATTTCCAAGTTTCATAATTTCTAAACAACCAGGGAATACACTGAAAACCACCCATGGCCTCATCCATTTGATCCGATAAAGCCAAGACTGCCTGGACATTTTGTGGTTTAGTTTCAGGATCATAATCCCAATGTATAAATCCTTTATATTCAAATCCCGGTCGAATAGGAAAATTAAGGTTTGCCCGATCAATTGTCACCCATAGTTTTTCAGTTCCCCATACATCAACAAATGCATCATAGATCCTCTGACTTTGTCGATTATTCCAAAGGTGTTGATGATTATAAACTTCTACCATCCCCGTCCCTGCCAATTCTTTCATTTTCATTTCTGCACGCGCTTGGGTATACCAAGTCGATTTATCCATTGGTAGTTTCTCTTCAAATTCCCATAGAAAAGCAGCAGTCGCTTCCGCTTGATTTCGCGAAACAGCCTGTTTGATTATGATATAACCATTATGTTTCCAAAAAGCCCAATCCGCTTCACTTAAAACATTTAGAGATGCTCCATTTGATCGATCATTTAAACTAATCTTACTACTGGTCGCTGTTGATGGATTACCAGGAATATCTTTATGTGCATTATTAGGAATCATGGAAGGTTCTGTGGAATCACCAGGTTGCTTCATTGGGTAATTTTATTTGTCTTCAAATATAACAGAACCGCTCTAATTTCTGAAGAAGTTGATTAACTTTAAGAGTATGAAGAACAATTTACTAACTTTTATTCTAATATTTGGATGTGGTCTATTATGTCCAGCCCAATCTACTCAACACTTTAGTGAAGTTCCAATCTTCGTCAATGGTATTAATGCTTATGCTTGCTACCGAATTCCAGCTATCATCAAAGCGCCTAATGGAGAACTTTTGGCTTTCGCTGAAGGGCGGGTAAATGGTTGCAATGATTTTGGGAATGTAGACATCGTTATGAGGAAGAGTACAGACAATGGGCTAACTTGGAATAAGCTATCGCTACTGGTAGATAATGGTAAATTACAAGCTGGCAATCCTGCTCCGGTAGTTGATTTTCATGATCCCAATTACCCTCAAGGAAGAATTTTTCTTTTTTATAATACGGGGACAGATCATGAAGGCGCAACCCGGAAAGGGAATGGGCTTAGAGAAGTATGGTATATCACTAGTCTTGATAATGGAATAACTTGGTCAAGTCCAACGAATATCACCACTTCAGTACATCGACCTAATAAATCATCTATCAATGTTCAATACAATTTTCAGGAAGACTGGCGAAGTTATGCCAATACACCCGGTCATGCCATTCAACTAAATCATCCACCATATAAAGGTAGAATTTTCATCCCGGCCAATCACTCTCAAGGCGAACCTCAAGAAGGGTTCAATGATTACAATGCTCATGCTTTTTACAGTGACGATCATGGAAAGTCCTGGCATTTAAGTGAATCTATTGATGTCCCAAGTAGTAATGAATCCCATGCTGTTGAATTGTCAGATGGTCGCATTATGCAAAATATTCGTCATCAAAATGGCAGTCAAAAAGAAAGGCTGATTGCGCTAAGTAGCGATGGAGGAAAAACTTGGGATAGTACTTATTTTGATCCTCAACTACCCTCTCCAGTATGCCAGGCTAGTATTATTGATTATACTACGACTGAAGGTTTTAGGGTTTTATTATTTTCAAATCCCAATAGTCAAAAATACAGGAAGAATATGACTGTCCGGGTCAGCTATGATGATGGTCAGACCTGGTTGCTTAGTCGGATCATTCGAGAAGGTGAAAGTGCTTATTCGGATTTAGTGATTTTAAAGAACCATACCATCGGTTTATTATATGAGCATGGAAATGATGGAGGGATTCATTTTTCAAATTTTAATTTTGAATGGCTAAGCAATGGAAAAAATCATACGGATAATCCATATGTTCAAAAAGTAACTTCTGGCAAGGATACCTATGCTCAATCATTTGAGTTTGCTTTAGCACCTCCAATTATCAATAGTGAAACTGTATTTTTTGAAGCCGAAAACATCATTAAACTCCATTTAGATTTGAAAGATGTTAGGATTCATTACACACTGGATGGTAGCTCCCCTGATGAACTATCTTCACTGTATTCTGATGAAATTCTATTAAAAGAATCCGCTATTTTGAAAGCTAAAGCTTATCATCACCAATGTCGTCCTAGTGCAGTAGTTGAAGCTCAATTTATTAAATTAGGAAAACATATTCCTATCAAAAATATTTCTCTAAATCGAGCTGCACATCAAAACTATCCGGGCAAAGGAGCAAAAGGACTCGTCGATAGAAAGAAAGGATCTGATAATTTCCGAAGTGAAGAATGGATGGGATTTTCAGGTAAAGATTTAGAAGTGCTTATAGAATTTGAACAAAAGACAAGTATTCAAAAAGTAAGCACCAGTATGCTTTCTGATCATGCCTCTTGGATATTTCTACCTCAAACTATTGAGGTTTATTCTTCCGAAAATGGTCATGATTATGAATTGGTCAATTTAAAAACCATTGATATACCGAAAGCAAGCATGGCAAAAGCACATCACTTTTTAAACGTATCATTCGAAAAAGAACATTCAAAATTTTTAAAAGTACTTATTAAAAACATCCCCGCAATTCCCGAATGGCATGATGGAAAAGGCACAGCTGCATGGCTATTCATTGATGAAATATTGATTGAATAATCGTCATCTATTATTCCACCAAAATCTCATCTACAAAAACCCAACATTTTTGGCCCGGCGCTGGATGCCAGGATGGATTGACTAGATTACTATTGATCTCCACTTTGATATATCTCGCTTCCTGGGTATCAAATCCCAGAATAAAACTTCTAATCACAGCCGGTTCTGGTCCTGCTGTAGTAGGAATAGATTTTTGAATGACATTTGTATAAGTCTTCCCATTTTTTGACAAGGATACTTTTAATTGTTTAGGAAAAAATATCCAAGATCCAGTAGATTCCAATGCACTTACGGATACTTTAGAGATATCCAATACTTTCCCCATATCTAAATTTGCCACAAAATGTTCCCCCTCATATCCTAGCCATTCGCCTTCTGTAAATTGAAGTGTACCTTTTTTAAAATTAGCCAATGAAGCCCCTCCTTCCGCTTTGTATCTATCATTTGGCTTTTTATTTAATAATACCTTTGCTGCCTGGTACTTTGCCCGAACAACTGATTTTTGAGCAATTTGACTAGTTTTCCAACCCTTCTTACGAGCAATAACCTTTATATCCGCAGTATGATCTAATAAAAAGGGCTCTCGATACTTTTCTGAAGTGGAATCTGGAGCTGTTCCATCCAAGGTATAATGCAAATCAACACCTCTAAAATTAATATTAAATTCCACACGAACGGAATCTTTAAAAATATCTTTATCTACTGAGATGATTGGTGGCTTGAGCTCCGCATCACCAAAAATACTTTTGTCGATTCCTGTATTTATATTCAATTTGGGTCGTTCATTTCTAAGTTGTTCAACAGCCTTTGGACTAAGATTGGCTTTCCATAAATAGAGATTTTCTAAACCGACTAATTTTGTAAGTGATTGAATGGCTTCATCTTTCAATGGTGTTTCATAGAGATTTAAATATTCTAAGTATTCAAGCTTTTCTAAAACTTGTAAATTACTCCCTGACACTTTAGTTTTTTGTAAAAAAAGTTTTTGTAAATGTGGAAAATTTTTCAAGCTTGACAGGAGTTGATCATCCATATTTGTTTCACTCAAATCCAAATCAACCAATTGCTCAGCTATGCTTTTTAAGGTACGAAAAGTACTTTTATTCAAATCTTTCCGGCCTCGCAAACTAGCTTTAACAAATCCATGATCTTTAGAAATCGTTTCAACTATGATTCCTGATTTCCGAAGTTTATTAAGGGTACTTTCTTTTACTGGACTGACCTTAAGCGCAAATACACTTTTATCAGTCTGCGTATATTTTGCCAGAATTGATTTTATGTCTTCAGCTTGTTCTAGCGCACCAACCTGTTGATCAAAACTAGCTCCTTGATTGACCCACCATTCTAAAAGTCGAACTTCATCCTCCGTCAATTGACGCTTTCCCTTCGGTGGCATATGTTCTTTTTCTTCTATAGGTAAATACACGCGTTTTAAAAACAAACTATTATCGGCTTCACCAGCTTTCAAAAATGCGCCAGCCTCCCCTCCTTTTTTAATACCTTCAATTGTCGACAATAATAAGTCCCCTTTGAGCTTTGATTCATTATGGCAGCTATTACACTTCTCTTTTAAAATAGGGTGAATTAAATCTTGAAAAACCAATGCACTGTCCATATTTGCAATACTTTGTTTTTCTTTATTAAAATCCTTTGAAAAAGGTGCGGTCAAGAAATCACTTCCATGGCTTAGAGAACCACCCAAATGCCCTGTGATTCCGATTAATATTATTAAAACTGTAAATAAAGGAAAATATAGCTTTCCGCCTTTTCCAGATTCTTTTCGCTGATGTAAAATATAAACGACTAAAGAAATAAGCGCCGTCCCAATACCGAGCCATTGATGGCGATCTAAAAGCATTGAATCATATCCACCTTCTCTTGATAACACAAAACCAGAGATAGAAGCTAAGATAGCCATCCACATGCCGAAGCGAAGAATAAAGCCAATCGCCGGACTTAGTATCTCATAATTGCGCCTCTTGCTAAAACATTCCATGATAAAAGCTATTCCCAAAAAACCAATTGGCAAATGTAGAATCAATGGATGTAAGCGACCAAAAAAAGCTAGAAATTCCATTTCTAATATTTACATTTTAGTAAAATTGTAATAATCCCCAAGCCAGCATGGCATAAAGAATCATGTATCCTATGTATTATTCCTTAATATCCAGAAGTAGCAGCATCAGGTCGCCTTGGATCAGATGCACCAAATAGTAAACCATTACGCAGCATAATCGTCTGAGTGCTACCCATGGCATTTCGATATTGAAGCTCATGCTGTTTTGCCCTCAATAGATTTTGTGTATCGTAATTTAGTCCTTTCTCAATATAAAGAATTTCAGGATACCATTGATGATGAATCCGTATCGCATTAGCAGCTTCGCTAACATTCAGATCATGATCAATAATGTTGAGGATTACTTGAAGTACCGTTGTAATAATTCTACTTCCTCCGGGGCTTCCTGTTGCGAAGTATGGTTTCCCATCTTTAAAAACAATGGTGGGGGTCATACTACTTAAAGGTCTCTTGCCTGGTTCTACAGCATTGGCAGCGCCGCCTAATAAACCAAAGGCATTGGCCTCTCCAGGTTTCGCAGAAAAATCACTCATTTCATTATTTAATAAAATCCCTGTTCCTTTTGCTACTATACCAGACCCAAAACTAAAGTTCAGGGTATAGGTATTCACCACCACATTACCTGCTGCATCAACTACTGTAAAATGCGTGGTCTCATCACTCTCATAAGCTTGAGGTTTGCCAGGTTTAATTTGATCAGAAGGAATTGCTTCCCATCTATTAATTTTTTCACGCAATTCATCTCCGTACTTTTTAGACGTGATGCCTTCTACAGGAACTTTCCAAAAATTTGGATCACCCAAGTGCTCACTCCGATCAGCATAAGCAAGTTTCATGGTTTCAGCCATTAGGTGAAGTGTCTCCGCAGAATTGTGTCCCAAATAATTAAGTGGAAACCCTTCTAAGATATTTAACATTTGAATGATATGAACGCCGCCTGAGCTAGGAGGAGGCATCGAAGCAATATCGTAACCGCGATAAGTTCCCCATACCGCATCCATTTCCTCAACCTTATAATTCTTGAGGTCATCTAAAGTAATAAAGCCGCCATTTTCTTTCATATCATTAGCAATCCGCTCCCCTACCTTACCACCATAAAAAGCACTTGGACCATCTTTTGCAATTTGCTTAAGACTCCAGGCGAGGTCTTTTTGTACAAGCAAATCACCTTGTTCATAATATCCGCCATTTTCTTTATAAAATATTTTTGCAGATTCTGGCCATTTGCGAATTCTTCCTTCCAGCACTTTCAGTATTCGAGCAAGGTCATATGTGACTTCAAATCCTTCTTCCGCTTGCTTTATTGCTGGCGCCATGACTTCAGACAATGACATCGTACCGTATAATTCTAAAGCTTTCGCCATTCCTGCTACACTCCCGGGAACACCTGCTGCTAAATATTGGGCATTAAGCTTCTCATTATCTACTTTACCATCTGCATCAAGGTACATATCTTTAAATGCCTTACCGGGAGCCATTTCTCTATAGTTGAGTGCCTGGGTTGATTTTGATTTAGCTTCATGAACAATCATAAAGCCTCCTCCTCCGAGATTCCCCGCACGAGGCAATACGACAGCTAAGCTAAAACCAACAGCAACTGCTGCATCAATTGCATTACCGCCTTTTTTTAGAATTTCAAGTCCTGCTTCTGTAGCCAATTTATGTTGCGAAGCGACCATGCCTTTTTCTCCTACTATCGGATGGTGAATCACATCAGAAGAATAGATCGCCGACTGGTTTTTAGGCTGTTGTGCATGAATAGTAAAAAACAGAAAAGTAGTGGATAAAATGAATAATATTCTTTTCATTGAAATCGTGAGTTTTGGTGATGGTATTAAAAGCAGATCATTGTAAAGATGAATATGTCTTTCCGACTTTAAAATATAAATATACTTATTATTCTGAATTTATAAACCTAATAAGAAATGTGAACCCGTCTCTCCTCGTCTAGGTTTTTAGAGACGAGCCATAAATAAATAAAACATTATCAAGCTGAAATTTTCAATAAATCAAGATTTGTCTGTTTATCGCCAATAAAGTTCAATCATTTTTGGTATTATAGTATAATAATTGGTGATTTGTCAATTGTGGATACTTTGTCACCTTAGTAAATCTGTGGATCTAAATGAAATTGTCTGGCGGCGGTTTACTAAACTTGCTAAGCTATTTTAGCTTGCTTAGTTTAGTAAACCTATTCTTTCTTAATTTTTTTCGACCAAACGAAATCATCTAGCTCCTAGCTTGTACATTTTCTAAGAATCACAAAAAACTAAAAACTACTTTTCAATGAGTAAATTTCTTTTTCTTCTTACATTTTGCCTTTTTATATCTTCAACTTTGTTTTCACAAAAACTCAATCATGTATTAGGAGAAGTATTAATTCAACCGAGTGAAGGAGAAAAAATTGATGAAATTATTTCACAGTTCCAAACTTACCGAAATCAAATTACCCGTTTCGAAATAGTCCGCCAAGTTTCTAAAACACTAGACATTTGGTTATTACGCTTTGATTATAATTCTGTCAATGAGTTCCAGTTTTTAGCCTTACTTAAAAAACACAGGAGTATAAAAACAGTACAATTCAATCATCTTGTCGATATGAGGTCGACGATACCAGATGATCCTTTCTTTGATGACCAATGGCAATATATTAATGATGGTTCAAATAGTGGCCTTGCTGATGCCGATATTGATGCTGAATTAGCTTGGGATATTACTACCGGAGGGCTGACACTGCTTGGAGATACAATTGTTGTAGCCGTCTTAGATAGTGGCATTGACTTGAATCATAATGATTTCGGAGATAATCTTTGGATTAATTATGCTGAAGTCCCTAATAATGGTATTGATGATGACAATAATGGATATATAGATGATTATCGGGGTTGGAGTATTGAAACAAATGATGATGATATTGCCGCAAGTGTTGGACATGGAACTGCTGTGGCTGGAATAGTAGGTGCTCAAGGCAATAATGGAATCGGTGTAACTGGTGTCAATTGGGATGTTAAAATCATGGTGATCAAAAATGATTTTAATACAAATGAGGCTGCGGTATTAGAAGCTTATGCTTATGCACTTGATGCAAGAATCAAATATAACAATTCAAATGGTCTTGAAGGTGCTTTTGTTGTAGCAACAAATGCTTCCTGGGGGGTCGATATGGGAGATCCCGAAGATGCGCCTTTATGGTGTAGTTTTTATGATATCATGGGGGAAGCAGGCATTACTAGTTGTGGCGCTACGATCAATGGCAATACCAATGTAGATGAAGAAGGAGACTTACCTACCGCATGTTCTAGCAATTTTTTAATCTCGGTTACGAATATGAATCGAATGGACAATAAAGTCATCGGAGCAGGTTTTGGTGCCAATTCAATAGACCTTGGCGCACATGGAGCAGATGTTTTTACTACCACTATTTCAAATAATTATGGTGCTTTCGGTGGTACATCAGGAGCAACACCTCATGTCACGGGAGCAATCGCACTTTTATATGCAGCACCTTGTGATAATTTAGCCGCTTTAGCAAAAGTAGATCCTGCTGCTGCCGCAGATTTTGCAAAGCAATATATTTTGGATGGTGTTGATCCCAATGCTAGCCTTGCGGGAATCACCCTAACAGAAGGCAGGCTCAATATTTTTAATAGCCTCACATTATTAATGGATAATTGTAGTCCCTGTCCTCCTGCTTATTACCTTGCAGCTGATCAATTAACAGATGTCAGCACAAATCTCACTTGGTCTACTGGTGTTAATTCTAGTACTTCAAATCTTAGATGGCGAGAATTAGGAGACCTGGAGTGGAATGAAACGATTAATGCCAGCAGCCCTTTTCCACTAATGAATTTAATCGACTGCACTCAATATGAGTTCCAAATAGATGCTATTTGCAATAATGAAAGTAGTGGTTATTCAGAGAGCTTTATCTTTACTACTGATGGATGTTGCGAACCACCTAGTGATATAATAGTCAGCGATCTAAGTATTAATTCTGTGACCATAAGTTGGAATAGCGTGCTTGCAGCAGAATCATATAATCTTCAATACTTTTCTCCTATTGATGAAATGTTCATTACTGGAATTACGGAAACCTCTATTGTCCTAAACACTTTGAATAATTGTTCGCCTATTACGGTGATCCTGCAAACTGTTTGTGCTAATGAGGTCTCAACATTTAGTAATTCGATAGAATTCATTACTCCAGGTTGTGGCGCTTGTTTAGACTTTAATTATTGTGAATCATCAGGAGCCAATGCTGATTTTGAATGGATTGATGCGGTAAAAATTGGAGGTTTAGTCAATAATTCTGGCCCTGACAATGGCTATGGAGACCATACCGATTTATCTACTGATTTGATGGCCTTCAATACTTATGATATTGAATTGACTCCAGATTTTGATGGCTCTGCATTTGAAGAATATTTTAAAATATGGATTGACTTCAATCATGATGGCATATTTGATCCTATTACAGAATTAGCCTTTGATGCAGGATCAGGATCAATGACTACGGTTACTGGAACATTAACTATTCCGGGAACAGCCACTTTGGGCTCTACTCGTTTGCGGGTTGGTATGGAATGGATTGGTTCTGATGATATGCAAGAACCAGAAATTTGTGAAGTATTCCCATTTGGTGAAGTCGAAGATTATTGTATCAATATTATTGAAGGAACACCGCCATCTTGTGACTTACCTGTCAACTTAGATACCACAAACGTGCTTGAAGATATAGCAACGCTATTGTGGGAAGACCCTTCAGATGATCATACCGATCATAATCTAAGAATAAAAAAGATACAAGAAGTTGATTGGATTGTTTTTAATAATATTAATCCTCCATTTACCATTATTGATTTGGAAGATTGCAGTACTTACGAATTTCAAGTTGAGGCAAACTGCCTGGTTGAAAATGAGACTAGTGGCTATACCCAGTCTTTTGAATTCGATACCCAATGTATTTCTGCAACGACAAATACAGTAGAGGATGAAAATATAGTAGTTTACCCAAATCCTTTTAGTTCTACTATCCATATCGAATTAAATATAAATAAAACAGGTCCAAGCAAGCTTCAACTGATTGACATAAAAGGACAAATTGTTTTCGAAAAAGAAATGAATACATTTCTTGGACACCAGATATTGGAGATTAATAAGCTTTCTTCCTTAGCTGATGGTATTTATATCATTAGAATACTAACACCCGACGGTCCAATTTGGAATAAGATAATCAAGGGATAATCTATTATTAAGGATCTGATTAAAATACGGACTGCCCATATTATGTCCTATCCTTGTCATCTAGCCAAACAAATTTAATTTATACGCCGTTTAACAGCAAGAAACACTTATTTTTAGGCATAATTTTCTAGGAAATTATTCAAAAATTAAACACCCTGTTAATCTTTAAATCTATCACCATGCAGAAAAGCATTACTATTGTATTTTTTATTAGTTTATTTTTTTCAATCAACCTTCATGCACAAAGTCTGACTCATGTATTAGGTGATATATTGGTAAAAATCCCTTCTGATGTTTCTATACAAGATGTTGTTCAAGACCTTCAAACCTATAATGGAAAAGCAACTGAATTAGAAGTAGTTAAAGAATCTTCATCTGAGCTTAATATTTGGTTACTTCATTTTGATTATAATACTATTCATGAAAATTATTTTCTCCATGAAATTAGTATGCATAAAGATGTTGAAACCGCACAATTTAATCACCTCATCAGTCTTCGACAGGTCATTCCAGATGATCCGAATTTTAATTCACAATGGCAATGGGTCAATACTGGCCAAACAGGAGGAACGAATGATGCGGATGTCGATGCAGATTTAGCCTGGGAATTGAGTACTGGTGGCACAACAGCTAATGGCCATGATGTCGTGGTTTGTGTGGTCGAAGGTGCAAATCGTAACCATCCAGATCTTCAGGATAACCTCTGGATCAATACCGCTGAAATTGCTAATAATGGAATAGACGATGATAATAACGGATATATTGATGACATAGGCGGATGGAATGTTTCAAACAATTCTCCAAATATTCCTAGTGCCAATCATGGCACCGCAGTCTCTGGCATGATAGGAGCTGTTGGAAATAATGCTTTAGGTGTTACCGGTGCCAATTGGGATGTAAAAATAATGCATACAGTAGTAGGTGGATTAACTGAATCCAATGTGATTGCAGCTTATACTTATCCATTGGTCATGCGAAAGAAATTTAATGAAACCAATGGTGAAGAAGGCGCTTTTGTAGTGGCTACTAATTCTTCTTGGGGACTTGATTTTGGACAACCTGCTGATGCACCACTATGGTGTGCTTTTTATGATAGTCTTGGGGTTCATGGAATTCTTAGCTGTGGTGCAACGTCTAATCAAGGCGTAAATATTGATCAGGTTGGAGATCTTCCTACAGCTTGTCCCAGTGAGTATTTGATCTCAGTCACCGCTACTAATGATAATGATGTACGGGATTTTGCGGGTTATGGTATTACTCACGTAGATTTAGGTGCTCCTGGTTCAGCGATTTATACCCTTAGTCAAAACGGGTATTCAAATACAAGTGGAACGTCCTTTGCCACCCCCTTAACCGCAGGAGTGATCGCATTTCTGTATTCCGCCCCCTGTTCTGATATCTCAGGTTATGCTTTGCAGGACCCTGGTGGAGCTGCACTTCAGATTAGAGATTATATTTTCGATGGTGTCGATCCTATTTCAAATTTATCCACGGAGGTAGCTACTGGTGGTCGAATTAATATGTTTAATAGTATTCAAATACTTCTTGAAAATTGCGGCCCCTGCCCTACTCCATCAGCTTTAAATGCTGAAAACATAATTGACACCTCAGCCACGCTTAATTGGTTTAACTCTGATTCTGCACTTGTTTTAGACATTAGATATCGTATACTTGGAGACTCTACATGGATACTATTGGATAGTGTTCCCAATCCTTTTAATTTAGAAGGCCTTTTAGCTTGTCAGGATTATGAATATCAGATTGAGGCATCATGTACAGATACAATAAGTGAATTTTCTGACAGTCATATTTTTAGTACAGATGGTTGTTGTACTTTTCCAGAGGGTATTGTTCCGATGACAGACGGCGAAAATATTAGCATAGATTGGGGATCCGTATTCGCAGCAGAAAATTATAATTTAAGGTATCGAGAACAAGGCGATCCAGACTGGATAGATATTATCGTTGACACTGAAAGTTTTTCACTGGAAAATCTTGGCTTATGTAGACGTTTTGAAATGCAAATAGAAACGACTTGTGGTCCTGATTCTACTAGTGGTTATTCTGATATTATAATTTTTGAAACAGAATGTCCATGTTTTACGCCAGAGAACATTGATACCTCTTCTATTAATATGACAGATGCAGGTATTATATGGGATCCAGCTAATTTAGCGGACAGTTATACCATCAGGTACAAAATGTTAGGAACTGTGAATTGGGTAATTGTCGACATTACCGATACCGAAGCATTTTTAGAAACATTAATGCCCTGTACAAATTATCAATACCAGATAAGAACAAACTGTCCAATAGCTTCCAGTAATTACTCCGGAACGATGATTTTTATGACCGCCTGCCCTGTGGCAACGGATGATTTGGAATCGATCAATGCTTTGGAGGTCTTCCCCAATCCTTTTGATTCAGGATTTAACATCATTTTGGATTTAGAAACTAGTCAGCATTTGCAATTAGAGATTTATAATGCAACTGGTGTACAAGTATATAGTCGTTTATTAAACCAAACTTCTTCCGGCACTAACTCACTAACAATCAACAATCTACAGTCGCTAAACAAAGGCATCTATTTTATTAAGATATCAAATAATGAAGGTAGTCTAATCCGTAAACTTATTAAGGATTAGCAAATTGATAAGTTGTCATAAGAAAGAAAAGGTATAAAACTAGCTGAGCTATTTTGTCTCAGTTAGTTTTAAACCTCCATCAAGCATGAATCATCCCGATTCAACCTGTTAGAAATTTGGGCTTCCGGCTTATATATTCTTAGAAATCATTGGTTTCAATCCCCTCTATTCATTCTCCATCATCGAGATGTATCCCATTCCTTTTCAAAAAGATGGAAAAATAAATTATTATTTTCTAATTTGTGTCCAAACAATTAAAAACACATGAAAAATAGAATCCGACTCAGTTTTTTTATTAGTCTTTTAGCTTTTTTAAGCTTTCAAATGTCTTGTAATGATACACTTACACCAGGCACAGATGTAGTTGAAACTGCTTGTATTGATAAATCTAAAATTGATCCCAATAAAGGTTGTCCCAGAGACTATACACCAGTTTGTGGTTGTGATTATAAAACTTACTCCAATGAATGTACTGCTGAAAAAAATGGCGTCACTAAATGGACTAAAGGAGAATGTCCATGCATAGTAGAAAGTCTTAAGAAACCTAAAGCACCATGTACTAAAGAATTAAAACCAGTCTGTGGATGTGATAATGTTACCTATTCTAATGAATGCTTAGCAAAAAATGCCGGACTGACAAAATGGACAAAAGGCCCTTGTGCTGACACGGGTAGTACCGACTGTATTGATAAATCTAAAATCGCGCTTCGCCCTTGTCCTAAAAACTTAGACCCTGTCTGTGGATGCGATGGTAAAACCTATCCCAATGAATGCCATGCTGAAATCAATGGCCTCACCAAATGGACAAAAGGCGCTTGCTGTGTCGATCCTACTAAGATATCTAGAAAACCTTGCCCAGATGTTTATGATCCTGTCTGTGGTTGCGATAATGTAACATATGGCAATGAATGTGCAGCAAGAAACCAGGGCTTGACCAGTTGGAAACCGGGTAAATGCGCTACAAACCAAGCATGTATTGATGAAACAAAGATAAATCCAGATAAGGCTTGTGCAACGATCTATAAACCTGTTTGTGGTTGTGATGGTAAGACTTATGGAAATATTTGCGAAGCGGAGAAAGCTGGGGTAACGCGGACGAAAGCTGGGAAGTGTAGGTAGGAGGTGGAAGACGGGAGACGGAAGGCAGGAGACGGGAGGTGGAAGATGGAAGACGGGAGGTGGCGGCTTGACAAGCGAAGTACTCAGATTTGCAATTTGCGGAAAAATAATCTTGTATGGCTGGATTGATTGCGAGATTGAAAAAATACGATTTTGAAAAAGATAATTTTAAAGAGAGGTAAAGAAGCTTCAATATTGCGGTTTCATCCTTGGGTGTTTTCGGGAGCGATTTACTCAAAACCAGAAGATATTGCGGATGGTGACCCTGTAGAAGTTTATGATGCTAAAGATCAATACCTTGCTACCGGACATTTTCAAAATGGTAGCATTATGGTACGTATTTGTACTTTCGAAAAAACGAACCTAAAACAGAATTTTTGGAATAAAAAGATTCAGAAAGCCTTTCAACTTCGTCAATCCCTCAATCTGGAAAAAAATGGAACTAACTGTTATCGTTTAATCCATGGCGAAGGTGATGGACTCCCCGGATTGGTTATTGATATTTATAATAAGACAGCAGTTATTCAATGTCATTCGATTGGCATGTATTATGAAAAAGAAAAGATTGCTAAAGCGCTGCTAAGTGTTTTCAATGAATCATTGACCGCAATTTATAATAAAAGTGCAGCAGCCCTTCCTCCCAATTTTTCGAAGTCCATCACTGATGAGTATTTATTTGGAGTTGGTGAGGATGAAATCGTTTTTGAATATGAAAATCAATTTGCTGTCAATTGGGTTACGGGTCAAAAAACAGGTTTTTTTCTAGATCAGCGAGAAAACAGACACCTGCTTGCACATTATGCTTCTGGTAAAAAAGTCTTAAATGCTTTTTGCTATTCTGGGGGCTTTTCTATTTATGCCTTAAAAGCGGATGCCACATTGGTTCATTCGGTTGATGTTTCTCAAAAAGCAATTGATTTAACCGATCAAAATATTACGCTTAATCAACCTTATACTGGAACACATCAATCTTATACTGCTGATGTCATGTCTTTTCTTAAAGAGTCTGAGACGATATATGACTTAATGATAGTAGATCCTCCTGCCTTTGCTAAAAGTATAAAAAAACGCCATAATGCAGTTCAAGGTTATAAACGATTGAATAGTTTGGCCCTTCAAAAAATTGGTAGGAATAGTATCTTATTCACTTTTTCTTGTTCTCAAGTGGTGGACGAAAAGCTTTTTTATAACACCATTGTCGCAGCGGCCATTGAGGCTAAAAGAAAAGTGAGTGTGCTTCATAAACTAACGCAACCTGCTGATCATCCTGTCGGATTGTTTCATCCTGAGGGTGCTTACCTTAAGGGTTTGGTGGTTTTTGTGGAATAGGTGATCACTTTGTTTGTGGTCGGCTTTGCCTTGTGATTGACCTGCGGTCTGTGATCGACCTGCAGTCTTGTGATTAGTCCTTCAGACTTTGTGATCGTTCCTACGGAACTTGTGATTGGCTTCGCTTTTGGAAGTCTGGGGTAAATTGGACAGGTTTTGAGTGTAAAAAAAATGAGGAATTTAACCTTAGGTTGAATTCCTCATTTTTTATGTAAATATCAATTAATATTAGAAAGGGCAGCCGACACAGACATCCAATCTTGGATTTGGGTTTGCTTTTGAAGTTTTGATAATATCAGCATCCCCAACCTTACCAATTACTCTGAATTCTGTTCTACGATTCAACTGATGTTTTTTCTCACTACATGGTATTAGGTTTCTACAATTATTAACATTCATTGTTTCACCATATCCTACGGGTATCAGTCTATCTCTCGAAATTCCTTTATTGTTTAACCATCGGACTACCGACTCTGCACGTCTCGAAGATAATCGTCTATTATAGCGATGTGAACCTCTTGAATCCGTATGCGAACCAATTTCTACAATATACTGTGGATTCTCTACAAGTACAGACAGCAATTTATTTAACTCCGGTTCTGCATCATCACGAATATAGGATTGATTGAAATCATAGTAGATATGGACGAGGAAAGTAAGTAAATCTCCTTCTATTTTATCTCCAGGTCCTATAACGACTGGGTTTGTATGTCCAGGATCATTTATTTCTCCATTTGGATCATCTCCTCCTTTAGTAATTGTACTTGTCACATCATTTGGATCAACAATATCATTAGGATTCGGCATTTTAATCGATTGCAAATTCAAGTTCACTTGAAGCGTTACAGACTCTGTCAGCCCTCTGGTACATTGATCAGTAGCTATAGCAGCCAGATAATCCTCTTTTGTACCTTTGAGTTTATAACAACAATCTTCTTTCAATTTAAAAGAAAACACGCCGGTTTCATCTGTTACTAGTGTTTGCTCATCATCTCCGCAATCATTGGTTAAAGTAACTTCGACACCTTCAAGTGGTAATAAAGTCTGAGCATCAAAGACCGCACCCTCAAGGGCAAATTCAATCGCTTTACTCAATGGAATTTCAACCAAAACTTCCTCCCCTACAACAATCTCTTTCGTACAACCTTCTTTTGCATTATCTGCATATTCTTCCTTACTTGCTGAAAAAGTACAGCAAACATTCATTTTTTGATCTATAGTTACATAGCCATCTGCAGCAGTCATTAAGGTATCGCCAGAACAGCCATTAATGACCATCGCCCCTTCTATCGGCTCTTTAGTATTTTCATCATAAACTAAAACCTTTACAGGAGCCGCCATTTTTTTAAATGAATAAACATCATCACAACCAACACCGCCATCTCTATCAGATGAAATATAACCACAAGTCCCTTCTTCACTGAAAACAATTCCGAAATCATCAGAAATGGTATTCATTGGATAACCAAGGTTCTCAATTGTTCCCCAGCTTCCACCTTCTTGCTGCTCCATATAATGAATATCAAGACCGCCTAAACCAATATGGCCATCGGAAGCAAAATATAAACGCGCTGATTTTGCATGAAAATATGGAAAAATTTCATTGCCTTCCGTATTAATAGAAGGGCCCATATTCAGTGGTGGTCCCCATTTACCTGATCCTTTTTCAGAATAATATAAATCCATTCCACCAAAACCACCAGGCATATCTGAGGCAAAGTAAAGGGTATTACCATCTGCTGTCAAGGTTGGATGCGCAACAGAATATTCATCAGAATTAAAAGGCAAAGCTATTCAATTCACCTACTTTCCTATCCTTATCAATATCGCCATAGTAAACTTTTAGTTTTACAACGCCTTCATCACTTTTTCCAACTTTACCTTCACTAATAATTATTTCTTGTAAAATAAATCTGATCTTCTCCATTGGTAAAAGATGCAGCAGCATCATGGTATTTTGAGTTTAAGTCTTTCGAGAATTTTTCTGGTTCACCATACATTTGATCACCACAAGGATCCTCTTTATCAACAGGTTCTGCTTTTAGATAATACAATTCTAAAAATGGATTCCCTGTCCAGCCATGTCTTCGCTTTATGGCAGTCCCCTTATCCCTTTCAGAAGCAAAAACAAGCCCTTCGCCAAAATATGTAACTGGGCCAAAATCATCCAGATTAGAATTAAAATCCAGATTGTTTATTTCATAAATGCCCGCATTCTTTAGTTCTCAACTCCTTGCTCATAATCACAAGCCTTTCAGCAAGTATTGGCCCCTCATATCATCTGGTGCAGCTTCATCTACATATTTTTGGTACCATTCTTTAGCAAGATCACATTTACCATTCCGTTGTAAGCATTTGACCATAGTATAATTTATGGAATGTTTTTTGCTTCAGGAAGTCTTACTACCTGTCCGATACCAATATTCAGAATTTTCAGTATCATTTACTTTGCGATAACACTCTGCTATATTAATTTTAGCTTCAGCAGTCATCTCCCTTTCTCTAAAATTTCATTATAAACCTGAATCGCTTCCTGATAATTAAGCGCATCCATATGTTGTTTAGCACGTTTCATCTTAGAAAATTGAGCAGTAGAAACATTGCAAGCAAATGCAGTAATTACAGCCGCGAATATCAGTTTTTTAATATTCATTTTATACATTTTTAAATGGTCGCTAACTATTGATTTCGGTTAGTACTTTGGTTAATAAATTGGGTTATTAGAAAATCGTTAAAAGTATCTTGGTGTCACTGCTTGTTTGGTCACATAATCAAATTCATAACTGAGCATTACCTCAAATGACCCTTGAGCAGGAGATTGAATCTTTGTTAAAGTATAATCATATGCAGCTCCAATTCGCAATCCATTAGATCAAATAATAAGCTGCCCAAAAATCTACAGAATCAAAAGAACTAGAATGCCATCTAGTCAATGCTTCTACTGCCGACCTAAAAGAAGTTCCAACCCAAAGTGTATCTATAAAACATAAACGAAATGTCTATATCAAATTCTGTAGGTGCTCCAACATTTTGATAAGCAGCATCTTTATTGATACTACTCAATAAGTCCAACACTTTTGACCAACAAAGATGGTTTAAAAATAATAGCATCGCCTTTAACAGGAATTGCAACTCCCGCATTGAAAAAATAGTGACGATATTGTTTTGCCCATTGAGGTGAATTGATGTTTTCTTCTCTCAAATCATATTCTATCAAATGTGGAACTCCTGCACCGACGTAAAATTTATCTGTAGAAAAATATAATCCTGCTCCAAAATTAGGCAACAGGTAATTTGGTGAAGTTTCAGAAAATGCATCATCCATTGATATTCATCTATAGAAAGTTTAGACCAATCTGCTCGCCAATTAATTATTCCTCCCTGAATCCCAACAGCTAATCGAGCTTTTCCAAAAGGAATCCGATAAGCATAACTTACATTAGCGGTGAGTGTATTAGTCGGTCCAATAGCATCATTGACCGCATTAAACCCAAGCCCTACTCTTTCATTTTTCAATGGAGAATGAATCGTAAAAGTTTGTGTACTTGGTCCTCCATCTATCCCCCACCATTGCGTTCGGTGCAAAAGAGATATAGCCATATGGTCTTTTGCTCCAGCATAAGCAGGATTATAAGCAAGGCTATTAAACATATATTTAGTAAACATGGCATCTTGCTGCCCATAAGACAAGGCGCAAAAAGTCATAAAAATTACCAGCGTGTATATTTTTCTCATAATAGTCAAAGATTCTGGTTATGAAAACGTAAAATGTTTATGTCGCTTTAATATTATCTTATGTTGACTATTGTGTAGGCAAGCGGAAAAGCCTTAATTTTACTTATCACTTGGTAAAGAATCAATTTTATTAAATTCAAAAACAATGCTAGGATTACACCACCTTTTAAAAGGTAACATATAAACATCTACAAATCAGATAACTTACATCTTATCAGTTTATCTTCCAACATAAACATATCCGGAATTTAAATTCTCCTGTTCCTGTATCAAAAACGTAGATAATAAGTTCCATCCGGAAGGTCAAAACCCTGCCATTTTCCACCCCAGTCGTTCTGATAGTTATTTACTTTCAAAACCTGATTACCCCAGCGGTTGTATACATAAAGCGTATGATCAGGGAACTGCATCTATTCCATTGATTCTGAAATAATCATTAACCCCATCTCCATTTGGAGAAAAAGCATTGAAAATCTGAAAACCTGCTGAAGGGCAGTTGACTATTACTGTTATGATTGCTGAGTCACAGCCCATTTCATTACAAAGGACATAAGTAATCTGATCTTCTCCACAGAAATCATCATTTGGCACATAACTGACCGTACAATCTGCATTTGAAAACGCGGTGCCATTTAAAGGGCCAGCACCTCCCGAAGCAACAGGTAACACAAAGAAATTTGTAAGTGTAGTATTAGCAGGTATGGTATCATTAAAGCAAGCATCTAAAACTAAAGAAAGATTTTGATCTGTAGAATCTAAATCATCATTCGCAATAGGAAGCCCCATCATTATTATGTCATCATCAACCGTAATTATGTATGTAGTCGTATCACAAATCCCAAATTCGTCACAGATGACGATGCAGGCACTATCCGTTCCTATTTCTATTGGATTTGCAGTAATACAATAAGTAGAGGCATCAATTTCAAAATTGACAGCATTGCCAGAATCTCCAGGGCAAATATTTTCTATACTTATTATATTTCCAGCTAATTCAGTCGTATCTACACAATAAGTGGGAGATATACTAAGTCGAATAGTATCAAAAACGATAATTGGACTTGGTAGCATTACACAGACTATGGCAAGCGTTGTGTCAACAGCTCCAGTGTTGTCTGTTAAATAGATACATGCCGTGTCTTTTCCAACATCTAATGCATCATACTCTATACAAAAATTAGTATTATCTATATCAAAAAATGCGGATGTTCCAGAACTTCCTATACATCCATTTTCTATATTGACAACTGGTCCAAATAAATTGGATAAATCCCAATCACAGAACGAAGCCATCTCATTTACATAAAGTGTATCATAATAAAGGTTAATTCCTGAAGACCGAACACTTATATTGACAATGGTTGTATCACAAATATTCAAATCGTCACATACAACAAAACAAGCTTGATCTGTCCCCAAACTATTTATGCCTGTATAATCAACGCAAAATGTATTCTGATCCATTGAAAAATCAGCAAAGTTACCTGAGTTAGTTGGACATATATTATAGATAGTATCTACTGTACCTACGAATATTGATAAATCAGTACATATTTGA
>CBDICS010000051.1:0-23079 GCA_965277415.1 Saprospiraceae bacterium
CGGTCTTTAAGTATTACTTTCAAGCGTTTAAAATACGTATTAACTCGGTCTTCTGAAACCGTATAAGAATGTAATTCATTTCGGAAGATTTCTTCTATGTCATCTTTTCGTATGAGATTGCCACAGCTTTTATGACAAACGTAATTCTCACTGTTATACCTCGTGTACATTCGTGCACCGCACTCGCAGAATACAAATCCTGTGAATAAGTGAACTTTGGTATTGAGTACTTGTTTGTGACTTCTTTTTTGTGCTTCTATTATCCTATTAACTGATTCCCATAATTCTTCTGACACTACTGGTTCAACTTCATGGAATACCCATTCTTCTTTTGGTTTGAATTTATTTGGTTTGGTATTGCTACTATATCTAGTATTCATAATGTGAATACCTTTTGCAATAGTATTTTTCAGAAGTCGTTTAACCGTTGAGTCAGTAAACTTATTTCCACGCTTGGTTCGATATCCTTTTTCATTGAGAATATTTGCTACAGTCTTTTTCCTTTTGTGCTCTAAGAAGAGCTCGTACATAAGTTTAAGGATAGGTGCTTCTTCTGGATGAGGAGTTATTTTCTTATCCTTATACAAAAAGCCATAAGGTGCTTGTCCACCAATATGTTTCCCTAATTCTGCACGAGTGATAATACTGGCGGAAATACGCTCTGAAATCATTTCTCGTTCCCATTCAGCCATTGAACTCATTTGCCTGAAGAAATGACGACCAATACTTGTTGATGTATCAATACTCATATCCATAGAAATAAGGTCAGCAGAGTGTTTTTGAAAAATTTCTGATATTTCAATAAGTTCTTTGGTATTTCGAGCAAGTCTTGCAATTTTTGAAAATACCAATCCAGTTATGGCACCTGTTTTTACATCATGGAGCATACGTTTCGTTTCTTCATAGCCCATGATAGATTTACCACTTAATGCTTCAAGGCGATATATCTTTCCAATTTTCCAATCACGAGATTTTACAAATGATTTAGCACGCATTTCATGATGGACATGACTTTCTCTATCAACTTGCATAGTTGAACTCACTCTTACCCAAATTCCTATTACTTTTTTACCCATAAGTTATTAATTTAGAAGTTCAAACATCGATTATGTTTTGGACACATCCAAGGGGTTTGTTGCTTTGTTTTCCTCAATCTTTATTTGTTGTTCCTTTGCGTAATATGATATCTTGAATCTTTTGATTTCTTGAGTGTGCATCACTATTACCAATATCTTTATAATTTGATTTCACTCTATATCCCCGTACATGTTTGATGGTTTTTTTAGGTTTTGTATCAAACTTTCCTAAGAAGGTTAAGAACTGTGCAGGAGTACCAAAACCTATCTTTTTATACATTAATGTATCAAGCTTTTCTTTTGCTTTCTTTTTGATATTGGTTAGATGCACTTTGCTTTCAGAAATAAGAAATACATGGCTCATATCTTCACGTAAGCATTTCGTAATATTCTGTAATTCATAATCGGTTGTATTGGTGACAGAAACCTCAACAGCAATTTTTAATTTATCTCTTTTAAGTACAACATCTATTCTTCCGCCATCAGCAGTAGGCACTTCTAGTTGAGTAATAAAATTTCTCTGCTGTCCGAGTGAGAGAACATAGTTTTGTATTGCTCGGTGTTTTGATTCAGATTCTCGTTCCTCTTCTTTTTTGAGTATTCGTTGTTTTTCTTGCTCAAGAGGGGTTTCTTTTTTCTCTGGAATAGTATCTTCTTCTTGTATTACTTCTACTTTCGGTTCTAACTCAACAACTGGTTCAGATAATCGTAGTTCTTTTTTGGTTTTTCTCTTATTCTTTGGAAGCATTGAAATAAGTAATTCTTCAATATCTTCCTTTTTACTTGCATAGTGATTTCTCGTATTAGTAATAATGAAATCTTTATTTGCCTCAGCAGAATCTCCAACTTCTTTTAGTGGAAATGTTGAAATATTAAAGTCATCACTTGAAGAGCCTACTCGCATAATAGCTTCTCCAGTTCCTAAGCTTTGTAAGTCTGGTTGCTCAAAATATGAAAAACCAGATTCAAGACGTTTTGCGTCTGAATCTCCAAGTCTAAAACAGATTCTTGTATATGGATTTGAGATAACAGAGTTCAAAATTTTTGGGTCATCAATTTGCCCAAGTTCCTGATGGGCTAAGACTAGTCCTAAACCGTATTTTCTGGCACCAGAGAGTATTCTTGTAATACTTGGCGTAATGAAATTCTGAAATTCATCTAAATATATGTAGTATGGATGCCTTTGGGGTTTTGGTAGTGACTGCCGTCCCTGTGCTACTTGGTTCAACTTCGAGAGGAAAATTGAGCCAAGCAAAAAACTGTTTTCTTCCCCAATAAGACCTTGCGATAGTTTGATAAGGACTATCTTTTTTTCTTCAATACACTTTTTGAATTCAATACCTCCAGTTTGAGCCAACATATATCTGATAACTTTGGGACGTAAAAAAGTGTCAATTCTTGTTAGTAATGGTGCAATTCTTTTTTTAACCATCGCATACTCATTATTCCAGTAATAATGAATGCTTGGGTCTTCTACGGTTGTTAAAAACTCATTTCTAAATGAATCTTCTAGCAAAAAGCGTTTTAATTCTATTAATGTTCCATCTCGATTACTCTCTAAAAAGGTATTGATAGCATTGGATAAGACAGCAGACATATTATCTCCCCATGCTGTAGCGTGACGTTTGAAAGATGATACTAAGTCAGAACTTAAGACTATTTTTTCTGCATCAGTATTTGCACCAAGTAAATTAAAACCAATGGAGTAATTTTCGTCCGATGGGTTTATTACAATTACATCATTTCTGCGATGTTCTGGAATGCGTAATAATATATCTTCAACGATATCTCCATGAGGGTCAAACAAAGCACAACCATTACCAACGTTCATATCTTCAATCATCATATTGGCAATAAGCGTTGATTTACCAACGCCTGTAGCTCCTATGATATGCGTATGACGAAGTCTCATTTCGTCATTTAACATTACGTTTGTTTCTACTCCGTTATGCTCATTTATTCCTAAGAGATATTTTTGCCTAATAAGTTGTTGTGATAGCTGTTTTGTTTTGGTATCCCTTAAACCAAGCTTCTTTGATACAACAGATGTATTTGGATAATGAAGAAATGTATTGAGTTCTTTTGAATTCAGAATGAAGCCAAGCCTATTACTTAATCGGTTGTGCAGGTTATAAAAATGAAAATCATAACTATACCCTTCATTTGATAGGGGAATGAGTTTGTTATATTGAGAACTTGAAACTGTGCTTATGCTTCGAGTCATTTCTTGTGCTAGATATTGACTTCGCAATTCATTTCTTCCTTGCGCTCCTATTCGCATTACTACAGAAAATAAGGGATTAGCTATTTTTTCTTTAGCACAGAGTGGCATCTCAGGAGCATCACCGAAAAATGGGCCTCCAGCACCATCAGAAACAGAATAGGTAATATCTTGTGCAAGCGGTGATGTAATACCTTTAAAAAGAATTTGAAATACAGCGATATCATTTGATTGCAAACTATCCATCGTTGCTATTATTGAAGTCAGAGGATCAATTGCAAATGATTCACTTATTGCTATTGGTCTCATGAACTCATCATTCATCCCAAAATCTGCAATGGCTATCTTCTCATGAATTTCAAATCCAAAGTCACTTACATATTGCTCCTGCAATATAATCGTTGGGAAATAGGCTTTAATGTGCGAAACTATTCTTTGTATGTCTTGTTCGCTACAAACAATTTGAATTTTGATTTCACTCGCATTTCCAATTATCTCAAATGACATGGAATGTTCACTAAAGGAAAGCATATTGAGGAACTCAACATTCCTTAATGGTAGTATCTCTTGCTTATTAGGAAAGCAAATAGAAAAACCAACAGTATTAGGCAAATGAGATGCTTCTAATACTCTTGGTTGTATTGGTGTTAATTCTTCTTCCTTTTGTTCTTTTTTTGGTGGAAGGATTAAATTACTGATGCTTTTGAAAACTGATGGTACTCTTCCGTCATCTATTCTTTTTTCTGAAATATTAGTTTTATGCGTAAACGGAACATACGGAATTTCTAAATCAACAGGAGTATCAAAGTAATAGTAACCACGATGGCGATACTCCCATTGATAGAAGTTAAGTGTTGCTTGTTCACTCGCATTGTAAGACATACTTAGCGAACAAAGATGTTATTCAAAATCGGTTTACGTTCAGTTTCGGTTAAGGCACGAACACCTTTTTCGTTTGTAATATCTTCTATGACTTTAAGAACAGAAGATTGAGCGTAAGACATGAACATACTGGCAGTGTCGATGCGATAATACGTCACAGGATATAGTTTTTTAGCTAACCATTTACCAATAAATGGAATTTTTGATATTAGTATTTTTCCTATTGAGTTTTTATATAGTAACCACCATGATATAAAAAAACCATTTCCAAAATTAGCTCCACAAATATCATATTGATATTCTTTCCATGTTGCGCGTAGATATATTCTGGATGCTGATAGTATACTGCCTTCTTTGAGATTTTTTTCTCTGATAGTTATATTAGTAACACCATGCGATTCTAATTCTTCTTTTAATTGCGTATAGAATTCTTTGGATGAATAGTCAAAATTATCAATCAAAGTATTCCAATTGGAATGGTGTTTTTTTAAAGTTTTACCAAAGATAAATTTCAGGATAAGAAAAGTGATAATTCCATAGAGAACATACATTCCATATCTAATAAAAAAGTATTCAATATCATTCATAACTAGCGTTTTTAAAGGTTAATATTTATGGGATGAAAGTATTATGAATTGCTATTGTGAACTATTTAAAATGGAAATGTCATTTTTTTAAATGAAAATAGCATCAAATAAAATGGAAATGTTCATTTTAATAATTTTGCGAAAACCGTTGAATGTTAAAATTTTAACATTTATATTTAAAGAATGATTTATTACTTATGAAACAAATATTTTTTTTCTTTTTTCTTTTAACACCAAACTTATTTTTTGGGCAAAATGAATACTCGATTAAAAAATATGATAGTATTTTCGAAAGAATAATTGGGGCAAACTCAATTAAGGAAGCCAATGATTTCTCTAATAAGCTGATTAAGACTGGTAAAATAGAGAAGGATAGTCTATTAATAGCTCTAGGGTATAAATTTAAAGGTACTATTCAATTTAATATTTTACAAAAAGATTCCTCTACTTACAGTTATCAAAAGGGATTAAAATATTTAAACACCAATAAAGAAAAATTATATGCAGATATAGTATCTAATATTGGGAGAAACTATGGAGAGAAAGGTATTTTCGACAGCATGCAACATTATCACGATATTGCTAAACCAATTTATAAAAGATTAAAAAATAATAGAGGGCTTTCAATTTTATACTACTCTCAATCAAGTAATTATCTAAAATCCTACAACCTTTTTCAAGCTGAAAAATCTTTAAATCAATTACTGATTGTATCTAAAGAGTATAATGACCCAATAGCAGAAGGAAGATCGTATTATGCATTGGGAATATTAAATATATCTCAAAAAAATTATCTTAAAGGAAAAGAACTGTTTAAAAAAGCTATACAGATTTTCGAAAAGGAAAATGATCTTATTTTCCTAAGTGGTATATACTCAGCCATGAGCTCTACTTTTTTATTAGATAATGACTTTGATAATGCTGAGAAATGGACTAAAAAAGGAATTCATTTAGTAGAAAAAGAAAATCTACCTATTAGAGGAGCAATTATTGAACTTTATTCCAACCAGTTTAAAATTTTGTTGAAAAAAAATAAAATTGAAGAGGCAGAAAGTATTTTAAAAAAGATTAAAGAATTCGATTACAAATCCCTAGAAGTATTCAAACCAATTATCTGGCTAGATGAATTAACATTATTATTAAAAAAAGAGCAATTAAACGATTTTGAATTTATTTCAAATAAATATTCTCTAAAAGATATAAACCCTGAGTTTAAATCAGACTATTATCTTATTTTTTCAAAATACTATTCGCAAAGAAAAATGTTTAATAAAGCAAACACATATAAAAATGAATATTGGAGACTTAAAGATTCAGTACTAAATTTTAGTTTACAAAATCGTGTTATATATAATCAAGCAAAATTTGAAACTGAAAAGAAAGAAAAAGAAAACTTTCAACTTAAAGCTGATAATGTTGAACAAGAACTCCTTACTCAAAAAGCAAACACTAGAAATTGGCTTTTAGCTTTTGGATTATTCGCACTTGGTACTTCATCTTTCTTTATCTGGAGGCGATACAAATCTGAAGCAAAAGCAAAGCAAATAATTAGTGAACAAAAATCTCAAATTGAAAAGTTACAAAAAGAGTTTCATCATAGGATTAAAAACGATTTCCGCTCTATTAATAGTTTTATTCGTTTAGCTCAAAAGAAGTTTCCAGAAACTGAATTTCAAGAACGCCTTAATGAACTAAAAAATCGTGTTACCAGTATGTTTAAAGTACACGAGTTACTTTTACAACAAGACGACATCACTCATGTAAAAGCTAAGTCATACTTAACAGAACTTTCTGAAAATGTGAAGCAAAAATATAATAGCAGTACCATCACTCTTAACTATAATGTTGAAGATATAGAAGTTATTGTTGCTGATAAATCTGTCCCTTTTGGAGTAATTCTCAATGAGTTTGTAACCAATTCATATAAACATGCATTTGATGAAAAAGGCGGTAATATTTCAGTAAGTTTCCATAGTGATGCTTATAATCACTACCTCACTTTGAAAGATAACGGAAAAGGATTGCCTTCTAATTTTGATGCTTCAAATTTACGTTCATTTGGATTAGAAATCATGCCACTATTAGCAGAGCAATATGATGGTGAATTTAAACTTGAAAGTGATAATGGAGTTTCTGTAATCGTAAGTCTACCAAAACAAATTGTTTGATGAAAAAAAATACGCACATACTAGTTGTTGAAGATAATTCTTTTGTATATCGTGATATCAAAGAAGTATTACATGATGCTGGATTTTCGGTTAGTGAATATACGCCAAGTGTTAAAGAAGCTATTGCTCGTATTAATAAAAAGCGACCTGATATAGTATTGCTTGATATTGATTTAAAAGGAGAACACAATGGCATCTATCTTGGCAATTTATTAAAAACAGAATATAAGATTCCGTTTTTCTATGTTACCGATTATGACGACGACTTAACCTTTAATCAAAGTTGGCTAACAGTTCCTGAAGATTTTGTTTCAAAGAAAAGTATCAATTTAAGTAGAGATGATATTGTTTTAAAAACCAAACCAGAACTTGATGAAAAACGGTTGGTGCGTACGATATTGATGATACTGAATCGAAAAGAAAACACCCCAACACCACTTATCAAAGATGGTATTTGGGCTTATGTTGACTACCCTAAAAAATTACAACATTTAGGTAATGAAGATGTGTCTAGGGTTCAAGTTATGTATAGAGATATTGCCTATTTTACTACCAATAGTCTTGAAGTAGATATAGGAAAAACTGAACGCTCCAAAACCACCAAGTACATTAAAATGAAAGAGAATACGGTGAGATTATGTACATGGGAAGATAAATCCTATATCGTCAATCACAATCTTAAACCAGTTGCAGAGGTTCTACCTCATTACTTTATGCGAATTAGTGAAGATTACATTGTAAATATTAATCATGAGTTATTGGATGGTCGTATTAATGGTAGACGATTAAAAATAAGAGGAAAAGTATTTACTATTTCAGAACGGTTTAAAACAGAGGTTGAGAAACGCCTCAACACTTTGTATCAAAAAATAGAGAAGAAGAAATAAAATTAGTTCCAAGACTAAAATTTAAATACATATTTCCAATTAAAAACCAGACATTTTCATTCTGGTTTTTTTGTGCCCTTCTATTTCTTCATTTTTGATTTTAAAGATGCTATCTCAAATCCCTCTTTAAAGAATTCTTCAAGCGAAATATCAAACGCTTTAAGAACTTTAAGTAAGGATGAAAAACGTAAATCTTGTCCTTGTTCATATCTACCATACTGTGCACGTGGTAAGTTATGCTCATAGGCAAACTGCTCATAATTTGAAAATCCTCGTTCTATTCGTAGTTCACGTAGTTTGTTACCCAAATTTTCGAGTTGTTTTTCAGTGTATTCGTCTTTTTTAGCCATAGAACAAATTACTATCAATTCATATTAATTTGTTACTATTTATAAATTCCTACTTTAAAGTAGTATTTTTAAAAATAAAATCTATATTTGAACTATAAACGACTCAAAATGAACGCCCTTTAGGGTCAAAGGGAGCAAAAATTTATAACAATGAAAAAAACTTTACTAAAACTGTTTTTATTAACCTTATCATTCCAATCATTCTCTCAAGTATTTAATGGAAATTTGACACTATCAGCACAATCAGAAATAGATGGGTTTAATTATTCTATTATTGATGGTGATTTAATTATTGAAGAATCAATAGCAAATAACATTACAAATCTTAATAGCTTAAATTCACTTAACTCAATTACTGGAAATCTTATAGTTAAGAACAACTCTGGACTTACATCCTTCACTGGTTTAAATAATTTAATGACTATTGATAAAGGTTTTGAATTAGATAATAACAATGCTTTATTGTCCCTTGATGGTTTAAATAGTTTAAATTATATAGGTCGAGGAAGTTTTGATACTTTTAATGACCAATACGGAGGAGGTCTTGATATATCAAACAACTCTTCTTTAAATTCCATTCAAGCACTAAGTAACATAACAACTTTAGGAGGAAGTGTTTCCATAGTAAATAACGCCTCTCTAACCTCTATGTTAGGATTACATAATGTTACCTTCTTAGATGGAAACATTTTAATAAGTGATAATAATTCATTAGCATCATTGGATGCATTAGACGATATAACTTCAGCCGGTGGTTTAGGCTTTTTTTTAGGAGGTGTTTCTATAATTAATAATGGAATGCTAGCAAACCTCAATGGATTAAATAATCTTAATACAGTAACAGGTTTCTTCGGTATAATTGATAACCCAAATCTAACCTCACTTATAGGTTTAAATTCTGTTTCATTAGTCACTGGTGTTGATTCTGAATTAAGAATTACAAATAATGATAACCTTATAGACCTTACAGGTTTAAATATGATTTCATCAGTAAATACAATTAGTATTAATGCTAATGATTCGCTACTCTCTTTAAATGGGCTAGAAAATCTAACAACTGTTAGTGGTGGTATTACAATTTTCAATAATACTTCATTGAATTCATTAAGTGGCTTAGGAAGTAATCCTTTTACAGTAGGTTCTTTTCTTAGCATCACATTAAATGATAATCTAACATCTTTAGATGGGCTCCAAAATATTACTTCTGTTGGTGATTCATTAAATATAAATAGTAACGCTAATCTTCAATCTTTAAATGGTTTAAATAACCTTATAAGTGTCGGTGATTTTTTCAGAATAGGTCATTTTACAACAGTCACAGGATTTGAATACCCTGGAAATGTATCTTTAACTTCATTATCTGCCTTATCTAATTTAACAGATATAGGAGGTGATTTAGTTATAGAAGATTGTGAGATATTACAAACACTTGATGGTCTAGAAAATATAACTTCTGTTTCTGGAAATTTAGAAATTGGGGTATTTGTTAATAATAATAGTGGAGCTGTTTTTAATCATCCAAACCCTTTACTTAATGATTTATGTTCTGTTAATCAACTAATCAATAATGGACAGATAAGTAACTCGGAATACTATGTGGCTAATAATGGGTATAATCCAAGTTATTCCGAAATGCAATCGATGAACTGTTCTACTTTATCTATTGAAGAGTTTAATCTTAACAACATTAGTATTTATCCTAATCCTGCCTCTGATTTTATAAATATAAATTTGATAAATAATATTAGTGAAATTGAAATTTATAATGTTAGTGGTCAAAAGATTTCAACACATAAAAATAAAAAGGTTTTAGATATTAAAAGTTTATCAAATGGTATCTATTTTTTAAAAGTAAAAGATAATCTTGGCAGAATAAAGAATATTAAATTCATTAAGCAATAATATAAAAACCACTCATTTATATTTTAAATGAGTGGTTGTTTTAGTTTTCTAACCAAATTTTTCTCGCCTTATCAAATCCGCACCAGCGATGGTTTTTATCAAACCCTCGTAGTGCTAATTCGTGGCGAATAAGTCGGTCAATAGGTATTTTGCTATGTAGTATATAGCGAAGTATTTCTCCTTCAACAACGGATATCATTCCTCGTATACTCTCCCAATGCGGAAGTGCTTTTGTATCCATCCCAATATGGTCTAAATACATATAAGTAATTTCAGAATAATCCTTTGGGAGTATATCCAAAAATTCCATTGCCATTTCTTCTGCGGTTTCTTTTTCACAAACTGCAAAATTTCTATCTGGCCCGTGTATTACTCCAAAGACAATTCCAGCGATGCGGTATTTAAAATTGAGCCACATCGCATGGTCGATTGCCTTTTCTTGTGAGTCAAAAATATCAAGATAATTCTCTTTGTTATTTTGACACATCTTGTTTGTCTTTAGGGGTTACACGTCCATTAATTGAAATAATATTATCGCGAGATGAAGTATCATCCTTTCCTTTTTCACGTAACAATCGTTGCGTGTTAAAAAGTGAACGACACTTAATATTAAACTCTGTATAATTAAAAGCATCGCTTTCATCTTTGAAGGTTTTAACATAAGCCTCATAGAGTTTTCCATTAGTCATCTGATTTCCTTTTACTTTCATAAGGATATCAAGAGCGAGTGATGCAACAGGATTAAGCCCACGTTCTGATTCTGAAAAATCAAATCCGAGTTCTTCAATCTTTTTTTGTTGCGTTTCATCTGCATACTTCAAGAGTACGGATACATCTCTTCGATAATCTTTCAAACGGTCAACGACTACTCGTTTTGATTCTTTTGCTTCTTCAATCTGTTTCTCAGATTGAGTTAACAATTCTTGGTCTGTTTTGATATTCTCAATGAGCGTATCAACAATACTTGCATTCATAATTTCTAATTTTTAAAGTGAATATTTAATTTTACGTGAGTAACCATAAGGAATGAATTACCAGTTCTTCTTTGGTGAATTTCCCTTTGGCTATAATTGAGTTAATTTCTGTTTCTGCTTCTTCTCTATTATCAAAGAAGTAAGACGGTTTGGTAGTAACAGCATAGACATCTTCTTTGAGAACATCACTATCGAAAATGGCATATACCTTTTTCGTTGTTCCTGTTTTAATTAAAAGACTCGTATAATTTGATGCATCATATGCATCCCATTGCTCTACAGGTTTTGATGCTAAATAATGTATTTCATTCTGTGTCCTCTCAAAAAATGCTGTTACATCCTTTTGAGAATATGACGGTGCTTTGGTCATAGAAGCCTCTAGTTGAGCAATTGTCCACATAAGGACATTTTTGTCGTTACTAATGAGTTCAATCAGTTCTGAGCGATTTTTAAAGCCGAGTGAATTCTTACTCCAAACGTCTTTGTAAAGCCAGTAAATCATTTCCCTCAATTCACTATCAGTGTAGTGTTTGAGGAATTCAACTGAAAATTTTGCTTGAATTTCTTTATCTAAAAAGGTTTCTAATCTTTGCAAGAAAAAGATAATCCTCTTGTATTCTCGTAGTTTCATATTTAATTGTTTTAGTAGTTATTGTAATTCGTAATTTGCAACCAAGACTTCAGTCTTTCGTGCTAATCGTGGTTTTCCAAGTGTTGCTTTAGATGCTGTTTTTGGTTGGTTAAACATTTTAATTTTCCAACCAAATTCCTTGATGTAAGTATCAAGAATATCATTAGGGAATCCACTTAACAGGAACTTACCGTTAATTTGTGACAACTTCTGTAAAAGCTCTTTGTATTCAGAAATCGAATAACCTTTATAATGACCCATATTTGTTTCGATATACGGTGGGTCGATATAATGAAAAGCATCTTCTGTATCAAAGTTTTTGATTACTGTAACTGCATTATTATTCTCAATCTGCGTTGTCTCAAGTCTCTTTGGGATAGTTGTGTCAAAAACTAATTTCTTGTTCCTAAATGCCTTTAGTCTTTTTCCATATTTATCAAATCCCCAAGAACCAATTCTACAGCTGAATCCCATATTGGTAGCGATATAGAATGCCCATGCTTGTAATACCTTGCTATGTGATTGAGGTTTTCGATAAACAAGCCATGCGTCAGTATAAGCATCTCTTGCGAAGAGGGTTGATTCAACTTCTTGTTTAAGCTCTTTGAATTGAGTCTTACAAATCTTATAAAAGTTTGTCACCATACCATTGAGATCATTAATGACTTCGCTCTCAGCTGGCTCTTTCGCAAAGAATACAGCACCACCACCGAAGAAGGCTTCTGTATAGATGCGATGTTTGGGAATATTAGGAAGAATATGCCGAAGCATATTTTGTTTTCCTCCGTAATAGGAAATAGGTGTTTTTGGCATACATAGATTTAAGATTTAGGGTGGATAATGTGGTCGTTATCGACAAAACTGTAGTATCCTTCTTGAGTGATAATGAGGTGGTCAAGTATTTCAACATCGATAAGGTTTAGTGTTTTTTGAATACGCTTGGTAACTTCAATATCGCTTTTTGAAGGGTTAGTGTTTCCCGAAGGGTGATTATGAATAAGCAAACAAGTTCGAGCATTTGAAAGCAAGGCTATTTGTGCTATTTCTTTAAATGAAATAGTTGTGGAATGGATCTTACCAGATGAAATCTCTTTGATTCCAAGAATCCTATTGGCATTCGTTAAAGGAATTATCCAAAAGAATTCTTTATGATTTAGTAAGCCTGTGTCTATTATCTCGCGAATAAATGTGTTAGCTTCTTTTGCTTCTGTAATGTGAGTCATATCAGAGTGGATTGGTCTTTTAAAATGCAATTCCAAATGATATGCGTTGTGTGTTGTATCTGTTTTCATTGATATTAAGTTTTGGTTTCAATGAGAGTATGACAGAAAGCCTAAAATATTTTTAGACACCACATACCTATACACATACCTAACCAACTGTGGACAAGCTACGTGAGGATGTTTTGGTATGGAATAGTAGTGGCAGAAAATGGTTTTGAAGGCTTTCCTGATATCATGAGTTTTAAATAGATATCAAAGTTCTCGAGACTCGTAAAATCAGATACTTGAAAGGTAGGATAGAATTCTTGAACAAGATATTTTGCATCTTGTTGTCCAGTTCTAAAGGCAATGAGTGTGCCTATATTTCCCAGCACTGCATTTTTAATGTCAGTATCAATTTGATAGAGGTATTGATTTGCTAATGTGAGTGAAACTTTAAACTTTCGAAGTTCACTTAAAATTCCTGAAATACTTGGTGAGGTATAATTTTGAAACTCATCTAAAAATATATGAAATGGAATACGTTTTTCTTCTTCGGTATCAATCCGAGTAAATGCAGCATTAGCAAATGAAGTGATGAGAATTGAGCCAATTAGGTGTGATGCATCTATTCCAATTTTTCCTTTTGAAATATCTATGAGGACTATCTTGGACTGGTCAATACATTGTCTTAATCTAATATCTTTCGTGTTGGTAATGAGGAATCGTTTAACACTTGGATGAGCTAAAAATGCACCTACTTTATTTAATATCGGAATAAGGTCATTTTTTGAATACTTTGGAAACTCGTTCTTCCAAAAACTTATTATTTCCTTACTCTCAACATTTGCTAAACATTGCTCTCTAAAATTACTGTCATGAATGATTTTAGGGATTTCTCCAAGATGAGATTTTGGTTGAGCTAAGAGCGTGAGTAAAATATATCTTAAGATATGCTCTAACTTTATTCCCCAAGCACCTTTCCACAATTTTTTAAAGGCATCAAGCAAACCACCAACAACAAGAGATTTCTTCTCTTCACTCACTCTGCGGAGCGGATTATATCGATAGTTCATAAACTGATTTGAAATATCTAAATGAACAACATCTTGAATTCGTTTTTGTGGAATGTGAGTTAAAATATTTTTTAACAAATCCCCATGCACATCAAAAACAGCACAACCTCTATTATGAACAATATCTTGGAGTATTAGAGTTGTAAGGAGGTTTGTTTTTCCTGTTCCTGTCTTACCAAGAATATATACATGCATCATTCGGTCTTTTTGTAAGATGCCAAAAAGCTTTCCTGCGTTACGGAAATTTGTTTGAGCAAAGTAACTTATATATGGATTCCAAAACTGCATAGATTGGCAGTATGACTTTGTTTTGGAAAGACATCTAGTCAACACTAACCTCAACATATATTACTGTGTATAGGTCTGTGGTGGTATCTGTGGTGTCCTGATTTTTTATTCATAAGAAGGTATGCTTTACATCTATGAAGCAGAAGAAACTAAGTGAATTATTTGAAGAGTATATCCAAATATGCGAATACAGCTTGAGGCGAAGACCCGCTACGATTAAAAGCTACAGAGATGCATATAGTCAATTAAGTAAATTATTACCTGAAATAAAACACCCTCGTCATTTATCAGAAACTAAGATGAATGAGTTTTTTAAAATACTTCAAACAAGAAAAAGAATGGTGGGTAAAGGAGAAATTAGGTCGGGTATTAAAGATAGTACCATCGCGACATATTGGAGTCGTTTGAATCCGTTTTTCATTTGGCTCGAATCGAATAAGCACATCGAGAAAAATCCATTGGCATATATAAAAAAACCACAAAGCCAGTATGATAACAAACCAGCTTTGAGAAAACAGAACGTTGAAAAACTATATTCAACTATCCTACTACTATCAAACAGCACGCTATTACTCAGGCGTGATACAGCAATCTTAAGCACCTTATTCTTTACAGGAGTAAGAAAGACAGAACTTCTCTCACTTCAGGTGCGAGACGTAGACCTTGAAAAAAATATCATTACCATTCGAGGGAAAACGTCCAAGTCAAAACGTACACGCCATATTCCGATTAACCCAACTCTTCGTGTTCACCTGCGGGATTATTTAAAAGAACGCAAAAAGTATTCTACTGAATTGTTATTCGTCTCTAGTAAGGAAGATAAAGGCTTAACAAAATATGGTATAAAACATTGGGTAAATAGATTACAAAAGACCTCTGGTGTTCAATTTCATTTGCATCAATTGAGACACACTTTTGCCTGCAACCTTGCTCGGAATAATATCAGCTTGCCAAAACTTCAGAAACTTATGGGTCACACCGATTTACGGATGACAGAACGATATGTTCGCTCATTAGGTGTAGATCATCTTATAGACGATATACTAAAACTGAGTATTGATGATTCATATTAGTTCAGGTACACTTAAGCTATCCAAACGCATTATCAAATTAATATGATTTTGCACTATATAGTAGTGAGTCAACACACCTAAAAATTGTGTCAGTATGCGCCCCTAAGAAAGGCGGTCTATCTAACACACAAATCGACCTAAACACTATATAAAATAACAATTTAGGAGGATTCGCCCACGGTCACCTTAATGGTAATTTAGCGGTCATCCTTAAATGTTTGGATATTGTTATTTTATAAGGCTAATTTTCATTTTTTGGCAATTTTACGACCGTATCTCTCGTGGAGGCGGTCTAGTAAAAGGTGTTTTTCGCCACCATAGCTCAGTTGGTTAGAGCGTCGGCATGGTAAGTCGGAGGTGTTGGGTTCGATTCCCAATGGTGGCTCAATATTACATAGTGATTGAAATCTAACAGTATTTACACTATGGACATACAATTATTAGCCGAAGAGTTTTGTGACTACTCAAGCTATATTAAAGGATACTCAAAAGAAACCATTAGAAGTTATCGCTCAGCAATCAAATTCTTTTCCAAATTTCTTGAAATTACTAAGATTGAAGATATATCAGAAGAAAATGTAAGACGGTTCTTTCTAAATGGACGTATAAATCGAAATTGGAAACCTGCTACTTTTTTAACCTATCATAAATCTTTGATTGTCTTTTTTCGATTCTGCGTTGAAAAAGAGTATCTACCAAAGAACTACATTGAAGATATTGAAACCCCTAAGCTTAACAAATCACTACCAAAGAAGATAGCTAATGAAGACGCCCTCAAACTTCTTGAAATTATTCTCAATTACCCGTATGATAATGATTTTTTGAGATACAGAAATCACGCAATTTTTTCCACGTTCTTATTTGCTGGATTACGAAAATCAGAACTCTTCAAATTATCAGTAACAGATGTTGATATTGAAAATCTATCTCTATATGTTCGTAAGGGTAAAGGTTCAAAAGATAGAATTATTCCAATGAGCCATACACTTGCACAAAGCTTAAAGAGATATCTTGTTGAACGAAGGAAATTATATAAAACGTGTCCCGAATTCTTCACCTCTTATCCCAGAAATCAAGGATATACTGATTCAGGTTTAAAGAGAGTGGTTCGAAGGTTAAAAGATATTTCAAAAATTGAATTTACTATTCATAGACTAAGACATACTTTTGCTACTCTTATGATTGAAGGTGGTTGTGACATCTATTCTCTTTCAAAAATGATGGGGCATAGTGATATTTCTACCACAACTATTTACCTGTCTACTACCGCAGAGCATTTACGAGGTCAGATGCTTAAGCATCCGCTTAATGTCTAATAAACAACTCCTATAGCTTTCAATATTTTGCAACGCAAAATTTATACATTATTAATTGACTGCTTTAAGACTGTTTAATACAATTAAACTATGAATACTAATGAAACTATAACGGTTACTAACGATGGTGACCATTGGGTATGTATATGTGGAAACAATACTATGAGTAATGGTTTTGACACCTGTGATGAAAACGGAGTGTATACTGAACCAATAGATTCTGTTTGGACTGGACTATATGCCTGCCTTAAGTGTGGACGTGTTATTGACCAAGATAGTTATAAAGTTATTTCTCAGACTAATGATTTAAGTTCTTTTGGAGTTACTATTGTTCAATAGAGACATTAGACGTACCAACTTATCCCAAACTTATCCAAGGAATATTGAGCGACCGCGCGAAAAATTATCCATTTGGATAATTTTATGAATACAATGTGATGTATAGAATGGTAATTGAAGATTCGCTACAATAAAAAGTGCCAGTGGAGCATAACCCCACTGGCACTTTTATTTTATATGATATTTTCAAAAACTTTATTAAAGAATTTACGAACTGAGTCTCCACTTAATCAGAAAGATGTTGCCCAACTTTTAGATATGAAAGCAAGTAACTTAGTACGCTATGAACATGGACATCGGAATCCACCACCAGAATTACTTCTGATTTATCATATGCTCTTTGATGCATCACTTATAGACTTATTTGAACCAATTTACGGGCACATTACCGATACTGTTATAACGAGGAGCAAAAAACTCATTGCTGAATTCGAAGCTCAAAATTCATCAAAGAGCCTCTATAAATTATCATTCTTAAACGAGGTTGTCAATAGATTAAAGAGTACAGAACAATATGGGTCAAGTAAGTAAACTACGGAGGATGCGTGTTGTTATGGCTATATTTCTTCACTCCAGAGGCTTTAGTGTAGCAATACTAGAAGATGCTTTAACCGTTATTAGTGCTTATAATGTTGTACTTCATAATTACCCTATTAGCAATAAAGATGTAATTGAAAAAGTTAAGGAGAAAATTAATTTTTATTTACCCGAAGTTGTTATCCTTGAAGATGCAGACGGTTTTGGTTCTCGAAAAGGAAAACGAGTTAAAAGAGCTATATCTGCTATTGAAAAATACGCAGGAATAAACAAAGTTTCAGTTTCAAAATATTCTCGAAATGATATTCGTTTTGTGTTTAATGCTTTCAATGCACACTCTAAATATGAGATTGCGAAGGTGATAACAGATAATGTAAAGCAATTACCTGTAGAGCTACCAAAGAAAAGGTTGTCTCATAAGCCTGAGCATTATTCAATGACAATATTCGATGCGATATCATTGGCGATTACGCATTATTATCAGACTTAGTTTAAAAACACCATGATGGTGTTTTTAATTTTAAATATCTTTATGCCTTAATATTATATATGGCAGGAATATTTAGATTTGCGAACCCAGGCTCCGATATTAGGAAATTTATATCAACATACAAGGTGTTGTACACCAAGCTTAAAGATAAGAATGATTTTACTCATGATGATGGCTTTGAAACACTAATAGAAAATTCATTGGTGTCCTCATCAGGTGCTATTGGGCAAGAGGCTATTCTCCGTTCACGTCGCGCAGATAGGTCAAGAGATCCACTTTACAATCAGCATAAAATGTATAGTGAACTCTATCGTATGCTTGGATGGTATGAGCCTGGAACAATGAATACTAAATTTAATATTCCTGAATTCGGGTGGTATATACATGAAGCTGATGATGACCTTAGTAGAAAACTTTTTGAGCTCAATTTGTTTCATATAGCAAGTCCTCATCCCTTAACTAATATTCGTGGAAATAATATTTTAAGACCTTTCCCGCTTATTCTTAAATTACTCCTTAACCTTGATGGACACATTCAAAGAGAAGAAATTATCATTACAGTACTGGCATGTGCAAATGACACAAATCCTGATTATCTCAATCAAGCAGTAGAAAAAATACAAAAAATACGTGGAGAAGATGGTGGACTTAAAAGACTTAAGGCAAATATAGATACTATCGTGACAGAGCATGGTATATCAGCCAATACTCTTGGTAATTATACACGCTTCATCTTTGGAGCACTCAAATGGCTTGATTTAGCTCAGCCTGTGCGTGTCAGAGGTATTTATGATAAAAGCATTGTTATGTACCGACTGACTGAATATGGAAAAACAATAGCTGAGGAGCTTATTACAAAAGTTGATATTAGGAATGACGATATTGCACTCTACACCATAGAAGAGCGAGCTGCTTTTGGACTTTTTAGTATCTACTATCATTTAGAGCGTTTAGGGTACGACCTCTCAGATCCAGAATCTCAAAAAGATATCAAACATCTTAAAGAAAAATGTCAAAGAATTATTGACGCCTATGATTTAGATAATAATGATTTTTTATATTTTGGGAATCAAGAAGCGTCTACCGAAGAACGTACCGCCATGAAAACACTCCTTGCTGATGATTAGAAAAGTGCCTCATACAAAAGTTGTAGAGGAGCAAGAGGATAATCATATTGCTTTTTTACTTGCTCTTGCTAAAGAGAATTCGAAGGAGTCATTTGTTCAGATTGGATGTGATGCATATTCAGATAAACGAATAGAGTTCTATGAAATTATTGGTGCACTACTTGAATATATTGGATTCTCAAATGTTTCAGTAACAAGAGATGGTGATACTAATAATAGGATGGATGCTATTATTATCGATAAGGCTCGTTCCATTCCTATTGAAATAAAATCTCCACGAGAAATTGCCTATGTGAATATAAAATCCTTGAGGCAAGCTCTTGAGAATAAAATTGTGCTCCTCTCTAGAACATTCTATCCAACAACAAAAGAAACAACATCGCTTTCAATTGGTTTTAGCTATCCTAATGACAGAAGTGCTGTTGATGAACTCATTACGATGATGTATGACACTTATACCATCAATATTGGTACGATTTCACTTGCTGACCTTTTGATAATTTTCTATGAAAAAGCAATTGAGGATACTGCCTTTGATTTAGAGAAAATATATAATTTAAAAGGTCGCCTATATGATTAAACGATTGAAGCGTAAGGAGGAAGAAAACTTCACGGCTGGTGTTATTAAAGGTGGTGTTACACCAGTGTCAGTTATTATTTCAAATCAGGATAAAAATAATATTCAAACTGATGACGGTGAATTTCACCTTGGTATGTGTATCAATTGTAATGACAAACCATGCTATAGCTATTTGGAAAATGAAATTGATTTAGATATTTTAGAAGGCTTACCGTATAACAATGATAGAAGAGTATGTCCTTCTGAGGCTATCAGCATTACGCGAGGAAAAGGAATAGATATTAACCCAGAGCTATGTATTGGATGCGGTATATGTATGTATCGATGTCCCACAGCTGGAATTTCAATGGATGATAAGGGAATTATTGCTCATGTTCATTATGAAGAAAATGGCATCTTTGAAATGATTGATACGCCATATGAGGCACGACAAAAGGAGACCTATATACTTTGTGATGCACTTCCGAAGGAACATAAAATTACAAAAATTACCAGTGAATTTGCTGAGAGTTTTACCAAGAGGTTTTTGTCACTCAGTAAAAGAAACCGAACGCTCGAACTCGTCTTATTAAGAAATTTCCTCTTACAAATAGGTATTTCGGTTAAGGCATCAGCGACGGGAAATAATGATGCACGAGCTGACCTTGTAGGTCTCAATGGAGGATATTTTCTTCCTATTGAATCTGAACTTCAAGGAACTGATATATTAGGTTTACCAAGGCGTATTCTTGAGAATATTGCCTTTTTGCATACACGACATGGTATTGATACTTCACGAATACAAGCTATTGCAAGTTTTCTCTTCTTTCCAAGGAAGCGTTCTGATATGTATGAAGTTATTGGTGATATCAAGAAGATAACAGGATTTGAAATTAAAATATTACCCCTATATACCTTGTATCTCCTCTCTACCTTTGGTATTACCCTCAGTATGCAAAATATTCTTGATGACTTTTATATCGATCACACTGATTTAGATTTCAGTAAATACATAAAAAAATACATTCCAGCAATAGAGGAAATTGACGAGAATTTTAGCAGTGAATTAATGCAATTCGGAAAATAATCCTTTACTCGTATCTACCTCTTGTAATCGCTCTTCTATAATTGGTATGTATTTGTCATTAATTTCAATCCCGATATAGTTTCGGTTAAATTCTTTAGCCGCAACACATTCACTTCCTGAGCCAGCAAATGGGATCAAGATAATATCGCCTTCGTTGCTGAAATGCTTAATAATTCTTCTACTGATACTCAGAGGTTTTTGTGTTGGGTGGTCAACCTTCTCTTCCGAAAATCGCTTACCTGCTAGTACAGGAAAACGCCAGATGTCTCCTGCGTGTTTACCATCAGGGTTTGGTGTCCACACTTTTCCATTTTTCGTTATTTTATTCTTAAGTCGCTCAGTACTTTTATATGGCTCTCTAATTTGGTGATAGGTAAAATCATTTGATTTAGAAAACCAGATAAGCGGTTCATAGTGAGCGGCTGGTACTTTTTGATATCCAGAAAAGCCATTTTCATAATACCAAATAAACTGCCTACGATAGAACATGTCCCTTTCATACAAATGTACTTGAAGATAACAGAGATAGTGATGAATACCGTAAATGAAAATAGAGCCTGTTGGTTTTAGTTTACTAAGCGATACATCTATCCATTGCTTACTCCATTTGAGCCATAATTCTACATCATCCCAAACAATACTTTTTTTACCAAAATCTTTTTTAATATTATAAGGTGGGTCAGCTATGATAAGGTCTATTGATTCATCTTCAAGTTGAGAAATGCGCTCAATGCAGTCATCATTATATATAATATTCAGCTTATTCATTTATTTATGATTTTGGAATATCAGTACATTTTGATGATGAACATTCGGTACAAATGAATATGGATAGCCGTAAGGAAAGATGCTCTTGTGACGTTGATAGAGAATCTTAATTCCCTTCAATTTAAATTTTGATTTCTTTTCAATCTCTCTCGCTAAATCTGCGTGAAAAATGTAATATCTATCAAGTTTCCTAAAATCACTCACAATAATTGCCATGTACTTTTTACTCTTAAGTATTCGTGAGCAACTACCAAAATAATTACTAATAATATCGAGAAAGGTGTCATAGTCATCAATATTACCAAGGTCTAGAGAGTTATCACTATATTTAGTGTCAAGATTTTCAGAAGCACGTATATTTGCCTTATGGTCAGTTGTTTCTAAAATATTCCAGTATGGTGGACTGGTGATGATAAAGTCGATTGAACTATCTTCAAAAGATTCAGTCGCTGAAATACAATCATCATTAATAACAACCTGTTCATCTTTATAGATACATGTTTTTGGTACTTCTTTCTCTACACGTAATCGACTCAGTTCAGCATACTTTGGGTTTAATTCAATACCAATTCCTTTTCTATTTTCATAACTACAAGCTTTTAAGGTAGAACCAACACCAACAAAAGGGTCAAGAACTATATCACCTTCTTTTGTAAAAAACTTAATGTGGCGTGCAATATCTTGAAATGAAAATGGTGCTGGATGCTGACGTTCAATTTGTGCATCCTCACTTTTTGCGCCAAGTCCTTTTTGGCTAAATACCGTAATAGTTTCTGGAAGCCATTCTTTTGCTAATAAATCGTTAAGTGGATTTGACAGGTCGTAAGCACTTTTTTCACCTATAAGAAACAATGCTTTTGCTTTTTCAATATCTCCCTTTGCATTATACAAAGCAATATTCTCCCACTGGTCAAGAAAACGCTGTGGAACCTTATATTTTTCTTTCTTAGCCAATATTTCTTCGAGCCTTTCTTCGGCTCTTTTATTCGTCTTTTTATCCTCAACAGGAATAAATTCGCTCCTGTTTTTTTTATAAAAATGATATTTTTTTAAAGTCTTTGTATTCAATGTCTTACGTCGTTTTTATGCATTCTCTTCCTATTTACAAAGAACCACTTTATCTGTGGTAAATGCAAGTCTATTTGGAAAATTTCCATAATACTCAATATTTGCGAGGCTAGAGCAATGAAAATGATTACTTTAGTTTTTTAAGTACTGATAATTCAGATTCATAATACCTATGGCAGAATTCTGTAAAAAACATTCGCGAGAAATAGGATTTCCTTTTGAGGGCTACCCAGTCTTTTGTGAAACCTGTGGTGAATACTACCCTAAGAAACCAACTCTTATACAACGATTATTTTTTGCCTTGTATAAAAAAGATTAAAGCTCTTGTATGAAGTCTAAAATCTTATTCTTCATTTGAGAAGAAACATTCCCTTTATTTCCTTCAACCCGTTCTATGCTATGTGTACTAATATTAAGAAGATTTGCAAGTTCAGTTTGAGTCAGTTTGTTTACAATCCGATATAACCGTAA
>CBDICS010000052.1:0-75802 GCA_965277415.1 Saprospiraceae bacterium
AGCATAATAATCAGCATGGTACCAATCACTACACCATTCCCAAACATTCCCGGCCATATCATAGAGGCCATAGGCATTAGAGGGAAAAGAAGCGACAGGAGATAGTCGTTCAAATCCGTCTTCTATTTTGTTGACAAGTGGAAAATCTCCCTGCCAAAAGTTAGCCTTTGTTTTTCCTTTAGCAATGTCTTCATTCCCCCAAGGAAAAAGTTGGTTATTATTTCCTCCTCGGGCAGCATACTCCCATTCTGTTTCAGTGGGTAATCGTTTGCCTGCCCATTTACAATAAGCTAAAGCATCATACCAAGAGATATGAACGACAGGTAAATTATCATTATCAATCTTTGTTGTGGCATCAGGGCCTTGAGGAGACTTCCAGTTCGCCCCTTTTTTGAATTTCCACCAATCTGCAACTGCGTATTGACCTTGGTTTTTGTTTTCAGGATAATGAAACACCAAAGAGGCAGGCTCTAATAAATCCGCTGCGGGAGGCGGGGTGCCTGGAGGTAATTGCTTTAGTATATCTTCCAAATCAACTTTGCGTTCGGCTATAGTAATCCAATTAGTGGCTTTTACAAATTTTCTATACTCTTTAATGGTCACTTCTGTTTTATCCATCCAAAAACCCTTGACTTGACTGAGGTGTTTAGGATATTCATCATCTCGGGGTTGATTTCCAATTGCTTTAGAATTGAGGTTTATTGGAGCGTCTGCGCCCATTTGGAAACTACCAGCTGGAATCCAGGCCATATTTGTAGTATCAGGAGTTGCTTGTATCCTAGGCTTAATACTATTGATTTCTTCTAAAATTGCCTCATTAATATAGGCTTTGGGATGTTGTGGGTTTGCTTGATAACACATTATGCCTTTAGAGGAGATGACGCTTTCTTGTGGATGCGTCTGCACTTGTTTAGGCTTTACTTCTTCACAGCTAAAAAATAATCCGAATATTATAAAAACAAGTAGAGAACAGTACAATTTTTTCATAAAAATTCTATAAATTAATTTTCTATTTTTACTTCGGCGAACACATTTTTTAAAAATATTATAAAGAAAATCAAGATACTAAAAATCATTTATACCTTTGAAGCAAAAATATGAGAATAACGTACTTTATTTTATATTCATTTTTGATCATACTATTAAGTGCTTGTATTAGCGTGGAAGAACAAAACCCTTTTAAAGATTATCCTACTTATTCTAAAAACGATTTAGGGCTGACATATACGCCTCAAAAATCAACATTTAGGGTATATGCTCCTGAAGCCGATGCGGTGTATATGAACTTTTACGAAGATGGTGTTATAGAAGAATCTTATTTAGTAGATCAGATGCTATTGGGGGATAGTGGTGTTTGGGAAACAACGATTGATGGTGATCTGCTGGGGAAATTTTATACTTTTCAAACATTTAGAGAAAGAGGCTGGTTGAAAGAAGTTCCAGGCCCTTATGCCAAAGCGGTGGGTGTAAATGGCCATAGAGCAATGGTGGTTGATCTTTCAAAGACCAATCCGCCAGGCTGGGAAAAAGACCAGCGACCTCCTTTAAAAAGTCCTAATGATATTATCCTTTATGAGCTTCATGTAAGGGATTTGACGATTCACAATAGTAGTCCATGTAAACATCCGGGCAAATTTCTCGGATTAGTAGAATCGGGTCGAACCAATACTAAGGGACTGAGTGCCGGAATAGACCATATCAAGGAATTGGGGGTCACACATGTTCATCTCCTACCTTCTTATGATTTTTTATCATTAGATGAATCCAAACCAGAAGACAATAAATATAATTGGGGCTATGATCCTCAGAATTATAATGTACCGGAAGGGAGCTATAGTACGGATCCATATGATGGGAATGTTCGAATCCGGGAGTTTAAAAAAATGATTCAGACCTTTCATGAGCATGGAATCAGGGTGATCCTTGATGTGGTGTACAATCATACTGGTGCTTCCATGAGATCTAATTTCTATTCTATACTGCCTGGGTATTACTATCGCTTGAATGCAGATGGTAGTTTGTCAAATGCATCTGGTTGTGGAAATGAAACGGCATCAGAGCGACCGATGATGCGTAAATTTATGATAGAAAGTGTAAAATATTGGGCTGAAGAATACCATATTGATGGCTTCCGATTTGATCTCATGGGGATTCATGATATTGAAACGATGAATCAGATCAGCGATGCACTCCATAAGATTGATCCATCTATTTTTATTTATGGCGAAGGCTGGACTTCAGGAGGAAGCCCATTACCTGAAGCATTAAGAGCACTTAAAAAGAATGGGAATCAATTAAAGGACATCGCAATTTTTAGCGATGATATACGAGATGGAATAAAAGGGCATGTTTTTACACATGATGCCAAAGCTTTTATTAGTGGCTTGGATAGTTTAGAAGAATCTGTTAAATTTGGGATTGTAGGCGCCACTCAACATGATCAAGTGGATTATAAAGCTGTAAATTATTCTAATGCGCCATGGGCAAATAAACCATCGCAATGTATTAACTATGTATCTTGTCATGATAATCATACCTTGTATGATCGACTGGTAAATAGCTGCTCCGGTGAATCAGAAGAAGAATTAAAGAAAATGCATAAGCTGGCTAATACTATTGTTTTGACAAGTCAGGGCGTTCCTTTTCTTCATGCAGGCGTGGAGTTTATGCGTACAAAACAAGGTGTTGAGAATTCTTTTGAATCTCCGGATTCCATTAATCAGATTGATTGGAATCGAAAATCAGTCTATCAGGATGTTTTTGAATATTATAAAAAATTGATTCAACTTCGAAAAGGCCATCCTGCATTCAAAATGGAGAAAACAGAAGAAATTCAAGAGCATTTAAGGTTTTTAGAGGTACAAGGAAACAATCTAATTGCCTATCAAATTAGTGGAAATGCAAATGGAGATAGCTGGGAAGATATTATCGTAGTTTTAAATGGAAATAAAGACAGTAAAAATATACATATCCCTAATGGGGATTATAAAATTATTATTAAAGATGGACAGATAGATGAAGCAGGTTTAGGTGAGCAGGCTGGGGGAGCAATTAGTGTATCTGGTCGATCTGCCTTAATACTAGCGAGGTGAGTTTGGAATGCTAAATTCCCAACATGCTCTAAGCAAACTTAAAAAATTATCAATTCAAAATAAATTAAAAATGGATTTCGAAACAATTATTCAACGTTTAAAAGATGGAAACGCTAGATTTACTGAAGACAATCTAGAAAGAAAATTACAAGATCAAGAACGAAGAGACGAGTTGGTAGGAGGGCAAAAACCTTTTGCAATTGTCTTAAGCTGTGCAGACAGTAGGGTAGTACCTGAACTAGCTTTTGATACAGGTTTAGGAGAACTATTTATTATTCGCGTAGCAGGAAATGTTGCAAATACTTCATCCTTAGCAAGTATCGAATATGCAGTTGCACATCTTGGTACAAAGATAATCGTCGTATTAGGTCATGAGAGTTGTGGTGCAGTTACTGCAGCGGCAAGTGGCGGAGATAATGGTTATAATCTGAATCATTTATTAGCGCACATTACACCTGCAGTAGCGGCATGTGGAAAAGATGCTCCAATTAATGATATCGTTAAGAAAAATGCAAGACTGACTGTTGGTGATTTATCGAATCGTTCAGATATCATACGGACAGCTTTAGCAGAAAATCGACTTCAGATCGTTCCAGCTTATTATAATTTGGGATCTGGTAAAGTTGACTTTTTATCAAATGAAGAACTTGCCTAAGGATAACACCTTATAATTCAAGGCTTTTTTCATTCGCAATGATTTTTATAATTGCGAATGAAAAAGCTGTTGAATATGATCTTAGTTAAGGGCTTTTAACTTGAATGAGGCAGGTATTCGAATTGGATATATCTGTCTCTAAATAATCGTTAGACCCTTCATTTTCTATTCCTAGGAAAATAAGAACCTGTCCAAATTTTATTGTCGAAGGCGAAAAAGCTCAATTTAAGATTCTAAAGAAGCGTTTTTGTTTTTTACCAAACTTGGACTTTTCTTGCAAGGTTCAAGAAAACACACAATTTATCATCAATGTTTTAGCTTATAGGCTAGACCAATTTGAAATTCAAAATTTGATAAATATACTTTTTCTATAGACGAGTTTGGTAAAGCAATTAAAGATCTCGAATAATTAATTAAAAATTTAGATTCAAACTTCTTGCTCGCATTAAATGAGGCGCCCAAACCTATTGTAAATAATAAATTGAATTTTTTATCAACGTTATTAACTGCTAAATTGGAATTCGTTACAGTCATCCTTCTTTTCACAACGCCATTTGTATTCCTGTAGTACTTGCTTGATGAATGAATGCCATATTGCCTTGTTTGACCTGAGTTTATGTTTAGCTCAAAGTCAAAAAGATATAGACCTTCAAATCCAATATTTGCAATGAGATTACTTCTTTTACCACTTTTAATTATCAAAGTAGAATTGACAGGTAATCCAATGAATTTAAGATTTTGTCTTCCGGCTAAAAATAAATAAAATGATTCTCCATCAATATAATCTTTTTCATCATTTAGTATAAGGCTTGTCGTTTGCGCTTGGACTTGATAAGTCGTGAATGAGTTATTAAAAATTACATCATGCTCGTTTAGGATATAGAAGTCGTCTGCATTGCTTGCATTTAGACTATATAATACTGACGCTCTATTTTTATATTCAAAGATCAGATTCCGAAATGAAATACCAGAAGAAATACTTATACGCGAATTCGCTTTATAGCTTAGAAGAGAATTGAATATATAAGAGTATCGGATGTTTTCGCTTTCATTTATATTTTCATAAAAATTATTAGAAATATATGAATGAAGTAATGCCGTGTTAAATTCCAATTTAAATCTTGGAAACTCCTCCTGCTTATCATGTTGAGCAAAGGATATATTAAATACGAATAAGAATAAAAGGGGTGTTATCTTGATCTTCATAGCTAAATGCTTTCCTATTTATATATTCCTTAACTTTTTTAATCGAAAAAAAAATATATGAAAGGAAAAATTAACTAAAAGTATGTCAAACAAAATGAGGCCACTGAATATTAAAATACTTTAAGCCCATGAAATCAACGAAGGTTCTAAATGGCTTTATATGCAAATTAATACGACCAAAGTTTAAGTCCTATAAATCCACTATTCCATAAAAATAGTAAAACAATCAAAAGGGAAATTGATGTGAGTATATAGTATTTTTTAAAAATTGTATTTTCCTGAAGCCTTAAGATTCTGTAAATTGTAAGTAATGACAAAACAATCATTAGGATCGGAATTATATAAACCATTACTGACCAAAAACTAAACTCACCAGATGTTGCTCTATTTGATAAGACTGAACCCAAAGAAAAAAACCATGAAGGAAAGGATAAGCATCCCAGCAATAATATTCCTCTATCTAATAAGCGTAATTTTTTCTTTTTGAGTACTTGTATGAGAAACCAAATACCAAAATAGCCCATGTAAACAAACAACAATATTATAGATAGAAGTACAAGAATATTATAAGTCATTCTTAATGCAAATGACTCTTTTTCTGCATAGTTTCTTTTTATACCAATTGCTGTTTTTCCTTCTGCTGTTTTCATCAATACTACAGTTGGAACATCTTGAATATTTCTATAAAATAAATTATTCCCGGCATATGTTATGGAGTCTCGAATTCCACCAAAAATATCTTTGATATATCCTTTATCCTCTTTAAATTCTAACTTGAAATTTTGAGCGAATCCACTTAGAAATGCTTTAAGTTGTTGCCTTGGGTTCCGAAAGACATAAAAACCAGAAAATTCTTTTATTAACTCTTTTGGAATTCCAGCTGTTTTTCTTGGTTTGTTCATCGATTCCTTGATGAGAATATCCAAAATTAACTCGACTATTGGAGTAGGGTCTTTTAGTCGATTAACTGCTACAGCGATACCCAAGTCCGCCTCTTTTGAATAAATATATCGTGAAGAAAAACCTTCTATTCCCCCATTATGACCATGAAAGACAAATCCCTTTTGATAAACGCCAAAGTTCCCTAATCCATATCCTACTGATAGTCCATTTCTTGCGGCTAAGGTAGTCTGAGCATTTTCGATTCTATTAAATGTTGCTTTAGTGAAAATGGTCGAATCAATTAAATACCCATCTTGGTTTAGCATAAATTGAAGGAATATAGCCATCTCTTCAGCATTGGAACAAAAGTCTCCTGCTGGTCCACCTTTAATAGAAACATAAGGAGCAGGTTTTAATTGCTCATCATAGCCTTGTACAAAGGGCAAATCAGGTTTTTTGAAATAAAAGCCTGAAGCCTTCATACCTAGAGGGTCTAAGATATTGAGCTTGATATATTCTGAATAAGCTTGGTTTGAAAGGACTTCAATTAAATGTCCTGCGACTACATAAGCAGAATTAGAATAAGCATGTCTTGTGTTCGGTTTCCATCTTGCATACAATGAGTTTTTATGAGCTTCTACATATTCATGCATTAGTGGTTGACTTGCTTCTGTGGCATACATAGCATGCGTATGAAAATCGTCAAACCCAGTACTATGCTCTAATATATTTGCAACAGTTATTGGTGCATTTGCAGACCATTTATTTTTAAATGGAATAGAAGAATCAATTTTTTCTATTGGTGTATCAAGGCTTATTCCCTTTTCTGATAATAATTTTACCAGAGCTAATGCAGTAAAAGATTTAGAAATTGAGCCTTGACGGAAAAGTTGAGTTTTACTAACAGGTGTTTTAGACACACGATCAGCATAACCAATTCCCCCAACAAAAACTGTAGTATCTGATTTAACAATACTAATCATAGCTCCGGGATAACCATTTTGTTTTACAAATTTAGAGAGGGTATCTAATAGGTTTGAATTTTGTTGACTAAATCCAGTCTTTGAAAGAATTAATATAAAAAGAATAACTAATTTAGATTTTGACATGTATTCCATTTTTTGATTATGTTCCCTACTGGTTTCTTGAGCATGATTGAGCATAAGATGTCATTCGAGAGCATTACACCTTTACTGAATTCATTCACAAATATATTTTGAAACGCGAGTCCTGCCAATTATAGATGTTGTAGAGACGATCTTTCGTGATGAAATATCCAAAAGTGATTTCATCACGAAAAAAACTCCTTTTATCATGAATATTTGAAGAGTCTTGACTTTTTTTTTATTTAAGGGATAGGGAATTAATAATTGTTCATATCGGATATTTATTAATACTCTGTCCCTAAAGATGCTCTAAACTTCTTTTTACCGGCTTAGCACCTATATTGAAGAAAAGATATTTTAATTATGAACTTAAGACAAAACTTACTAAATCGAATGAATAATAATTCTGTATGGATATTCGGAGTTTTGTTTCTTTTTTTTAGTTACTTATTATTAGGGTCAACAGAACAAAATAGCTACGCTGATTATGTGATCGGTGCATGCAAACTGTATTTGCTCTTCTCGCCTGTTTTGTTGTTTGCCTTTTTTAGACAAAGTCTTTTAAAGCGTTTCTCAAAAATAATGCTTGCTGGAATTTGGAGTTTAGCTTTTTTAGTTATTCCATTGGCCATCCTCTTGAATCGTCATACTTTGATTTCTTGGCTTATTCCTTCAGAGCAATATCGTATGGAGGGTTTGAATGTTTTGTCAGAATTCCCTTTAGGATTTTTTGTATCCATTTGTAGTGCTGTCTTGATAACTGAATTGGCAATTTGGGTAGAAGGATATTATATAAGCAATTCCAAACTTACTCAATGGCTTGGACAAATAAGTATTGATAAATTAATTGCAAGAATCTTAGTCCTATTGGCAATATCTTTAGCGGTGAAATGGGGATTTAGACTAGGTCAGGAGAATGATTTATCATTGTTTTGGGTACTTTGCTATACATTTCTTTTTTTGTTACAATACTTAATCATTATAGCGACTTATTATTTTTATTATATCATCAATAAACATGTTCTGATTCCTCATTTTTTGAATGCTAAAGGAATCGTCCATTATGGTTTTTCGGTAGCAGGAACGATTTTGGTTTTTTATCCTATTTTCGTATTTTTTATTCAAAGGCTTCCAATGGTTGAAAGTTTGGAATTAGCAAATTATTTTCCGAATTCCAATATCTTTGCAAATGATGGCGGTGCAAGTGCATTGATAATTATCGTTTTGTCTGTACCGGTGATCGTTTCCAATCAATGGTTTCGACAGAGTCAGCAAATTGCCCATTTGGAAAAAGAAAAATCAGAAGCAGAATTGAATTTACTCAAACAACAAATCAATCCACATTTCTTTTTTAATACCTTGAATAATTTATATGCGCTTAGCATTACTAAAGATGAACATACTCCTGAGGTTATTTTGCAATTGTCGGAACTGATGCGCTATGTGATTTACAAAGGTAAAGAAGACCTTGTCCCCCTGGAGGAAGAAATTAAATACATCAAAGACTACATCGAATTGCGACAGATTAATCTGCATAAAAAGCTAGATTTTCGTTTTGATAAAGAGATAGCTGATCCACAGGTTTTTATACCACCATTGATTTTTATTACATTCGTAGAAAATGCTTTTAAACATGGGATTGAGAATGCTGAAAATGATTGCTTTTTGCACCTTGATTTGAAAAGTAAGGACGACAGTTTGACTTTTACCTGCCGCAATTCTTTTGAAGAATGCTCTACTAAACCTGCAGGCATTGGTTTGGAAAATTTGAGGAAGCGTTTGGAATTACGGTATCCCAATCAATATAAATTGACAGCCAATACGAAGGTGGATTTTTTTGAAGCTTCTGTGAACCTTAATCAATTATGAAAATAAGAGCACTTATCATAGATGATGCACCCCTTGCCCATAAGGTCATTTTAGAATATGCTAAAGATGTGGATGTTTTGGAAATTATTGGGCATTGTCACCTAGCCACGGAAGCACTATTAATCTTGAAAACGGAGGAAGTTGATCTTCTTTTTTTAGATATCAACATGCCTAAATTATCAGGTTTAGATTTTATAAAAATCCTTCAAAACAAACCTTTGGTCATTATCACCTCAGCCTATGAAGAATATGCCTTAGAAAGTTTCGACTTGGATGTATGTGATTATTTGTTGAAACCGTTTCGCTTTGACCGTTTTATTAAAGCTGTCAATAAAGCCTTTGAAATCTACACTTTAAAAAATGCAACTTTTCCACCACCACCTCTTTCTAACTTAACAGAAAATGCTCAACAACTTTTTATAAAATCCAATAAGCGGCATATTAATCTTGATACCCAAGCCATTTACTATCTCGAAAGCTATGGTAATTATGTCAAAGTGTGGCTGGAATCAACTTATCACCTTACTCCGCGGACACTATCAAGTTTTGAAAATCAACTCAACAAAACAGACTTTTTTCGCATCCACAAATCCTATATCATTCATCGAAAATACATCAACTATTTGGAGGGTAATTTTGTCTTACTCAAAAATGGAACACAGCTTCCTATTGGGAAAAATCATAAAGCAAGATTTAAACAATTTTTGGAATAAATGATTCTTTTTCAATTTTATACTGCGAAGTTGTTTTAAAATAGATAGATGATTTTCTTGCAAGTCATTGATCTCCAATACTTCAGCTAATTATTTTCATCGTAGCTAAGGCTACGAAAAAATAATGGAGCTTCGTCTTGAAAATCAAGCACTTACAATCAATCTCAACCTCCATTTTAAAACAACTTCTGCTTGTTTATTCTTATGTTTTACCAAATATTAATGCGCTGTCCCTAAAGTCAAGCTTAAAATTGAGTATGATACTTAACAGGGAACTGCTTAGGAATATCATCTTTCGCTTCGCCCAAATTTTGTCGTAAGTCAATCTCAATGCCTCTTGCAATGGTTGAAATAGGAACATCATTAGCCGTTCCCTCAAAAGGATTTTCGCCCGTTCTTCCTATTCTTTCCATGGTATGAAATATCCAGGCAACGATCACATAGAAAGGGACGGAAAGCCAAACAAACAGGCCACTGATTATTGAATGGCTATCTGAAAGCCCTTTTCCGATTTCAGCAAATTGAGGAACCAAAGCCAAGGGTAGCAATAGCACAAAAATCCACATAAAGAAATGATTGAGTGTAGCAAATTGCCTTGGATAAGGAAAGTTTTTAATGCGTTCACTTTTACCTTGAAGCGTAAAAAGTTCTTGAAGTACACCTTCCAGTTCTAAGAATGAAAACTCCCAAATTACACCTTGTTCTTTGAGTTTTCTAATATGGTGAGATTGCAAATATAATAAAGCTGTTTGCTTATTGTTTTTACTCATGACATATTCGAAATCCTCATCAGAGATATACGGCTTTAGGTCTGCTTCCAATGTTGAATCAAGCTCCGGAGGTCGAATGTTCCACTCTTGGTTGGTTTTATGATTGACAGTAGTTTCCCAAGGTTTAGGCATACGCATAGCATGACGTAAAGCGGTCATCCATCCTATATGGCGATAAGTAAGGGTTTTGATTTCTTGTTGAAGTTGCGCATCTGTAAATGGTTGATCAGTGTATTCATTGTTTAGCATATCTTGAACAAACATGCCAAATGTTCTAGAAGTATTGACAATGCCGCCCCATATTTTTCTAGCTTCCCATATTCTACCATAAGCAGAATTATTTTGAAATCCTATTACAAAGGCAACCGCAGTACCAATCAAGGCGAGGGGCGTCCAGGGGATTTTCAACCATTCTAATTCAAAAAAGTAATAAATAGCTACGCAAGAGCTAATGATAATAAAAAAAAGGAGTGTCTCAAATCGAGTCCACCAAGCCATTTCAAGTGTAGAGTAAGTCTTCTTTATATGCATATATTATTTTTTGAGTCTTCAGTTCTGAAGCAATAATAAACAAAAAAAAATTAATCTAAATATTCAAGAGTTTGAATTTTAATTATCTCGATATTCTTGAGGAGTTAATCCTGTTTTTTTCTTAAAAAGACGACTAAAATAATGTGGATAGTTAAATCCAAGATTATAAGCAATTAATCTGAACTTATCTTTAAACCTATAATGTCTTCTCCATATTCTAGTTTTGATAGATCTATGATAGTGATTAAGGGATGAGTAGGTTTTTCAAAGCCCATGTATTCATGGATTTGACTAATCGACTTTTGTTGAATGGTTTTCTTTTGCATTTTTCAAATCTTAAAAAATAAAAGAATATCGTAATTTGTTAAACAACTTTTAAACTTGAAAGCAAAAGTCGCAAAAGTATAATAATTCAACTAGAGCCTGTTTAAAAATTATTAGCTGGGCTGCAAAAACGTCTTTTTCGCCCACTCTGCGGCTTTTTTAATTACAATAGCTAAGGCTATTCCAATCGAAAAGAGCCTTGATTGGTCATAAAATCCTGCTTTTTCGCCTAAGCGAACAAAATTTAAACAGGCTCTAACACTTTTTGGAGATTATATAACACGATTTGGTTTTTTTATTCTATCATATAATGATGACTTCGTATAGATACTCAATTTGTTTAATTATTTCGAATTGAGAATAATTAGGCTTCTACTCTGAAGAAATTCAATATCTGATTTTTTTTATAATGTAAATTATAATATTGAATTTTTCATTGTCACAAATTAGATCTTTTTTGTTTTATGGCACGATGATTGGAAATGAAAAAAAAGAATATTGTCTCGATTTGTGACAAGACAAATTACCCCTCCCTAGCTTTAAAGTCACCTTTGCTTTTTTTTAAAAACCAACTTTAAGATGTATTTATCCGCTAATACAAGAATTACCCTTTTGTCATTCCTAACATTATTTTTTCTGTTGCCTCAATATCTGTCTGCGCAAGATGAATTTAGTGGCAATATATTCCTTGATCACAATAGTGATGGAATTAAAAACTTTAAAGACTATAACCATCCTGCTATAAGAATTCGAACTTATGATGACACCAATAATAATAGTGTCCTGGATACAAGCGATATATTGATTGATACTGACCTTTCTGATGAATTTGGAAATTATACGATAAGCCTTCCTGTTTTTGGAAGTACTGTGGTGAATAGTATTTATGTCCAGACAGAGAATGATGATGCAGAAGAGTATACTAGTGATAGTACAATGTATCTGGGTAGTTCTGACTTGGAAATGGCTTTTGAAAGTGGCTCCAATGAACAAATCGTAGGTATTCGATTTGATGGAATTGCTATTCCACAAGGGGCAACTATTACTAATGCCTATATTGAATTTGAAGCAAAAGCGAATAATTCTGGAGCTTGTGCTTTAAATATATGGGCTGAAAAAGATATTAATTCTCAAGGGTTTAGTGATATAGATGCAAATATTTCTTCAAGAAATACTACAACTAATTCTGTTACCTGGACGCCCTCAGCTTGGACAGATAATAACTTTTATACTACACCATCATTAGTGTCATTGGTTTCGGAACTCAATTCGATGACCGGATGGAATGAAAATAGTGCGGTTACATTTATCATTTCTGGGACAGGAGAAAGGGAGGCTTGGTCAGCTCAGGAATCTGGAACAGCTCCTAGATTAGTGGTTGAATTTGATAATCCATATTTGGGAAATCGTTACTTTATAGTGCTTTCAGAAAGCGAAATGCTTACTGGGGCAAATATCACTTTACCTTCAAGTGAATACTATACTTACGATGCTGGTTTGGGTACTACTTCAAATGTTGATTTTGCTTTTTATGGAGAAACATTATTATGTTATGGAATGTCTGATGGAGGTGTAAACTCGGGGCTTTCAGCAATGAATAGAGCAACTGGCGATAATTTTTTAATCGGTTTATCTGGCCGAACAGCAATAGAAGCTGCTTGCTTTAACCCATATAGTGAAGAATTATATGCGGCAGATGCTAACCAACTTGGACTTATAAATAGAACTACTGGTGTTTTTACTGCTACATCTAATACTTTTGGAACAGGGAGTAGTGCTGCTTTAGGAGATACTGAAAATTTTAATGATGTAGATGGATTAGCGTTTGATCCAATCTCTGGAATTCTTTGGGGAACAGATAGGACAAGTTCTTGGGATGTCTTGTTTCAAATAGATCATTCTACTGGTGCATTCATCCCTGATGCATTTGGACCAGGAGAAGATTATGTTTTAGTTCGAGATATAGCAGGCACCATACCAGGAGATATTGATGATATTGCTATAGATCCTGAAAACGGTAATTTATATGGTATTGCAAACAATCCAAGCTTTGATTTACTTGTCATTATAGATAAATCCACTGGTATTGCTACGTCGATTGACACATTGAAGAAAACAGATGGCAATTATGTACGTGATGTTGAAGGTTTTGGCTTTACTAATTTTGGATTGTTACTTGCTGCTACAGGAAATACGAGTACTGTAGATGACAGTCAATGGACAGTTGATTTGGAAACGGGTACAGTGAATTTTGTTGGTACTTATAATTATGGTAGAGATTATGAAAGCTGTGATTGTTTGACTGCTGCGGTTAATAATGTATCTGGGACCGTATTCAATGATGTAGATGGGGATGGGATTATAGATGCCGGAGACAGTGGTTTAGAAAATGTAACAGTCTATATTTATATTGATGATAATAATAATAGCAGGATAGATGTAACAGATATAATTGTTGATTCTGTGGATACAGACATTAATGGTTCTTGGTATTATAATGTTGCTTCCAATGTCAGTTTGTTGTTTACAATAGATGTAAATGATCTGCCAAGTGGTGCATTGATGACGACAAATAATCTCGAAATAGCTTTTCTAGACGATGGTATTGGAGGTCAATTTGATACGAATAACAATTTTGGCTATAATTTTACTGGACCAGATACAGACAAAGATGGAATTAGTGATGCTAACGATATTGACGATGATAATGATGGTATTCCGGATGATGTAGAGAACTATAGTGGAGATCACGATAATGATGGTATTCCGGATTATGAAGATATGGGATTTTGTGCGACCTATTTTGGAGGGGTAAATGGTTGGAACTGTTCTAATGGCTATCCTGATCCGAGCGATGACTTAGATGGAGATGGGCTAATTAATTTTCAAGATAGTGATTTCCCATATTGTGGAGGCTTGAATGTTTTTGGTATTTGTACCAATTATGATAAAGATAGTGATGGTATTCCAGATCATATAGATTTAGATGCAGATAATGATGGCATTCCAGACTTGATAGAAGTTAAAGGAATAGATCAAGATGGAGATGGAAGAGTAGATGATAATACAGATCAAGATGGAGATGGCCTTGCAGATAGTTTCGACAATAATGATACCGATGGACCTGCTGGAGATAACTCTGATGTAGTCAATCCTTCCACTACAATATTATTAGATACTAATTCTGATGGTTTCACTGATGCAGGGGATACGGATGGAGACAATCTTCCAGATTATATAGACTTGGATTCAGATAATGATGGCCTTCCTGATTTAGTAGAAGGAGGAGGAATAGATTCGAATGGTGATGGTCGTGTTGATTGGTATATTGATGATGATGGAGATGGCTATTCTGATATATATGATTCTGATGAAGATGATGTAATAGGAGATGAAGATAGTGGTACGCCTCTAGTTGAGACGGATGCCTTAGGAAATCTTTTAGGCGGAGCTACTGGAATTAGTATTGATACAGATGGCGATGGATATGCTGATCATTTAGATTTAGATGCGGACAATGATGGTATCCCAGATATTGTTGAAGCTGGAGGTAGCACTATTAATGGAGATGGCATGGTAGACACAGGAGCACTCCCTTGGGATGCTGACAGAGATGGACTAGCTGATATTTATGATGAAAACGCTTCGGATGGTCCTGGCGATGTTGGCGCGAATGGTATTGCCTTAGTAGAAACTACAGCAGATTCTAATAATGATTATCGAGTAAATGCGAATGAGAGCATGCAAGCGGGAGGGACTAATTTTATAAATATCGATAATGATCCATATCCCAATCACCTTGATCTAGATTCGGATAATGACGGAATAACTGATGTTGTTGAAAATGCTTCTGGCAATACTAATGCAGATAATAGCAGTATGGGGAGTCTTGATGGCACCGTTGATAATTATACAGATACAATGGATAATAATGGGTGGAATGATAGTAGTAACGCTGCTACGATTGATTCTGATTCTGATAGTATTCCGGATTATTTAGATATAGATGCAGATAATGATGGTATACCAGATTTTATAGAAGGGGTATGTACTTTATGCCCTTCAGCAAGTGGACCTTCTGGAAATGATACAAATGGAAATGGAGTCCTTGATGTCTTTGAAAATATGTCTGATGATAATTTAAATAATACAACTGGAAATAACATTGGTACAACACCAAACCTTGATGATGATGATTTGGTAGATAGCATCCCTGACTATTTAGATATTGATACTGATGAAGACGAAGCCTTTGATTGGACAGAAGGGTTTAATCTAAGTAGCGAAACACCGGCTATAGATGATATTATTGATATTGCGATTATTTATGAGACGCTTAATAATAATCCTAATCATTATAATTTGACAGATACGGATAATGATGGCCTTCCAGATTGGTTGGATAATCAACCTACTACTTCTGGTTATGATGAATTAACAAGACCACCATTTATTGATCAATCCAATAGCTTTTGGCAAGATGCTAATAATAATGGCTTGGTTGATTTATTTGACCCTGAGGTAAATGGAACACTCTCTGCAACACCTGATACAGATGGGATAAACGATGATGATTGGAGGGATCAGTTTGCAGGACCTCTATTACCTGTCGAATTAGTAGCCTTGAGTGCGGTAATAAAAGATTGCAAAATAGTTATTAATTGGAAAACAGATTCAGAATATAATTTTATCAACTTTGATTTAGAACGTAGTTTGGATGGACTAGCATTTGAAAAATTAACGTCTGTGCTTGGTATGGGCGATTCCAGAGGTAGTTCTTATTCTTTTACAGATGATACTGAACAGGGCTTACTCTATTATCGTTTAAAAATGAATGATGCTGATGGATCGTTTGAATATTCAAAAGTGATCATAATTGAAATTAATTGTGAAGAAACACAACAACAAGTAATGATATATCCTAATCCTTTATCTTCACAAGGTAATTTACTAAACATCATTCCTGCTCATCTAGATATGGGGACTCAAATTGATATATTTAGCCCCAAAGGCGAATTAATTTTTGTTCAAAAAGTTGATAGAGGAGCAATTTCAATAGATTTAAAATTTCTGACACCTGGATTTTATTTTATTCGGGGACTAAATGGGAATACCAATTTTTCACAGAAATTAGTAGTTAAGTAGCAAACAAATGACTATTATACAGACGTTGAAGTGGTTTTGGGAAATCCGAAACCACTCCGCGTTAGGTATAACTAGGAGTTTTATACGAAGAAGTTGTTCAAACTTTAATTTTATTTTGAACAACTTCTTCAATTATTTCATTTCTCTAATCCATTGCTCAACTAATGCAAGACCTTCTTTATCAATTCTTAGCTAATAAAAACTTTGACATGATTTCATCCTCCATATCCGTAATATAATTTCTTTCAGGAGAAAAGGTTGGGCTTGGTTCATGTCCTATTACAAAATAGCTGATTCCAAAAAATAGGATTAAGAAAAGAATGGCATAAAGTAATTTTTTCATTGTTTATGATTGAAATTTACAAGCGCTTAAACGTACGAATATACTGAAATAATTATCATTCCTACAAAGAGGAGAGAGATTGAGGACTTATTAATAATTTGAATTTTTCGCTAAAAACAAGTACTTAAAGGCCAAATACTATAACACAAATAGGCTTTTAGGTAGGCTTTTTGTTTAAAAAAATCTTAAATGTGATACTTTAAACCTATTTATAAAGCGTTATTCAAGAAAATATTCATCTTTTGATGTAATTTAGCATTTATAGAGAAAACTATTGATTGATTGAGCTTTTTATAAACAGTCGTAAAAAAAGATATTCAAATTTTAAGTAATATCTAAAAACGAAGTAATAAAAGCCTCTCTCATTCATAAATTACAAATATGACAATCATATGAAACACTTTATCATTCCTATACTCACAGTTGTATTGGCGCTTACTACATTTACAATTCAAGCTCAAAGCATTAAAAAAGCCAATAAAGAATTTGAATTACATGCTTATAATCTAGCGATTAAGTCCTACCGGGCAGTACTTAATAATAAACCTAATCATGCAGAAGCACTGTACAAAATGGCGGAATGCTTTCGGCATTTAAACCAAATAGATGATGCAATTACATGGTATCAGAAAGCAGTTGATTTATCAGCAGTGGATCCGAATGCTTATTTTAATTTTGGGCAAGTATTAATGAATAAAGGTAGATATGAAGAGGCTAAGATTTGGTTCACAAAATATGCAGCGTCTAATCCTTATGTAGGCGCTCACTATAGCGAGAATTGCGATTATGCGATTTCACTTCAAGGCGTGCCAGCTTTGTATCGAGTAAAAAAAGAATACCTCAACAAATCCGCTTCAGACTTTGGTCCAGCATTTTATAAAGATCAAATCGTTTATTCTTCCGCTAGATCAGATTTGAAAAGAACAGATGGAAAAGATAATTCAAACTGGACTGGAAGAGCTAAGAATCAACTATTTATTACCTCTACTGATGATAATGGATATTTGAAACAACCGACTTTTCTTCGTGGAGATTATAAAAATAATTATAATGAAGGACCTGTTTCTTATTCAGGAGATGGAAAATGGGTTGTGTTTACCAAAAATAACTTTGTAAATGGAACTCGACAGATTCCTACTAGTGGTATTGAACTAAGCCTTTATATTGCAGAAGTCACAGGGCAAGGAGAATGGCGAGATGCAAAAGCCTTTCCATTTAATGGTAGCGGATACTCCTCTGGATATGCTTATCTTAATGAGGATGGTTCTAAAATGTATTTTGCTTCGGACAGACCAGATGGCTATGGGGGCTATGATATTTATATTACTTCTAAAGCAGGCTCATCTTGGTCAAGCCCTCAAAACCTTGGCCCAATAGTGAATTCTCCTGGAAATGAAATAACTCCTTTTATTGAAAATGGGACTTTGTTTTTTTCCTCAGATTGGCATCAAGGATTAGGAGGCTTTGATATATTTAAGGCGGATTATAATAATGGCGCTTGGAATCGGATTTTTCATCTTGGGAATACGATTAATTCCAATCGTGATGATTATGGTTTAATATATAATGCGAAAGATAATATCGGTTACCTTACTTCTAATCGAGCAGGAGGGAAGGGGAATGAAGATATTTACCAGTTTGCACAATTGTCAGATAATATTGTAATTACGGTTAAAAATGCTAGAGATAATTCTCCTGTCGCTAATGCCACAGTAGACTTCTCTGCTTGTGGAGAAGCTTCTTTTTCAACGAATGAAAATGGAGAATATAGTTTTCAGGCATTACCCGGATTGGAATGTGAAGGGCTCGTATTTAAAAAAGGCTTTACCAGTAATACATTTACTATCAGCTCTGATGGACGAAAAAAATTACAAGCGATCGAAATATTCCTGACTAGAGAAGCAGATAAATACCTTGGACGAATCATTGATGGGAATGATAATTCTTCTATAGGTGAAGTGTTTGTAAGAGCAACAAATCAAGAAGATGGCAGTAAATTAGAAACAAGCTCTAATGAGAATGGAGAATATCGCTTAGCATTATTACCTAATAAAACCTATGTTATCCGATACTCCAAAGTTGGATTTACAGATACCCATCAAAGAATTTCAACTGGTGATGGTTCGAATAAGGGAATGTTGGGTATAATCAACTTTATTCCTTCAACGACCCGAATCAGCAGTGAACCATTAATATATCCATCGGATAAACAAGAAACAAGCCCTCCGGTCAAAGATGAAGCGGATTTAGGTACTCGTCCAGATGATACAAAGCCTAATTTAGATGGGGATGCTTCTGTTGGTAATGACAATTTAGAAAATGTAGAAAGTGGGTCTAATGAAGATGCTGAAGAATCAGAATATACCCAAAAAGGATATGCAATACAAATAGCAGCAGTGGGTATAGACCAAAAAGTCAATCCTGCCGATTATTCCAAATTGAATGAGTTTGGAAACCTATATAGTCGTCCAGAAAAAGGATATAAAAAATTAAGAGTGGGTATTTTTGAAAGTGAAGAAGAAGCCAAAGAAGCTCGACAGACGATTGCAAAAGCAGGTTTTGAAAAAGCATTCATCGTCAATGAGGTCCTAGAAAATACGGATGGCCTCGAAGTTTATTTTATGGCAGAAGATGTAGCCCCGGAAACGACTAAAAGTGAAACAAGTAAAACAAAAGTAGAAGACAAACCTAGCCCTGAAACTCCAGCAGCGAAGGACAAAAATGAGTTCATGGTTAGACTTGCAGCCTATAAGAAACCTCAATTCTTTAAAGCCTCAAAAGTGAGTGATCTCGGTGTAATTGAACAACGTAAAAGCGGTGATTTTACCATAATGTATATAGCCGGTTTCTCTACTGTTGATGCAGCGGAAAAGGCTAGAAAAAAAGCGGCCTCATCAGGTTTTAGTGGTGCCTATGTCGTAGAAAATAAGGATGGAGATTTAGTGAAAGTTGAGATGTAAAACTCAGGTTGTTTATATCTTCTTTGTCATTACGCTAATAATGTCTGTAATTGGAGTTACGATAGTGACCCTTCAAAATAATCTTATAATTGAAATGGGTTTTTCAAATGGACCAACATCCATTTATTCCATTTTGATTATGTTTGTTTTTATGAGCTTAATATACCTAGGATTTATTCGACTCGATAAAAGAAGCTTTTCCAACAAGCTCTAAAAATTTATTCCAGCTATTTTATTCCATCCGAAGTACACTCTGTGAACCTCAGTGCCCTCCGTGGTTTTCCTATATATTAACCACCGCCGCCACCGAGAATCACAGAGCCGCAACACAAAAACATTCAATACATTCCTCTATGCATCCCCGTGCCCTCCGTAATTTTCCTATATTTAAACCACCGCCGCCACCGAGAATCACAGAGCCGCAACACAAAAACATTCAATACATTCCTCTGTGCATCCCCGTGCCCTCCGTGGTTTTCCTATATTTAAACCACCGCCGCCACCGAGAATCACAGAGCCGCAACACAAAAACATTCAATACATTCCTCTGTGCATCCCCGTGCCCTCCGTGGTTTTCCTATATATTAACCACCGCCGCCACCGAGAATCACAGAGCCGCAACACAAAAACATTCAATACATTCCTCTGTGCATCCCCGTGCCCTCCGTGGTTAAAAAAAACTAAACTCCCCCCTCCACCAAATAACAAACCGCAGTACCTTCCCACACCCGAAATCGCTCATCAATTCGCATACCTACAACCCAGCAAATTTCCCCCGCACTTTCCAAAACATAAACCGCCTCTTTTTCAAAACGACTCAATTTTTTATGCGTAAGAAAGTCTTGGATTTTTTGATGTTTACCTTTCATACCAAAAGGCTGGAAAATATCTCCTGGTTTCCAAGGCCTTAACCGAAGTGGAAAGCTTAATTTATCAAAATCAAGTACGGCAGTAGACGAGTCTTTCGAAATTGGATTTGGGATAGTATCTAAAATAGTACAAGACAGTGTTTGACCATTGAAGAGTATTGTTTTGTCATCAACTAAAACATCAATTTGATCTAGTTTTAAAACCTCTTTTTTTCTTACAATATATTGGTCTCGATCAATGAGTAATGTATGAGAATTAGAATAAAAATAAATGCCACTTTGATGCTTCTGATTAAGTATCATTTTGACCTGATCACCATGAAACCCCATAGGTTTTAAAATTTCATATAATACAGTAGATGCGGCAGCGCTCGGGAGTTGATGATAGTCAATGTATATTTCTTGCCCTTTTTCAGTGAGAATTAAAGTTTTATAATTTTGAATGGACTGTTCGAAAAGGAATTCGACATCCCTCAGTCTTTGGATAGTCTCATCGGCAGACTTTTCAAAAGCGGGATTGAGTTTTTTGAACTTGGGGATGATCTGATGGCGGATAAAGTTTCGACTATACTTATCAGAAGCATTAGAAAGATCTTCTCGGTAGGCTAATTGATTGACCTTTACATAGTCCTCAATTTCCGAACCTTCCGCGAATAATAATGGTCGGATGATATAATTGCTTTTAGGTAAAATACCGTGAAGTCCACGGATACCACAACCTTTGGCAAAGTTATATAAGACCGTTTCGGTACTGTCATTAAGGTGATGAGCTGTGGCAATAAAAGCATAATCGTTTTCACTACGAATTTTTTCTAACCACAGATAACGCAAATCTCTTGCAGCCATTTGTATGGAAACCTTCTTTGTTTTTGCATATTGCGCTGTCTCGAAACTTTTGGTAAAACATTTTACTCCAAGTTGCTGAGCCAAGTCTTTTACAAAGGTAGCATCCTCGTCTGAAGCATCAGCACGCAATTTGAAATTACAATGGGCAATGCCAAAGGGCAAATCTGCTTGGGCAAATAAATGACTCATACATACCGAATCTTTTCCTCCACTTACAGCTAGTAAGATTTTGTCTTCACTGGAAAATAATCCTTGATCCGAAATATAGTCTTTTAGTTTCTGAATCATTTTTATGATATACTATTTGGTATTTTATGGATGCCGGATCCATTGTGGTTTTCCTGATGATGCCTACAAATCCGATTTTTTAATTTTCCAGTAAATAATGAAAGTGAATATACTAAGGTAAATGACAGTCGTGATACTAGCTTCCGTCTGACTTAATATGATACTGAGATTATTCTCTTCGGATAGGTTTGTAATAATATCCGGAATAGGAATAGGAGATAGGTCTTCAATAGCATTGAGTGGATAAAAATGCATACTTTTATTAGGAATATACCGATAATGAAGTGCCCACCTAAGCATTGGCTCTAAAAATATAATGTATACTAAAAAGAGAAATAAAGACAGCCCTGTTCTTCTAATCAAAACACCTAGAAATAATCCAAAAATCATATAACCCAGACACATAAGATAGAAGTAAAATATTTGGGATGTTCCGGACACGATTTTAGTATAGTACAAATTATCTGTACTTAATAATCCGAAGGAAAATCCTACCAATGCAAAATAAATCGTTGCGAAAAGACTAACGGTTGCAACCAGGAGTATCTTTGAAAGGAAAAATTCATTTCTAGTAATACCATTTATAATATTTTGCCGAAGGGTTTTATTTGTGAATTCCATGGTGACGCATTGAACGCCAATAAACCCCAGGAAGAAAAAAGAAAGCCAGTTGCCAATGTATGCCAGATAGGCCCATACGCCTGGGAACTTATAAATATCACCAAACACAATAAAAGATTCCGGTGGTTTGACATAACCAAAAAATGCTTTAGCAACAATCAAGGTGACTGGCAAAAGAATCAGATACAGAATAAGCATGACTTTGAAAGTCCGGAAATGTTTAAATTTTTTCCACTCCAGGTTGAGAAGATACCACATAAGATTATTGGTTTTTCGTTATTTCTAAAAACTCTGTTTCCAGACTTCGTTTTTTGCTAATTAAATGATGAAGAACAATACCTTTTTCAAAAGCTTCTACATTAAGGTCTGAGGCACTTTTACCCGCTTCTAGGATAACTTCAAATTGCCCATTGAGGTCAGCTATATTTTTTACCCAAGGTAAATTTTCTAGTAAAGTATGGAGGTCTACATTTTGGGCAGAAGCAATTTCAATTTTGACTTCATTATTAATTATAGCATCCATTCTTCCATTAGCGAGGAGGTTTCCGTTTTTTATAATGGCAACATGCGAACATATTTTTTCAACCTCATCAAGAATATGACTCGCCATGATTATCGTTTTCCCTTTGTTTGCAATTTCTCTAATCGTCTCTCTAACCTCTGCGATACCTTGAGGGTCTAGTCCATTAGTTGGCTCATCAAATATTAAAACTTCTGGATCACCAACCATAGCAGAAGCGATAGCCAATCGTTGTTTCATACCCAAGGAGTAGGTTCGAAAAGGAGATTTTCTTCTATGTTTAAGATTGACTAATGCCAATAGGTCATCAAATACAGGATTTTTTACTCCTTTTATATGTGCCACTACTTCGAGATTTTGATCCGCATTCATATAGGGATAAAAATTTGGAGTTTCTAAGAGTGTCCCAATCTTTAACCTGGCTTTTTTACCATATTTACCATCAAACCAAGTGAAGTTCCCTTGATCCATTCTAATGATTCCTAGGATGATTCCAAGCGTAGTGGTTTTGCCACTTCCATTTGGTCCCAGGAGGCCAAAGATATCCCCTTCTTGTACACGTAGGTTTAGGTTGTTTACAGCAACGATATTACCATAAGTTTTAAGAATATTGTTAATTTCCAGAACTGCCATAATGATTTGTATTAATAATAACGAAGCATTGAGGTGAAATATCATTTCGTAGCCGAATAAGCCGTTTCAAAACGATTTCAATATTTGCCAAAGATATATTTCCTATTTAGAGAACCAAATAAAAAGAGATGAAATCAAGAAAATGTTAGATATACTGACCTTGAAGTGGTTTGGAAAAAGAAATACAAATCATTTTTCTAAAAAATCAATCAGCTTTGCTATTGCTCTGGCACGATGGCTGATACTTTGTTTTACTTTAGAAGGTAATTCAGCAAAAGTATGATCATATCCATCAGGAATAAATATGGGGTCATAGCCAAAGCCTTTAAGCCCACTACTTTTGGTGGTAGCTATTTTTCCATTCACTATACCTTCAAATAAATATTCCTTATCATCGATAATCAAAGCTATAGCTGTTCGAAATCTAGCCTTTCTGTTGGATACATTTTGAAGTTTTTCTAGAACCAGATTTATATTGTTATCATTATTCCTGGGCAATCCAGCATAACGGGCTGTATAAACACCAGGCTCTCCATCCAGCGCATCAATTTCTAATCCCGTATCTTCCGAAAAGCAATCAACCGCATAGTTTGTTTTTAGATACCTTGCTTTTTGTAGTGCATTGCCTTCAAGTGTCGGGCTGGTTTCTGGAATATCTTCATCGCATCCAATATCCTTCATTGGAATGATTTCGTACTGTCCATCTAAAATCTCTTTGACTTCTTTGATCTTATTGACATTACCGGTGGCAAAAACTAATTGCTTCATGTTAAATAAATTTGTTGTAAACAAGTCCATAATGCACGTTTCTTATCAACCTTAGATTGGATTGTAGCTAAACTATCGGCCAATAAAAAGATGCAGCCCTGAAACTCTAATGAGGTATATAATTTTAAATCAAGATTAATCCCCAATTTTTTAGGAGGAATTCCAAATATGAGTACTTTTCCAATCGAAGTTTTTGTCTTTAAGCGGATAAAACTAAAACCTGACTCTGCTGTTGTTTTTAGTAAATTTACATCCTTTGAAATATCTAATTTAGCAGCTTTAAGGATATTTGTTAAAAAAGTTTCTAATTCTTTATGCTCGTTGACTGGCTCATAAATCACCAAAGTTGTCTTTTCCTTGCTGTGATCTGAATCAAAAGACTCATTATTTTGATCATTCGGGGCAAATATCTGAAAGTCCAGAAAGTTATCTAACGAAATATCATTCTTTGAATCCATGTTTTTAAAAAATTTTCATTATAATATGAGACGAAAATACACTTAAATTAGAATAAATGATTAAAAAAATGTATTTTTGTAATAAACCAAATACCCAAATATGAGTTACGATATAAAAATAACAAAAGTAAAAGAATCTCTCCTATCTTCTGTTGATTTTGAAAATATTCCTTTCGGACGTACTTTTTCAGATCATATGTTTACTGCTGATTATATCGATGGAAAATGGACCAAGCTGCAAATTATTCCCTTTCAGAATTTCCAAATTCACCCTGCAGGCTTAGTACTTCATTATGGCCAGGCGATTTTTGAAGGTATGAAAGCTTCAAAAGGTGTAGACGGTAAACCTTATTTTCTTCGTCCAGAAAAACATAGTGAACGACTGAATGCTTCGGCCCGCAGAATGTGTATGCCTGAAGTACCAGAGGATTTATTCCAACAAGCTATTCATGAATTGGTAAATCTAGATCAAGGATGGATTCCTCAAAAAGAAGGATCAGCGCTTTATATTCGACCATACATGTTTGCAAATGGAGAATTTATTGGTGTAGCACCTTCAGACACTTATAAGTTTGTCATTTTCACCGGACCTGTCGGACCTTATTACCCAAAACCTGTTCGCCTTTTGGTAGCTGATAAATATGTAAGAGCGGTACCTGGTGGAGTAGGAGAGGCAAAGACGGCTGGTAATTATGCCGCTTCTTTACTACCTGCTAAACTGGCAAATGAAGCAGGATTTGATCAAATCCTTTGGATGGATGGTCATGAGTTCAAATATGTTCAGGAAGCTGGAACAATGAATATCTTTTTCGTTATTGATGGAAAAGTCATTACACCTTCTACAGATGGCGCTATTCTAAAAGGTATTACCAGAGATTCTATTATTCACATCCTTAGGGATAAAGGATATATAGTGGAAGAACGTCCGATTGCAATTAGTGAAGTTGTAAATGCACATAAAGCTGGATTATTAGAAGAAATGTTTGGAACGGGGACTGCTGCAGTTGTAGCGCATGTTGCAGATTTTACGTATAAGGGAGATACTTTTGAATTGCCAGCTTTAGAAAAAAGAAAAGTTGGGGCCTTAGCAAAATCAGAAATTAATGGATTGAGAGCAAAGACAATTGAAGACAGTAGAGGATGGGTGGTACCAGTTGTATCTCAAGTGAATGTCCCTAGTAATAGTGCTTTATAGTTATGAAATTTATGTTTCCTAAGAGTACTTGTATCGCTTCACTGAAATCGAAGCAATTAGATAGAATTGATGAAGGAGAAACATAAGTCCTACCTTATTTTTATTTGACACTGAAAAACGCTGCATCATAGTTAATCATATATACCTGACGCGAAGTGGTTTGGGATTCCTCCAAACTACTTCGGTCAGTATAAATCAGCGTCTTTCAGCGTCAGAAATTATGTTTTATAGATTTTCAAAAATTCGGAATGATTCATATTTCGACCTCTGATCTAAAAAATAATTACTATTCCGTGTCCCTAAAACATCGGTGCTGGTGGTTTATTCGCTAAGACCTTTTCAATTTTTTCTTCTATCTCTTTAGTTAATAATGGAATGATATCTAGAGCAGTCAACGTTTCTTTGAGATGCTTCAGTTTAGATGCACCTAATATTACGGTACTCACATTTTTATTTTTTGCACACCAGGCGATTGCTAATTTAGCAAGACTAGTTCCCATCTCAAGCGCAATATCATTGAGGGCCCTTACTTTTTCTAATCGCTCAGGCGTAAGAGAACGTTCTTTTAACCAATCGAGTCCTTGCATGCTTAGACGAGTGCCTTTAGGAAAGGCTGTCATATACTTATCTGTTAGGACTCCAGAAGCCAATGGTGACCAAATCGTTGTTCCTAAACCTACTGTTTTATAAATTTGATCGAATTCAACTTCAACTTTTCGGCGATGAAACATATTGTATTGAGGTTGTTCCATTGTAGGGCCAATTAGCCGATAATCTTTTGCAACCATATGGGCTTCCATAATTTCTTGGGCTGACCATTCTGAAGTTCCCCAATAAAGAATCTTTCCTTGTTGTATAAGGTGATTCATCGCCCAAACAGTTTCTTCTATGGGGGTGTTTTTATCCGGTCGATGACAGAAGTAAAGATCAAGGTAATCTGTTTTCAATCGCTGAAGTGCAGCATCACATGCTTCGAAAATATGTTTTCGATTTAAGCCAGTTTGATTAGGGAGTTTTCCACCATCACCAAAAAATACTTTACTGGATACCAAATAAGAACTTCGATCCCATTTTTTCTTTTTCAGTATCGCGCCCATAACGCGTTCTGATTCTCCTTTTGCATAGATTTCAGCATTATCAAAGAAGTTGACGCCATTGTCATATGCCAGATCCATTAATTTTTCAGCGATATTATTACCTATTTGCTTTCCAAAGGTAAGCCAAGAGCCAAAAGAAAGCGCACTAACTTGTAAGCCTGATTTTCCGAGATATTTGTATTCCATAAGGGAGTTTTGAATGTTTAATTAATGGACGGTAATATAATTATTCTATTTGGAAATAATAAAACGAAAGCCCTTCTGATAAAACAATTAATATAAATTGTTGATAATCATAGATTTATTATGTGCTTAATTACTTATTAAAGGATGTAAATTAAATGCGACTATAGTTTTATTCTAAAAATGATGTATAAAATATTTCCTTTATACATAAAATGACTTAAATTAGTCGATTAATACTGAGAAAACTTCTTTTAAAACAAAGAAGTTGTTCAAAAATGGCTGCTATTACGAGAAATAGATATTTTGCCTCAAGACGAGGCTCTAAAATCGCTGCGTAGCAGGCTACGTGAGATTTTTATAAGGAAGTATTGAGGTAAAAGATCGTTTCGTAGTTTAGTGAGCTATTTTTGAACAACTTCAAACTATACCTAAGTAAGTAGGAGGTTTTCTGACGATAATGACTTGTCATTTTACTTTTCGGATTATTTATAAGGGATAAAAAACATTTTACGAACACTCCATGAGTATTGTAAAGCGCAAGATGGAAATACGGATGTTAATAGCCAATGCTAATATAGATCAGGCTATCAAACGTGCTATGGACTTCGTTAATGAATTTAGCGAAGACAATGACTTGCTCAATGAAGTGACTATACATTGTGGTGGATACAATCGGTTAAACAAAGAAATCAGACAAAATGTAATCAGCTATGATGATGCAGATATTCGGCGAAATCGCTTATTGATGAACATCCTTAATATTATTGATGATGTTGAAAGGACTTTTTCTATGATGCAACAATTAGAAGCAGCCTAATATGAGTAATGAATTAGTAAATATCGCCGAAGAGTTGAAATCAAAAATTCGATCAGGAAAGGCCCAATCAATCAACCTTTTTGAATTTGCTTCCCAATATGCTATTGATCTAAACCTAGTCAATCAATCCCTTATTCTTGATTTGAATTATACGGCCTCCTTAGGTACAGGCAATAAGGAAAAAGTGAAAACGGAGATGATTGAAGTAGTAGAAAAGATTGTTTCTGATTTTGAAGAAAAGAACTTAGAGAGCAGAAATGCTAAGATCGTTGAACTGGAACAAAAGCTTAACCTCACTTATGAAAAACGAAAGAAAAAGGATGAAGTTGTTGTCAGTATTAAGGATTTAAATAAAATATATGAATCTAGCAGTTTCCATTTAGGACCGATCAATGCTGAATTCAAATTAGGCGAAATCACTGGAATTGTAGGTTTTAATGCTAATGGAAAGACAACACTTTTTAAAATTATAACGGGTTTAATAAGTCAGGATGATGGCCTTTTGGAGTTTCCATATTTCCAAAAAAATCAAAAATCTAAATTAAATTGGCCCGAAATCAAACATAAGACCGCTTATGTTCCACAAGAGATTACAGAGAAATGGTCTGGTTCATTGAAGGACAATTTACATTACTCCGCTGCAGTTCATGGTATACACGGTAAAAAGAATGATATGGCGGTCGAGTTTATCATTACTAGATTAGGACTGCAAGAGCATATTGATAAGAGATGGGATGAACTTTCTGGAGGATTTAAATTGAGATTTGCTTTGGCAAAAGCGCTGGTTTGGAAACCCGCTTTATTGGTGATTGATGAGCCTTTGGCTAATTTGGATGTATCTGCCCAAATTTTGATTCTAAATGATTTGAAACATTTAGCGCACAGCTTTAAAGATCCTTTTTGTGTATTGATTAGCTCTCAACATCTTCATGAGATCGAATGTATTGCAGATAAAATAATCGTAATGGACAAAGGCGACATTAAATACAATGGAGACTTAGAAGATTATGGTATTGATCGTAAGCATAATATTTTTGAGTTTTCTTGTGATCTTGGACTTATCCAGATGAAGCAAAAAGTCTCTGATTTCAATATTAAAAGATTAGAACATAATGGTATTCACTATATTTTATATGTGGATAGGAATATCAGTAAAAGTGATTTTTTAACTTATTGTACTAAGAACGAAATCGATTTATCCTATTTCAGAGATATTAGTACCTCTATTAAGAAATTCTTTCTTGAGGATCATATTGAGAATATCAATGTTAATAATCAATTAAAAATAAGTAGCTAGAATATTAATGCTTCTCTCGCTAGTGAATAGAATATAGGCAAATGAAATTCTTTCAAAAACTTATTCCTGATTTTTTGAATAAATTGGATCATAGATTATTGATCAATAAGCCATCTATTTGGCGTACAAAAGCACATTACCTACTTTTTTATTCAATCATTATCGTTGCCCTTGTTTTTTCAGTTGGTTGTTTCTACCCTCGCTCCTTATATACAGAAGTATATGAAAAATCAGGGGGAAGTAATCTGGATATTTATATAACAGCAGGGATGAGCATTATTGTTATCCTTTTCTGGTCGACAAGATTGTACCAATACAAAACTAAAATTTTAAAATGGAATCAGTTTTTCAAAACCTTCTGTATATACTTTTTTTGTTTGTTCATCTTATTTACTTCGGTTTTTAGTTTTCATTACGGGTCTTTTATTAACCGGACTAATTTGATTAGCAATTTTAGAAATAGTCATAATCATCTGGTAAATAATAATTTTCATATTCCTTCATACTTTCCACACTACCAAAACAATCTATTAGAACATGCTGACGAATATCTCGATGCAGGTGTAGCACTATCTAAGAAGTTACATGAACTTGATTTCAAAGATGTGAAATTTGCAAATTTTCATCACGGTCAAAACTATTATAACACAGCACCTATTGAATCCTACGAACAACTGAATTTGATTAAAGATTATTTATCGTATATAGAAAAGCATGGAGTAAATAATAAAATTATAAGGACACGAGCTGATAAAACTGAAAAAGATATAAATGATTATGTGAAAAAAAGAATCTATTCAGGTCTTGATAAAACACAGCAAGCATTTGTTGATAAAATCGAAGATGCAGAAAACCTTGCTGTTAAAAAAGAAAACTTTTCTAATTCATTAAAAAAAGAAACTTTAAACGAAATTATTAGCGAATTTGAAAACGCCAAAAAAGAGCATTCAAAAAAATCATTAAGGGTTAATAATGCCCATTTTGCAAGCGGGTTTCTCTTCAGGTATGAGCGATATATACGATTACGGTCTTTTATTGAGGCTTTGAGCGATGATGAATACCATACATATATTAAGTATCTACAACAATTATATGACTTAGGATTTTTTTCTATTACTGATGAATTGATTCAATATCATGAGATTACAGCATTGAATGCTTATAATAGTGTGAATGATACATCGCAAGTGGCAATTGTCAATAGAAAAGCGAAATGGAGAGCGCGATTTGCGGGACGTGCATTTATCGAATCTAATAAAGAAAAGACCAAACAGAGTACCGGCAGTTTTGGAAAAGGTAAGCGTGATCACCCAAGGGTGGAATTATTGAGTAACTTTTTCAAAATTATTGGCGCGTCTAAAAAGCAAGCTTATATTGATTATATCCATTACACCGAGATACTTTTAGACGAAATAGAAAAAGAAAAGCGGCTGTTTATATTTAATGATGAAAATACAGGCTTAGAAGAATATGTCTTTAGAAAATGTAACGGATATTTTAAAAAAGCAGATGAACAGGGAAGATTGAATAGATTGGATTCAGTGATGTTTTTTAATTATTTTGACTCACCACAGAACTCAAAAAGCCTAATCGTGGATTTCTATCCAATGATTATCCAAAAGATATACTTTGATCGATTTTATAAAGAAGAAATGGAAAATGCTGACAAATTGTGTAGCATGATGCTTGCAAATAATATTGTGGATAACAAGAAAATAGAACCTGAAAAATTTGTTACAGATGCTGACCTTATTTACAAAAGACAGTTTCTATTTCATGCATTTGATCATGTTAAAAATATAAGAAAAGAAGCTGCTGATCTAAACATATTTTTGGGCTTTATATTAGCCAACCTCTTCTTTTCGCTCTGTTTTTCGATCTTGATATTTTATTTTTCTTCTGTTGAAAGAAATACTGTTTTAGCTTCATTACTCCTCTTAGGTTTGTTTTATACCCTAGGGTATTTTCTAACAGGCGGAGAACAGATCATCCTTGGAAGCTTAATTCTAATTATATATATTCTCCTGACTATAGGCTTGTTCATAATTTTCTTTAGGCCTAAATACCAAATGAAAAGAATTAAGCTAATTACCACATTTTATATATTTTACTCTATAAGTGTTCAGATATTTCTATATGCGGGGACTCAGTCATCTGATTTAATATTGGTTAATTTATCTATCTTATTATTTACTATATTGATTTTGTTTTACTTCTCTTATTCCTTTATTCGTTATATACAACTTCCTGTTAGAACTTGAATATCCTCCTTCGGCATTATTTTTGCCTATATATTATTAAAATATATATTTTGTAACCCTTTAGGAGGCCAGAAGATTACAAATTATTTTGATAATAAATATTCGGGCTATCTTAAATAACTGATTCACACTATTTTACCTATGAAAAAAATCTTTACTTTTTTATTGGTACTGAGCACATCTTATTTTTCAGCCCTTCAGGCAGAAGAACAATCCATAACAGAATTAGAATCAAAGGTTGAGCAATCCACTGGAAATTCAAAAGTAAATGCACTTAATGATTTGGCTGGAATGCTATTGGAAAAAAAACCGATGGTTGCAGAGGAATATGCATTGGAGGCTTATAAATTAGCACAGAGCAAAGAGTATTTATCGGGTATGGCTAGTGCTGCTGATAATCTTGGCTTGTTAATGCTAGATAAGTATGATTACGAAAATGCTATGAAATACTTTGTAGAAAGCCTTAGCATTTGGAATACTTTGAATGATGAAAAAGGCATAGCTACTTCAAAAAACCATATTGGGCGTGTATTTTTTCTTCAGGAGGATATGAATAGTGCGCTGAAAAACTTAGATGAGGCTTTACAGATTCGAAATAAGATTACAGATTTTAATGGGGCTGCAGAGACTCATGAGAATTTAGGTTATGTATATTTATTTAAGAAAACATATGGAAAAGCTAGAGAGCACTTTGGCCAAGCGATGGAGCTTCGTATTGAGATGGAGCAACTGCCAGAAGCAGCAAGTCTAGCTAGTGATATGGGGAAAATCGCCAGTGAAATGGGCGACTCAGACAGCGCACTCGCTTATTATAATCAATCACTTGATTTGAATAGTACGATGCAAGATATTCCTAATATTTCTAGGGATTATAATAATATTGCTTTGGTTTATTGGAATCAGGCGAAAACAAATACTTTTGATAAGGAAGAATTATTGGAAGAAGCTCTAGATGCTAATGAATCAGCTTTTAAAATACGTCAACGTTTAGGTGATAAATTATCTTTAGCTGAAACTCATCAAAACTTTGGTTCTATCTACACTGCTATGGGCAATAAAAAATTAGCAGTTGAGCATTTATCAATGAGTGCGGAACTTTTAAGAGATGTGGGCGCCGAACCGGGGACTCAAGATATTTATCGCAATATATCTATTGCTTATCAAGACCTTGGAGATTTTAAAAATGCCTATAAATTTCAACTGGCTTATGCCAATAATAAAGAGGTGATCTTTAATAAAGAAAAATCTACTGCCTTATTGGAGTTGACAACAAAGTATGATTCTCAATTTGCTGCTGAAAAGCAAAAGCAAAAGATTTCTGATTTGGAAAAAGAACAAGCTTTTAGTTCTAAAATCAGTTATTTCCTAATGGCCTTAGTTGGTCTCGGTTTACTGTTAATGGGCGTATTATATAATAGTTACCGTTTGAAGAAGAAAGACAATCATTTATTAATGGTTAAAAATGAGGAGATTGAAAGGCAAAAAACTGAAATTGATGCTAAGAATAAAGAGTTGAATGGAAAAAATGATAGCCTTGATGTATTGAACCAAAAACTAGTTAAAGAAATGGCTGATCGGGAATCTATCGAGCAGTCTTCCTTTGCAAGAGAGCGTTTTCTAGCGACAATGAGTCACGAGATGCGTACACCAATGAATATCATTATTGGATTGACGCATTTATTGCTTTCGGAAAATCCAAGAGAAGATCAACAAGAACATTTAAGAACATTGCAGTTCTCAGCTAATAATTTGGTTGTCTTTATTAATGATGTTTTAGATTTCTCTAAAATTGAAGCAGGTAAATTGACACTTGAAAGTAGAGAGTTTGATCCAAAAGAAATATTAAAAGAAATTAATCGCCGATTTGAATTGCCTTCAAATGATAAAAATCTGGCTTTAAAATGTAGTTTCGACAAGAAAATTCCTGAAGTATTACTTGGTGACCCTGCTAGGATGAATCAAATTCTTACCAACCTCGTGAGCAATGCAATTAAGTTTACAAATAATGGAAAAGTAGATGTAGATATTAGATTGGAGGAATTGAATAAGAATGAAGCTATTATTAAGCTAGTCGTTGAAGATACAGGAAAAGGAATTGACTCTACTAAATTGGAAGAAATGTTCCGTAAATTTTCTAGTACATCGAATGAAGATTTATTCGAAGGTTATGCATCTTCTGGATTGGGACTGGCAATCACTAAAAGATTAGTCGACCTTCAAAATGGTAAAATAGAAGTTGATAGTGTACCCGAAAGAGGAACAATATTTACCGTTCATTTGCCATATAAAGTAGTTGAAGTTAATAATAATAAACCTAAGAAAACGCTTAAAGAAAATGACTATAGCGGATTAGTTGGAAATAAAGTCTTATTAGTTGAAGACAATAAAATTAACCAACTAGTTGTCGCAAAAATGCTTAGAAAATTAGGTATGGAAGTCGTAACCGCTGATGATGGTCTGGAAGCATTGGATTGTTATTCACAACAATATTTTGATTTGGTATTAATGGATATTCAAATGCCAAAAATGGATGGATACCGGACAACTGCTGAAATTAGAAAGTCCTCAGATCCAAGAAAACGTGATGTACCTATTATCGCGCTGACTGCTTCAGCATTCTTAACTGAAAAGGAAAAAGCAAAATTATTTGGTATGAATGATCATGTAGGTAAACCATTTGGACCAGATGATCTGTTAGAAAAAATCAGCAATTGTCTATCTGTTTATAAAACTTAAATATTACCTAGAGTTCTAAAATTATTTGTGAGCATCATTTTAAAGGAATTTTCCAATAATGTACTCACAAATAATTTTAGAAACCTAAAATATCTTTCATAGAAAAAGATCCTTTCTTTCCAATAATCCATTCGGCAGCAAGAATTGCTCCTCTTGCAAATCCTTCTCTAGAATGAGCGATATGCTTAATCTCAATGGAGTCGATTTCAGAATCATAACAAATCGTATGTGTTCCAGGGACATGATCAACTCTCTTACTTATAATTGGAAGTTGATCAACAGAGGTACTCTTTTCATTAATCCAAACATTTTTCCTCGGATTTTCTTCTAATATATGCTCTGCCAAAGTTATCGCCGTTCCGCTAGGTGCATCTAATTTTTGAGTGTGATGGATTTCTTCCATTGAAGGGCTATATTGTGATTGGCGATTCATCATTTTAGCAAGAAAACGGTTCATAGCGAAAAAGATGTTTACACCAATACTAAAATTAGAAGCGTACAAAAAAGCACTATTATACTTTTTACAAAGCAAATCAATCTCTGACTTTCGCTCAAGCCATCCTGTTGTTCCAGATATTACAGGAACACCTGCTAGTATACATGTTGACAGATTTTCAAAGGCTACTTCTGGCCTTGAGAACTCAATAGCTACATCTGCGTTTTTTAAATTATTATCATTAAACTCTTCTGGATTATCTTTATCTATTTTTAATACAATTTGATGTCCCATATTTTGAGCTAATTGCTCAATCATTTTTCCCATTTTTCCATAACCAATAATTGCGATTTTCATTGAATCTTTTTGTTTAGAGAATTAAAAATATTTGAAGTTTTAGTACTTTTGGTAAAAGTATAATAAAGGGATAGAAAAAATAAGTGGACAAAAATATATTTGGAAAATAAAATTGAAAGAATTGAATAGAGGTACAAATTTACGCTATCATGAATAGATATATAGTTGAATTTATTGCTACTTTTTTTCTGGCACTAACCATAATTTGTGTTGTGAATGATAATCCCGTGGGCAACTATCTCCCTCCTTTGGCTATAGGTGCGGCATTGATTGGACTCATTTATGCTGGTGGACATGTTTCGAAAGCCCATTATAACCCAGCTGTTACGCTAGCATTTATTATAAGAGGCAAATTTGCATCTTCTGATATTCTAGGATATGTAAGCGCGCAGATTCTAGGAAGCATACTAGCTGCATTGATAGGAGCATATGTTTTTGAAAAAGCAGGTGCTAATCCAGTTGATCTCGGAGCTGAAGGGACAAATACAAGTGTTTTAAAAGGATTTGTTGCAGAGTTTCTAGGAACTTTTGCATTGGTTTGGGTAATACTAAACGTCGCTACTGCAAAAAGTACAGAAGGGAATGGATTTTATGGAATAGCAATAGGACTTACGGTAACTGGAATGGCTTATGCTTTTGGTGGATTTGGCACTTATGGCTGTTTCAATCCAGCTGTTGCAATTGCGACTTTAATTAATGATCTAAACACTTCAATGAATTGCTTGATAATTATAGGCGCAAATTTTCTAGCAGGAGCTAGTGCAGCGATTGCTTTCAGATACTCATATGGTACTGAAGATTGATGAATACTAGAAAATAATTTTATTCAATCTCAGTACATTATGTTGTCTCCGCTAACTGCGGAATTAATGATTTTAATTTTTCGATCACAAAGTTTACTTCCTCTTTTGTATTATAATGGGAGAAAGAGAATCGAATGGTTTTTCTACCTTCAGCCGCTTTAGTAGCACTCATGACATGTGAGCCCACTTCTGCGCCACTACTACATGCAGAACCTCCAGAGGCACTGATGCCAGAAATATCCAAGCTTAAAAGCAACATTTCAGATTTGGGAGAAGGAGGAAAAGAAACACTCAATACAGTATAAAGGCATTCACCATCAAAATCTCCGTTGAATCGAATATCTTGAAAATTAGCTTTTAATTGTTCTGCCATATAGTTTCGGAGCCCTTCAATATGATTTCTACGTTCTTCCATATGATCAATAGAAAGTTCCAGGGCTTTAGCTAGCCCAACTATTCCATATACATTTTCAGTTCCACCTCTCATATTTCGCTCTTGCGATCCACCATCAATAAAAGGCTTAATAGACACATCACCGTTGATATAAACAAAACCAACTCCTTTAGGCCCATGAAATTTGTGAGCTGCTCCAGATAGGAAGTGGATTTTAAATTCGTCTACATTTATAGGAAAATGACCTACAGTTTGAACCGTATCAGAATGAAAGAAGGCATTATATTGATCACAGATTTTAGATACTTTATCCATATCTATCATCGTCCCGATTTCATTATTAGCATGCATCAAGGAAACCAAAGTTGGCTCTGCGCTACTTGCTAATAATGCTTCGATTTGTTCAACAGTTGTTTTACCTTTTTGGCAGACATCAAGGAATTCAATCTTCACATTATGATGCGCTTTCAGATTATCTAAAGTATGTAGGATACAGTGATGTTCAGTAGGAGAGGAGATGATTCTGGTAATTCCTAAATCTCTTACTGCACATTTTAGTGCCATATTATTTGATTCTGTACCACCAGAGGTAAAGAATATTTCTCCAATAGATGCACCGATACAAGTGGCTACTTTCTTTCTAGCTTCTTCCAATGCCGCCCTAACTCTTCGTCCATCTGCATGTATAGAGGAAGGGTTGCCATAATGCTCTTTCATACATTGAGTCATTACGTCAATTACTTCTTGGCTAATAGGGGTAGTTGCTGCATTATCAAAATATACTCTCATAATATGAAGATTTGTTCATACAAAAGTAAGAAATCCTTTTATGAAAATAAGGAATTGATCTGTCGATTTACAGCAAATTGTAGTATTTTTTATGAAACATAGTGATTATTAAAGTTAAATGATTTGCACTGTGTTGATTATCAATTATTTATATTTGATGATTTGTAGGGATAAGGTATAATCAGCATCCGATTTATGTGGGAAGGCACGATTTTATTATAGTAATTGATGCGCTGTCCCTTAGCAATTAGAATAATAGTAAAATGGATTTCCATTAAAGCAGAATAATTAAATATTGAGAATGTTTGCTTAAGCAAAATTATAGAATATTTGCATTAGTTAGGATTCCTTCCTATATTTGTATTGGCAATTTTGCAATCATCATTTAATTTATCAAAAAAATGAGTAAATCAGTTTTTTATCATGCAGGATGTCCCGTTTGCGTAAGCGCTGAGCAAGACATTATCAATTTAATCGGAGAATCAAACGTTGAAGTTGTTCATATTGGGAATGACCGCAGCAGAATCTCTGAGGCAGAGAAAATAGGAATTAAATCTGTTCCTGCCTTACTAACTCCAAACGGGAATGTTTTGCATCTCAATTTCGGTGCTTCTATGGCTGATGTCAAAGGCTAAAATATTTTTTAAACCATAATGTTAGGACTCCTAATATTATGGTTTTCTTAATCTTCAACCTTAACTTAAAATGAAAAATATAATAATTACCCTAGCAGCTATTGTCATAATAGTTGTTGCTTTTCAAACCTTAAATTCACAAAAAAGTATGCAACAAGCAACTAAAAAAGTAAACGTATGGGATACCTACGTTCCTAAAAAAGATGGAGGCGTTATGCATTTTGACATAATTGCACCTGTAGAGATAAAAGATACAGCTACAATTTATAAATATGGAGAAGACTATCTAAAAACGAAAGGACAAGAAGGGCAGCCGATTACTTCTAAGCAATGCCGATTATGTCACATTGAAACACTCAAGCCAGCATGGGAAAAAGATATTGATGAAAAAGGATACTTCATAATAGAAATGGAAGGATGTGAATAGTTATTTTAAAATAGGATTGCTAACTTTACAGTAATCTTAATATTATATTTAATAATTCACAGATATGAAAATAGAGGATAAAATATTGAATGGTTTGGAGCGAATTTCAGAGGTTTTGAAATCATTACTTTGGGAAAAGGCTAAGAAATATGGAATTAGCCCCATTCAAATCCAAATACTTCTATTTGTCTCTAATCATCGTGAAGATATTTGCAATGTAAGCTATATTGCTAAAGAATTTAATGTAACAAAGGCAACAATAAGTGATGCAATACGGGTGCTACTCAATAAAAAACTCCTAGAAAAAGATTTCTCTCCAATCGATAAAAGAAGATATAATTTATTGGTAACGGATGAAAGTAGCCAGATAATTTATGACTTATCCGAATATTCTTTACCACTTTATAATTCATTAGCTAATTTTAACCAAAAAGAATTGGTAGGCTTATTTGATACTATTTCAAAATTAATATTTCAATTGAATCAAACAGGAATCATTCAAGTTCAACGGACTTGCTTTAATTGTCAACACTATAAAGGAGATAGAGAAAATAAACATTTTTGTAACCTATTAAATCAAAAATTAAAAAGCCAAGATATAAGGTTAGATTGTAAAGAATTCGAAGAAAAGCCAGCAGGAAACAAAGTGATCCAAAGGCATTAAAAGCGGCGCTGAATAAAACCTTGAATGTTTTAAAAATAGAAGATGGATCTTACGAAATTGGCAATTTAAAATTCATAAGCGAATGCCGAGATTCAAAACCAAAACTCATTTAATAGGGGGAGTTGGAAGTACAGTAATGTTCAAAGAAAAATAAAATTCTAAAAGATTTATGGAATACAGATATACTATATTTTATGTAGACAATGTGGAAGAGACAATCCAATTTTACGAAAAGGCATTCGGATTCAATCGAAAATTTATTACACCTGAAAACGACTACGGCGAACTGATAACTGGAGAAACAACTATTGCTTTCGCCTCAATTGCATTGGGGAAATCAAATTTCAAAAAGGGATTTGAAAAGATTAAAAATAACGAAAAGCCACTGGGAATGGAAATGGCCTTTGTAACAGAAGAAATCGAAAAAGATTTTCAAAGGGCGATAGATGCAGGTGCAATTGAATTTGAAAAAATCGTTCAAAAACCGTGGGGACAAAAAGTTGGATATCTAAAAGATAATAATGGAATTCTTATTGAAATTTGTACACCTATAAAAGTTAAATGAAAAGATGAAAGTAACTCCTAAACATAATGCTAATAAAATCAATGACTTGTAAACCTTACTTAGAGTTAAACCCTAATCAAATATGAGAGATAAATTTCCAACTCTGGAATCTGAAAGAGTAATCCTAAGACAATTCATTGATTCAGATTTAGAAAATGTTTTTAAAGGACTATCTCACCCCGAAATCATAAAATATTATGGCATTAGTTTCGATAGCATTGAAGCAACTAAAGAACAAATGATATGGTTTGCTGATCTTGAAAAAAACGAAAATGGAATTTGGTGGGCTGTTTGTTCACAAATTGATGGAAGATTTCTTGGCGCGGGAGGTTTGAATAATTTAAGCAAAGAAAATAAAAAGGCTGAAATTGGGTTTTGGTTGTTACCGGAAAGTTGGGGAAAAGGAATAATGACTGAAACAATACCACTCATTCTTAATTACGCATTTAAAAATATTGGATTACATAGAATTGAAGGATTTGTAGAAACAAAAAATACAAACTGTAAAAAGGCTCTAGCAAAACTAAAATTCAATTTGGAAGGAACAATGCAAGATTGTGAAATCAAAAATGGAGAATTTATTAGTTTAGACATTTACTCAAAACTAGCGAATACTTAAAATGTATTATGAACCTTCATGTCTCTAAAGAGTTACTTTAAAAAATGAAAATTGTTGTGCTTTTCAAATTTGTAGTCCCACCGACTCCGGACCATTAGTCATCCAATGCGTCCTTGCGGCTTACTAATCACAAGAACTTAATTGAGTGAGAAGAGAACGCTCTGCTTACTCAAGTTTTAGGAATGCTCATCCTAAAATAATTCCTTATATTGAAAGGAATTTGGTGCCCATTCAAGGCATACATTGTATAAGATCATCCGGTTAAGGGATAGGGAATCAATAACTGCCCCTAAATATCGTACCATCCTATACATGCTCTAAGCATCATAGATAGAAACAAAATCAAGAAATAAAAAACTATTAAGATGAAGGCATTAAAAAGAAAAGAAAACAGATCAATGATGCTTTTACTCTCGTTAATCTTTATATTTATTTCCTGTATAAATGAACGTTCTCTTAAGGACGTAAATATGGCGAAAAAGGTATCAATGAAAAGCAATGTCGAAACAAAAGATACCCAACCACGATTAAGATTTAATAGTATGGTACGTTCCATATTTGAAGATAGTAAAGGCAATTTTTGGTTTGGAAGTGACTATGAAGGTGTTTGCCGATATGATGGGAAATCATTTGCTTATTTCTCGACCGATGATGGTTTGAGCCATAATCAAATCAGAACAATTCAAGAAGATCAACAAGGCAATATTTGGTTTGCTACTGGATATGGTGTAAGTAAGTATGATGGGAAAAAATTTACTATTCAAAGGGCTATAAGCAATTTGATGCCAAGTATAACTCCAGAAAGTAAATGGAAAAAAGAAGCAAATGATTTATGGTTTAATGGAGAAATAGAAGGAGGTATATATAGATATGATGGCCAAAATTTAGAATTATTAGAATTCCCAATATTAGATCAAGACCATGAATCATTTAGTATTACGGGCACGGTTACTGGAATCTGTGAAGGTAAAAATAATATGCTTTGGATGGCGAATTATGGTGGGGTAATAGGTTATGATGGGGAGTCTTTCACCTTTATCAATGAAAGAGGATTAAATTATCACGTTCGTAGTCTTTTCGAAGATAGCAAAGGAAATCTCTGGATAGGAAATAATGGAATTGGGGTTTTACGCTATGATGGGAATACGACTATTAATTTCACGGAAAAAAAGGGTGTCAACGATAAAAAAGGCCAAAGTGGAAGTATAACTTCTCCGAAAGGGACCCTAAATCATGTTTTTGCAATAGCAGAAGATCGAGATGGTAATATTTGGTTTGGAGATCGCGATGCGGGAATATGGCGATATGATGGCAAAACACTAATAAACTATACATTGAAAGATGGGCTTCCAAGTATGTTTGCAAGGACAATTTATACAGACAAAAAAGGTAGATTGTGGATCGGAACGGAAGGAGGGAGTGTATGCAAATTCAATGGAAAATCATTTGATAAAATGTATTAAATTACATCGATACAACATTGACAATAAAAATATATCGTACTCAGACAATTGAATTATAATTAATGGAAATCTACCAAGAAAATATAAAAACATACGATACTAAAATATTAAGCTTAAAGAAGGTATTGAAAAGAATATCATTTCTTAGATTATTTATTTTTGTCATTTCAAGTATCATTCTTATATACCTGATTAGTACCAAATTATTTACGCCCTTTTTTATTGTTCTTCTTATTTCAATAATACTTTTTGCTTTAGTTATTACGCATTATAATAAAATAGATTACCTGTGTAAGCATACGTCATTTCTGAAAAAAATAAATGAATCTGAAATCCTAAGAGAAAATTGTAATCTGGAAGAATTTGATACCGGACATCAATTTATTAATCAAAATCACCCGTACACCTCTGATTTAGATATTTTCGGACAACATTCTATTTTTCAATTAGTTAATAGGACAACTACAGAGTCAGGTATGATGCTCTTATCAGAATGGTTATCTGAACCTGCACCTAATGATGAAATACGAGACAGACAAAAAGCCATAAAAGAATTGTCTCAAAAATTAGATTGGAGACAAGATTTTCAAGCTTCAGGCATGCACTTTCAAAACAAAAAAAGTGATTATTATAAATTGTTAGAATGGGTAGAGGCTCCCATCGTATTATTAAAACATCGGTTTATTTATATTGCGATTGCGATAGTTCTTTCGGCTCTATCATTGCTTGGCGTATATCTTTCCATGAGCAATATGGATTCATCAAACGGATATATTTATATTCTCTTTTTGATTGCTGTTTTAGTTGTTAATTACATCATTCTAAAAAAAGTAAAAACCATAGCCGATCATATCGTTGAAACTTCACAAAAGAATATCAACACCTTAAGAGGTTATCAGACACTTATCAATAAGATTGAAAGTGAAAGTTTCAAATCGGAAAAATTAGTGAAGTTAAAATCAGTGCTATCTAAAAACGAATATTCAGCATTCAAAGAAATTAAAAAGGTTTGCAAATTATTAGACTTCTCTCAGCAAAGAGGTGTAAATAAGATAAAGATGCCAATAAAAGGGAATCCTTATTATGCTATATTAAATAGCTTCTTACTATTAGATATTTACTTGATTATTGGAACTGAAAAATGGAAATCAAAGAATAAAATGTTTTTGAAATCATGGGCCGAATTAGTGAGTGAGTTTGAAGTAATAAATAGTTTCGCAGGTTTTTGCTATTCAAACCCATCATATACATTTCCAGAGATAACAGAAAAAAACAACTATGTACATTTTGAATCATTAGGACATCCTTTAATTAATGCCAATAAACGTGTTTGTAATAATTTTCACTCAGAAGGACAAGGTAATGTAGTCTTGATAACAGGTTCTAATATGGGAGGGAAAAGTACCTTTTTAAGGACGGTAGGTGTTAACATCGTTCTATCTTTAGCTGGAGCACCTTGTTGTGCGAAAAATGGACTGATTTCGAATCTGAAATTATATTCCAGTATGAGAACCCAAGATAATTTAAAGGAAGGATTTTCTTCTTTTTATGCAGAACTAGATAGAATAGGAAAAATGCTAAGACTGATCATTAATAACCACGATGTATTTTTTCTTTTAGATGAGATGTTTAAAGGAACAAACTCAGAAGATAGGCATAAAGGAGGCTTTTCATTGGTTAGTCAAATAAGTAAGCTCAAAACCTCAGGAATTATTGCAACACATGATATTGAACTTGCAAAACTATCGGAGCATAAAAGTTTAGTTACAAATTATAGTTTTAATAGTGAGATTAAAGATGATTCAATGATTTTTAGCTATGAACTTCAACCAGGGATTTGCCATGATTTTAATGCCAGTGAACTTATGAAAAAAAGTGGAATTAAAATTATATCTGATATTTCTAAAAGTGAAATCGAATAAATAAACGGTATAAATCAGGAAAGTTTAAAAGACATATTGTAAATAAAGCGTCAAAATCAGGTAACCTAAAATTATGACTTTCAATTGATAATGGTGAAGTTGGTTCATTATTATCAATAAAGTTGATTGTTTACCAATTCAGCATTAATCACAATTTATTTATGAGCTTTCCCCAACAACTATTGCGTGCCGTCCTCTTCACTCTATTGATTCCAATAGGCTATACTAGTCCCGCACAAAATGAATCCTTTATTATGACGCCCATTGGCCCTGACCATTTATTGAGTAAGCCTTGGGATCTTCATTATGGCCCAGATGGATACCTTTGGGTGACTGAAAGAAAAAATGGTATTGTAAGAATAAACCCCGAAACTGCCGAGCGAGATGAATTAATTCAAATTCCTGATTTATCCTCTACGGCATTTCAGGATGGACTACTTGGCCTAGCGCTCCATGATGATCTACTAAACGATAATCCTTATGTATATGTATCTTATACTCATCTTGTTCAGGGAGAACGGAAGCAGAAAATAGTTCGGTTTACTTATGAAATAAATGCAGATGATGGTTCATTGTCATCTCCAATGACCCTTATTGATAACCTTCCTTCCAGTAATGATCATAATTCAGGAAGGCTTATTTTTGGTCCAGATGAGAAGCTTTATTATACTATCGGTGACCAGGGATCGAATCAAGGTGGTAATTATTGTAATGCCATCTTATCTCAAGTATTACCTACCCAGACAGAAATCGACCAAGAGGACTGGACAAATTATCCTGGCAAAATTTTAAGGCTGAACACAGATGGTTCAATTCCAACTGATAATCCAATTCTTGAGGGGGTACAAAGTCATATTTATTCCTATGGCCATCGAAATGCTCAAGGTATCGTTTTTGGAAATAATGGTTTATTATACTCGGATGAACACGGGCCTTCAACAGATGATGAGGTAAATATTATTTATGCTGGAGACAATTACGGTTGGCCTAATGTGGCAGGCTACCAAGATGACCAGGCCTATGATTACTGTAATTGGTCATCGGCACCGGATTGTCAAAGCTGGGATTATTTACTTGGCTCTTGCCCTCCGCCTGTCACGTTTTTAGAAGAGAGTAGTTTTATGGTTGCTAACTATCAAGAACCCTTGTTTTCGATGTTTGCAGTGCCCGACGATTTTGATTTCGACGATCCAGCTTGTAGTAGTGCTTGGGTTTGCCGCCCAAATGTTGCTCCATCAAGTATAGGTTTTTATGGAAGTGATGCTATTCCTGCTTGGAAGAATTCATTACTGGTTGTAAGCTTGAAAAGAGGCCGTATTTATCGCTTAAAATTAGACGAAAATGGAACGGATATTATAGGTGACACCACGCAGCATTTCTACACACCTAATCGCTATCGTGATATGGTCATTGATCCAGACGGTAAGTCTTTCTATGTGATTACTGATGACAGTGGCAGGACCTCTGATGTTTCAGGTTTGAACGAGGTTACCGATTTACAAAATCGGGCGGCGCTATTAAAATTCACCTTAGACGAATCTGTTCCCGTAAGGAATCAGAATGCTGATACTTTTTGTAAGATATGGCCAAACCCGGCTTCAGATAGAATGTATATAGAATTAAAAGAAACCGATGAAAGAAATTTTAGTGCGGAACTAATCAATTCTACTGGGAAGGTGATCATGAAATTCAATGAATTACGAGCTGGAATTAATGAAACAAGAATTGATGACATTCCAGCAGGTGTCTACTTCTTTAAAGTATATTCTAAAAACTATTCTTGGTATAAACGGGTGCTTATTTTTTAGCGTATTCACAGAAAAGCTAAAAGAGAAGTGGCCAATCTACAAACCAGTTTCATCTCTTAGTTATAGATGAAAAAAACAAAAAATATGAAACGATATATAATGCGAATAGGAGAGAGGAGGTGTTTGGAATACCATTAACTGCAAGTATGATATGAGCAAGAAGAAAAATTAAAAATAGCTATTAAGGAAGAGTGGAGCACTTGGGTTTTGTAATTTACCAGATAATAGTTTTGGGAAGATTAGAGATATCGTTTATAAATATGAAAGAAGTATTTTTAATAGAACTGAATAGTTTAGGTTATTCCAATTGGAAAGTGTCATAATTGTCTTGATATCTAAAGTAAGTGCAAATAAAATTACTCTATAGAGTGAAAGAAGTGAGAATATTTGTAATATAGCAGAATAAGTTTTATTTCGTGTAATATCTCTGATCACTCATAGAAGTTGTTTAAAAAATAGCAGTCATTTTTGAATATCTTCGTAACCAAAAAGCATCAAATTTGAATTTTTTAGCTAATATTTTATTAAAAACATCCTCCGTATTAAGACGAATAGGCAAGCGGATTTCAGAAGATAAGGAATGGACGGCTTTATTAAAAAAGTGGAATAAATTAGATAAAGAAAAACAGTATAGGACGAATTATCCTGATTTAGAGCGAGATTCTGTAGTTTTTGATCTTGGAGGTTATAAGGGACAATGGGCAAGCGATATTTATGCTCGTTATCAATGTAAGATTCACGTATTTGAACCTCATCCATATTTTGTTTTGAAAATAAATGAACGATTCGAAAAAAATGAAGACATCAAGGTTTTTGACTTTGGTTTAGGAGATGGTAATGAACAATTAATGATGAGTAGTAGAGAGGATTCGAGCTCTACTTTTGGCAAAGGAGAAGACCAGGTTGAAGTAAACTTGATAGAGGCTGAAGAATATATGAATAATAATAATATTGAGTGGATTGATCTTATGAAAATCAATATTGAAGGAGGAGAATATAAATTATTAGATCACCTTATCACCACAAATAGGATTAAAAAGATTAAGAATATTCAAGTCCAATTTCATCATTTTGTTCCAAATGCTGAACAATTAATGAGTAATCTCCATAAAAAACTAGCAAGAACACATCAAACAACCTATTCTTATAGGTTCTTTTGGGAGAATTGGAAGTTGAAAGAAGAAGGGAATTGAAGAAAAGCAAGAACCTGATTAAGAATAATGAATGTAGTCGATCTATTATGTGATTTTTTTTAATTGGGCTAAGCATTTTTGATAAAAAAATGATAATTTAGTAGGATGAAAAACGTTCAAAATAAATTGCTTGTACTTTTATTTCTTAGCCTAGCTTTTCCTTATTTCGGCTCTTCGCAGGATGATTTGACAAATGAAATGACTTATCAAGTGAATAAAGTCTACCCATATATTTCAATTGCGAGTGAAGAATTAAGGGAAGCCCAGACTTTGGTAGATCTAAATTGGAGATATAAACCTTCATGGGTAAAAGAATATATTTCAGTTGAGATATTGACGACTTATAAAGGAAAATTAAGGAAGGCTATAAGTAAAAATGATATCCTAAGCCAGGAGCAAAAAGAGTTCATGAATACAGCAGATGCGGGTAAAGACATTGCTGTAAAAGTTGTGTACATTCCTAATAATACATTAAAACATAATGATGCGAAGGAGCTGACTTTTACTTTTACAGTCGATCCTGAAATTGAAGCAAAATATGCTGGAGGAGAAGAGCAATTGAAAGAATACTTGAAGCATAATGCGATTGACAAAATTCCTGAAAATAGTTTCACGGGATACAGTTTAGCAGCCGTAAAATTTACGATTGATGAAGCAGGACAAATAACCGATGCTTTTGTAATCGAAACTTCTAAAGATGAAAAGATAGATGAATTATTATTGGAAACAATTAATAAAATGCCTGAATGGAAGCCCGCAGTGTTTTCAAATGGCGAGAAAACAAAACAAGAATTTGTATTAACCGTTGGGAATATGGAAAGTTGTGTGGTCAATCTGTTAAATATTCGTCGAAGTCCAGCAGATAAAGACTAATCCGTAATCCCCCAATAGTTAGATAAAAGCAAAGATAAGCTATCAAAATAGTGTAAGCAAGCCAAAAGCTGCGTCTCTCAAGCGAAGTGATCACCCGATCCCGAGTCCGTAGGAACGGTCGCCATAAGCCTCATACCTTAATATTATAATGATTGCAAAAAGAGACGTATCTTGGTCGCAAAGCAAAAACGAATGGAAAATAATGCGCTCTTGAAAAATGCTGAACAGCATGCTACAGACATTCTGAAAAATCAGCTTTCCTCAGATTTAATATTTCACAATTTAGAACATACGGAGGCGATTGTTGAAGCAGTCCGGTTAATTGGGACGCATGATCAGCTCAGCGAGGAGGAAATGGAGATGGTTCAGATTGCCGCTTGGTTTCATAATACAGGGTATAAAGATGCCTATATTGGGCATAATGAAGAAAGTAAAGCAATCGCCGCTACATTTTTAAATAAGGAAAATGTACCTCCCCAGAAAAGAGATAAAATCCTGAATTGTATCCTTGCAAGTAAGGTAGGCAATAAACCCAAAGAGAACATAGAAAAAGTATTAGTGGATGCTAGACAGACTGTTGTCAAAGAGGATAATTTTAGAGTACAGCTGGATCTGCTAAGACAAGAACTATTAGCAGTAAAAAAAGAAGAACAATCGGAAGTTGAAAGTCTACAGAGCTATCTAAAAGCCATCTTGAAATATGAATTTCATACGAACTATGGAAAAGAAGTTTTGCAGCCTGCAAGAGATAAGCTTAAAACCAAATTAGAAAAACGGTTAAATAAACTTCAAAAAATGGTTGATGAAAGCTTAAGCAGTGATCTGGGGGTTACAGCGGCGCAATTAAAAGCCATGAAGAAGAAGTTGCAAAAAGCGGAAGGAAGACCAGAACGTGGTATCGAAACGATGTTTAGACTTACTTCTAAAAATCACCTCGACCTGAGTGGAATGGCGGATAGTAAGGCCAATATTATGATCTCTATTAATTCGATTATTCTGTCGGTTGTTTTAGGAAGTCTGATGCAAAAACTAGATACCAATGGGCATTTGATTTTGCCTACAATTATTTTACTGGCGGTTAATTTAGGCGCTTTAATTTTTGCAATTCTTTCCCTTCGTCCTAATGTGTCAGATGGATTATTCACTCGCGAAGATATTGAAAATCAAAAAACCAATCTTTTGTTTTTTGGAAATTTTCATAAAATGAAACGTGAAGATTATCATTGGGGAATGAATAAACTGATGGAAAATGCTAATTTTTTATATTCTAATTTGATTGATGACATTTATTTTCTAGGGGTGGTTCTAGCGAGGAAATATAAATTATTACGGACATCGTATACTATATTTATGTTTGGAATGGTCGTAGTGGTATTGGCTTTTATCATTTCACTGAGCTTTGTTGAAGAACCAATAAAGGATGCCATTTTGAACACTTTACAGGAAGATAATTAGAAGCTGAAAGACTAATTAGAGTTCATTTTTTTAGCAAGTTTTAATAATTTTAGTCTTTATGAATCGTATTGACGTATTGCAGGAATACTTAGTTTACTTCATTTGGCCATCGAAAATGAACAACTTGTAGAAATTACAGTAACTGATTTTTAGATTTCCTATGCTTGGTGGTTTATTAAACTTGCTGAGCTATTTTATCTTGCTTAGTTTAGTAAACCTTTCCATGTTTAATTTTTTTCGACCAAACGAAATCATCTGACTCCACAACAGACAAGCGTAAATTTTAATTTAAAAAATAATACAATGAAATTAGGTGCTTTCTCTATCAGTCTAAGTGTAAAAGACATTAAAGCTTCAAAAGAGTTTTATGAACATATTGGCTTTTCTCAATTCGCTGGTGATATGGAGAAAAACTATCTTATTATGAAAAATGATAGTACAATCATCGGTTTATTCCAAGGGATGTTTGAGGATAATATTATCACCTTTAATCCTGGCTGGGATGAAAATGCCAATAAGCTTGAATCCTATCAGGATGTTAGGCAAATCCAAGAAGCGTTGAAGAACAAAGGAGTTGAAATTGAAAAGGAAACAGACCCCAATGGTTCAGGACCTGCAAACATTATATTAAAAGACCCGGACGGGAATACCATTCTATTGGATCAGCATGTATAAGAGCCTGTTTAAATTTTATATCCTAGTTAACAATTGATAGAGGCATAAGCTGAGCAAAAAAGTGCCGATCCAAGTTAAATTTGGATCGGCATTTTACAAAATAATTTTATCGTTTATTCAATATCAAGTTCACTATTGAACTACAATCTTTTGACTAATTGATCGACCATCAGTACTCAGCTGTAGATGGTAAATTCCTTTCGGAAGATCTGTTAATTTTATATTCCTTACTTGATTTCCCGGGCTAACTGAAACCTCTTTTACAGGCATAACTTTGCGTCCCGTTATATCATACAAATTGAATGAGAGGTCCATATCTTCCAGTGCCTCAAACGAGATATTTATTTCGTCTTGAGTAGGATTAGGGTAAATGCTTAAACCTGTTAAGCTTCCCTCCAATTCATTTGTTGAGAGAAAGAGAAAAGCATTTGCAATTACACGCTCAGAAACACATTCTGTTTTTTCTTTTTGAATCTTCCAATCGTAGAAATAATAGTAAAAATCATCTCCATAAAAAGAAGTTGTAATCTCTCCAACATCACCTATTGGGTAAGGATAATTAACACTGCCACTATTTCTAAATAAATTATTCTGAGGACAACGTAATGAGAAATCTTCACCTTCAGGTACTTCAAAGTTTAATTCTATTTCATGTTGTCCATTCGTTAAGTTTACAGTCGTTTCTACAATAACAGTCCCATTCTCATCTACCAACTGAATATCTCGATTTCCTTCCGGTGCATTATCAGGAACATAGACGGTAACCGTTAAAATTGTAAATGTTTCGAAAACATTAAAGAAACTATAAGCACCGACACTTGGCAGTCCTCCTGCGCCAGTATTATCAGGCTTTCCTCCATCCTGTAATGCTCCCCCTGAGATGGTATGAGATTCTACATAAATCGTAGAGTCCATTTCTAAAAAATCAAAATTAAAACTGTTTCCTGTTCCGATTAAATCGCCTCCTGTAGGGCTATCATACCATTCTAAATTAACTCCAGTGGCATTGATTGTTGCTGGCCCGGGCATTGTAATAATTGCATCTTCAACGATTGGATTTTCTGGAGTCAATACTACTATACTGATTTCCTCTGAAACCACAGGGTCATTTGTACATTGGCCATCTGCCTGAACATAATAAGTCCCAGTTTCAGTGACAGTAATACTTTGCCCCGGTTCATTATTCGACCAGATTGGATTGGCATTACTATCCGTACTTAAGATGACAGATTCTCCTGCACAAAAAACATTTTCTCCTTCTAACATTATAGTAGGAATTGTTTCTTCAATGATAGAAACCACTACAGAATTACTTAGAGAAATACACTGGTTTTCATCTGCTAGGACAACACTATAACTACCTGCCTCTGTAACAATAATACTCTGAGCGTTTGCTCCGTTTGACCAAGTATATGTTTCAAATCCTGCTGGTGCAGAAATCTCCACGGACTGCCCTTCACAAAATTCTGTATTTCCATCAACCATTAAAGTAGTTGATGCCAATAAGCAATCTGTCTCAGGAATATTATGCGTTGAATTGATATCAGGATTTTCTACAGTAGTAAGAATTCCTGATGGCCACTTGATCACGATCGAATCAATCGCTGTTGCTGTTCCCAGGCCAAAATGGACGGTCAATGAACTCATCGGGCTAAAACTCTCTCCTGAACGAACTTCGCGTATTTGAGTACCCCATTCACCATGTATTTCTACTCTTGCCCCGATTCCATTTTTATTACTAAAAATACCTTGGGTATTAATTTTTACCCAGTTATTATCATTGGTATCATTAAGCCACATAGAATTTCCACTAACCACATCCAAAAAACCATCATTATTAAAATCCCCAATTCCACCATCATCAAAAGAAAGGTCATAACCAGTGAAAGTCATATCTCCATTATTGAGGTATAACTCTTTTCCTAATTCAGAAAAAATATCTATATAGCCATCATTATTAAAATCTCCTGATGCATTTTCCCATGCGCCAAGATCATTTGCTGCTAAACCTGAAGTCATGATACTTTCTGTATAAACACCGGTACCATCATTCACCATAAAACGGTTTTGAAAATCATGATTGACAATAAAAGCATCAAAATCTCCATCATTATCAAAATCTTCGAAAACAGTAGCCCAAGATTGTGCATTATCGTCTAGACCAATCTCAGCTCCAACTTCTGTATAGGTTCCATCACCATTATTTCGATACATGGCATTGGTACGTTCGATATCACCTGGGGAAGAGCCTTGTCGGCATTTAGTAATATAAAGATCGGTATCCCAATCATTATCGTAATCTACCCATATTGCTGCGTAATTTCCAGGAAGATCCAGAGTCTCAATTAAGGTTTGGTCTTCGGTAAGTACACCTGAACCATCATTCCTATAAGGATGACTTTGATCTATATCATGACAAACGAAAGCATCAAGATTACCATCATTATCAATGTCTGCAAACGTTGAACGCTGAGAAAAAATATAAGCACTATGATAATCTTCTGTATAAGCAGAACCATCTGCATTAGCATAGATAAATGAAACAGCTTGCCCTCCTCCAAAAAGAAGATCATTAAATCCATTACCGTCAATATCTCCTGCACAAATACTCCAGGAAGGATAATTTTGGAAGTCTATCTGAAATTCGTTTTGTATAAATGAACCATCTGCTTGTTGATAATCAATATACATACGATTATTTGTCACCCGAACAATATCATCCAAGAAGTCACCATTCATATCTACTGCACAATCTTCATAGGATGTTCCAGAAATATTTCCTAAACTATTTCCCATATTCGTAAAACTTACTTGGGCAAATATTCCAGGGGAATAGAATATTGCTAAAGAACAAAAAATAATTTTGTAAAGATTTTTCATAATTTAAATTTTATAAAATGATGATTTTTTCTGTGATTGAATCTCCGTTTTGATTAACAAATTGAATAATATATGTTCCACTTCTGTGTTCAAATGGAATTTTATAGTCTCCAGAATTATTAGATTTATCTTGTATTAATTTTCCATTCAAATCAAAAATAGAATAAGTATGGATTTCATTAGATTGAACATGTATTGTTTTATTGCTAGGAAGATTTGAAATAAGTCGCGCAAAATCATAGGATTTAGATAAATCTTGAGCCTCAAGAAAAAAGTCTACCTCAACAGTTTTTTCTTTTACTAATAAAGGTTGGCGATCCGCAGCTTCAAATAGAGCAAGGAATTCATCAATTTCATCTGATTGTTCATCAAAAAGTTCTTTCATCCATTTTGGTGGTGCAGTTTGATAATAGACCCGGGCCCTTGCTTCGAGTTCTCCATATTCTTCATCTAAAGGAATATGAAAAAATAGTTTATCAGCCCCCGTTCCTTCTATTCCGGATGCTTTATTAAAATTTGGATCAAAATCAGCTAAACCTGCCACTTTCATAGTATCATAAGATGGATGATCTGAGACAAAACCTACTGGAGGAATTCGATTGTCCTTGATTGGATATTCACCTCTTACTAAAACAGTTGTTACTTCGTCATTCACATCTGCAATGACCATTTCATATATCTGAACTTCTTCCTCAGAACGGATAATGTCATAGTGCGGCTCATAATTGATGTCGTGTCCAATTACTTCATGATTTTCATCTGTTTTTCCTGAGATAAAAATCGTGTCACCCAATTCATTTTTAACTAAAAATTCAATGAAAACTCTACGTGAAGGATAACCAGAAGGAAATTTATGCCCTGCCATATTTGCAATATTCATTTCAAAAAAGACAGTATCCGCAGTGCGATCTAAAAAATTGAGATCCAAAGTAATACTTTTATTATAAAGCATATCCTCTGTTGCCAATATCGCTTGATCAAATTGTTCTTCTGTTGCAGATAGACCTAATGCTTCAATATTATCTCTAAATAATTGGAGCATAAAAACATTGGCTCCCGAAAGGTTATGCAAATAAAAAGGACTTCGAGGCTCGGTTTCGAAACCAGCAGCGATTATGATTTGTCCTTTTGTTATAGCTTCCATATGGCAGGACTGACAAGATATACTATCTGCTTCATAGGTCGAATTTAGCCATTCATGATAAGTAGCTTGTTCAACGAATTTCGTTCCGGTGAAATTTCCATCATAATCTAATGTTTCTGTAATTAAGGTATGACAGCCAGCACAGATTCCAGCATCACTAATATGCTCACTATAAATTGGCGTGTATCCTGTTGCCATCACCATTGGACTAATTAATGGACTGATGTATGGGCCATAAGCGACTTTAGCCGTATCAAAATTTAAATGTCCAGAATTTAAATCACCTAAGTTTTCTACACCTTGTTGATGGCAGGCCAGGCAAGAAACTCCATCAAGTGCAATAGAATCATTCTGTAATTCAGCCATTGAGAAATGTGGCTGACCATCATGTATCGCTGCGAAATGTCCGAGCGGTGCATGACAAGAAGTACATTTATCTTCAATAATTGATTGATGTTGAGGATATAAGAGTACTTCATGGCTGACTTTTGCTCGCCAGAAAGGATCTTTAGCAGAATTGGCCATCATACTTGCGCGCCAGTCGTCTACTAAGTTTAAATCTTCTCCAAATATATCAACACTAGCTATTCCGGCCGTATCAAAACCATGACATTCATTACATGCTCCAGAACCAGCGAACAAACTATTAAATCCTTCAGGTAAGAGAGAATCTGACATGATCTCAAATTGACTTAGTTCTAATTCAGAATGAAAAGGGCTTGTTTTTGCAGATAAGCTCATTGGTAATTCTACCAAAAAGGGGATTGAAAGTAAAACCAAACAAGCCAACAATTTTCTTTTATCATTCATATCAGTAAAGAAGGTGTTGAACGTAAAAATAAATGGAATATATCACCAATACAGTTTTAATCATAAATTATTATGACAATTATTTAGCAATAGAGATACTTATACAGCTTCTTATTGTGATTGGCCAGATTTGAATGGATCGAGGGGGCTAACGATGAATATTCAGTCTCTTGCTAATTCTGAAGATTTTGAATTCATCCTTGAGGTTTGCTAATTGATGAAGGTATATACCTAACAATTGGAATTAAATCTTCCAATTGCAGGTATATACTTTTTGACTTGTTTTAAAACAATAAAGTCCTTCCTTGTTCTTGTACTTGATCTTTGCTATAAGAAATCAAATGAACGATGTTTGATTGATCGTTCAACAATTTAATAATGCCTCCCTTATTTGAAAGCTGGGCTTTGCGTCCGTCTAAGGTAATTCTGTGTGTATCTCCTGCACCTAATTCTGAAACAGAAAAATTGCTCACTTTGTCATTCTTGTCAATGATCTGCCAGTTATTAAGGGTCAAGGCTTCTGAGCTGGTATTAATAATCGTAATACTTTCCAGGCCGACATCATTTCCTTTAGGATTAATAAGCGCCGCAACTATCCGAATATCGCTAGTGCCAAGCGTAGGAGGGGTAGGGGTAGGATTGACTATTGGTGGGGCAGGTGCTGTTACGCCTCGTAAGAATTTGGGATAAAAAGTTCTGATGTGTCTTCGATTATTGCTGTGGAAAAGTTTCATATCATATTCAGCGCCATTGATGATTGCTTTTTTAGGAGCATTAGCACCTAGATGACCTCGCACTGTACCTAATGCCAGTAATCCTTCGATACTGCAACCAACAAAAAAGCCTCCTATTCTCTTGAATAGAGGACGCAATGCTTCTCGTTCATAATCTGGTGCAAACCAACGATAGGAAATAGTGACGGTCTCTGGATATTGAGCTTGATTACCTGTTGCTTTCTCGCCAGCATAATTGATACGGTCATCAGTTAATGCTGGAAAAGAATTATCGAATTGTCCATCTTGTTCTCTGGCAAAGCCATCATCCAGATAATATTTATACCAAAAATGATATCCCTTAGCTTTGGATCCATCTTGCTCCCCAATAATGACATGTTCGAATCCTGAAAGGTCAGGATCTCCGCCCATAGAATATTTTCTAAACCACATTTCCATTAAGGTATTGTACCAGCGTTGACGGCTTACACTTGAACCCGTCTGCTGTGCAACGTATTCGCGCGCTACTTGCATAGGGGCAGTATCGATAATTGCATCAACGAAATTATGTACTTCTGTTCTTTCCTCTGGAGTATCCATTTCCTCATCTCTTTCCCTTAATGCGAAATTGTCAAATAATTTTAAACCTAATTTATACGTTCGCTTTTTGGATTCAGGAATATGTAAATCTGTTAATACTTTTAAATCTTGATCGGATTGATCCAGGTTTGAATTGACTTTTACAAATCCGATTTCGGAATTTCCTGTTTGATTGTCCAAAATAGGCTGAACACCATTTTCATTTTGATCTGCATTCCAGATACGTTGATAGATGTCTAACATTGTTTTTTGGTTTTAAAAGATTGAATAATTATTTTTATTAAAATTTATTCAGCAAGTCGATTTTGAAGGACCCACCTTTTTTTTCCAGAATATTAATTTTGAATTTTCGTTTTCTTCTTCTTTTCTCCTTTTTGAAAAAATCAATGGTTTTTTCTAAATCATCTTTGCCTTTACCATTGGTGAAATGAACGGTGAAATCTTCTCTGCTTCCAGTGCCATCTAAGAGCATAATCAAACTGGCTTTGTCAGGATTATGATGTCTTCCATCAGCTGAAAAAATATAATGTTTCGCATTTACCTTTTGAAAAAACTGGGTAGAGAGGTTTCTATCACTACCATGATGAGGTATTTTTAAAATATCTATATTGACTTTTCCACGCCTCAATAATTGAGCTTCTTCTAATCCTTTCAAAATATCATCACTTCGAGCATCTCCTGTCAGCAGAATTCTTTTCCTTTTATAATCAATCATACAAACAATACTCGCCAGATTAAAAGGCGACTTATCAAGACTCCTAATCGAAGCGAAAATGATATTGTTATCTCCTTTTTTCTTAGCTTTTTTTAGGTCTTTGTCCCATTTTACTTGAAGCTCCTGAAGCCTTTCTTGATTTGGATGTATGACAGTTATTTTAAAATTATCATCAAAACTATAAGTATTGGTACCGGTAAGTATTTTCTTGCCTTGGTTCTTTTTAATTTTAAAAAAGCGGTTGAGTGTATTTAAACTCCTCCCTTGATTAGTCGAAGCAATAACTGCTTTATGATCTTCTTCCAAATTTTTGATGATAGGATCAGAACTTAGAAAATTAGCAAGACTAGCTACATTACTAGTGCTAATCTTAGGCAATTCAATATTGCCAATGATATCATCAAAAGTGTTGTACCATATATTTTCTAATTTCAAATAAGGTGTTTTAGCATCCTCTTTTTCTTGTTTTAAATCTTCGAGTAGATCTAAAATCCCTTTAATGTGATCATCATCAATGTGGCTGATCATCGTCAATTGAATCGGTAATGACTTGGATGGACTATACGTTTTTTTTAAAGCTTGGAGGCGTTTTCTTAAAGTCCGTCGATAAACACCTGGAGGTCCGCCGTCTATTAAGATTAAATTCGGATCATCAATGTTTCCATAATAAAGCATCAAGGAATCACCATGTTTGGCATCGAATGTTTCGAGGGTTAATATTTTTTTCATTGGTTTAATAAATTAAATATCATTAAGGATGTTAAGTGAAATAATGTAAATGCCTGTTTTACAAGGTAGAAGGATTAATACCCTGCCCCTAAACTTTTTGTAATGCCCGGAGGCAATCTAGCATGCCAAAGCCCTGGAAATTTTTCTCTCGTCCGAGATCAGTTGCACTTTCACAAAGAATTCTTTTCACTTCTAAAGGATTGCCTATTAGTTCACGATTTTTTGCGAGCAATAATGCTGCGGCACCTGAAACATGTGGTGCGGCCATTGAAGTCCCATCCATACTCCCGAATGTAGCAGAAGGAAGTGTAGAAATGATTTTTTCACCCGGTGCTACTAGATCTGGCTTGGTTCGCCCATCTCCAGTCGGCCCTCGACTTGAAAAATAAGAGACACCATAGGTCAGTGGTTTACTTCGATGCGTTGCTCCAACGGTAATAACATTCATAGCATTACCCGGATCCGTAATTCCTATAGTTCTAAAACCTTCTATTTTTTCATTTCTATCTGTAAAGAAAAGTGTTTGTCCCTGATTTCCCGCTGCGGCAATAACAACTGTTCCTTCTGCAATCAGTCTCTGAGATTCTTCGCAAACGGGTGTTCTGCCACAAGCATAATTAGAAACATCATGCGGTAAGGAAATACTCATATTTACACCTTGTAAATAAAGTTGATCATTTAATCTATTCAACCATTTAATAAATTGGATAGCTGCCAGAATCGAGAATTCATCCCCACTGCCATCTTCTTTAATCACCCGAATATCAATGATTTCTATATCCGGACATACGCCGATTATTTGTTCATAACCAGTATCTTTAAAAGGTGACATATCTGCTCCGAGTATTCCGGCTACATGTGTACCATGACTGTGGTTTGGTTTTTTATAGTCTTCATTATGCGGTACCCTCAAAAATTGACGAATGACTGACCAATCCAAAATACGTTCATTAATAACAGAATTGGCTAAATACTCAAGTGCTTCCTTATAATCAGACTCCGTAATAAAATCTTTACCATTTTTAGTTGCTTGATGTAAAAAGAAATCTATTTCTTCTTTATAAGGATGTTTATCGCTTTCAAGGTCAAAGTTTTTTTCAGATTTAATCCTTTCTAGAATATTGAAGAGTTTTCTAAACATTGTGAAATCATATGTTTCAACAATTCTAGAATACTCGATATTCATATCATCAAAAGGATCATCAATTTTATCTACAAACTGTTTCTTACAAAATGCAGGATGCTGGGCATCAATTCCACTATCAATGATTGCCCAACGAATACCTTGACCGGTTACATTAAAAAGACGAGTAGAAGCATTTCCTTTGATGGATGTAACAGAATGGTTAAGTGCTATATGAGCATTCCGATTTTTATTTATGGACCAAAGTAAAACTTTATCTTCAGCGCCTAATTTTTTATACTTTAATTTTGGAATCCCTTCTTTCTTTGAAAAGAGTGTTTGTATTTTTTCTAATGTTAAATCTTTTTTATGAGATGCTTTAATTAGATATACCAACCGTTCATACCAGCATTTTACTTTTGGATCGCGTTCATTCACCAAATACTTTTTATACCATCGAGTATAAGGTAAGGCGACATGAATTAATTCGTCAAATAAAAGATTAGCTACGATGATATCTCCCGAATTTCCAAGGCCCCATTCCTCATTATATTTATTATTATTGTATGAGATCAGGTCTTGGCGTAAATTCTTAAGTAATGCATAAGAGGAAGAATCACGATGAGGAACAAGTAATAAGTCGATTCTATTTTTATTAAAAAAATACTCAATCCACACGCCTGGAAAAACAGGGGAGTCTTGTGTATACCTTTGACTGTTTATGTCAAAGCCAAAAATAACCTCATTTAAGAGGTTTTTTTTCTTGTAATATTCTATGTTATCTTTATTTCCCATAGCATCTGAATTTTCGAATAATAAAATAAGCCCCTATGCATTACATAAAAAGTAAAGCATAGACACGTAGATAATAGCCCCTGTCTTTAACAGGCAGCTTATACTATTTCTCTCTTATTTTTTATTGAAAACTACTATGAGATGTGAATTTATAATATTGTCACCTCACAATATTTAATTAGATATTATCCAAATTATCAAAGATGGATAACTTATTTACATGTACTAAAAATGTAAACGTTCTACAATAATAAAAAAAAATAAGCAACTATTAGTATTTAAAACCAAATATTAAGGGGTAGATGCTGTACAAGAAACGTTTCATTTGTAGTACATTGCTAATTAAACTATATTGAAAAAACGAAATATCTAAAGATGAGTAATAATAGAATTAAAATATCAAAGACGGAATTGCTGTCGGATAATTGGTATACACTAAATAAAGTAACTTATGAATATCAAAAAAAGGATGGTGTCTGGGAAACACATTCTCGCGAAGTCTATGATAGAGGAAACGGAGCAACAATACTGTTATATAATAAAGAAAAGAAAACGGTTGTACTAACGAGACAGTTTAGAATGCCAACTTTTGTTAATGGTAATGAAAGCGGCATGTTGATAGAAGCGTGTGCAGGATTGTTGGATAAAGATAATGCAGAAGATTGTATTAGAAAAGAGACAGAGGAAGAAACAGGCTATCAGGTCTCGAAAGTTGAAAAGGTATTTGAATCATATATGTCTCCGGGTTCAGTGACTGAAATCTTACATTTTTTTATCGCTGAATATAATAAAGAAATGAAAGTGAGCGAAGGAGGAGGATTAGAAGAAGAACAGGAAAATATTGAAGTATTGGAATTGAATTTTGAAAAAGCATTTAATATGATCTATACAGGAGAGATAAAAGATGGTAAGACAATAATGCTATTGCAATATTTAAAAATCCATGATTTAGTATAGGATAGTGGGTTAAGCCATTTTGAATATACAATTAAAAAGGGCTCCTTTTTGCAAAGAAGCCCTTTTATAAGAAATTTTATGTGTTATCTAACAATTAATTTCTCGATAGATTTTTGATTATCTACTCTTGATTCTAATAAGTACATACCACCTGCAAGTGCAGAGATATCAATTGTCTCACTTGTTGAAGGGTTCATTAATTGTAGAACAACTCTACCAGTGATATCACGGATTGTGAACTCATCAAATTGTACATCTGAAGTGATTTGAATTTCAGAGGTAGCTGGATTTGGATAAAAGCTAAATTGATCTTCAACCAATTCTACTACAGAAGTCGTAGTTCTTACTAAAACAAAATGCCAGAATCCTGGGCCAAAGTTAATATCAATAGTCATTCTGTCACCATCAATAACTACAGGATAAGTGATAGAACTTGCAGCATTTGCTGGATTATCAATTTCAGCATCATTGATTACTTTTGGTAAACCTAAATGAGCTCCTAAGCCAGTAAGTGTAATTGTACCAGCACCTGCATCATATGTCCATGTCGCTGCATTTGATCCGTCATGAGGAGCTACAGGAGCACCACATTCTTCTGCTGCAACACCTTGCCATGGCTCAAGCCATGTTTCTCCATCTTGCTCATTGCTAAATGAACCATCTGCATTAAATACAAATCTGTCATCGAAAAAACAAGCTCTGGTAGTAACATCTGCTTCACTATTAGACCACCAAGAGAAATCATTCAGAGCTGGTCCTACACCTAATGCAACTGCTTCAGGTGCCATTGTCCAAGTACCCTCTACTTGAGAAAATAGGCTAGTAAATGAAATTGAAATCAAAACTAATAAAGTGTAAATTTTTTTCATGTTTTAGATTTTTTTGAAAAATTAATTGTAAGTGTTTAAAATACACTTACTAAGGTAATGATATATTCTTTAAATACAAATTCAATTGGTAATATTACAAATAACTGTCATGAATATAAGCCCTAATGAAGACATAAGATGAATGCTAAACTAATTAAATTCCCTTTTACAGTGAGAAAAACCATTCAATAATGAAGCTTACAAAGTGAATAACGAATAAGATGCTAAAAAGCTGTTTCTGATATGATTATTATGAGTAATTATTGACTTATGTTATAAACTCTCATTAGTTTAAATAATGAAATGAGGAAAGCAATCCGAAATTAAAACTTTGCAGCCTAGTTTCTTATTTTTATATTGCGCCTGATTTAAATGTTTTAAATCAAGAGAAAAGTGTAAACGAATGACCTTCCAATTGATACAAGATGATCCCTGGCTCAATCCTTATAAACAAGATATCCAAGCACGTTTTGAAAGATTTGATGATACGAAATCATGGATCGAAAAAGAATATGGCAGTTTAAGAAACTATGCTTCATTTCATCATTATTTAGGTTTTCATTATGATGAAAATAAAAAAGGCTGGTATTATAGAGAATGGGCGCCTGCAGCTGAAAAACTCTTATTATTTGGTGATTTTAATGATTGGAATCCAGAAAGTCATCCAATGCTCAGAAAACGTGAAGGAATATGGGAAATCTTTTTAGCGGATGATGAAAATGGACCACTACTTAGACATGAACAAAAAATAAAAGTGATCGTTCATTCCAAGTACAAAAAAAGAGCTCGAATACCGGTCTATATAAGAAGAGCTATTCAAAATGAGGAAACGACAATTTTTGAAGGTCAAATATGGAAACCTGAAAAGAGTTTTGAATGGACGGATGCTGGTTTTAATAGTAATGCCAATTCCAATCCACTGATCTATGAATGTCATGTCGGGATGGCGCAGGAAAAAGAAGGCGTCGGCACATTTCGAGAATTTGCTGAAAATGTATTACCTCGTATTCATGCTCTGGGATACAATTGTATCCAAATGATGGCTATTCAAGAGCATCCTTATTATGGCTCTTTTGGTTATCATGTCTCTAATTATTTTGCGCCTTCTTCTAGGTTCGGAACGCCAGAAGATTTAAAGTTTTTAATCAATAAAGCTCATGAATTTGGCATAGCCGTCATTTTAGATATTATACATTCCCATGCGGTGAAGAATATTGAAGATGGTTTAAATGATTTTGATGGTTCTGGTCATCAGTATTTTCATGATGGTGCAAGAGGCTATCACGAATCTTGGGATTCTAAATTATTTGATTATGGAAAAAATGAAGTGAGGCGATTTCTACTATCGAATATAAATTATTGGATGTCTGAGTTTCACTTTGATGGTTTTCGTTTCGATGGCGTAACATCGATGTTGTATCATCATCATGGACTTGATATGGATTTTGATCATTATGATAAGTATTTTAAAGATGGAGTAGATTGGGATGCAGTGCTTTTTCTCCAATTAGCAAATACTTTGATCCACGAGATAAATCCAAATGCGCTTTCGATTGCAGAAGATATGAGTGGAATGCCGGGACTTTCTCAAACAATTGAGGATGGTGGCCTTGGGTTTGATTACCGTTTAGGTATGGGGATACCTGATTATTGGATCAAATTGTTGAAACATTCCAAAGATGAAGATTGGAATATTCATGAATTGTGGGACACTTTAAATAATCGCCGATACAAGGAAAAGACGATAGCTTATGTTGAATCGCATGATCAGGCTATGGTTGGTGACAAGACAACTGCCTTCTGGTTAATGGATGAAGCGATGTATTGGAAGATGAAAAAGGAGGACGAAAGTATCGTTATTGAGAGAGGGATTGCTTTGCATAAGATGATTCGTTTGCTTACCATTACACTTGGCGGTGAAGGTTATTTAAATTTTATTGGCAATGAGTTTGGGCATCCGGAATGGATAGATTTTCCGAGACTAGGCAATGATTGGGCTTATACATATGCTCGAAGACAATGGTCATTAGTCGATAATCCAAAGTTGAAATACGAATGGCTCAATAGTTTTGATCAGGCCATGATTCACTGTATCAAAGAAAGTGGAATCCTTTCTTCCAACTTTGCTCAACAGTTGAACATGGATGCTTTAAATAAAATAATCGTTTTTGAAAGAGGGGAGTACCTCTTTGTATTTAATTTCCATGCGCATCATGCTATTCCGAATTATCAATTTGGTATTCCAGAGCAAGGAAGCTATAAGATCGTTTTGAATTCGGATGATAAACGATTCGGTGGTTTAGGTCGAATCGATAATAGCATTAATTATGAATCCATTCAAATAAATGGAAATCCAAACCTTCAGATTTATATTCCAAATAGAACAGCACTGATTTTTAAGCAGAATAATCATTAGTCATTTGGGATGTTATTCAAGTGACTAATAACCAATCTCTAAACATTCGCTTCGATTCTTTGCTTACAACTAATTTCCAAATCTGAAAGCGCATTCATAAAATAGATATAACCTTCATAAGGTGATTTATAAGGACTGAGATAATCACGGGTTGCACCATCTTCAAAAGCTTTCGTACTCATGTAGTAAAAATGATCTGAAGTCTGCAATTTACTCCAAACATGAATGAGGTCTTTATCTTTTGAATTAATCACAGTGTCTTCCAGGCTATACAATTTTTGCAAAGCCTCTTGTTGCATTGGATTACGAATCCAGGCAGACAAATCTTTTTCGCTATCTCTCCACGAAATAGGTATGTGAATGTCATATTTGTCTTTGACCTCATTTTGCTCAACTATTTCTGTTGCGGTTTTAAAATCCAGCCCTTTATCAATAAAAGCAGCAGGCAATTTTTTTATAAAGTCCAATACTCCAGTTGAAGCTTTGATATGTTGTCCAAAAGTTTCATAAGGCATGAAAAGGTTAACGAAATCACCTGATTCCTCACTTGTCCAATTCGCTAGTTTTTCAGGCGTCAAAGGATAGTCTGCCCAGTTTGGATCATTGTAGTGATGGGTAATATCAGCAGAGCGATTATAGTTTTTTAATAAGGTTTTGATCTTTGTAACATTGGGCGATTGATATATCTGATTTCGAGATCGTTCTTTCAAAAATACATCAAGGCCTTCAGCCATCACCCCTTTGAATCCCAATTGCTCTAATCTAGCGGCTAGATCATTGCTATAAATCATACCCGTATTTCGAAAAACCCTTGGTTGCTTACCAAAATGCTCTTCTACTTTGTCCATATGCTTTTTTACTTGCCTTTTGAATTCAGGAAGCGAATAAATATAACTTAAGGAATGATAGAATGTTTGTCCAATAAACTCAACCTGTCCAGTTTTTGAAAGCTCAATAAAAGACTGTAAAACATCAGGTCGATGCCGTTCTAATTGTTCTATCAAAGTACCTGATAAGGATAAATTTATTTTAAACTTTTCACCAAAGCGTTGAATATTTTCCATCATGATCTCATTCATTGGGAGATAGCAAATAGATGAAATTTTATCAAGAAATGATTTATTTAAACCATCATCTTCGTAAAAATGGTCTGTCCCAATATCAAAAAAAGTATAGGGCTTTAGTCGATTCGGTTGATGAAGATTAAAATAAAGACAAACGTTTTTCATAGTAAAGTGTTTAATGGACTTTATTGTGGAGCTATTTAATTTTTTGACTAGCGAATATTTTTTTAACAGGTACTAAGAAATGGTTTACTAAATTAGTGTGGGCTCTTGCTCAGGTAGTTTAGTAAACCTCTCTGGGATTATTACCAAAGTGGGTTTACTAAACTAACTTGGGTTTTTGCCTTGGGTAATTTAGTAAACCTCCACCAAATGATTTCATTTAGCACCAAGTTTTTTTTGTAGTTTTTCTAATTGTTCCCAATCTCCATTAGAAGCTAGTTCCGCCTGTTGTTGCCAGGTTGGAATATGGTCAAGAGCAGCAATTGTATCTTTTACCAAACCTTCTAAAGTACTTACTCTCGTATTAATGATATCTTCCCAACTTAGAATACCTTCTTTATTTAATGCAAATTCTACATCATTGTCAATTCCAGTTATTTTAGTTAGATCATCTTTTGGCGTATTCGAAAAATCCGAAATTTTAACTTCCTGACTACCTTTGCTTACAAGCTTATTGATATTTGCATTTGTTTGAGGAGATAAAGCATTTAAATCAATCGGAATTGACCGATTCAAAACAGCTTCATAGGCTTTAAAAATACCAATGGCAGATTGTTCCCAGGTCACTTTTTCTATGTCTTTAAATGTTCCTTCGATTACGTCGTTTCTGATTTGCTCATTTGTCAATAGGTCATTGATATGTTTCGCCATCAAGTCAACATCCCAAAAATCTGCCTTCAAAGCGTGATCCATTACTTCTGCCGCACCTGATTGTTTGGAGATCACTGCAGGAATTCCAAATTGTGCCGCCTCAACTGCTGAAAGCCCAAAGGGTTCAGAAACTGAAGGCATGCAGTAAACATCAGCCATCGCAAGCAATTTGTTGACTTTAGCTCTATCCAAAAATCCTGTAAAATGAAATTTGTTACCTACCTTTCGGTAAGCTCCAGCTTCAATAATTCTTTTTAACTTATCGCCATTTCCAGCCATTACAAACCGAACATTATCGTTTTTAGCAATAACCTTAGATGCGATTTCAAGAAAAAATTCAGGCCCTTTTTGTTCGGTCACCCGGCCTAGAAATAAAACCAGTTTTTCAGGAAATTGCTTTTCTACCCGAAAGGTTTCTACAGGTTCAATTCCATTATGAACTGGAAATATTTTTAGTGGATTAATTTCATAATGGTTTTCGACGACTTTACCAGTGTAATAACTAACAGGGATTACTGCATCCGCATTTTCTAAACCATATTTTTCCAAATCATAATTCCAGCCCCTTGCCTGAGGACCAGCACGATCATAAGCCAGCGCATGCGCATGAATAACCAAAGGTTTTCCACTTTGATATTTTACTTTCAAACCTGCGAGCATCGTCATCCAGTCGTGAACATGGATGACGTCAAATTCTAAATTTGAAACTAAAGCAGCAACATAATTGGCATATTCTGATACTTTGTACTCTACATCTTCACCGTACATTTCATTCAGTGAAAATCTACCAAGGTCTACTGCCTGATTTCCATCTATTGATGTAGAAGAAGTAGAAGTCATTTCTTTTTGCCAATCAATTTTACTTTGATTGAAAGTTGATTCCTCCTTTTCTACTTGATCATAAGGGTACAAAGCGGTCTTACCTTCTACCTCCAGCGTATAAACTTTTGAAAATTTTTCATAACTTTTTATAGCTTCCTCGTATTCTGCTTTATAGGAAATATTGCCTTTTACATCAATATTATTTAAACCCAGTATTTCAACATTTTGGAGAAATGTATCCGGACTAGACTTAGGAAGGACAAGTGTCAAATCAGTTACTTTTGACAATGCTTTAGCTATACCATAACAAGCAATGCCTAAGCCTCCATTGATCATAGGCGGAAACTCCCACCCAAGCATAAGTACTTTAAGTTTATTCATCTTTATACGATCTTTAAATAATGTATAACTGGTTTTTTATTGGTAAGGATCTAATTGGTCGAATTGAGGTGCAAAATTAAGTGTTTTTATATTAAAAAACTAGTTTTCTAATGCTTTAATTATTGTATTTGAAAGTCTTTTACCTTTGAACAACTTCTATGTTAAACGACTTCTATGTCAAACGAAGGCCGATTATTAAATTTCCGATCTGTTGTGGAGACTTTTTAAAAAGTGAATCAAACATTTCTCCAGCTATTCTTCTATTTGAAATACTTTCAAAATTTGTTTTAGAAATTAAAGTAAGTTTCCTACTTTGGCGGGCTAATTGGAAGAGAGTTCTATCAGTAGAATTAATATTGGTCAGCAATAGATTAAAATAATTACAATTTAAACCTCGCAGGTTTTTGATTTTATTCAGTTACAAAGCATTGATGCTCAGGACTTTAATAAAAGATAAGCCTTCGAGGTTTTCTATAGATTGACTGTTTTCAAGAACTTGAAAATTAAAAATAATAACATCAAAACAAAAGAGGAAATGGAAGATTCAAGTAAAAGTGAAAGTATAAAAAGTAATGAGCATGAGCATTTTGCAGGAAAAATTCAGCATGTCGAATGTGAAGGAAATCATTTTACTTTCCATTGTGATAATGGTGTAATCCTTAGAGTCAACGTTTTGACAGACAAAATATTTAGATTTAGATATTCCGCCACTGGTGTTTTTCAAAAAGATTTTTCTTATGCTATTGACCCTCAGTTTCAACCAGATGCGCCAGATATTGAGTTTAAAGAAAAAAGTGATCATTATCGAATAACGACAAAGCGGCTGATTTGCCGAATTCAGAAGGATAGGCTACTTGTAAAAATATTAGACAAATCTGGTACGGTGATCTTAGAAGATGAAAAAGGTTTTCATTGGGAAAATGATTCTAGTCATGGAGGTGAAATTGTGCAGATGAGCAAATTCGTAAAACCCAAAGAGTTTTTCTACGGACTAGGAGATAAAACCAATAGATTGAATTTGAGAAAAAACAGATTCCAAATTTGGGGAACTGACTCTTATGGCTATGGGAAAAATACTGATCCGCTGTATAAAAATATACCATTTTATTATGGTGTACATAATGAGATTGGCTATGGAGTCTTTTTCGATAATTCTTTCCGGTCACATTTCGATTTTGGTAAGGAAAGAGCCAATGTCACTAGCTTTTGGGCAGATGGAGGAGAAATGAACTATTATTTTATGTATGGTCCAGAACTTTTAAATGTTGCGGAGCAATTTACAGATCTCACAGGTCGTCCAGAACTTCCTCCACTTTGGGCTTTGGGCTATCATCAGTGTAAATGGAGTTATTATCCAGAATCAAAAGTTCATGAAATAGCTAGTGGATTTAGAGATCGAAATATCCCCTGTGATGCACTTTATTTGGATATTGATTACATGGATGGATTTCGTTGCTTCACTTGGGATAAAGAGAAATTCCCTGATCCTAAAAAGATGGTCGAAACCCTGGAAAGGGATGGCTTTAAGACTGTAGTAATGATTGATCCAGGAATTAAAGTGGATATGGACTACTGGGTTTGTAAGGATGGATTGGAGAAAGAAATGTTTTGTCTAAGAGGAGATGGGCCATTATTAGTGGCACCGGTATGGCCGGGAGATTGCTATTTCCCAGATTTTACAAATCCAAAAGTGAGAGATTGGTGGGCGGGTCTATATGAAGAATTGATAGCAGAGATCGGTGTAAAAGGTGTTTGGAATGATATGAATGAACCGGCTATTTTCTTATCAGACAATTTCACTCAGTCAGATAAAACTTTTTATAATGACGTTCGCCATGATTATGACGGACATCCAAGTAGCCATCGAAAGGCTCATAATGTTTATGGTATGCAAATGACCAGAGCAACATTTGAAGGGCTTAAAAGATTTGCTCCGGATCAAAGACCATTTGTACTCACACGTTCTTCTTATGCAGGATCTCAACGATTCACTTCTGGATGGACAGGCGATAATGTTGCAAGTTGGGAACACCTATGGATTGCCAATATTCAATGTCAAAGTATGAGTATTTCGGGGATGTCTTTTATTGGTTCTGATATAGGTGGATTCATCAATACACCTGATGGCGAACTTTATTTGAGGTGGTTGCAGATGGCTATTTTTCATCCTTTTTTCCGGACGCACTCTTCTGGTGATCATGGCGATCAGGAACCTTGGTCGTTTGGAGAAAAATATACTCAACTTAGTAAATCAGCCATTGAGTTCAGGTATAAATTATTACCGTATATATACACTACCTTTTGGCAATATGTCAAAAAAGGTACGCCAATGATCCGACCTTTAATTTTCCTTGATCAGCATGATGTAGATATTTTACATCGAATGGAAGAATTTGGATTTGGAGATTTGATGTTGATTTGTCCAATTTCAAAACCCGGTGTTGATGGGCGATGGATGTATTTGCCAAATGGACAATGGTATAATTTCTGGAATGACAAACCAATGACTTCACGCATGGAGTTTTGGGCAGAAACTGCCATTGACGAAATTCCGATCTTTATCAGAGCGGGAGCCGTTTTACCTTTATTCCCCGTTCAGCAGTATGTTGGAGAAATTGAACAACCAGAAATATCACTGCACATTTATTATATAAATGGAGAACAATTGAGCCAACTGTATTTAGATGCAGGAGAAGGATATGATTATCAAAATGAAGCGGTTCGTCAAAGTGATTTTAAAGTTACTGGAAATGAAGAATCTTTGATTATTGAACAAACATTTATTGGACATTTTAGTGATTTTCCGATGGAGTATGAACTAGAACTTCATGCCATCCCAGGAGAAGTTCTAACAATTAAATCTGGAGATAATAACATCGACTTTGAAAAATCACAGCGGAATAGAAAACAGGTTGTTGTATTTAAAATAAATCGTAATTTTGAGAAGATTGATATTCGATTTGATAAGGAGTAAGGTATACTGAGATTGAAGTACTTTGGAGAAGTAAATTTACTTCATTGCAGCATATACTGACCGAAATGGTTTGGAGGAATCCCAAATCACTTCGTGTCAGGTATATAAATTAGAAAAGCATAAGTAAATCACTTTCAAAAAATACACTAAATATGAAAAGTTATTTCTATGTTCTCCTGTTGATTCTTATTGCAAATTGTTGGTTCGCTTGTGCTCCAAGGCAACTTTCAAAACCTTATAAAGAATCAAAAATCATTTCTTTGTATAGCCATTCAATAGGAGATGCAGCAAAGCCTCAGCCTTGGGAAGTTGAAAAAAAACTGATTAAAATTAATAAGGAATCCCAAGGTTTAATTTGGAAAGAAATTAATGGGGAACAATATATCTTAGCTTCTTCCTGGAAAAAAGATACGACTCATTATTTTAATGATAATGTGACAGGAACTTATAATACCAGCAATTATCCTATTTGGGTTACCATCGCTCCAGAGTTACAAGGTGTATGTAAAAGTAAGCGGTTTGGACGAAAAGAAGGATTAGACTTACGATTGAAACAATTGCTAGGATTGCCTCCGAATGTAGAGAAGAATTATTTTGTTGAGTTTTGGGTACGTCCTCAAGATTTATTCCGTCCTTGCCTGGATAGTGAAATATCTGATGTTAATTGCACACTGGCTTTCCCTGAAGATGGATCAGAAGAACATAAAAAATGGATTAATGATCTTCGAATAGCATCCTATTATAATGCTGATTGGGATAAGAATTATCCATGGACTCAATTGGGGTACACCTATGATTGGCATCCAAAGAACAAAAACAATGTAGGATTAAGTGAATTCGTAATTGGCAAAAACAAAGAAATTATAGTTAATCGTATTTATACAACTACACAATATTGTGAGGTAAGCAGAAAGAAACCCTAGGCCATTGCTAACATAAATCATCCCGATTTTTTGAAAATCTATAAAACGTGATTTCTGAGGCTGAAAGACAGTGTTTTATCATAATAAATCAGCGTCTTTCAGTGTCAAATAAAAATAAGGGATGACTCATGTTGATAAATGTTACCAGAAATAGATGCTTATACCGCCTGGATAATATCATATTGTGTCAATACATGCCATCCGCCGGAGCGATCCTGACTTAGAACGGCGGGGATTTTTCTACTGATATATTTTGATAATTGACGACATGGTAAATCTTCTTGTACTATAGGAAAAGCCTGATCCATGATCGTTTCTACATTCGTTTCATTATCCTTTTCAATGTTTTCAAGAAGGAAAGTTAATACAGCACTTTCTGAAATAGAACCTACGATTTCATCCGATTTCATAACGGGCATCTGAGAGATGTCATGATCTTTCATCATCGTAAAAGCTGATTTGACACTAGCATCATATTGAACAGCAAGAAAATCTTTATTGACTTTTTTTGCGATGAGATCTCTTACTTTTAATTCATCGTCTAAAAAGCCCCGATCTCTCATCCAATCATCATTAAAAATCTTTCCAATATAACGACTGCCATGATCGTGAATAACTACCACGACAACATCTTCTGGACTTAGTTTATCTTTTAGTTGTAGTAAACCTGCAAATGCAGAACCTGCAGAATAACCCAATAACATGCCTTCTTCTCTGGCTAGTCTTCGTGTCATAACTGCACCATCTTTGTCACTTACTTTTTCAAAAAAATCAATTACACCAAAATCCACATTTTTAGGTAGTATATCTTCACCAATCCCTTCTGTGATATATGGATAGATTTCTTTTTCGTCAAAAACACCAGTTTCATGGTATTTTTTGAAAACAGAACCATAAGTGTCTACGCCCCATATTTTAATATCAGGATTCTTTTCTTTCAAATATTTGCCTGTTCCTGAAATGGTGCCTCCTGTTCCAACTCCGACTACAAGATGGGTGATTTTCCCCTCAGTCTGTTCCCAAATCTCAGGACCTGTCGATTCATAATGGGCTTGCCGATTCGATAGATTATCGTATTGATTACACCAGTAGGAATTAGGAATTTCTTTACTCAATTTTTCAGCAATAGAATAATAAGAACGAGGATCGTCAGGCATGACATTGGTCGGACAAACAATTACTTCAGCTCCCAAGGCACGTAAAAGGTCAATCTTTTCCTTTGATTGCTTATCACTGGTAGTGAAAATACATTTATAGCCTTTTACACAAGCAGCGATGGCAAGCCCCATTCCAGTATTACCAGATGTACATTCTATAATTGTACCCCCGGCCTGAATATCTCCTCGTTTCTCCGCATCTTCAAGCATCTTCAATGCCATTCGGTCTTTAATGGAATGACCAGGGTTCGTTGTTTCTAATTTTACAAGCACTTTCGCAGGTACATCAGAACAAACTTTATTGATTTTGACTAAAGGAGTATTGCCAATAGTCTTTAATATATTTTCGTAAATCATGATATTATATGCCTTTTCAGGATTAATCGGTTTTTTATAATGAAGTATTATGATACGGATATAAAGTTATTTTGTTCTAGTATAAGATGCTGGAAATAAGACAGAAAAAAATTGTGCAAGTCTATAATTATTTAGTGAAGCGCACATGAACATAAAAATTAGGATCTTTTGCTCCTAGCATTTTAGCTGCTGTAGAAGAAACAACTACGACAATCTTGTCTTTATAAACACTGTCCGGTAATTTACCTATTACCTTTACATAAACTGTTCGCTTATTCATTGGGTTAGTTACTGCAACAATAGAGTTTATTGGAGCAGTGCGGTGAAGCGCATATAATTCTGTGTTTTCCTGATTCTGCTTTTGCCAGAAGGCTCCGCCTTTTTGAATATGCTCCTTTTTGATCGCTCTAGCCTGGTAATATTTCCTCCTCATCGCATCATTCTTTTTCCATATGGGATGTCCTCTAAATCTCCGGTTTGCTTCAGGAATGCCTTCGATTCCCATCCAACCAAGATGTAGTTCTTGTCCTACTGAGAGTGTAAAATCCAGTAAATTATTTCGAACCATAATGGTGTCAATAGGCATTTTGAAAACCCTTTTTGCGAGATTAAATATGGTATCCCCTTTTTTTATTCTGTAAAAAATAGGAACATGTTTCTTTTCTTCAAATCCTTCTGTTTTAAATCGAATAATAGATTTATTGGGGATCGGTATTTTAATAGCTTGTCCGTTTGTTAATTGGTCGCTATCCAAATCGGGATTGTAATAATAAAGTTCACCTAAAGAGAGGCCATAAAATTTAGATAAAGAATAAAGGGTTTGCTTAGGAGCAATGTAGTGCATAAATATCTTTTCCTGATATGCTCCAAAAGATATAAAAATCGTGTCTTCTTGATTTAAATAGTTAATGCTATCTCCAGTTACTTTTATATTTTCTTCAATAAGCTGCGCACTTAAAAGACTATAAAAGCATATGGAAAAAGAGATTAAAAGAATTCTCTTCATAGTCGAATTTTATATAGTAAGGATGATATACCTTGTCATGTTCTAAGCTTGTATTCTCAAAGTATTGATACAAAATTAATAAAACGCTGTAAAAATGTTCTAATTAAGTGTGCTAATTGTCAAACGTTTAATAAATTTAGGAAACCTAAAGTTAAGCAAAACAAAAAATGACAAAAACGCTAGCTATTATTCCTGCAAGATATGGCTCCACAAGATTCCCCGGGAAGCCTTTAGTCGATATCAAAGGTAAAACAATGATTCAAAGAGTTTACCAAAAAGCGATAGAGGCAAAATTAGTTGATAAAGTAATTGTAGCAACTGATGATCAACGCATATATGATCAAGTCCTTGCTTTTAATGGAGAGGTCATCATGACTGCTAGCCATCATCAAAGTGGCACAGATCGATGCGGAGAAGTAGCCACCTTACTGACTGAATATGATGTGATCATTAATATTCAGGGAGATGAGCCTTTTATTCCTTCGGAAATGATTGATGAATTGATTATACATTTTAAAAATAATCCAAATCAAAAAATTACAACACTGGTAAAGATAATTGAAGACTCTGCTCAATTATTCAACCCCCATTGTGTGAAAACCGTTATTGATACGAATGGTAATGCGCTTTATTTCAGTAGGCAGCCAATTCCTTATCAGCAAGGTGTTCTGGAAATTGACTGGTTAGACAATCACGATTATTTCAGGCATATCGGACTATATGTTTTTAATCGAAATACTTTATTAGATTTAGTGAAATTGCCTCCTAGTAAATTAGAAAAACAAGAGCGTTTGGAACAATTAAGATGGCTCGAAAGTGGCTACTCAATTGGAGTTGGAGTTACCAATTATGATTCCGTAGGTATTGATACACCAGAAGATTTATCTAGATTAAATTAAAGAACGAAGAAAATCAAGATTCTTTAAAGTTCTTTTATCACTTTACAAGGATTTCCAGCAGCAAAGACACGGTCAGGAATATCCTTTGTGACTATACTTCCTGCACCAATCGTTACCCCATTTCCTATGCTTACTCCTGGTAAAATAATGGCTCCACCACCAATCCACACTTCATTGCCAATTGAAATTGGTTTTGCAGATTCCAACATCTTAGATCTTTCTGTAGGATCAAGTGGATGAGTAGCTGTATATATTTGGACAGCTGGTCCGAACATAACATCATTTCCAATATTTACTTCCATGACGTCAAGAATGACACAATTAAAGTTTGCAAAAAAGTTTTCGCCTACTTTGATATTATATCCGTAATCACAGTTGAATGAGGGTTCTATTTCTATGTTTTCTCCCGTTTTCCCAAAGAGTTCTTTTAATAATTCAACTCTGTAAGCACCTTTAGAAGGAAGACTTTGATTAAATTTATAAACCAGATCTCTAGCTTCTAGACGCTCTTTAACTAAGACTGGATCGGAGGCATCGTATAATTTGCCCGAAAGCATTTTATCTTTTTCTGTCATCTGCTATATTTTTTTCATCTTATTGGTTTACAAAAAACTAGAATCGAAAGATAAAGGTAATAGACCTTTTGCGGAATCAATAAGATAAATTGGACCACTTTGTCCTTGTAAGATTATTTTAATAGCTTGTTGATGTTTGTCTTCTACTTCAGATATGAACTGACGGCAAGTTCCGCATGGAGAAATAGGTTGCTCAATTTTTATTCTATGGCTTTTTGCTGTAATTGCAATTGCTTTTACTGCAACTTTAGGAAATTGCGAAGCAGCCGAAGACAAGGCGACTCGTTCTGCACAAATGCAAACTGGATAAGCGGCATTTTCCTGATTACTACCCCCAATTAATTTCCCATTTTCTAACAGCACACCAGCTCCCACTTTAAATTTTGAATAGGGGGCATAGGCATCTTCTTTACTTTTATGAGCTAAATCAAGCAAGGTCTGATATTCAATAGGCAATTGATTTTTACTTTCATAAACTTCAATTTCGGTTTTTATAGTAAGTTTTTTCATTTAGAGGTTTTAAACAAGCTTTTAGTTCTTTTACTCAGAATTGATTAAAATGTTATGGTAAACTTTTTTGAACAAATAAAAAATAAGAGATAACTCATGTTTACTTTAACCTAAAAATAAGATAAATTTGCGCTTTCTTAAATAAGAACACAAGAATGAGAAATATACTAGTTATAGGAGCGGGTAGATCATCAACAGCACTGATAAATTATGTCCTTTCAAAGGCTGAAGAACAGGGATGGTTTGTCACTGTTGCCGATTTTGATCCAAAATTAGCAAATCAAAAAGTCAATAATCACCCTTTTGGTCGCGGTACTTGGTTAGATGTGACTAAAGTAAATGATCGTAGAGAATTAATAGAAAGAGCTGAGATAGTGGTGTCCTTATTACCAGCGCATCTGCATTTGGAAGTTGCACAAGATTGTATTCGCCTCAAAAAGCATTTGATTACGGCTTCTTATGTTTCAAAAGAGATGTATAGATTAGGAGATGAGGCCAGAGATCGGGAGTTGATTTTTATGGGAGAGATGGGGCTTGACCCTGGAATCGACCATATGTCTGCCAAGCAGAAAATCGATGAAATCAAAGAAAAAGGAGGAAAACTTACTGCTTTCAGATCATATACGGGAGGACTGATTGCACCTGAAAGTGATGACAATCCTTGGCATTATAAATTTACATGGAATCCTCGAAATGTCATTTTAGCTGGACAAGGGACAGCTCAATACCTTGAAAACGGTAAATACAAATACATTCCCTATAATCGTTTATTTAGTCAATATCGAACAATTGATGTAAAAGGCATGGGGGCTTTTGAAGTATATGCAAATAGAGATTCGCTATTGTATCGTGATGTTTATGGTTTATCTGATATCCCTAATATTTTACGAGGTACTATCCGCTATGCTGGTTTCTGTGATGCATGGGATGCTTTGATTAAAATAGGATTGACAGATGGTTCTTATCCTATTTTAGAGTCAAAAGATTTGACTTACCATTCTTTAATGGAGGCTTATCTTGGACCTAGAGAAGGTACAGGTTCAGTGCGCGAGCGAATAGCTGAATTCTTGGGAGAAACACCATTTTCGCCAGTCATGAGAAAATTAGATTGGTTAGGCCTGTTTAGAAATAAGCGGATTCAGTTAGAAAGAGCTACACCTGCTCTTATACTTGAAAACTTGCTTCTTGAAAAATGGAAATTGCAAGATGATGATAAGGATATGATCATTATGCGACATGAATTT
>CBDICS010000053.1:0-83933 GCA_965277415.1 Saprospiraceae bacterium
ATTATCAATTTCACAATTTGCCATTCCCAAATACCAGAAGAAGAAGTTTGATTCATACTTTTATTTTTATTACATGGATTATGTAGCTACATATTCCTCCAGACTTAATTGGATGCTTAAAGGTACTATCCCTTAAAACGATCTCTCTGTTTTTTCCTATTTCCAATAAAAACAATCACTGAACAGACCACTATCACTAAGATAAAAGATTCAAAACCCAGCAAAATACCTTTAGGCAATAAATCATAGTAAAATGCAATGAGCAAAAACTCGCCTACTATGATAGAGGCAATTCCCCAATGAGCATCGACCCCACCCTTTCTCAATATCGCATAGGTCAAAGGAAATAGAACGGACAGTCCACCAAAAGCCAATTTCCCCATATCAAAAATTGTATCAAAAGGATTAAAAGCAATCCCTAATCCAATCAATGCAAATACGACAACCAACACTCTTCCTATTTTTACTTCTTTTTCGAATGACAAATGATCATCAATCAAAGGTCGATAAAAATCTCGGGTAAAGATCGTACTCATAGCCAACAACTGTGAATCCAGTGTTGACATAAACGCAGCTATAGCTCCTGTCATCACTAGCGCAGCAAACCATTCTGAGGTATGCTCTATCAGCATCATTGGCAATATCTGATCTGGTTCTTTATCTACTAAACCCGGAAAGGATAAATGTCCCAATACGCCAATAATCACAGGAAATAATGAAATGATAAGTGGGGCTATGCCATATAATATCGTAGAACGTTTCAGGTGACTAATATCCTTGGCGATATAAAAACGGATAAACAATTGAGGAAACATAGGAATGCAAAAAACCAGAAGACGATGAAGCTAATCCATTTTTGCGGCGTGTAATGCCCATTAATTCCCTCCGCTGAGAACAACTCTGGTTGAATCTCATACACCGCTTGATTGGCTTCAAATAAACCACCCAATTGATTACTTAACATCACAACACCTAAGAACATTAGAATGATCACTAATAATCCTTGTTTCAAATCTGTTTTGGCAACACTTTGCATGCCTCCAATCAAAACATATACGATTGTAAAAATCGTCAAAAGGCAGATCCCTAAATTATATGAAATCTCACCATTCGTGAGGTTTTCTAATAGATAGCCTCCTCCAACAATTTGCAAGGATAAATATGGCAAAGTGAATAAAACCATCACCCCTGCATAAAGGTATCCAAGTGTCCGGCTTTTGGTCTGATCATAAATCAACTCCGCTGGTGTAATATAACCGCGCGCTTTGCCTAATATCCATGCTCTAGTTCCAATCAGATATATTGATAAGGCGGCTAAGCCTGTTCCAAATGCCATAATCGTATAATGAGCATATCCAATTTTATAGCCTTCTCCTGCAAAGCCGAGAAAGTAAAATGCACTAAAATTTGTTGCTAAAATTGTAAAGAAAAGACCTATAGTTTTGAGTCCTCGATTTGCTAGAAAATAGGATTCTGGTGTATTCTCTTGCTTTTTCAGACCTGTTAAACTTACGATGAAGGTTAGTAGGATATAGGTAATTAATATAATGTAAACCATAATTTAGTTGTTCTTCAACTTATCATCTTTTATAAAAAGCATAAGTACTCCTATTAAAATTATATGCAAAAACATATACCAGAATAACCAAACTGGTAATCCAAAAAACGAAGGTGTAGTGGAGAAATCCCAAACTACATGGCTTAAGGTCAATAGAACAATAATCAGGAAAGCAATTCCAAAAATAACTTTCGACATAAGTGCTTGTTTTTTATTGAAGTCTTTCTAAGACCCAATTGATAATTTTTAAAATTAATGATATTTTTAAAACCTAATGATATCTATTGGCGAATAATATCAACATTTTATTCTGAACCTTGTTATACTGTTTCAGCAATTTCTACTATAGCATGTTTATATGAATAAAATACATTATTTTGATATTTGGTCATTCTGCTTCTCAATACTTACTACTTTTAGCTTAGCTTAGAAGCTTCCCGCAAATTTGGCAAGTCTTAGGCTCTGCTAGTGGTTTAAGCGTAAAAATCGAATCTTAGACTTACCAAATCTGAGCATAGCTTGAAGTATAGCGAGATTTAGTAAGTCTTGAAAAGCTAGAACCTCTAAATATTTTGACCAGCTGTTTCTACGGGAACAGCTTACCGTAGAAACTATTGATACTGTTTGAGACTTTCTCAAACTACTTCGGTCAGCATATTAAGTTATTAGATATAATCGACAACCTATGAGTTTCCTTAATGCAGAATGGAGAAAATTAATCTTAGCCAATTACGAAATTGATCCAGCATTACTATTGCCATACCTTCCTTATAAAACTGAGCTAGATACCTGGAACGATCGCTGTTATGTCAGTTTAGTTGGCTTCATGTTTAAAAATACAAAAATTTTAGGTTTCAAGATACCATTTCATATCGACTTTGAAGAAGTAAATCTAAGGTTTTATGTCCGATATAAGGAAATGGGTAATTGGAAACGAGGAGTTGTTTTTATCAAAGAGATTGTTCCTAAACCAGCCATTACTTTTGTAGCGAATACGCTGTACAAAGAACATTATGAAACCCTGCCGATGAAGCATCATTGGGCCATCAATTCTAAAGAGCAAGTGATCAAATATCAATGGAAAAAAGCAGGAAAATGGCAACATATCTCCGTCCATGCGGATCTCAATAAACGACCATTAATTGCAGGAAGTGAAGTTGAATTTATTACTGAACACTATTGGGGCTATTCCAGAATTCAGGACAACAAAACCTATGAATACGAAGTCACTCATCCAAAATGGGATCACTATAAGATCAAGGATTACAAAATAGATGTAGATTTTGGGATAACATATGGGGCAGATTTTCAAGTACTGAATAATCTTCAACCCAGCTCTATCATGTTAGCAGAAGGTTCAGCTATTGCAGTGGAATCAAAAAAGGAAATTTAAAGTCAAGCTAAGGAAGCAATTTAGGCAAGGAGATATAAAAGGTTGTCCCTTTATCTATTTCAGAATCCAAAGATATGTTCCCACTATGATTTTCAATAATTCTTTTGCAAAGTGCCAAACCCATACCACTTCCCTCATATTTATCAATAGTGTTTAGTCGGCAAAAAAGATCAAATATTTTTTGGTGATACGTCCCTTCTATTCCGATGCCATTATCTTGGATTTGGATTTCTAAAAAATTGCCTTTTTCAATAGCACTTAACTTAATTATAGGAGAGACCTCTTTTTTCTTAAACTTAAAAGCATTAGAAAAAAGATTCTGAAACAGTTGTATGATTTGAGTTTTATTTCCTCTTATAAAGCCTAGATTTTTATAATGAACCTGAGCATTTGTTTCCTTTATCCTTGCATTTAGATTAGCACAAATCATTTCTATTACAAGATCCAAATCGATTAACTCATTTAACACTCCATTCTTGCCTAGTTTGCTATATAGTAATAAACCTTCCAATAATTTTTTCATTCTTTTTGCCCCATCAATAGCAAAATCCAAAAACTCCTGTGCGTCTTTACTTATATCAGTTTCTTTCTTTTTGATCAATTGCAAATAACTCGCAATCGTTCGTATAGGTTCTTGTAAATCATGAGAGGCTGCATAAGCAAACCGTTCTAAATCCAGATTAGATTTTTTAAGTTTACTGATAGTATTTTGCAATTCAATAGTTTTAGCATTCACTTCTTCTTCAAGCCCTCTTCTATAGTTTGCTAATTGTTCCATAGCTTTAGCATGCATAATCTTTGGAGCAGTAATCGCAGCAATAGTATTTAAATAGGTTAGATGTTCCTCAGTATAAAACCCTATTGAAGAATGCTCTGAATCAATAATACCTAGCAATTGATCCTCAAAAATGATGGGCACAGCGATTTCGGAAAGTCTATTTTCATCATCTATAATATAACGAGCATCCAATCTTGTATCATTTACAATTTCAGCGATGCCAGTCTTGGCTACACTCCCCACTATACCTTCACCCAAATTAATGGTAATCGGATTCTTGATATCAAATTTTAGAGGATTCTTAGGTCCATGAGCAGCTTTTTGAACCAAAACACCCTCCTCTCGATCATATAAGTATACGATACAATCCAAAAAACCCATTCTTGCCACTACTTTTTTTGCGATATACCAGACTATATCATCAATGGAATTTTCGCTAACTAATTCTATAGCAAACTCATTAATAGTTTTTAATTGGCGTTCTTGGTATTCTAATTTCTGTAATCGGCTAGCAAGTTGTTCAAAATCAGTAGATGCATCGATTTGATCCATTTAACCTGTTTGTTGCGTTAGTCTTAGACCTTATTATGAATGATAATGTCTATTATTCAAAAAAATCAGCATAATAAAAGAAGAGGTTAACATTCTGGTACAAATATTCCGCCAAACTTTAAGCGATACCCAGATATAGTTTTAGCTAATCACATTTAGAATGTTGTTTTAAAATAGATAGATAATTTTCTTGTATTCATCCTGATGTTTACAATCAGGAACGAAACTCCATTTTAAAACAACTTCTTAATGAGAAGCCTTCTCTTCCCCTAAAAACTCAATATAATTCATATACTTAAGTCGGCAAAACATTCTTTAACAAAATTTATATATAATAAAACACAACAATATGATTGCATCTCTATACTGTCACAAAGTGATTTTTAAAAGCCAAAAGCCACTTCTGAATTGGAATTTTCAAATCTTAAAACCAATTTTAATTCCATACTCTAGCGTGTTCACATCATTCGTTATACTAGACAATATTCCCACTTCTCTGTACACGCTATTTAGGGAATATTCAATATTAGGCTCTATAAAAAAAGTTTGATTTTTAATTAAAAACTCATAACCCAGTCCTGTATTTATCTTAAATAAAGTATTGCCAATATCAGCAAAAGGATTATTTGTAACTAGTCTTTCTTCATCACCACATGTCGTCAAATAGGATTCCAGTTTTTCTCTTTGTTTAAATAGTACTTCCCCACCTAGTTTGATATATAACTGCTTTTTTGCTCCTAATTTATATTTTACATCGACGGGGATACCAATATAGAAGATTTTGTAATTGTCTCGAAAGAATGAGTTTTTAGTATCCGCCCCTCCTACCCCATCAAAGTCACAACCAAAGAGTGGGGAGTAATCAATTTGATCAATTGAAAGCAGACTGATATTAATTCCAGAACTTAGTTCAAAGCTTTCAGTTAGATCTAGTCCAAAGCTTCCTCCAAAAGAATAGTTTATTGTATTTTGACTTTCACTAAGTTCGCCTCTTTCATAAATAAAAGTGCTTAATTTGGGGTTTATGTGGAGACTATAATTTATGTTCTTTTGGCTATACAGTACACTACAAAGCGTAAAAAACGAGATAGATAATAGTAGTTTTTTTTTCATTGCTCATTATTTATTTTAGAAGTTGTTTAAAAATAGCTCACTAAACTACGAAACGATCTTTTGCTTCAATACTTCCTTATAAAAATCTCACGTAGCCCTGCTATGCAGCGATTTTAAAGCCTCGTCTTGAAACAAAATATCTGTTTCTCGTAATAGCAGCCTTTTTTAAACAACTTCTTAGTAATGTTTAACAAATATACGAAACACGGTGGTTTGCTATACAGGTTGACCATAAATTGTTTTTTTCGACAGAATTAACAGGATATACAGGATTTTCTATGTATTCGCGGCCAGTCTGTATAACTAATGATAGGGATGTATAATAAAATTGCCACTTGAATTTAAATCCAAGTGGCAATTTTAAGAAATGAAAAGTTAAGTATTATGTTTTATTACAAGATTTAGCATGCTCATATACGTGCTCTTCAATTTTCGACCATTTCATTTTTTTATACTTCTTCAAAAATGATTTGCAAGTGCCGTACAAGTTTTTGAATTCTTTATCATAATTCTTTTTCTTTAATAGAAAAGCTTTCTCCTGATCCACAGCTCTTACATAATAAGATTTGGAATCACCTCCAGCTACTTTTATTCCGCCTATACCAAGAGAAGCCGTTTCTCCAGACCAAGGATTATTATAAATTCGTACTTTTTGGCAATATGCAGGATTTAATACCTGAAGCAAAGTAACACGAGTTTTCTTTTTCACCTTGGTGGTAACACTTTCGAAATAAGCATATCCCTCTTTAAGATGTTCTTGATTAAGGCTGCTATCATCATCCCAAGATGTAGCATCATAAACTTCATCAAGTACTTTACCTATTTTATCCAATCCACTTGCAGGTAAGTACATATATTTGATTTGATCAGCCATATAGGTCTTTTTATTTCCTTTTTTATCCTTGATTACGATAGATAGAAAAAGTCCTTTTTTCCGCTTTGCATTTCGAAATTGACCAACGACTTCCTTGCCATCTTTTAAGGTAATAAAAGCATCTTTTTTGACGGAAAATCCTTCAGTTGGTTTTAAAAAATTTTGCGCAGTAGCAAGCGTCGTTATAAAAACAAATAGGAATAATAATTTAAAAATTTTCATAAACATTAATTACGTTATTGGTTAAATAATCTTTTTGGAAATAGGTGTACTGTATGGTACACAAATGTACATCTTTTAAGATTAATACCTCAAACTTTAAATTTATAATAACATTCTTGCTGTTTTTTTTCTAAGCCTCTACTTATTACCGTACCAAAGTCAAATCTCCTTTGTCAAATACCCTCATTGTTCGTCCACAGCTTATGACTGTCGCTTCATACCACCAGACGTAAACACCAGGATCCATATTTTTATCTTTAAAGGATCCATCCCAGAAATCATATACGGAGGAAAAGGTCTTTAGATGATTCCCCCACCGATCAAATACCATTAATTCGAAAGACAATACTTCCATATCATCTGGCGGTAAAATCCTCCAAACATCATTCATCGCATCATTATTTGGGGAAAAGACATTGGGAGCATAGAAATAATTTTCGCGCGCATCCGCTGCCAGTGGCACGCTATAGGATTCAGTCAGGAGCTCACATGCATTCATTATTTCTACGGTGTAAATCCCTGGTGTATCAACACTGATATAGGATTGATCGCTTCCATTATCCCAGAGATAAGATATTAGGCCTGAATTATCTCCAAGATTTTCTAACTCCAATCTCACCGGACTAAAATCACAAGGCACTTCAGGTATATTGGTAAAAATATCTAAAGGGCCAATTTCGGTAATTACAGTCTCTATGGTTTGCTCACAATCATTCTCATCAATTACTGAAACCATATATGTACCTTCATTAAGGTTTTCAAAAGTAGTCGAATCTTGAAAATTCACCCCATCTAAAGCATATTGAAAAGGAGCTGTTCCTCCTATCAAATTTTCAATGGCAATTGTTCCATTATTATCATTCCAGCAAGCTGCATCTACAGCTATATCAAAATCAAAGTCAGGATGCGCACTCACACTTACTATTACCGTGGAATCGCAAGCATTTTGATCTGTAAAGGTATAAGTTTCTTCAAATCCCACAGTCAGTTCATTACCATTGTATTCAATTGTTTCATTAGAACAAATAACAAAATCTATAATCGTCTCTGTCGTTTCATTTTCTCCAACATTGACCGTTACAATTGAATCACAGCCCACAGCATTGATAAAAGTATAATCTGTAGAACTATTCCCTGGTAGATTATCTCCATTATACGGATAAGTCTCTCCTTCACAAATTGAGACATCTAATGTAAACGCAGTCGATGTCAATGCTTCAACATATACCGTCATCATCGAATCACAGCCTCCAAGCGAAGTAAATGTATATAAAGTAGTCGTACCTGCTAATAAATCATCCCCCACGTATTCTACAAATTCGCCCTCACAAGCTGAAAGTTCTAAGTCAAAACTATATAAAGGCAAGGCCGCTACTTCTACGCTTACTATGGAATCACAACCTGCTTCATTGACGAATGTAAAATCTGTGCTCGTGCCAGGCTCCAATGGTATTCCGTCGTAAATAACCGTTTCTCCTTCGCAAGCCTCCAAGTCTACCAGTTCGGTACTGATTGGAATATCTTGAACAAAAACAGTTATTATAGAATCACAACCATTTACATTTGGGTAAACAAAATCTGTATTCGTTCCTGGAAAGAGTTCCGTTCCATCATATATTACACTGCTATTTTCACAGGCCTCCAGTTGGAGGTTTTCTGTGCTAGCCAATAGTTCCGCTACAATGACAGTCACCGTCGAGTCACAATTATTTACAGTTAAAAAGTCAAATATTGTCGTTGTTCCAGCCATAAGGCTTGTACCAGCATAGGATACACTTTCTCCTGTACAAGCAGCCATATCTTCTACTAAATCATAATTCTGAAGTGGATTTACAATCACTGTTACAATTGAATCGCAGCCACCAGTACTGGTAAACATAAAATCTGTTTGAGTTCCAGAAGCTAGATTTGTTCCATTATAATCAACTGTTGTCCCTATACAAGTTTGAAGTTGAATAGAGGAAGAATCCTGATCAGATTCTATGACCGTCACGGTCACTACAGAATCACAACCTACAGCATTTTCAAAAACAAAATCCATTATTGTCCCTCCGGGTAAAGGCGTGCCATTATAATCCACAGTTGTACCTGTACATGTCTGTAAACTAATCGCATTCACACTTTCACCTAATGGCGCAACAGTTACCGTCACAGTGGAATCGCAACCAAGTGGCGTCGTATAAATAAAACTTTGTGTATCTCCAATATTTAGTTCAGTTCCATTATAGTCTACTGCTTCTCCTGGGCATGCATTCAAGGCAAGGCTTGATGAGATATCCGAACAAATGAATTGGATTAAGAATTCGACCATATCTTCATCATCGCAACCAACTAATTGTGCAGATGCCTGGTTGATGATTGCTATCATTCCATCGGGTAAATTTAATTCGTCGACTATCAATTCATAATTTGTAGAAAGAATATTAGAAAAGGAAAAAGAACCAATTTGATTAGAATTTAGCGTATCTATATTTACTCCATTTTCTTGTAATATGATTCCAATCCCAGACATCAATGTATCCGCTGCATCAATAATTCCATTTTCATTTATATCAAAATATACGTTTCCTTGTACAGATCCGAATCCATCATAAAGATCCAGCGTAAGGATATCTGAAATGGTTAGACAGCCATCAACACTTATCATTTCTACAAAGTATTCTCCACTTTCGGTTGCAATATAATTGGGATCATTTCCATCTGGTGGTGGGATCGGCATTCCATTAAAATACCATTGAAAAGAAGCCACGCCTAATACAGGCGGCAAACATATGGTATCAGGGTTGCAGCGAGTATGACAACCTGAAGGAATCAAGTCTACATTTGGACCTGCCACAATTTCGAGTACATTGCTTTCTCCCTCGCAACCAAATTGATTGATTGCTCTCACAAAATATTCTCCAGCATAAAAAGTATTAATGGATATTCCTACTGCTCCTGTATTCCAGATATAAGTATAATTTGGATCAGGGTTAAAGACACTAATTACAGTAGGTGTATTTTCACAAACCGGTGCTGAAGGAATCGAGGTAATGAGTATGTTCGCTGGAACAGGATGCACCGTTACTGTAAAAGGGCCAACTACATTAGTACAGCCTGTATTCGAGTCTGTAATCGTTACATTAAACACATGCGTTCCAACCTCTAGCAGGTTTTCTTTAGCTTCTGTAAAAGATATTTCTGTTCCTGATTCTCCGCTTGACCAAGTGTAGGTATAATTTGGATTATCCGTAATTTCCAGATAGACATCATCTCCAAAGCAAGTTTCATAATTATTATAAAAATAATCTATTGGTTGATCATACTCATTATATTCTACCGCAGTGATCTGCCCTTGAGGCAATGGAATCAAATCAATAACCACTTCTGGTGGCGTATAGCCACAGCCTACAGCATCATAAATCGTAACCTCATATGCCCCTGCATCAAAGACCGTAATGCTAGCTGTTTGTACTCCGGTCGACCACTCATAAGTATCCGCGAAAGGTGCTGTTAATATGACACTGTCTCCTTCACAAACTTCTGTTCCCGGATTTATATTAATTATTCCTGCAAGTGTATTTGCATCAATATTTACTTGTTGAGTAACCGTTTGGGTACAACCAAAAATATTTTCAACATTTAAGTTTACAGTATAAACACCAGGACTGGTATAAACATGGTAGATCTGATCCGTAGTAGACACATTAGCTGCACCACTGCTTGGGTCACCAAAGTCCCAAGTGATATCTGTAAAATTACCTACAGCTTCAAAAAAGAGCGCTGCGCCTTCGCAACTTTGCTCTGGTATCGTAAAGGAAGCCAGCGGCGGGTCAAGGATTTCAATAGTTCTTTGTTTTTGCGAAATACAGCCGCTTTGATCCGTTGTTGTCAATGTAATCGTATAAAAACCTCCAGTATTATAAATATGCTGTGGATTTTGAGCAGTAGACATATTATTAATTCCACTAGCAGGATCACCAAAATCCCAAAGCCATCCTGTGATTGACGTTTGAGGAATGAACACAGAAATGTCTGTAAATGAAACCGGATCAGTAGCACAAATCCCTTCATAAACGAAATCAGCAACCAATGGAATGGTATCAAAACTAAACGTATTCATCAGGCAAACCTCCCCTGGAACAATAGATTCAATTCCAACTTGAAAAACAACTAAATTAAATCCTGCATTTGACCAAGTATAGGTAGGGTTTTCTAAAGTTGAACTTACGACACCTCCACCGACAATATCCCAAAATTGCCAAAACCAAGTATTCGGTACATCATTGAAAGAAGTATTGGTATATTGGCTTTCATTACAAAATGCTCCTTGAGCAATTTCAAAAGCAGGAAAACCATTTGGGATACATCCAGGATTTGGTGGTCCAGGTAATGAACTACAATTAAGTGTTAAAGTATTTGAAACATCTGTACAACCGTTTATATCGGAAACAATAACATAATATGATCCTTCCTGGGAAATCACTTGGGAAGAACTATTCGCTCCAAAAGGCGAGCCGTTAAGATACCATTGATAATCCAGTGGCCCAGAGCTAGTCTCTAAAGCATACAAAGTCATCGTTCCGCCTTGTGCACAGAAGTTTCCAAAATCTGGTGTAGATATCGTAACATCCGGTTGACCATAGGTCCCTACAAAGAAAGTCTCATTGCCTGTACACCCATTATTGTCTGTAACAATTACTTCATAATAGCCTGTTCCAAGATTAGCAGTTGGACTATTTGAAATCGTGATACCATTTTCATTTCGCCAGTTATAAGCAGCATAAAGATTTGCTAGAGAAGCTAGCCCTGTTTGCCCAGGACAGACACTATTAAAAATTGGCTGTGGATTAGGCAATGGATTTACGGTTACGACATATATATCTGATACACCACATACATTCACTTCGATAGTATGAGTCCCTGGTGTATGCCATTGAATTTCAACTTGATTAGAATTTTCTCCACTAATAATACTACCTGCATCTGATGGAGTAATCGTCCAAAGGTAATCTAGGTTTTCGAAACTTGTTGCCGTATAAATACCAAGCTCCTGATCACAAATCATTGGTGTTCCACTGAGTGCTACGCTATTGATGGCAGATGGAAGTATTTCAATAGATTCAGATTCACAAGCGAAGCCTTCGAGGTTAGTTTGAGTCAATGCAAGACTGTAAGGAGCATTTGCACTCCAAATAATATTAACCGTTTTCCCATTTAAAATATAATTAGAACCGCCATCGCTTACATACCAGGTATAGTCATAGCTACCAGGTCCTGAATTTCCAGTGTAAGTATACGAAGTCCCTGGACAGATATCTAGAGCTCCTGTAATTGAAACAGGTGTTGAGGTCGTTGGAACGACTTCTACAAAAACTGAAAAATTGTCCACACAATAATTGCTAGGATTGTCCACTTCAGCATATACGATATAATCACCACTACCAAAATTCCAATCTAAAGAATAGGAACTAGTTGAAGCAGCAGAACTCGCAACGATTGTCCCAATACTATTATAAACCGTCCAATTTGCATTTACAATACCGCCTATCGGCGTTTGGCAAGTATAGGTTTCCATTGTATTAGGGCATACTTGTATTGGTCCTTCAATAAATACTTCATTTAAAATATCAACGAATAAAACATCTTCACCGCCACATCCCAGATAACAACTCTCATATACAACCATTATTTGTTGTTGAATAGGCGTGACTTCATCTGCCCACTGTACCGTAATCTCATTGGTACCTTGTCCATCGGTAATCATTCCAAAACTGGAAACCGTCCAAATAAACTCTGTTCCAGCAAAAGCAGGCATCGCGTAAATGACTTCAGCACCTTTACAGACACGTTCAGGGCCTTCAATTTCCGCATTATCATCAATGATTGGAATAGATTCAAAAAGGGTTTGCAAACAATAGTCTCCAGTACAGCCATCAACAGACAATTCAATGATTCCTTCCGGCCCAGTACCCCAATCAACCGTAATAAAATCATCACTCGTCGTTCCCCCACTGATGATTGTTCCATTCGAGCTCACATTCCAATAAAATAGGCCACAATCTGCATTAGAAGTATAAGTCACTTGCTCTCCCGGACAAATCGTGCCAGCACAATCAATCTCTGGTGTTATTGCCGCTTCAACAATAATGGTTACAGATGAAGTATCTCCACAAAAGCAATCGTTTCGAGCAATTAGGATCGCCTCATAAGTACCCGCAGAAAGGTAAGTATGTTCTGCATCAACTTCTGAGGAAGAAATACCATTTCCAAAATCCCAGGTATAATTAAATCCTCCATTCGTTTGATTATCAAAAAACACAGTCTGTCCTTCACAGATTTCTACAACGCCGTTTATTGCAGGAGGATCAGTTTCAAAAGCCGCTTCGGGAATCTCGAGGATATCAACACAGAGTGTATTTTCTCCTGCACAAACAGGACTATTACAAGTGACATTAACATAGGTATATGCCGGACATTGTCCATTCGCATCATAAACTACAAGGCTGTATTGTCCTTCACAGATACCAGTTAATATTTCAGTATTTGATGATAGTCCATTCGGGCCTGTCCATTGAAAAGAATATGGCGGCACACCAAATCCTGTTATTATAGGTTCAATAACACCATCACAGCTATTACAATCAGATGGAGGTGTGACGTCCAATGCTATTCCATAATTGATACATATAAAATCATATTCTTCTATTGTAAAATTGCAAGATTGAATTATTCCATTATTATCTGTCACCCAAGCTGTATAAGTTCCTGGGGATAGATTTGTTATTGAAGTCAATTGATTCCCCATACTGGTATAAGATTGTCCAGTAGAGATATCTATATTATAAGGTCCAGTAGTCCCATCAATATATACATATCCAATGCCATTAGCATCACCTAAAGTTGCATTCCCTAATTGTCCGCAGGACAGGAACCAATCTTCTGAGGCACCATCTAATACGGAAACGGATACCTGTCCTTGACCTGGAGCGCCCCACTCTACTGTTACTTCATTCCCATTGGCTACCCAGCTCTCTGCACCACTTACTGACCAGCTTATTGATGTACCTGGACTAATTACTTCTGTAGTATAACTTACCGTTGTATTTTCACAGACTCGATCACAATTAGAAAGATCATCATCTGTACAAAAACCACCAGAAAGTGAAAAAATCTCTGGGCTAAGGCCACTAGTTACATTTACGCCAGTTTCTCCTATAATTACCCCATTACTGTTATATATAGTTATTACAAAAAAACCAATATCTATTGGACACCATTCTAATACAGGTGTCTGAGCAACTTGACCATCACCCGTATCCCATAAGAAGTCATCAATAATCACATTACCATTCACATCGAGTATTTGATAAACACCACAGTTGCCTATACATATTTCTGTGGGGCCATCTACAATTGACTGAGCACTAAGGTTGATTTGCAGGAATATGCACCATAAGAGAAATAGTCCTATTTTCATTTTCATAGAAAGCGGATTGATTGATTTTCAAAACTTAGGCAGGAAAGATGTTAGCACATTGACATTGTCAATAAAATACAATTTGCAATCAGGTATGTATAATAAAGGTAAGAAAAACTGTGATAGTTTTCTAATGAATTCTTTAGCATTTGCCTGAAAAAGGCATTAGAGCCTGTTTCAGCTCGACTTTAGCAATGAAATGCTAAAGCTATTCCAATCGAAAAGAGTCTTGATTGATCATAAAATCCTGATTTTTCGCCTAAGCGAATAAAGTTTAAACAGGCTCTAATTCGACAATAAGTAGCAAATTTTCTATTAGATTTTTTAGTATTCTACTTGTATTAGATGCTAGAATTTGTTCTGTATTACTCATTCATTGAATTTTAGGCACACTCTTAGCTGGAAGCAGTTTATTGCTACTTGCTTAGTGTATCTTTATCAGACACCAACAAAGTAAGTATGTAAACAACTAATTATCAGTCCTTTGCAAAATTTCGTGTATTACTCTATGCTTCTTCGTGTCAAAAAAACACGGGGCTGTTGAGTAACATATTGGCCTAAAAAACACAAATTACAACATTAATAATTTTCCTTTACAGACAACCTTTTCGCTCTTTTATTCACCACTCAATTAGTAAATCACAAAACATGCAAAAAAAGGTACTTCTATTTCTTACAATATCATTTAGTCTATTATTAATTTCTGCGACTATTGATTTAAATAATTTGTTTAATTACTCTGATCAATCTATTCCTGATTATATCACAAAGGACAATACGCCAGGTAATAACCAGATTTCGGATCCTATTGCAACGCTAGGTCGGGTCTTATTTTATGATAAAAACCTATCCGCCAATAATACAATTTCCTGTTCAAGCTGTCATAAACAAGAATTTGCCTTTACAGATACAGCTGCGCTTAGTGTCGGTTTGAATGGTGGCCTGACAGGTAGATCCTCTATGAGATTGATTAATAGCAGATTCGCAGATGAGAATCGTTTCTTCTGGGATGAGCGTGCTAATTCTCTCGAAATTCAGGCAACTATGCCGATTCAGGATCATATCGAAATGGGCTTCAGTGGCGCAAATGGTGATCCAGACTTTGATTCATTAATTGTAAAATTAGAGGATATTACTTATTATCAAGACTTATTTGAATTTGCATTTGGAAATACTCAGGTTACTGAAATGAGGATGAGACGTGCTCTAGCGCAATTCATCCGGTCTATTCAATCCTTTGATTCTAGATTTGATGAGGGGCTTGCTCAAGTCAATGCGCCCATTGCTCCTTTCCCAAATTTTACGCCTTCCGAAAATGCTGGGAAAAATCTCTTTTTTATGTCTCCACAAAATGGTGGTGCCAATTGTAATATCTGCCATCGAGCTCCAGAGTTTGATATCGTCCCTAATAGTGGAAATAATGGGGTGATCGCTGTCGCTGGTCAACCGGGCATTTTTGATTTGACCAATACTAAATCTCCATCTCTACGAGATATGGTTAATCCTAATGGAACTTTAAATGGCCCATTAATGCATGACGGCAGTTTTACTTCTTTGATGCAAGTCATTGATCATTACAATTTGATTGTTTTTGACTCTATTCAAAATCCTGATTTAGATCTTCGTCTGAGAGGTGGGCCTACTGGTTTGGGTCAAGATCTACAATTGTCTACTCAACAGAAAGAAAACCTCGTTGCCTTTCTAGGAACGCTGACGGGATCAAATGTCTATACTGATGAAAGGTGGTCGGATCCCTTTGATGCAAATGGAGACCTCACTATTATTCCTCTCTGTCAAAGTTCCACAAGTACAATTATGGAAAATATTTGTGACGGAGAAGATTTTGAAGGCTACACTCAATCAGGGACATATGAAGATATTCTTATCAATGCTCAAGGCTGTGATTCTATAAGAACTTTAGTCCTTGAGGTCCATCCAAATCCACAAACTCAGATCATAGCGGAGGTTTGTGAAGGAGAATCTTTTGAAGGATATACCCAAACAGGTGTCTACACTGATTTTTTCACAAGTGCATTTGGCTGCGATTCTACAAGGACATTAGCACTTTTAGTTCTGAGCAATGAAGAGACGATAATTAATGTAGAAATATGCGAGGGAGAAAATTTTGAAGGATATACAGAATCTGGTACTTATACGGATATTTATACTGCAAGTAATGGTTGCGATTCTATCCAGACACTTAATCTGGTCGTTTTACCAGACTCTGATCCAAATTGTATTTCAACGGCTATAACTGAACAGGAATCAAATTTAGAGGTAACACTCTCCCCTAATCCATTTGATGAATCCATTAATATTCAATGTGAATTCATTGGAACATTGGAAATTAGTATTTATAATTCGATAGGACAAAAAGTACAAAGTGAATTCGTCACTTTTCAAAATAACTACTATTCAATTCCTACTGAAAAACTACTTCCAGGAATTTATATCATAAGTGGTTTTGATCATACAGGAAATAAGTATTTTTCCCAAAAAGTATTAAAGGTAGATTAGATAAAGGGACAAATGACTAGTCCAAAAATGACTGGTAGTGTAACATGTAAGGTTTTCGCCACAAAGGCACGAAAATATATGGTGCTTCATCATATCTTCGTGCCTTTGTAGCAAAAGAAATAGTGCAGATTAAAACAAGTGAATAGCCTTATTATGAAGTTATTCAAAAACAGCTAATAGAGTCGATCTATCATTATAACATTTTCATCATCTGCCGATGGCCCATAAACTGCTGGAACGGGAATATTCAACATCCTCAAATACACACCAAGCTGAGCGCGATGGTGTACTAAATGATTCATACAAAATATTCTAGCAACCTGTTTCTTTGGCAATGTAAACAGAATCTCATCTCCATAAGTCATTGACCATTCTTTGTCAAATACTTCATCATTCGCTCCGGACAAAGCTCGTTTTGCCTCATCCAATAATTCATCAAAATAAACTAAAAGTGCTTCAGTCGTATTAATGTCCCTAGGTTCAAAATCTATAAAGTCTAATTTATCTTTATCAACACATGCTGTCCACCAAGCTGTTATTTCAGCAACATGTATAGCAAGTCTTCCCAGCGTTTCAGATTTTTCAGCAGGCTTAAAATCTTTTTGATCAAAAGGGACACTTTCCAGGTACCTTCTCGTCACTTGAGATTCTAATGATAGTTCTTTTAAAAATTCTTGTCCTATTGTCATTCCCTCGATATTTTTTCTAGAGTCGGTTTAGTTTTCAATCAGGTTCTTAATGATGTGTCTCCAAATGTTGTTTTAATAAATCTTTGCCATAATCGTTTCCATAAAGCGTTCGAACTAATACCAAACTAATTGATTTTCAAGTATTCATCTATATCTTCCTTTGTTTTAGACCAGATCACTCTACCTTTAGTATATTGAGGTTCTTTATTAATATCAATGGCTGTAAAGCCTTGCCATTTTCCTTCAAGTAATTCTCCTGTCAATCCCACAGATTGTAATAAGCACGTACCGCAAATCGGAATATTTCCTGCACTCCAATAAGATAGCGCAATCCATCCTTTCCAAGAAATCACCCCTTCCATTGGATAGTAACCAGAATTCTCCGCCTTAATTTTTTCAATATTTTTCTTTGAGTTAAATCCAATTACTCTTAGTCGATTTTCACTAGACCATACATGTAGTGTATCCATCTCAAAAATGGTTTCTTTCCCTTCAGCATCTATCTGAGTCCATTTAGCATACCATGTTCCTGAAAGATTTTCTGCCATTTCACTCTGATGGAAGTGGCTATGAAATAGTCTTTTTGATATACTAATTTCTAATTCATCTTCAACCCGCTCTAAATAATCAACCAAAACAAAGTCCCAAAACTTTTTCATTTGATCAGTTACTCTTTCTTTTTTTAGTTTAAAAGCATTCTCTGTTAGTTTGATAACATCCTTTTTGCTTTCTCCATTATACACCATTTTTTTATTGACTTCAAATACAGGATGGATATGCTCTTTCTTTACAAAATAACTAATATAAATGACCTGTTTATCTTTACCATAAGCAAAGCCACTTTCCCAAACTAATAGTGGTCTTTCATTTGATCCAGGAGTAATGATTATAATTAGGATATTTGAATTAATAATAGAATCATGAATTAGCTCTCTCTCATCTTTATTTTCTTCCAATTCAAGCCTTAAGCTTTCATTGCATTTCACCTTAAACATTCCATTTGTTGCTTCATTAATATACTTTTCAACAGCAAGTGCCAGATTAGCATCTTCGGGGGCATGACTGATAAATATTCCTGAGCTTACTTTTTCTAAATTTGAATCATTGATTTCTTCAACACGCTTAAGAATATCTTGTCGAATATTGTTTAATTCTCTCCGCATATTCTCATCTGAGATGGAACCTCTTCCTGCTTCATTTGTGATTTGAGAATGTCTGGCAGAGATTAAAGTCAATTCGTCAAATAACGCAGAATCTCTTTTTACATTACTTTTGAGGTATTCTAAGCATTTTTTAATATTTTTTACAATTAGCGTTTTTGCTTCTTTTTTGATATCGTTTATCATCTGAAATTAGTTTTAATTTTTGAGGTAGTTCTAATCTAAAGATATACTTAATGGTCAAAATAATGCCGCATAGGTACAAAATAATGATTTTCCCAGCCTTGTTTGTACTGAATCTGACCTTCGGGAATATTTGAATGGGTCAAAGTAAGTTCTGTACCATTTTCTACTTCTTTAAGTTCAATACTTAATATTGAATCTTCGTCCGATTCATTGAATTCGGAAGTCCGCCAGGTCTGAATGATCTTTTGATTTGGAATCAAATCCACATTCTTTCCTGTTATGTATCCATTCCAGGTAGAAAATTTTGCTCCTTTTTCCGAATTGCAATTGGCTTCTCCTCCTGTCATTTTAGCATGTGCTTCACTTTCTAACCACGCATTATATATCTCAGCAGGTTTAGCAGGAAAGGTTTCTTTTAATTCAAATGATTCTTTCATAGTTTTAAAACAACTTCATTAATAAATTCTGTAATAATTGCGGCCAATTGATTGTGATCATTTTTTTCAATTGGATGCTGAAACCCTTCAATTATTTTGAGCTGGCCATTGATTAGATGACTTACCGCATTTTCGGATTCATCAATACTTACCATTTTGTCAAGCGCACCAATTCCAATAAGAACGCGATGTTGTATTTGACTCAAATCACTATTGTTCATTTTTTTTCCTTCTGCAAGATCAGACATCATTTTTGCAGTTTTATTCAAAATTGCTTTCCAATCATTTGGATAATGAGTTCGCTCTAAATGTTCTGCAAATTTCGGAACCTTCTCAGCAATCACTTCTGGGTTCAGCATTTTGATTTCTTTAGCTGCTGATTCTCTAGTCCAATTAAATTTTGTTCCAAGTGTTACAATTGAATTGACCCGTTCGGGATATAACCTAGCTAATTTTAAACCTACATATCCACCCATACTATATCCAAAGATATTGGTCTGTTCAATATCATTTTCACGGAGAAATGCTAAGGTATTATTAGTGAATAGATCAATTGAAAATTCTGAATCAGATACCTTGTCTCCATGCCCTTCGAAATTTAAAGTAAATACATTAAACTGATTTGACAGCACCTTTTCAAGCTGTTCAAATTGTTGCTTACTTCTCAGAGCACCATGGAGCAAAATTATATTGTTCTTGTTCATATAGTGTTTTTTAAATAAATCAAAAAGAAAGGTATCACTTAAAAACTTTATCTTCAATCAATATATCCATTACCTTATTCACATAATTTCGAGCATTCCCCGTTCCTAAATTTGACAAGCAGATTATTGAAAAATTAGATTTTGGAAATCGCATCATATAGCAACTAAAGCCCCAATCTCCACCTTCGTACCATACGATCTCCTGTCCATTAAAATCTCCAATGACTAAACCAAAAGCATCATTCTCCTTTTCATGATCAAACTTCATCGTGCTGTGCATTAGGTCGTAAAATGCTTGTCCTCCAAAGTCTTTCGTTTGGAAATTTACAAGCCATTTTTTTAGATCATCTAGTGTAGAATAGATTCCACTTCCTCCATAATGGGGTGAATTTCTATTAATCTGAAGAAAGCCCTTCCCGCTAACATTTAAGTATCCATCCTCAATGAGTCCACTAGTATTCTCTTCATCTCGATGATTATATCCATTTACTCTATGTGGAATGACTTGAAAAATATCATCATTGACAAAGGTGTTTTCCATTTTGAGTGGTTCGAAAATTCGCTTTTTCGCGAATTCTGAAAAGCTCATCCCTGAAACCTTTTCGACGACCTTGGTCAGCAGCATATAATTGATATTACTATAAGACCATTTTGAACCCGGTATATACATCAATTCCTCATTACTCAATGAAGCGACTATTGCGGTATCAATATTAAAGAAATTCAAACTGCTCCAATCTGTTCCATTTTTTCGGGGATTGTAATAATAATCATTAATGCCACTGGTCATATAAATCAGGTGCTTTATTTTGATTTCGCTTTTATAAAGTGGAAAATCTGGAAGGTATTTTTTTATATTATCTTCAAGAGATACTTTTTTTTCAAGTATTAATAAAGCGATACTTGCTGCTGTAAATTGTTTGGATAAAGAAGCGATATTAAATGCAGATTTTGAATCGATTGGAATTTGATATTCCAAATTTGCTGAACCATACCCTTTATTGAATATAAAATTGGTGTCCTGGATTACCCCTATCGAATAACCAGGAGTTGTGGAGTCAATATGTTTAAACAAGCTATCAATTTTTTCCTCTGTATTATTTTTTGAAATAATTTGAGTACATGCATTGGCACTTATAAACAATTGAAGGATTAGGCTTAGCCGAAATATTATCCATTTCATAAAATGTATTTTTGCAGGTATGAAAAACGTCATTTATTATCAATAGCATTCATCTCTCCAAAACAAACAGTTTCTTACATCAACGATCAAAGTACAATTATCTTTTCTAAAACTCGATGATTGCTTCTTTCAGAAATAATTTCTAACCAATATACGCCATTAGTAAATCTAGAAAAATCAATTGATCCTGTTACCTTTCCTAATCGAAGAATTTGTCCTTGAGCATTATAAATTCGAAATTTTAATTCATCCAAATAATCACTTTTTACAAAGATCCAATCATTCGTTGGATTAGGAAAAATACGAATCGAGTTATCATCTAATTCATAGGCTCCTACTATTAAATCTTCGCCATTACAATCCTCATCAAGCTGATTATTAGGAATTTCAATTGCATTTGGATTGATTCCTGCATTCGTATCATCACAATCCAAATCATTATCTACATATCCAGCAGGCATAATACAAGTAAGTATTGTTTCATCTGCGTTTCCAAAACCATCCATATCTGCATCGGCAAAAAAGGTAGCAATAAAAGGATTATCATTTATTTGAATAGAAGTGAGCACACCCAAGCTAGTATTAAAATATGTTCCGCTTCCCGTCAGTTCTAATCGAATAGTCTTGACCATATAATCATAATCTGTATTGGCATCGACACATGGATCAACAAAGGTATTGGAAGTATAAAACTCCTCCATCAATTCCCATTCAGCTCCATTTACTTTTTTATAAATAAAGTAACCATGAGTTGCATGTGGGCTATTCTCCCAAGACAAATTGATATCGCCATTCGAAAACGCTGCTGTCAAATTTTCCACCCGCTTTACCGCATGTAATCGAAGCGTGGGATCTCCCATCAAAGCAATATGAGCATCCGTTGAACTGAAGCCTTGACTAAAGATAAACCCTGTTGCATTTTGTGTAGCTTTGGCACTAAAACCAATATGTTTGCCTAAAGCCATATGGTACATTTGCCAAACGGGTCGTCCTGCCCATGCATTAGTCAATACATCTCCACTTCCCAATGCGGCTCGGAGAAAATTATTTTGACTGTCCCAATCTCCAAAATAGCTACCAAAAGTTAAGGTAAAAACAGTTTGAATATCTTTTGCGACCCAAAGGTTATTAGTCGTACCAACACCTGAAGCACTCGTATAAGAACCAGGGCCACAAGCATAAGAACATAAATACTTTTCGGTTTCTAAAACAGTATTATAATCTTGTATGGATACACTATCCCCTCCAAACATCGTTGAAAAATTTCGCCAACCACTTTGACCAAACCCTTCCGTAAAACCAGCAAAATTATTTTCTACCAGGCCTCTTCTTGGATAATCTTTGTCACCAATTTTAAAAGCATGACTTTTATTTAAGTATTGCCGGGTTAGTTCAATTTCATTATCAGGAAATGCAGGCAAATTATAGAAGTCAACCCTTCCAACTTCGATCTCTACACTAGTTGGAATATTAGTTTGATCATATTTGCCATCACCTGGAATATTTTTGTTGGCTTCTCTTGCAGGTGAAGTATTATTAACTGTTGCATCTGTCCAGTTTCCATCAATTTCTCCATAGAAAAGATCCGCAGCCCATGCTCCTTGATGATCTGAATGTCCATCATGGGCATTATTACCTGAATAAGGAACAGCTACATGGCCAAGGATAAAAAGCGTTTGAGAATTGTTATAGTTCGCATCATACCAATCTACGACCATAGATTTGACCGCTACCACGCCTTCAGTTCTCGGTACATTTATAGTATCTACTTCCCAACCATCCATAGCCAGATCATCTATCAATTGTGCAATTTCTAGTTGTAAAGGTATAGTCAAAGTATCATCTATAGCAATCAAGCAACGACCTCGTTCATGAACAGCAGGTATCTCTAAACCCATTGTAATCACTCCTTCTCCAAAAAAATCTTTCTTAATAAGATAACCATATTCTTCTCCGGGATTTAATTCACCAAGCGGATATTCAATATCCGTCCCAAGCAAAGTAGCAATTGGTGTCAATCCTATTGGATCATATTCTATTTCGTTTACATGGTATTCAGTAGCAGTATCGTCGCCAATCCATTTTAAAGTGGCTTGATAAGTTGATGTATCATATTCCAGCCACAATGGAACTGATTTTTTAAGGTCGACTAAAACTTGACTAAATGAAATATTAAAATATAATAAAAATGTAAAAAGGAGTATAGCTTTGTTCATCATAATAATAAGTTAGGAAATGTAATCAATATAAAATCTTCCCAAACTTAATAAACATTATTTAGAAGTTGTTCAAAAATAGCTCACTAAACTACGAAACGATCTTTTGCCCCAATACTTCCTTATAAAAATCTCACGTAGCCCTGCTATGCGGCGATTTTAAAGCCTCGTCTTGAGACAAAATATCTATTTCTCGAAATAGCAGCCGTTTTTGAACAACTTCTTAGAATACTAAGCGCCTGTCCCAATATTAATTAATGTTAATCTATCGGAAAAAGAGTAAACTTATTGATATGAATCTACAAAGGAATCTTAGTTTTGTTAAATATAAAAACTAAGCCTTTGTTGAAAATCATGCAAGTATGAATATTTTACAAACACTAAGCAATAATAGATTTATACCTGACGAGAAGTGGTTTAATCATTTCGGTCAGTATATAAAAACCTCAATGCTTATTGTCCTTTTATTTGGAGGATTAAGCATATGGATATCAGGCTGTTCCAATGCTCAAACAGAAGGTGTAAATACAAAGCAGGCCGACACCTCAGCTCTGCAAGTTTCTTCAAAAATTTATACTACATCGAATGACAAGGAGCAACAGCTCAACAGCATGACAGATGAAAGAGATGGAGAGACTTATGCCACCGTCATTATTGGAGAGCAAACATGGATGGCAGAGAACCTACGATATAATGCTTCACTTTCGAAATTGAACCCTGAAAATCCATCTACCAATTATGGGCGCCTGTATGATGCCATTACGGTGCAGACTGTTTGTCCAAATGGATGGCATCTACCTTCTGATTGGGAGTGGAACAAAATGGAAATGGCCTTGGGTATGTCTGAAGAAGATGTTGATAAAACATTTTGGAGAGGAGAACATGGTCTATCAATGAAATCCACTGAAGGTTGGGTTAATGATGGAAATGGAACAAATAGTTCTGGCTTCAATGCCTACCCCGCAGGTTATTTTTCTCTTACAGAATGGGGAGGAGCTAATGGTTTTGGTGGCCTTGGAACAAGCGTTGGTTTTTGGGCCTCTATGGGAAGCTCTGATTGGCCTATTGCAAAAGTGCCCAATAATAGAGTATGGCTTCGTTTTGTCGGTGCTCCCCTTAAAGGAGTAAATAGGTTTGATGACGAAAAATCAAGCGGTTTTGCATTAGCTTGTCGCTGTGTTAAGGACTGATTATTTTTGTCGATCCACTATTGCTTTGATCCAAATATTCTGACTTTGATTGTTTAGGGACAGTGTAAAATAAAAACTGTCTATTTTTTAAATTGGAAAAATATTGACTATCCAATATCGAATCATGAATTAGTGGTGTTCAGAAAAATAATTATTCAATTTTAACAAATTTAATTAGTGTGTGTTTTAACCGCTCTACTTCTTTAGGATGTTCAAGAGCTTCCAAAAGAATGGTGTAAAGAAGTTCTTTGAAAAATTTGATTTTAGCTTTTTTGTATGATTTGATATTGTTCTGCTTTTTATAAATCAGAATTAAAGTCGATGCAATTAAAGAACAGTACAGCATTACTTTAATAGCATTAAGATCGTTACAGACAAAATGAGTAAGATTCATTTCTTGTTTTAAGAATCGAAATAATACTTCAATATCCCACCTGGTTTTATAAATATAAGCGATATCAAATGCTGAAATATCCCAGACGTTGGTCAAGAAATTTAGGATAACATCTTTGTCTTTAACTCGGTACTGGACTAATCTGAACTCTGTATCAATAAATTCTTTAACGTTTCCATATAATTTGACAACAGCATCTTGGATGAACTCTAAGTCGTCGGTATCTAGATGTCCATCATCTTGATAATGAGGTCGTTGTACTTCAAATCTAGGTTTTCTTTTAAGTTTGGTAACGAATAAAATTCCAGCTTCGGTAAAAGCTTTAAAAGTCTTTCGGCTTTTTAGTCCGTTATCGAATACATGCACATCTTGATCGGTTGACTCCGCATTTTGGATAATTTCCCTCAATGCAGTTTCTTCAGCAAGATGAGCCTGATCTTTGTGAAAAGTCATCTGTATTAAAAAGTCGTCGGAAAATTCTGTGGTTAACTTTACTTGCGTTTTCCCCTTTTTAGTATTACCAACTTTCATTCCTTCTAATAGATGACTAAAGGTCGCAATCATCGTTGAATCATAGCGTTTTATATGATAACCTGCTAGACGTTTTTGTCCATATAACTCATCAGCTTTTTTGTACACCGATTCATATAGCTTTTGGAAAAAAGCACTATTGATATTCATTAGACGATCTCGAATTCCTGTCCAGCCTACATTATCCACCTCAAGGCTTTGGCCTAAGGCCTGAAATAAAGGATCTTCGGAATTGTCCTCCATTATACGCAGACTCAGCCGTTCACTATTCAATAAACTGAAGAGCACAAGCTTAAATAGATAACCAGCTTTAAGCTTCTTTACCCATTTATCTACTGCAACTTCTTTTGCAAATTCCTTTATTAATTCATCAGGAACCAGAGATAATAACTCTTTTACTGACACCTTTTTCAAAGTCTCTTTTTTTGACATCGCTTTTTCAAGCTAAAATCGATATTTTCAATGAACTTTATAAGTTAAATCTGTTCGAAAATTTTTCTGAACACTCCTAATCATGAATATTGAATTTAGAGCCTATTGATTACTTGGGCTTTCTATTCAAGATTGAATATTGGACATTCATGATTCAATATTTTCTACCTAAAAAAGAAAACACAAAACCGGATACTACTTAATTTACGATGTACTTAGTACATTGTGTAATAAATAATTGCGTATTTTGGTTTTCAAAAGAGAAGACCTATGAAAAAGCAACACGTTAAATTATCGGTTAAAGATTATAATTACCTAGAGAGTCTTTTATCAAAAGGCATGATGAAGGTTCGTAAGCAAAATCGAGTACTCGGTTTACTGGAGCTCCATCGAGGGAAAACGTATGAATCGGTTTGTGATCTACTAAACATATCTCAAAAGACAGCTAAAAGGTGGGCCGATTACTATAAAGAAGAAGGGTTAATCTTCTTAAATGATAAACCACGTTGTGGTCGGCCTGTCGGATTAAGTGGAGAAGACCGAGCAAAAATTACAGCAATTGCCTGTAGTGATCCTCCAAAAGGATATGCACGTTGGAGCCTTCGATTATTAGCCGACAAGATCGTCGAACTAGAGATAGTAGACTCGATTTCATTTAAGCAGGTTGGTATCATTCTAAAAAAAATGAATTACAGCCTCACCGAAAAAGGCAATGGTGTATCAGAAAAGTAACTGCAAGGTTTTTAGCTCGACTAGAGATTATTCTTCGTTTGTATTTACTACCATATGATGCAAACTACCCTGTGGTGTGCTTCGATGAACGTCCCTGCTTTTTAATAGGAGACAAAATTGAAGGTTTGGCAATGAAACCAGGGCAAGTAGCGAAAGAAAATTACATTTATTCTAAACATGGTTCTTGCTGTGTTTTAGCAGCGATTGAACCTTTAACAGGCCAAAGGTTTGCACATGTTAAAAAGCAGCGAAGGAAGAAAGAGTTTGCTCTATTTATGAAAGAACTTTGTGAATTATATCCAAATGCTAAAAAGATAAAGATTGTTTTAGATAATTTAAATACCCATGGATACGATTCCTTTTATCAAGAGTTTGAAGCTGAAGTAGCAGCAAGTCTCACTAAGAAAATAGAATTCATTTTTACTCCCAAGAGTGCTTCTTGGCTTAACATGATCGAAATAGAATTCTCCGCTTTATCGCGACAATGTTTAAATCGAAGAATTCCATGTATGAAAAAACTCGAATCCGAAGTGTTGACATTTTTCAAAGAACGTTCCCTAAAGGGCATCAAAATAAATTGGCAATTTACTCAAGAACAAGCTCGTAAAAAACTCAACAGGAGGTATTCTGAGGTAAATTCGCTAAATTCAAAATACGAATAAACTTTTTACACGATGTACTTAGTACACTGTGTAATAAATTATCTACCATTTTGAAGACATCTTTTTTCCTATCTCATCGTTGCGTACTCGCCTTAATCCCTAAGGGGATTAGACTCCGCCGCGCCTTGATATAGATAAAAATCTGTTGATTCAAAACGGCAACAAACTTTTTACACAGTGTACTTAGGGGAAAGTCTCAATAGATTTTTTATTCTAAATTATACTTTTCTAATAATGCCTTATATTTTTTATGTTGTTTAATTTGACTTGCAAGCTCTGATGAGATCAAGTTATTTTCTTCTAATTCAGATTTAAAATTAATCAGGTTTTCAGTTGAAGTGCTGTGTTCAATACTTCTTGTAATCATTTTAATACTAAGGTCAACATTTTGATTTCGAGCTTTCATAATTGCACTATCGTAAAAGACTTCTCCATAATCTATTTCTTTTTTATTTTGTTCTTCCAGATTATTTAAATTTAAAATAGACCGATATCTAAAAAAGCCTGTAGAGTTGCCCGTCCTACCACACAGAGACAGCCGAATTTGGTCAGGGATATCATTCATAGCCTCTGAAAAAAACGCCACTTTCTCTGGGGTAAATTCTTCATATTTTTTGTCTGTATATGCCCAAATGATTCTGCTTGTCATCGGCTTGAGATCTCTGAAGGACAGGCCAGAATACACGCCACTATAAATTCTTTCTTCATTTGGAGGATTATCTAAAGTCTCCATAATAAAATAGCCATTAAGCTTTCTTGTTTTATTGACAACAAGCACTTGCAGCGAATTTCCAACTATTTTGATATATCCCTCTGCCTCGCCATCACCTTCTAATCTTTTCCGCTTGAATAATACATACCCGCTAGGAAATATTTTTATCATACTAACAGATATAAATCGCTTTCCATCCTTTTTATGACTTGAGTAGACAAGGTAATTCCCTTGGAATCTTGTAGTCTGTTTTAGTTGTTCTTTTCTTAAAACGGGTTTAAGTACACTACGTTGTTCAAACATTAAATACTTCGCTAGTTTTTCATGTATCCTTTCATGTTTTGACAATGGATCTATTGAACAAGGGTGAATATCCTCATATTTTTCCTCCGTCTTAATCAAAACAGCAACTCCAATTCCATTTCCGTTTTTGCGGTAATATGAAATATTATAGCTACCAAAAATTGGCTCACCAGAGATCGCATTACCTGAATGTTCGAATATAAAATTTGCATAGCTATCAGGCGCTTTCAAATCAAACACAAGCAATGAAGGTTTACCAGAATCTAAAACAACTTCTCCAAAATATTCTCTTTGGTTTTCTAGATCATGCGGTGTTTTCATTCTAGTAGGAAACACACCTTTTTCATATTTAATGTTCAGGACATTCACTCCAATTGGCTTAATGATTTTACTATTTTTTAGTGCTTCATTCCTAGTGAGTTTCTCTGTGTAATAGACGTAGTAAGTTCCGACAAATGACAAGATCCTTGTAGCAGATCTAGTAGCAAGATTTTGATTGCAATAAGAAAAAACATCATTGATTTCAGCTTGAGTATTAGGTTTTGGATAAGCTTCAAGCACTTTTCCAAGTTGATCATTTACATATCTGCTTAAAGGATTGTTAGCACTTTTTATTTGAAAATAAGGCCCGCTTTCAGAAGACTTATGAAATGGATATTGTCCCATCCATATTTTGTCATCAATTTTATATGCATTAATTGTTGGTATATCTTTTAAAAGATAAATACTCAATAAATCTTCAGGAAGGTCTTCATTTAAAAAACTGCTGAGATTCATTAAAACATTTGCTCTAATTTCACCTAAGGTATAATCTCCCAGACTCTTTGACCTCAAATCACAAACTTTGCTTTCAGGGTCTAATATCATTATTCTCACTTTTGCCTTTCTTTTAATAATCGCTTCTTTTATCGGTCCAATAATCCATTCTGGCAAACGCGTATCACAAATCCATATTGAATTACTTTGATTAATCGCTTCAGTGATTAAGCTATTCGGAATTGATTCAAAGATTTTTTCTAAACCATAACTACTAAAGTGATTTACGCCATCCTTTATTTTTATTTTCTTATATACATTTTCATTTTTAATAAATTCGCTACTATTCTTCTTAAGGATAATACCATATTTTTTATCTATAAACTTTAGTAGCCAGTTCGCCATATTACTAGTCATATTAGGCGAACTCGTTTGATTTTTGACTTTGGTAAATTCTGGATAAGATAAAATAGGCTTATCACTTTTTATCTCTTCATCATAAAACCTCTTTAACTTAAAGTTCTTTCCATCTTCTGATTTCCATTCTTCTTCTAAAATCTCTAAACATACGTCCACTATTAGTTGGTCATTCATATTAATTGGTTATCCTTAAAATAATTAATTGCTAAATTAACAACTTTTTAATGAAATTAATAATAAAATTAACTATTCGTTATAAAATACTAATAATCAATCTATTAAATATTATTTTATTTAACAAAACATCTTAACAAACAATTACAAAACAATCAAAATACATTCAACTCGTTAAATATTGTTAAACATTGTTAACTTGCAGACAGATCCAAAAGAATTGTCGCTTAACCAAATACCAAACCAATGAAACCTCCCAAATTCTTTCTTGTATATCTCGTATTCGTTTCTTTATTATTTACATCTTCTTGTTCTAAATCTCCTGAGTCAGCCGAAATACCTGAGCCAGAATGTCCTTTCACAACCTTCGATACCAAAACAAGTAAAGAGGAAATCTATCAAAACTTAGATCATAGTTTAAATGGCTCTTTTTTACTTCCCTTTTTCAAGAAACTTAACCTTTCTGGTGCTTATTCTTCTAGGGATCAATATCAACTAATTGTTCGTGATTCAAGCTACTACACTTCTGAATTTATTATGAAACATAATGGAATGATTGCCCCCATATGCGGATGCCTCATGCATTTGAAATTGGCTGACAGTTCCTCCTTGGATTGTGATACTTATATTAAGGCTTATCTTGATCTTGTTTTCCAGATAAAGGAAGATACAGTTCCGTCTTCCCAAGCACCTAAGCCTAAAATTGATTTCATCTCAAACAAGCAATTTAAAAATTCAGATAATAACACAGAATTAGCCGTTCTCATCCTAAACGAGGATGATTCAATTAACAGACTGCTTACACATCGTGTTTCTGAAATCTTTAACAAACCTAATTTTAAAGTTTGTACTAATTTGTTTAACGATCGCTTTATTATTAGAAAAAAATTCCATCGTTTATTTAAACACGCAGATGATTTAGAATTCTTACAAGCGCATGCTGATCATGTTATTTTAGGCAAGGTCAAAACAGCTACCATTCCTTCACATGAAACGATTAAAAACTGGACAAGTATCCAAAGTGAACTACAGCTTACCGTAATTAATACCGCTTCTGGCAAAAGTCATTTTATGCCAAGTTACAGCACTGAAAGTCTTTTAAATCCGACACAAGCTTTACACCGATCTTACGATAGTTTATTTACAACAGATTTTATTACCGAACTGAGTCTTCTCTAACTACGGTTAGACCAATTTTTTCAATACCGGTTTATTTTTGAAGCTAGATGATTTCGTTTGATGGAAAAAATTAAAGAAGAAAGGTTTACTAAACTAACCCAGATAAAATAGCTCAGTAAGTTTAGTAAACCACCGCCAAACGATTTCATTTAGAGTCTTATTTTTTATTGAGTTCAAACTCAAAACAGCATTCTTATTTATTAACCTATCTAATTTTTTAATTATGACTACGCAACACAATTCCCGAATCCTCATCGCTATGATGGCCGCTTTGCTTATAATGACAAGCACTATAAGTCAAGCATCAAATATGCTTATTCCTAATGAACATTACGAATCCATTCTCACTGAAATTTTGTCAGAATCTACATTATTACAAGAGCCTTGTCTTGAATCTGCCTGGAGTTTTTACAATCAGAAAAAATACCCCGAAGCTATTGAGGCAGCTCAAGAATGCGTCGATCTATTTTTAATTGATGCCTTAATTCAGCAAAAGGAAATTAATGATGGCAAACGTTGTTCCGGACCAACTGGCAGAGTTAGTTCCATTCAAAAAAAATGTATTAATCAGCATGGATTATTAAATGATGTAAGTGCATCACTATTTATTTTGATTAAATCTAAACAAACATTACTAGCAAAGTCTAATGAAACAGAAAAAGCTGAATTGAAAAAGGCTATTACTGAGTGTAAAATTATTTTAAGCCAATTTCCTAACTCACGTATTTGGGATCAAGATAATGGCTGGTACTGGAAAGCAGGAAAAGCATTTTATTTAAAGGATAAACCTTTATCAAAGGAAAGTATTATAATTATTGGTAAGCCCAAAAATCCGCCTATTCCAAGTACTATATCACATGACTACGACGAAACTTTAGAGCGCATTACACAAGAGTTGGGTGATCAGTTATCTCAGGCAAACAAAAAAACGCTGGCAGTGTATTACTTTACAAAGAGTAATGATTCTATTCCGGAATTAGGCAACATTCTTTCTAAAGAGCTTGAGACTAAATTAATTAATCTTTCTATGGACTTCAAAATTGTAGAAAGAGAAGAATTGCAACGTGTGATTGATGAATTAGAATTATGCCAAGCTCCGACATTTGACAAAGATTGCCTTGAGCGAATTGGAAAATTATTGAATATTGACACGATTATTACAGGAAGTTTATCAACGTGGACGGAGGAAGAAATAGTAAAAATTAATATCCAATTAATTGATACTTCCACAGCTGAAAAATTTGGTGGAACAATTGATAAGATTACATACTCTGGAGATATAGAAGGTAAAATGGGGGCCATTATTGAACGTAAATAAGTATTTTCTTCTTTTAAAAACTGGAAGCCGCAACCAGATTAGGTTGTGGCTTCTTATTTAAATCGCCTATTAGCTCCACCCATCATTTCATTTTTTTTGTATAGAAGAAATAAAATTCGCTTGTGTGGTTTACTAAACTTACTGAGTTACTTCGCCTTGGTTAGTTTAGTAAACCTTTTCTCTCTTTCATCCAAACGAAATCATCTAACTCCTTCAAATTCCTCAAAACGAATAACCAAAGCCCAAATTGAAATTTACATTATTTCGTATCCAGGAAGCACTACCCAATCTAATTTGATTTCCAATCCAACGTTCACCTTCTGGAAACCAAGGCTTCGTCAATGGAGTGGCTAGGTCAAGTCGAAGTATTAAAAAATTAAAATTAAATCGAAGACCAAATCCAGTACCGATAGCCAATTGATTATAAAAACCACTAAACTTAAATGTAGCCAACTCGTCTTCATTAGTTCCACCTTTAAATAACCAGACATTTCCGGCATCTATAAAAAAACCAAGTTCCAAAAAATTATTAATCTTGGGGCGCCACTCTAAATTGCTTTCCAATAGAAGGTCTCCCGTCCCTGTAAAAAAGAAAACTTCTTCGGATGGTTCGACACTTCCAGGTCCAACTGCTCTTGGTCGAAATGCTCGGATGCTATTAGGCCCGCCTACATTATACAAATCAAAAAACGGTAAGATCACTTCATTTTTAAAAGGAATTGATACTTTGACAGCAAACCGAGTTGCAATAGTATGTCGTGATGAGAGTCGTCGATAATACCGAATATCATTCTCTAATTGGAAAAATTGACTTTCTACTAACTCGCTTGGGATGAGGGGATTATCAGAAAGTAGTCGGTTGCCAGATACAGCAACTTTTCCTCTATAGTAATAGTTATGACGTTTTAGTCTTCTTAGTCGGCTGTCATATAAAAAGGCATAATTAGGTTTCAGAATCAACATATTTTCCAAATTCAATTGCACATCATCTGAAGAGCCATCTAGTTGAATAATCTCCAATAATAATGACCTCAACTCGTCTACTTCATACCTTGAATTCTGGATAATAAAACTGATTGGTGTAAATTCATGTTGGATATCTATGCGCTTCCGCCACTGGTAAGCAATATTTAATTCAATTTTATCCAAAGCTATAAATGGAGAAAAAGTACTGTCTATGTTTAATCGGTCCGCAAGTTCAAGATACCCACCATCTTCTAAAAAATCCTCTAGACCATTGAGCGGTAATCGAATCTTTTCACTCGTATAATTCAAGCTGATTTTACTCTTGCCAATCAAATTTTCAGTCCACCTCTTTTTTCTAAAAGGAACGATCAAACCTGGTTTTGATAGTTCAAGACTCAAACCTCGTTCTTGTAAGGAAGCAAGATCATCTTCCAAAGGAAAACTAAAGTTCCCCAATGTACTCACACGCAGTTGTTCTGCTCCTTTGAATAGATTACGGTTACGATAAGTAAGGGAGACTTCTGGTCCTGCATAAAGCCCTGAGTTTATAGAAAAACCCAAAGCTCCCTCAATCGTTTCTCGTTTCCTCGGGGTGAGTTGAACATAAACATCTAATAAAGAATCTGCTATTTCAGATTGCTGAAATTGAATATCCATAAACTGGTGGTATCGAAGAAATGACAATCGCTCCAAAGAACTTTGATGATTCTTCGATGAATAAAGTTCTCCTTGTTTTAAGGTAATAGCGTCTCTTAAAACAGAAGGATGAATCAATTCTTTTCGGAAGATAATTTTTAAACCCTCATAGTCAATGGTATCTGTTTGTAGATTCGCGTTTTGTTTGAAATTCAAATCAGGATAGACATAGATATTATGAATAAACTTAGGCTTTAAATGACTAGAATCAATCGCTTCTTTCAAAGTCAATTCTATATGCATTTTGTTTTCCCTTCCAATGGTATCTGCCAAAAATTTAAAATAGTCATCCCTAAAAAAATAAAAGCCTTTCCCCCGTAGTGTTGTGGCTATTCTACTCCGTTCTAATTTAAGTTTTTGCAAACTATAAGGTTCTCCGGTTTTCAGGAGTGAAGCATCCTGAATCTGATTGACGTTCATTCGTATAAGGGAATCCCCTACTCCATTAACAATATTATTAATTTCAAAAGACGATCCTAATTCGACTGTATACTTCACTTTTGCTTTGCGTCGCCGCTTTTTCACTTTACTGGAAACCACCACATTTAGAAAGCCTTCATTAAAAGCTTTATTCTCCATTAGCTTTTTCATTTGGGTAGTAATTTGTTCATTGTAAATTACTGGAGGCTCACCTATTAATTTTTTACGTCCTTTCTCTATTCGTTTTTTATTCGTTTTATAAAAGAGATTGTATCGCTGCAATTTTAAGCGCATTCCCAAAAACTTTTTATTTGGTTTAGGCTGTTTGATCAGCGTATTATAAGTTGCTTTTAGTGATTTGGTATTTGTCTTTTTACCTGGTTTAATAATTTTGACTTCTGATTTGACATAGATATGACTGTCCTTAGGCAAGCTACGTTTTAAGGAACAGCCTGAGCAAAGCATAATAACAAGAAGGTAGTTTATGTACTTATTCATTCTTTTTTCTTATACCTGACGCGAAATGGTTTGGGATTCCCCAAAACTATTTCGATCAGTATATACTGTAATGAAGTAATTCTTTTTCCAAACCAATCAACGTCAGTATAATTGTGCTACTTAAACAATCTCACTCCATTAAAATCTTTAGAAAACACAAAGGCACCTCCGATCTTTATTCCTGTTCCTCCAATAAAATCATCATACTCTCTGGAATTATATACTTTGACTTTAAATCGCCCATCAGGTGTCAAGGCATATTCTATTGTAATATTATCCAAATAATTTTGCGAGGCGCCCTCTTCTCTGCCAGATTCACTGGTTGATTTTCCATCTAGACTGATTGTCAAACGATCATTTAAAAATCGTTTTCGAATACTCACCCGAAAGTCAGTTGTCTCTTGATTATTTTTATCTAATCCAAAATCAAGTTCCACGAATTTAATATATCGATTGGCAATATTATTCAATTGTGAAGTAATCAGGTTATTTATATTCCCCGTAAGGTCAATGATTTTAAAATCAGAGTTTTCAAGGTCATTCGTCAAAAAGCCATTAAATAGAATCAGTGAAAAAGCCTGTGTATTCTGTTGATTTACATCTTGATTAATTCGATTTATAACTTCGCTCACTTCTCCATCACTGGAATTGCCATGACCTTCTGGATATTCTATTGAAGTCGTGATTTCGCTTTTCTCTAGTGTACCTCCGATATTTAGTTTTACAAAAAAAGTTTGTTTCTGGCTAGACGTCTGATCTGTATCCGAACCACTAGCAAGCAAAGGATAGGGAGAGGTCTTTACGGTATACAAAACTTCGAAGTTCATCTTGGGATTGAAAGGATCGCCTGTCCAGTTCATTGTCCCTCCAGGTTTTACATTAAATGTCCTTCGGAGGATTTTCTGATAAGTAAATAAATATTTGCCCTCAACGATAGCTAAGCTTCCATTTAATTCCATTTTACCATCTGGAAATTGAACATAGGTCAAATCTCCTTTTGCTTTTCCTTCAAAATAATCTCCAGTGATTGGATCTGTAATTGCTTTAAAATTCAGATTGTCATTCACTGCTATCTTTACTGCTATTTTCATATTCAAGCCACTGGAAATCTTTTCCATTTGCTTGTTAACTATCTTCAACTTTATATCGGTTTCTGGTTTTACAAATTCAACGACACCTTCATGTGATTCTACCTGATTGGAAACAGTGCTATAGACATAAGTCAAATCAGAATCTTTTGAAGTAAGCGCTGTGACGTCTATATTAGGTTCTGTAATTGGCCCATTGAGGTCAACAATGGCATCGACCCATAATTTTCCATAATACAAATCATTGTCTTTTGCTGTCGTATTGAGCACTTGAAAATTATTTACCTTAATATTAGATTGTAAGTAAAAATTCCGATAGTCTTCTGTAAGGATATAAGAAGACATGATTCCTTTGTTTCCTTTAGCATCAAAGATTTTTAAATCATCAAATTCAATGGCATTTGCGTCAAAAATCACATCTTCGTTTCCCAATCGCAAACGTGCTTTTGCCAATTCTATATCAAAGGCTGCATCTTTAAAATTCAATTTCCCATTCAGATCCGGTTGGCTTAATGAGCCATTAATTTGCAAAGCACCTTTAACTTGACCGACCATGTTTTCGAGGTAGCCAAAGGTAAGGGCCTCAATTGCCCTAAGGTCTAAAGATGGAATATCTAATCGAAAATCAAGGGATTCATATTTTTGTGCCATATCATAATATCCTTCTAGTTTTAGATCATTCCCATTGCCATGGAGTTTCACTTCTGTATAAATCACATTTTCATTTTCCGTATTTGCTAATAATTCTAACTTTCCCAAAAGGGCATTAAAAACAATAAGATCATCAATGTTTAATTCAGAAGTAATGGCCGTTTGTTCTTGAGGATCAGTAATTGAAATTGTTCCATTTAATATCCCATCAAGGCCAATCGGTTTTTCATCTTTCAAACTTCCGGTTGCTTCTACTGGTGCCTTTATAAAATCAGAAAAGATATCCAGATCAAATTCATTAAAAGATAATTTTATTTTTTCTGTTTTCTGTTTTTGGATTTCTATAGCTTGTTGGTCATTAAACAATCGCCAATCGCTAATTGATAGCTCGTCATTGAATAGACTAATTGCATTACTTTTCGTCACCTCCCATTTTTCGTAGTTTAAAATTTGTTGCGGAGCCAATGAGATTTGGAAATTTGACTCTTCTGAAAAATCAGACTTAGATTTTATTTCAAAGCGTTTTTCTTTTTCCTTATCAAAAATTTGAATTGTATTTTCTAAAACAAAATCAGCCAATGACCCAAAAGTATTAAAGTCTTCTATATTGACAGCTTCTTGAATAGACGCTTTTAAAAAACTAATATTATAATCTAGCTTTGCTTCATTTCCTTTTGCTTGAATAGACAATGATTCAACATTCGATTTTCCATAGCTAAAATAGGGAATGTTCGTGTGGACATTAATAGCTCCGGTTTTATTATCATAATTTCCTTGCAAATCAAAGGGCGCTAAAATTTCTAATTCAGGGATGAAGCCCATGGTCAAAACCTCCGGACGAAATAAACTAAATTCAAAATCAAATTGATCATCCGTTTCTCCAATCAAAGTCTTCGAATAATTCGGCTTCCAATAATTAAAAATTTGTTCTTGTAATACTTCCGCTACTCGGGGGATTTTAAATTCCCCTTTAATCTCTGCATTAAATAAATCAGAATTGATTGCAATCTGCTTTTCTGTAACATCCAAGTTTGCTACTAAAAATAAGCTATCTATTTGTTCTATTTTATTGTCATACAAAATTCCAACATCCGACAGCAAGGTCTTTCCATTTAAGGTATCCAAAGTATAACCTAAAGCTTCGGCCTTCAAGTGGCCATTGACTAAAAAAGGTCGTTCAGAAAAATACAATGCTTGCAAATCAAGTTCATCCAGAAATACTTCAAGATCCCATTTAGGACTCGCCTTTCTATAATCCAGTTTAAAATCAGCCTTTACTTTTATTTCTTTTTCATCGGCTTCTATATGTGCTAAAAAGATTTGCTTTTTCAATTCTCCATCAATTACCAATCCTTTCATAGTCGTATCTACAGCATTTTTGATCGTCACCAAAAAATCGGAGGTAGCCGCATCACTAATTTCCAGACCTTGACCTTTGAATTGGACATCCACAGACAAGGGTAAAAATGATATACCAATCAAACTATCAAGATATCCTTTTGTAAAAATAGAAGCCGCCTCAAAATCATCAACATTAAGATCTAATTGATAAGTATCCTCTTTCAAAAAAGCATCAATAGACCATTTTCCTGTATTAGATTCTAATTCAAAATTGCTTGTAAAGTTTTCAAAGTCGCCGCGAAAGAAACCTTTTAGATTTTTAATAAAAGGCAATTCTAAATACGCAGGTAATAGACTATCAGGCAGCAATTCTTTTAATTCTACCTGACTGATAGAAGTCCCTTCCACATTAAGATCAAAAACGGGTTTTTCTGACGTAAATAAATTAGAAATACGACCAATTGCTTTGAGTTTATTCTGTTCATTATTTCGATAAGTCAGCAATCCTAAATTAGACTCGATATTAGAAAATGGACCTTTAAGCCAACCACTTAAAACAAAATAATCCGGTAAATTGACATAATCCGGAAGGACATTTTCTGGTAGATAATTTAATATATCAGCTCTTGAAGTATAAAAGGTGTCTACCTGAAGATCAAGGTATGCACTGTCTTTATCCAATATATTTTTTAAAACAGCTGCAGCTTTGATTTCTGTCGTAATGGGTGAAAACTTTCGCTTGGTCTGTGCGACAAATTGAGTTTGAAAACTTTGGATTCCTCCAATACTATGCCCTGACAAATCGATCGTATCTGGAAGCACTATAAATTCTGGCAAACTGTTTTCAGGAATCAGTTGTGCTATTTCATTTCCTAGAGCATTGAATTTTGTGAGATTTATATTCCAATTGGTTCGATTTATTTCATTAAGATTTTTAATCGTTCCTTTAGCTTTTACTTGCATATTAAGCCCATCAAAATCCAATGATCTAATATCCAAATCGCTCAAAGAACCGGTAATATCTGTTCGTATTTTCAAAGGTAAACCTCTATTATCCCGAAAAAAGGAAACACTATCCAAAGGCGGATAAAAATAAGCGAGATCAGAACTGTTTTTAAAATCTGCATTGATGTCAGCTTCGATTTCAAACAGGGACAAAGGATCGTTTACCTGTTCTAAAAAAGGATATTGTATCGAAGTACTTTTACTCTTCAGATTGGATTGATCGGATTTAAAAATCAAATTTTCCAATTTAATCAAGTCTTTTGTAAAACTAAATTGACTTTGCAATTGCTCAACTTTAAATCCTTCATTTGTTATTGCAGAGAGTTCTTTGATATTGGCATCAATGTTTAGATTGTGATATTCAAAATCGACCAAATCCGCTGTAATGTCTTGCAAGTCCAAATGATTATAATCCAGTCCCGAAGACTTCGCTGCTCCAGTAATATCATATTGGACATCAGTTTCGTAGATTTGTACAGTGGGCAGCTTTAAATTTATATCATCACCATCCAATTGAAAGGCTGCCTTTTCGCTATCCAATTGTTTCACAGTTGTTGATAGCTCCACACCGGAAAGGTCTAAATCAAAGTTTACATCTTCCAGACTAAGGGTATTTGCATCAATGATAAATTTTGTGGTATTTTCAGAAGGTTTTCGATTAGGGTCTGGAGTACTTTCCCCTAAAAACAGGTCAACTTGAGTATGCTCCAGCCGAAGTTGATCCATCTGAAATTCCATCTCATTCAGATCAATTTGTTTAATACTACTGCTTAGTTTTCCAATATGTGTCCGTAAATCTAATGCCGTTTTATCCTTATATCTAAAGTCGATATTTTGTAATTCGAGCTTAGAATTGTCAAACGTCAAATCCCAAGATGCTTTTTTAGGCGACTTTACAATATTTGTTGTATCTGATTTTGCGGCAGCTCCCCCAAATGCATTCACTATAAAATCAAAGTTCGAACTATCTGCATCAATTAGAATTTTGGCTTCTCCGTTTTTCAAAATAATTTCATCAAATTGGATACGCTTTCTAAGCAGTTTATTCAATTTGAAATTGATAGAAAGTTCTCCAACATTTAAAAAAGTATCTTGTTGCTCATCTTCGATATAGACGCCTTTTAGGACTAGAGACTCCGGTAAACTCAGGCGAATAGACTCAATCTCTACTTCAGTCTGAAATTTATCTTGGAGATAATTTTCCAGACTACCTGTCAAATATTGTTGCACAGCAGGAATCTGAATAAGTATGGAAAGGAATATCAAAAGTACTATACTGAATGCCAGCAGTCGTAATAAAAATTTTGATATTTTTTTGAATCGGTTCATTATAAGACATATAAGTCCAGTGAGTAATGCTCTATTTTTAAAACCCAATTTCTAAAAGGTCTATTTCCTCAGGGCACTTTAGGAACACCGAATAAGTAAATGTCCCTTAAAACTGCAATATAATTAATATTAGGTAAATGATATATTTAATTAAAACTTATCAATCTTACTTAAAGAACAACGATTAAAGTCTTAACTTTGTGTGATCAGATTCTAAAAATCAAAAACAAATGACAAAAACGATACCTACAGACAAAAGAGATTTTCTGCTAAATGACCTACCTGAAATCTTAGAAAATTTAAAGCCTGAGACAACTGGTAATTTTGGTCTAATGACACCACAGCATATGGTCGAACACCTTATCTGGTCCATCAAATCTTCAGCAAAGCAACATGAAGGAAATCGCGAAACCCCACCAAATAAAAGACAATTGGGTTTTCAAAAATTCATCCAAAATGGTGCGGTCTTACAACATCGACCAAGCGATAAAACAAAAGCAGATTTACCGCCTTTGAAATATGGCTCACTTGAAGAAGCGATTTCACATATTCCAGAAGCCACTCAGCGCTTTTATACTTTTTGGGATACGAATCAAACCTACACGCCTTATAGTTCTTTTATGGGTGAAATGTCCTTTGAGCATTTAGAGTTATTTCATTATATGCATGTCCGGTATCACTTATGGCAATTTGGATTGATTGAGCAATATCCAGGATAAATTACTCCTCATAAAACTTCACCACCCGTTCATCCGGCTTTACATATCCTCGATACATCCCAGCCGTATTAAAGGGCATAGCAACATTACCATATTTATCTACCCCTATGATACCGCCAGAACCGCCAGCCTCTTTTAGCTTTTTATTGATTACATGGTCTGCCGCAGTTTGGAAGTCTGTATTACCATATTCCATCATTGCAGAAATATCATAAGCAACTACATATCGAATAAAGTATTCTCCATGTCCGGTAGATGAGATAGCACAAGTATTATTATTGGCGTAAGTTCCTGCTCCAATGATCGGTGAATCCCCTATTCTTGCATACCGCTTATTGGTCATACCTCCTGTGGAAGTTCCAGCAGCTAAATTGCCATATTTGTCTAGTGCGGCACAACCAACCGTCCCAAATTTATAATCGATAGGGTTTTCAGTAAGCACAGATCCAAGGTCTTTCTTTTTGGCCCTTTGCAAGGATTCCCATCTTCTGTCTGTATGAAAATACTTAGGGTCAACAATCTCTAGTCCTTGTTCTTTAGCAAAGGTTTCTGCACCTTCTCTGGAAAGCATGACATGATCAGATTTTTCCATGACTGCCCGTGCAGCTCTAATCGGGTTTTTTATATTAGTTATCCCAGCTACTGCGCCAGAGTTTTGAGTTCTACCATCCATGAAAGAAGCATCTAATTCGTTTTTACCTTCATTGGTAAACACCGCTCCTTTTCCAGCATTGAAATGTGGTGAATTTTCTAAAAACATTATTGTGGCTTCTACTGCATCAATACTCGTCCCTCCATTTTGTAGGATTGTCTCTCCCATGCTTAATGCATTATTTAGTGCTTTTCTTATCGAGTCTTCTTTCTCTGGACTCAGGTTTTCTTTTTTGATGGTTCCTGCGCCTCCATGAATCACCAGGGTGTATTCCGGCCGCTTTAGGCTGATTTCTTTTTGTTCATTTGCGCTTTGTGGCTTTGCCTTCTCAGTATTTGATGTACAGGAAAAGAATAAAATTAGCACTAGTAAGTAAAGGATTCGTTTGATCATTATTTCTATTTTATAGAAGTTGTTTAAATTCCATACTTTGGGCTCTTAAAGATAAAAAAGCTATGGCATAATACTTTCATTATTAGCATTATTTTATTTGATTGCTCACCTTGCATTCTAATTCAAAAAACGGCAACTTGCACGCTCCTATCCAAGAATAACCATATCATTTGTAACCCGTTTCTTTTAAGAACGTTAATCAATCAAAAGACGATTATGAAAATTTTAATTATTGGTGGTGGAAATATGGGCTTGACCTATGCTCAAAGCTTTTTAAGAGCACATATCACCACTCCAGAGAATATGATGATCCTGGAAAAATCAGTAGAAAAAGCCGCAGAATTATCAAAGAAGAATATAGGAACTGTTTATGGAGAGCCCAAGGATTGCCTCCATATTGCAGATTTGATTATCCTTGCTGTAAAACCTCAGGATTGCGAATCTTTATTCGAAAAATTGCGTCCCTATGTCAATCCTCAACAAGTCTTTTTATCTATAATGGCTGGTGTAAAAATCGAAACAATAGCAAATGCATTAGGCGCTCCAAAAGTAATCAGAGCTATGCCAAACCTTCCCGCTCAAGTCGGAATGGGGATGAGTGCATTTACATCTTCAGATGATGTGACTCGTATTGAGTTGGTCATGGTTCAAAATTTAGTCAATACCACAGGTAAATCCATATATGTAGAAAAGGAAGCAGCCATTGATGCTGCTACAGCTATATCGGGAAGTGGACCAGCTTATGTTTATTACTTTATGGATGCGATGATTCAAGCCGCTCTTAAAATGGGATTCTCTGAATCTGAGTCAGAATTATTAGTCAAACAAACGTTCAGAGGAGCTGTTGAACTTTATAATAAAGCGGACCTTACCTGTGCAGAATGGATCAAAAAAGTCTCTTCAAAAGGTGGAACTACCGAAGCTGCCATGCGTTCTTTTGTAGAAAACAAAGTCCATAAGGATATAATTGAAGGGGCTAATGCTGCATACAACAGAGCAGTAGAATTAGGACAAAAGAAACCAGTACCTGTTAAAAAATAAGTTTTCTTCATCCTTTTCATTACCTTTGTGTCAATTTGGTGGTTATTGTTTAACGTCAATTTTATTTTAAACAATAAACCTTAAAAGGGAATCCGGTGAAAAACCGGAGCAGTCTCCGCTGCTGTAAGTTCCATTTAAAGCTTTTGAGATATAAGTCACTGAGTTTTTTAAAAAACTTGGGAAGGCATCAAGAGTGGAACAAGCCAGAAGACCTGCCAAATCAACATAGTACAAAGACTTTCGGAGGAAAGGTCTGCGACAGATTTGTATTGTATTCATAAGACTATTTATACGAGCTTCGTATAAACAGACTTAGGCTTAATACTCCTGCCGCCTTCCTCGGGTCATATAAAAGGCAGATGAAAAGATACTTGATCATTTTATTGTTTTTAGGCATAGTTCCATTGTATTTACAAGGGCAAGTAGATACAGTGATTGAGTTGTCATCTGTTGTGGTTTCTAAAAATAAAATAAGAGAAGAAGGACTATCTAATACTATTAAAAAATGGAATACTGAAGCATTAAATTCAACTTCGGCTGATAATATCGCTGAGCTCCTAGAAAAAGAAAGCAGTGTTTTTATTAAAAGCTATGGCCTTAATAGCTTAGCGACCTCTTCTATTCGAGGAGGTAGTGCTAATCAGACACTTGTCTTGTGGAATGGCCTCCCAATACAGAGCCCGATGCTTGGTTTATTAGATCTCTCTTTATTACCAGTTTACGCAGCAGAAGAAGTCATTCTGCAAAAAGGCGGTAGCTCTGCACTTTGGGGAAGGGGAGCAATTGGTGGTGTTCTATCTTTAAAAAATCAAAGAACAAGTTCGAACAAAACATTTGTAAATATAGGTACTAAAATTGGTGCCTTTGGTGAATGGAAACAAGAAGGGAAAGTCGGTTTGACTTATAAAAAAATACAGAGTGTTACCAAATTTTCTCATCATCAGGCAAAGAATGATTTTTTTTATTTTATAGCCCCTAATTTTCCAAGACGGCAACAGACAAATGCTCAATTTTCTCAGCAAAACTTCTTACAAGACATCTATTTTTCTTTAAAAAAGAATCAACAATTTTCTATCCATTTCTGGTATCAAAACTCTGACAGACAGATTCCTCCAACTAATGTACAGAACAGAAGTGAGGCATACCAATTTGATCAATCAACTCGGCTTATTTTAGATTGGAAGATCAATAAAAAGTCGTCTATCTTCAATAGTAAGATTGGACTATTCACTGAAAAACTAGAATATGTTGACCCGATCATTAACATAGAAGCGCCAAGTCATTTCACCAGTCTTTTAGGCGAATTTGATACACAGTGGGCACTAGGTCCCTATCAGATTTTATCAACAGGCATTATACATACTTATACTCGAGCTAATGCAACAGGCTATGTAAACCCACCTGAAGAATTCAATACTGCAATATTTGCTTCCTATCGCTTAAGAAAAAATAAATTCACATTTCAAACCAGTATTCGACAAGCATTGATAGATGAAAGATTAAGCCCTCTTGTTCCTGTTTTTGAGATAGCTTATCAAGCTAATAGAGGTCCAATCATTCGTTTTAAAATAAGCAAAAATTACCGTTCACCTACCTTAAATGATCGATATTGGAATCCAGGAGGAAATGAAGCACTTCTAGCTGAAAGTGGTTGGAGTGAAGAATTTTCTTTATTAACAGAGATCATAAAAGGAAAAAGTACCCTTGATTTTTCAATTAGTATATTTAACAAAAATATTGATAATTGGATTCTGTGGAGTATTAGAGAAGGGCAATCTTTTTGGTCTGCCAATAACATCACAAAAGTATGGAGTCGTGGCCTTGAACCCCGCATCATGTACCGTCGAAAGGTCTATGATTTAAATCTTAGTTTAGATATTGCTTATGACTATATCCGATCCACTAATGAAGTCTCTTTACAAAATCCAAGAATTGCAAAAGGAGAACAACTAATATATGTTCCAAAGCATCAGGCATCTTCTAAAATCGGTATTGCTTGGAACGCTTTCAAAATAAATTATCAACACCAATATGTCGGTGCTACTCATGGCATTAATGATCCTATTAAAGCTTATCAAATTGGAGATTTAGGCTTGTCTTATGGTATGAAAAAGAAACCTTACTCAGCCGTATTTTCTCTAAACCTTAATAATCTTTGGGATGCGAATTATTTCGTTATTGACCGTCGGCCGATGCCCGGAAGACACTGGCAATTGGGATTAAAATTAAATTTTAAACAATGAAACAATTAACATTAACAGTCATTCTTTTTATTTCCTGTTTTATCGTACAGGCACAAACAACAATAGATTTTGAGGATATTACTCTAAGTCCTGAAAGTTTTCTCAACGGTAGTGAAGGAAGTGGAGGCTATACCAGCGGCAATATTTTTTTCCCAAACTTTTATAATGATGCCTGGGGAGCTTGGCAAGGTTGGGCAATTTCTAATACAACCGATGTTAGTACTCCTGGGCCTGATAATCAGTATAGTGCAATAACAGGATCAGGTTATGAAGCCTCTTCCAACTATGCTGTTTCATTTATTTCAGGTTCTACTAAAATGAATCTTGAAAATCTATCTGAAAATGAAGTAGTGGATGGTTTCTATCTTACAAATGGGACCTACCCTTATTTGAGTATGTTAGAAGGAGATGGTTTTGCTAAAAAGTTTGGCGGCACCACAGGAAATGATCCTGACTTCTTTTTCTTAACAATTAAGAAATACCTTGATGGGGTATTATCTACAGATAGTGTTGATTTTTACCTCGCTGACTTTCGTTTTTCTGATAATAGTTCAGATTATATTGTTGACGAATGGACATATTTAGATCTTACAAGTTTAGGAAAAGCAGATAGTTTAGTTTTTTATTTACATTCAAGCGATGCTAACCAATTTGGTATCAATACACCTGGTTATTTTTGTATAGACAATATCATTACCTCTGGTGGAACGATTCCCGTTAATAATATTAAAGAAGAACAGTCGATAGAATTATTTCCAAACCCCACTAGTGATTTGATCAATTTAAAAAATAGTACGCCCATAGAAACACGGTATGCTCTTTATGATATTTTTGGAAAACAGATTCTTAGTCAAGAATATTATTCTAACCAAACACAAATTGATATTGGAAATCTAGCCACTGGAACTTATATCCTTGAAATCCAAAATGAATCTGTTAATGAACGTAGGATAGTGATCAAACAATAAACAAGTCTAGTATAATGAAACTAAATATTGGTTTCAAACGTACAGAAAAGAACTAAAATCTAAGATAAATCCATAGGCATCTCTTGAAAAAGCTTATGGATTTATCTTAGCTCGACTTTAGCCATTTATGCTGCTCTAGCAGCGACTGTAACAATAATAATACTCCGATAAATGGAACTACAGCGCAATCTTTTACACCTTCTTCAAATGGAAGTTACGCAGTAGAAGTGACCGAAAGCAATTGTACTGGAATGTCTGCTTGTCAAGCCATTACGATCACGAGTATTGCAGGATTAGAAGGCAAATCAATACAAATATACCCAAATCCAAGCAGTCAATATTTTTCAATTGATCTACAAAATGTCAATTCAAATGCTTCGATCCATATTTCGAGTATTGATGGTCGACTTTTAAATCAAATAGAGTCCAACGGAAATGAAATTATACAAATAGAACAAAATTTTGAAAAAGGTGTATATCTCGTCTCTGTTTACTTAAAAGGATATGTCCAAAATTTAAAATTAGTGGTTGATTAGTAGGCTGTTTCATTTCAGATGATGAAGTTGTTCAAAACCATACTTGTTTAAAGATGTCTTTTGCTAATAGTCATTGGAAGTTGATTAGTGATGCGAAAGACATCTTTATCTAACTTAGTTAAAGAAAGCATACAATGCTCCAGATTATCTCAATATAAAAGTTTAGAATGAAAGGTTTGAAGAATAGCTTAGATCAAGAATTCTACATCTACAACAACAATTGTCATTGTAGACATAGATAAACTCAGCTAAGTGCTCGAACGGAAATTACATAAGCCGATTAGCTAAGAACAAGGTAGGAAAAAACATGAATAAGGAAAAGTTTTTTTTAAACTTTTCCTTATCTTATCTTACTGATTATCAGATAGATATGTAGCACACACGCATCATACTCAATTCAGTAACTCTTTGATAAGCAAGGCTTTATTTAAATATACTATAGCTTAGACCCCTTATTTCAATGGGGGATAATGCACCTGTTTTTGACGGTTTTTTATGTTAAAGTTTTAAACTTTATATCGTAATTCATAAGTTATTTGATTCTTAAGGACATATTAGGAGTATTTTATTGGGTTTGAAAACTAATTTTTTTGTTAAAAAAAAGTAAAAATGGGTTTCAATATTAGTTTTAAGAATATTATTACAAGAAAACTATAAACAAAAACATCTAAAGGCCAACTTGATATAGCTTACTAAACAGCAAACCCAAAGCGCTAATTAATTAAGGGGTTTCCAACAAACTATACCTTTATAAGTCGGTAAAACTTCTTTTCTAAAATCTATGATCCTCTTTCCAAAATATGATTGTTAATTTTCATAAGTTCATTTTATTTTTTGTAACTTTATAGTGATAACTTTTTAAACATATTGCTTACAATAAATATTCTATGGAACTCCCTTTTCTCCTTATTGGCTTATTAATTGGGGCAATTTCTGCTTGGTTTTTAGCAAAATTCAAGTATACTTCTGATCGAAACAGGTATACAGAGGAAGAAGTAAAATCTAAGTTTGTACTAAAGGAAATATATGATGTTCTACAAGTTCAAGCTGATGTTTTGAAAGCTGAAGTATATGAAAAAGAGAAGGAGTTTCGAGAAGTCAATAGCCTATTATCTGCAAAAGATCAGGAAGGGCAATTTCTAAAAGATAAGCTTAATGCTCAAAAATTGGAACTTGATCAAATGCAAGAGAAATTTAAAGTAGAATTCGAAAATATAGCTAATCGACTATTAGAAGAAAAAAGTGAAAAATTTACTCGTCAAAATCACCAGCAACTCGAAGGAATACTCAATCCATTGAAAGAAAAAATCAAAGAATTTGAATCTGGAATTCATCAGAAATTTCGTGAAGAATCCCATGATCGTATTTCATTAAAAAAAGAAATTGAACAACTTCGACACCTTAATACACAACTTAGCCAAGATGCGAATAATCTAGTAAATGCCTTGAAAGGTGAATCAAAGACCCAAGGTGATTGGGGAGAAATCCAACTAGAAATGATTTTGGAAAAAGCTGGCTTAATCAAAGGAATACATTATCAAACACAATCTTCTTTTAAAGATGATGATGGGCGAGATAAACGACCTGATTGTATCATTAACCTTCCGGAGTCAAAACATTTAATTATAGATTCTAAAGTATCACTTGTTGATTATGAAAGGTATCATAATGAACCAGAAGTAAAGAAAAAAAAGAAACATTTAAAAGCTCATATTTCAAGCATAAAAGCACACATCAAAGATCTCAGCAGTAAAAACTATCAACACTTATATCAAATCAATTCTCCAGATTATCTTTTACTTTTCGTCCCTATTGAAGCTGCTTTTTCAATTGCACTCAATGAGGATAAAAAAATCTTTATGGATGCATTGGACAAAAATATTGTGATAGTGACCACTTCTACCCTATTGGCTACAATGCGCACTGTTTCTTACATTTGGAAACAAGAAAAGCAAAAGAAATCTGTTATTGAAATAGCTCGCCAAAGTGGTCTGCTATATGATAAGTTCTGTAATTTTGTAGAAGATTTAAAAGCTATAGGAAACAAACTCGATGCAGCACAATCTTCTTATCATAATGCAATGAATAAACTGAGTAATGGTAAGCGACACGGAGATACGCTAATTGGGCGTGCAGAAAAGATTAAACAACTCGGTGCTAAAACTTCTAAGCAATTACCAAAAAACCTAGTTGACATCGCAGAAGAAGCTGCTATAAATAAGGATTCCTAAACCTTGGGTTTTAACTCCAAGCCAGCTCATAACAATTTGTTTTCATAAAGAAACCATGCTTTCCTGCCTTCTTTGTCTAATTGATCATGGCTTTGGCATTCATTTTGCCAATAAAATATGACAAATCCCCATATGTGTTACAATCTTGTATTCAGCACTATAATTTACATATTTATAGTTTTGATCAACTCTTATAGATTATAAACACCATGCTTCTGCTCACATTTCAAAGGATTGCCATGCAATCTTGTAAACAAACATCAATTTAATTTAACGAATTAAATTCAATACAAAAGATTATGAGATCAGAATTCACTTTAGAAAAACATTTCTGCCTTTACTTTTTAAGTAAACTATTTATTTGCCTGGGTTTCTTACTTTTAACCAGTAAAATAAATACCGCCACAGCCCAAGCCTCTCCTTGTGGTTTGGATATTTTCGTAGTTAATGATCAATCTGGATCAATTGATTTAGTTGAAAATGAACAGAGCAGAGCATTTCTTTCTGTGCTCGGAAATAGAATTGGAGCATTAGGAACAGACAATGCTTCCAGTCGTATCGCACTCAGTGAATTTGCACATTATTCGACTTGGTATAGATATGCTTTTTCTGGTGCGGGGGCCAATTATACATCCGATTTAAGCGATGTCTATTTGTACGAACAAGGACAAAGAGTCCTGACAGGAGGTACTAGCATATACGGTGCCCTCAACGATGCAGAAATAGCTATCGAAAGCAATTATATTTCTGGTCGTACTGTTCCAAAAGTAGTCGTCTTAATGACTGACGCGTATTGTTCTCAAATCGAAGGGTTCTCCATCGAAAAAGCACAGCAATTAAAAAACAAAGGTTATTATATTGTTGTAATGGCTATAGGTCCTGCAATATCATGTACAGATTTACAAACCATTGCGAGTACTAACGGTTATTTCTCTGCAACGGGCTACCAAACACTAGAAAATAATGCAACTGCTATCGTTGATAATATATTTTCTAATACTTGTACCAATGCGGCCGCCTTTGTACCAGCATATGACTTATCTGCAAGTTTGACTGCTTTCACAGCTACTGGCTGTACACCGGGCCCAGGAACTTATACTGCTAATTATACGATTACTAATTCTGGTGATGCTGATTTCAGTGCAAATTTAAAAGTAGCATTTTATGATGCGCATCCAAGTTCCCCAATAGCTAATCATATAATCACTCAAGATGCAGGCAGTCAAAGCATTACCGGTGGTGGTGGCACTTATAATGGAACATTGAATTCTGCTCTTTTGGCTTCAGTCAATCAATTGTATGCTGTAGCTAATATAGATGGTAGTCTCACGGTCAATACCCCTCCACTTTCTTATACATTAACAACTAGCCAGTTAAATGAAAATACAGAAAAAATAAGCAATAATAATTTTAGCGGCAGTATATATCGTTCGGATGCAGGTACCTGCGCACCGCAAGCAAGATTATATACCTCAGTTACCAATACAGGCATTTTATGTGATGATGAAGTTAGCTATGAAGTTAGTACTTGTAATACCGGCAATTCTACAGCGGCAATAGCAACCACGATATTTGCAGGGACCGGTTTTACCTTATCCAGTACAGATACAATCAATAAACCTGGCTTGAGCCCTTTTATAGAATGGCAAAAGTCATATGGCGGAAGTGCAATTGATAATCTTCAAATGATTAAGCAAAGTAGTGATGGGGGTTATTTCGTAGCTGGTGGTTCAACTTCAGGAATAAGTGGTGATAAAACAGATGCAAGTAATGGCGATTATGACTATTGGGTTATGAAACTCAATTCAACTGGAGATATTACCTGGCAAAATGGAATAGGTGGCAGTGGTTTAGATTTCCTTTTTGACCTTGATGTGACTAGTGATAATGGTTGTATTATAGGTGGTTATTCCGCATCTGGTATTAGTGGTGATAAAACAGAAGCTAGCCAAGGAGGAAATGATATTTGGGTCGTAAAACTAAATTCCAGTGGAACGATACAATGGCAAAATAATATAGGAGGAAGTGGAAGTGACAATCTTAAGACTGTTAAACAAACTAGTGATGGGGGGTATATTTTAGCAGGTAGTTCAGATTCTGGTATTAGTGGTGATAAAACAGAAGCTAGTCAGGGAACTACTGATTTATGGATTATAAAATTAAACTCCAGTGGAACTATTGTCTGGCAAAATACCATAGGTGGAGCTGGGAGTGATTTTGGGTCAGCAATCAATCAAACTAGTGATGGTGGTTATATTTTGGGTGCACATTCTTATTCAGGTATTAGTGGTGATAAAACGGAAGCGGCTATAGGTGCACGAGACTATTGGATTTTGAAATTGAATTCAACTGGAAATATTGTTTGGCAGAATACCATAGGTGGTACAGGAGATGAAGCAATTGGAAATATTATTCAAACCAGCGACGGTGGTTATGCTATAGCAGGATACTCTAGCTCTGACGCCAATGGAGATAAAACTGAGAATTCAAGAGGAGGATCAGACTATTGGATACTAAAATTAAATAGCACAGGAAGTATAGTCTGGCAAAAAACGCTGGGTGGATCTTACGGAGATTTTGCATATAAAATAAATGAAGACAGTAATGGTAATTTATTAATCGCAGGAAATTCCACTTCAGGACTCGACGGTGACAAAACTGAAGATAGTTATGGAAACTATGATGGCTGGTTAATAAAATTAAGTTCAACGGGCACACTGATTTGGCAAAAAGCTTTTGGAGGAACAGAAGCTGAAACATCAAGAGTCTTGACAGAAAACAGTGATGGATCCTTAATCTTTGGCAGCTACTCTGCTTCTGGAGTTTCTGGAAATAAAACCTCTGTTTCACAAGGTGATACTGATTATTGGATTACAAAATTGCGTGAATCGGCTAGCTTAGCACCAGACGAATGTATGACCGTTCAATATAATTACGATGTATCGGGTGTTACCGCAGGAAACTATGATTATAGTGTAGGATTAGTAGCGACCAAGGAATTCACAAGCGACCAAGATCCATTAATTTCTCCCAATAATAGTTTTACAGTAGGGGTAAATACTGGCCTGAATGGATTTAATGGAGCAAGTCACACTTCAGATGATTTGGCCGTAGCAACAAGTTCCGCTTGCCCAGGTGGTGATTTATTTTCCATTGCATTAGATATTCCAGACATTACGGTTTGCGAAGATGGTTTTACAAAAGCCACCATAACCATTACCAATAATTCTGGAGGAACATTTAATAATATAGACCTCAATTTAAGTTTAAGTGGAACAGGAACTACCTTTGCCAGCGAACCATATAGCTTGACCAATGGTTTGGTCTTTCCTTCCGTTGATATCAATAATTCGACGTATCCATCTGTAGACAATGCTTTAAAAGGTAATACCTCAAAAACCTTGGATATTTATACGCTTCCTAATGGTACGAGTACCTTCGCTATAGATTTACAAATCGGCACTGGCTTAGCTAACCTTTCAGCACAATTAATTAATATCCCTACCGGATATAATACTTCCAATGTCAGCAATACAGCTACTGATGGAACAGGTATTACTGGAGAAGCTAATCCAACTATATCAGGAAATTGTCCATTATTCTTTCATAATCTTCTTGAAACGAATAGCATTTTATCGACCGTTACCGGAGCTAGTGCAATGACCTGGACTTCGGGGACAGGTGGAGCTTTTACTGATCCGAATTCAGCAAATACTAACTATACACTAAGTCCGACAGATATCGCGAATGGCTATGTTGACTTTTCTCTCTATGCCACTTCAACGGGAGGTTGCGAGACCGTTCACCAATGTAGAGCAGATATCAGTGAAGCTTTTCTTGCAATAACCTATGACTATGGAGATGCGCCTAGTACTTATGATTTAAATCAAACTGCAATTAATGGTGCAGCGGCGTCTACGCTTCTATCCAATTTACACTTGGGTACAGTTGCTCCTGATACAGAAACAACAAGCACAGCCAATGCTGGAGCTACTGGAGATGGGGCAGAAGATGACGCTTTAAATGGTCTTTCTATTGATAGACCAGCAGCAGGTTCTACTGGTTTTCTATTACCCGTTCAAGTCACTAATAGCAGCACTTCTCTTGCTTATTTGACAGCCTATATTGATTGGAATTCAGATGGAGATTTTTTAGACACTCTAGAACAAAGTACACAAGTTTCTATTCCTGCAAGTAGTGGTACAGCAAGTTACAATTCTAGTTTTAACATCCCCAATATAAGTATTGCTAATGATCTATATATAAGACTTCGATTAAGTACGGACTCAGATGCTATCCTTAATCCTTATGGCCCTGCACCTCAGGGAGAAGTCGAAGACATCCTTTTCTCTTTTGTCGATCCTTGTGGCGTCTTTCTGACTGAGCAATTATGGCTCAAAGCAGATGCAGGCGTCACTGGTACAACAGCAGTTTCTGCCTGGGCAGATCAAAGTGGAAATAGTAATGATGCTGCTCAGGCCTACGGCCCTTACCAGCCAGCTTTAACCGATGGTGCCTTTAACTTTAATCCAGCCATTACTTTGGATGGTAGCAATGATAAGTTAAATACAACCCTCAGTATAAATTATAGTACAATGCCTGATGCAACTATTATATCGATATATCGCCCACATATAGATGCAGCAGGAGGCGTATGGGGAGAGGAAAATGGTAGTTATGATCGAGCTATTTGGGATTATTCCGCGGGTACATATAATAACTACGTTAGCGCCGGAGGTACTTCAAATAATAATATAAATAACCTTTATGTATCTGAACAAATCAGTTTGACTACCGTTGTCTATGACCAAGGTGTTAGTAATGGTTCTAATGTTTATGTTAATGGAGTAAACGAAAGAACATTTACAGCCAATCAAGCAGGCGCATCAGATAATTTCACAATAGGTTCGCTTGGTGGTAATTTTTTCCCTTTCGATGGAGAAATCGCAGAAGTTTTTGTTTTCAATACTACATTAAATACTACAGATCGTCAAAAAGTAGAATCTTATTTAGCCCTTAAATATGGTCAAACCTTGTCTTCTAACTACCTTTCATCCATCTATGACGGCACTGGTAGTGGCACACAACTCAACCCCGTCTGGGATGCTACTGCTAATGCGGCTTATCAAAATGGTATCGCGGGAATTGCAAGAGATGATTGTTCCTCCCTTGATCAAAGGCAATCCAAAAGTAGTAATAGTGATGCTATCGTAGAGATTTACAATGGTGATGTTACGAGTAGTATTCCAAGTACAAATACAGCGAATACAAATACATTTAGTGTTGATCGGAGTTTTTTAATCTGGGGGCATAATGCCAGTGCAGCTACATATGGTACGGTGTATACGCCTAATAGTTTTACTCCTCCAACTACTTATTATAGAATGGATAGGATTTGGAAAGTAGCAGAGAACGGTACAGTGGGTACAGTAACCGTTCGCGCACCTCAAAGTGCAGAACATTTACTCATACATAGTAGTGCTGATTTTTCTACTGGCACGCCTACTGAAATTGCTTTAGTTTCTGATGGCAATAATGGTATGGTTGCTACTGTAGATTTTACAAATGGACAGTTTTTCACTTTTGGAAATACTCCAAACTCCCCCGGATGCCTAGGTACAAATCTACGCTTTTGGCTTAAAGCGGATGCTGGTGTAACAGGTACTACTAATGTTTCAGTCTGGACCGATCAAAGTATAAATAGCTTTTCTGCCGCTCAATCAAGTGCTTCTCAGCAACCTGCAAAAACAGATAATGCACTGAACTTTAATCCAGCTGTTACATTCGATGGTTCGAATAGTTTAACAGTTTTAAACGGAATTTTTGGTACGGCCACTTATAATGATTTGAATATTTACGCGGTTACCATTCCTGTTTCAGGTAATAGCGCCTTACTAAATGAATCATTTGCCTCAAATGACCTTAGAATATATATGCCATTAGCCAGTTCTACGAGCATGTACGTAAATGGTAGTTCTCTATCCAGGCCTTATTATAATTATGCTGCGAATGTACATTCTTATCATTATAGCACAACCAGTAATCCTTTTGGTTATAACCGAAGTATTACAGGTAGTGGAAGCAATAGTCCAAATACAAGTTCCGCTAGTGCATTTACAGGAAACAATAACAATCTATATATAGGTTCTCAATATGGATCATCTTACTATATGGATGGAGCAATAGCTGAAATCATTGTCTATCCAGTCAATATGAGTCTGACAGAGCATCATAAAGTTGGTTCTTATTTAGGTATTAAATACGGTATTAGTCATTTTCATAACTATGTAGCATCTGACTACGATGGTACCGGAAGTGGCACACAACTCAACCCGATATGGACATATAGTAATACTTGGCGGTATAACCTCGCGGGTATTGGTAGAGATGACTGTTCTACACTAGATCAACGTCAATCCAAAAATGCAGAGACAGGTAGTATTATAGAGATTTATAATGGTAATGTTACCTCGGCTTTTCCAACGACCAATGCAGCAAATACAAATGCATTTAGTGCAGACAAAAGTTTTTTACTCTGGTCAAATAATAATGGCAGCACGACTAGCTATAGCACCAATATTTATAGTAGCACTAGTAACCTCCGTATAACACGATTATGGCAGGTTGAAGAGGTTGGTACAGTAGATACTGTTACGCTAAGGGTTTTAAAATCAAGCTTACCGGAGACTACAAACTATTATTTATACGTCAATAGTAATAGTGATAATACATTCCCAGAAGGTGTAAATACTAAAAGAATCGAATTGATAGATGATGGCACTTACCTTTATGCAACGGTAGATTTTAGTGACAATGATCTATTTTCTTTAGGTACTCCAGATGAAGACACGGATAAAGATGGCGTTCCAGATGTAACGGATATTGATGATGATAATGATGGTCGGCTTGATGCTACAGAATGTGCAAGTAGTGCTGCCAGCTTTACTGGAGGACAAACTGGCACACTAACTGCTGGATCAGTTACTGCAAATTATGCCATCGTCCAAAATAGCTCTTCTGGTTATAGTGGAGTTACTTATACCACAACAGCAGAAGGATTGCTTATTGATAATCAAGCGATGGCAGGCGGTGGAGATGCTTTTAGTTATACAATAAACCTTACTAATATTACTCCTGGATATACTCCTGTTATTCGACTTTATCAAACGATTAATACCAGCACTGGTAATATGGATGCTTCTGATTTGACATTAAATTGGACAGGCGGTGCAGGCGGTGCGCATTTTTCTGATCAAGCTACACCAAGTACTTCAATGTATACCTCAGGCGTTCCTTCAGGTTTTAATACGAATGAACGGCAAATGGATGGAGTCTTCACACGAGCAAGTGTATTTAATGGAGAAACACATCGGGTATTCCAGATAAATAATGCAGATGCAGAGTGGTATATTGAATATCCAAGAGGTGCAACATCTGCTACTGTTCTAAAAACGACACTAGCAGGAGGTACTTCAAGTACAGAAGGAATTGATGCCCGCTACCCTACCCTTGGGTATGGCTCTAATGCAGCGGGAGAATCTGGGCAAGAGATGATCACTTTTACAATTAGTTTTATTTCTGACAAAGATAATGATGGGATTGCCGACTGCCTTGACTTAGATGCTGATAATGATGGAATCCCTGATGTTATTGAAGCAGGTGGTGTAGATATTCAAGGTGATGGCCGAGTAGATTATTCTTCACTCACTGATCCTACCAGTATGACTGATTTAGATGGCGATGGCTTGTTTGACACCTATGATGATACTGATTCTGGAGGTAGTACTCCGGGTTGGACTAATGGTACTGCGCTTCCTGATTTGGACAGTGATGGCGATGGTATTGTAGATGCTTTAGACCTAGATTCAGATAATGATGGTATCCCTGATCTCGTAGAGGCTGCCGGAATTGACATGAATGGCGATGGTTATGTAGATACAACAACCGACATCGATGGCGATGGCTATGCAGATATTTATGATCCGGATGATGACGGTACTCCAGGTATTGATAATTCTGAAAGTTATGTGCCACTGATTAAAACGAATAGCTCTGGCAACGAAGTGAAAGGAGGGTTTTGGGCAATTTATCCAGATACCGATGGAGATGGAAAACCAAACCGCATAGATCTTGATGCAGATAATGATGGGATTCCTGACCTTGTGGAGGCTGGTGGAATTGATACCAATGGTGATGGGCGAGTCGATATACTCACAGATGCAGATAATGATGGATTCTCAGATATCTATGATCCAGATGATGATGGAACAATTGGTGTTGAAGACGCCACTGATCCTCTACAAATGACTGGTGGAACAGATCGATACAATGATGGAAAAACCAATGATGGAGGATTTTCTACTTATATAGATGGTTCTGGAAATTCCAATGATAAAGACGGGGATGATTATCCAGACAATATGGATTTAGATGCAGACAATGATGGGATTCCTGACCTTGTCGAAGTAGGAGGAATTGATATTAAAGGTGATGGCCGAGTAGATATTGCGGCATTACCTTGGGATGCAGATGAAGATGGTTTGGCAGATATTTACGATGAGAATGCGAATGATGGCCCTGGAGGTACAGGCACAAACGGTACTGCATTGATAGAGACGAGTGCGGATACCAATAGTGATGGTCAAGTCAATAGTACAGAGACAATGACTGCAGGTAATACTAATAATATTAATGCAGATGGAGATGCTTTACCTAATCATCTTGACCTTGATGCTGATAATGATGGACTAGTAGATGTCATTGAAGCTGGGGGATCTGATAGCGATGGAAATGGAATTATTGACAATGGTTCTGGTAGTTTGGTTGACACCGATGAAGATGGTTTGGCAGATGGCGTCGATGGAGATGTAGGTAATGATTATACTTTTGAAAATACGGCAAGTTCACTGCTCTTAGCAGCAACCGATGGCGTTGATTCAAATACCCGTTTGGAATATTCTGGAGCTGTTCGTGCAGATCAAGATGGAGATGATGTCCCTGACTTTTTAGATATTGACGCTGACAATGATGGGATATACGATAATTATGAAGCTCAAACTACCGCTGGTTATGTAAGTCCAGGAACAACCGATAGTGACAGTGATGGTATCTTAGATGCATATGAGCAAGCAGGAACGATCGGTAGTTATGGAGGTCGTGGTATTGATAGTAATAACAGCGGTGTTGGTAGCGGTCATGACCATGACAGTGATGGTACACCTGATTATCTTGATCTAGATACCGATGGAGATAATATTCCTGATAAACAAGAAACTTGGGATAATATGGTTGACGGAGATTCTCAAGAAGACAATGTAAGCAATTGTAATGGTTTGGATGCAGATGGAGACGGTCTCCAGGATTGCTTTGATAGTAATGATAGTGATCCGCTAGTCTTTAGCTGGCAAGCGAATCCAGCTGATGATGTTGATGGTAGTAATAGTGGTACTTTATTTACTGATAATCTAGATGTGCTTTTACCTGACAATGGTGGAAATAATACTTCTGAACCAGACTTCAGAGATGCATTGACCAATTGCTCAACAGCTAAAGTATATTATGGAATTTCTGAAGCATCTGTTGGTACAACAACCGATTACGAATATAATGGTTCTATCCATGTAGATGGAGCAGGTACTTACATTATCCGAGCAACTACTTATTGCGAGCCAGATGTAGATGGTTGGTATTATTATTATAATCCACTTGAGACTGAAAATTATTTATTCGCCATTCGGTATAATACGTCTCCTGCACCAGTTCTACCAATGTGGGATATTATAGATTATATCGAAATTAAAAAAGAGCCTACTCCTTCAAATCGGTATAAGGTTGGAGCAACCGAAGCAACCTTAGTAATGGATAGAGATTGGAACGTTGTATTCAAAGGTACCCCTACTAGTGGAAGTACTTTTGATATCAAATACTATTTCCAACCTTCGGAGATGGCAGCCTTAGATGCTGTAGCAGATTCAATACAAGCCTTAGCAATTGGTACGGTCAATAGAACTTTTCAATGGTTCAAAAAAACAGGCGGATTATCAAATAATGACATTACTGTAAGTGGTATAGCAAGCATGGAAGATATAACGACTAATGATCCTGATAACATCAATGAACTCAATCCAGGAAATACAGATGGAAGTGCGGTCACGACAGGTAATGGAAAAAATTATGTGACCTTTCAAAATCTAAGTACTTTTTCTGGAGGAACTGCTGTAATCAGAATTACTTATACTGCTTTACCTGTAGAATTGAGTCATTTTTCAGGCCAGGCAAATGCTTGCGCTACAACTCTAAAATGGATAGCTGAGTCAGAAGAATCCTTTAGCCATTATGAAGTAGAACGTAGTACAGATGGAAGGACATTCCAATACCTAGCAAGCATCAATGCTCAAGGGGGTTTATTCACTCAGGATTACTTTTATACAGATGATCAATTTGAAAAATCTTTACAATATTACAGACTTAAATTAGTCGATGAGGATGGAAGTTTTACTTACTCAAAAGTCATTGCAGTCCAATCAAATTGTGATGGCTTAAGCAAAGTTATTTTGTATCCTAATCCCGTAAGTAAAGAAATAAGCACCCTGAATTTATCTATATTGAGCCTGCAAGAACAAGAAGTAGAAGCTTATATCGTTGATGCTTCTGGACGAAAGATTAAGACCATCCAATTTAGATTAGAGAAAGGGAATAATAGCATTCGTTGGGATGTATCAGATTTAATTCCTATGGCTTATCAAGTCATTTTAGAATCCAAGAATGCACCTCCAAGAGCAATTCCTTTTATTAAAGTAGATGAATAATTTATAAGATAATAGAATAAAATGAGCAAATATTAAGCTCATCAAATATTAACGCGATGTCAAATTCAATAATTTTAAAATTGAATTTGATATCGCGTTTTCTTTTAGGGATAGAGCATTTCCCGTCATATAAATGTTAGATTTCACTAAAATCAACAAATCGAACTAATTATAAGAATCAATAATACTTTTGGCATTTATTTTGCAAAATTAAAGTAAGCCTACTTTTATCTATGAAGTTGTTCAAAAGTGGTTGCTATTTCGAGAAATAGATATTTTGCCTCAAGACAAGACTTTAAAATCGCTACATAGCAGGGCTACGTAAGATTTTTATAACGAAGTATTGGGGCAAAAGATCATTTCGTAGTTTAGTGAGCTATTTTTGAACAACTTCTATTTAAAAGTAGCATTATATCAAACAAATTAACACAAAATGAAATTAAAGATTAAAAACGCCTCAGCGCGTTTCGTCTACCTGCATTTAATTGCCGAAAGTGATTCTAAAGAACTTTCCATCACTTTTGATGTAAAACCGCCTTACTTCAATAAGTACTTTGAACCTACTTAATTTCTATTTTTCCTAAAAATAGGAGGAGATGGTTCTTCAAAGTCTTTTTAAGCTTTCTCACATTATTATCTAAAATATAGTATTAAGAAGTCACTCCTCTTTACGATCCCGCGATAAGAGAATACATTCTAACCAAACTCATACTTACTAATCTTTTGCCTCCTCTCATATATTTTGAACACATTCATCATTGAAGTTTAGCTTCATGAAGGATTTTAAAATTGACCCAATGCTTAAAAGTAAACACAAGATAAGTTTCGATTTTTTTTCTATTCGAATCTTTTCTACTACACTTCACTTATATCTTTTTTTGTTTTTTAGCTTTTCTGGCACAATGGTTCATATAGCCAATCAACAAATTAATAAACCTGAGCCAAGTTCTAACAGCAATACTTATGCTCAGACAACTCCAGAGGCCTTTTCACTAAGTCCGCTAGGAATAGCAGCTTGTGGCCAACCAGGAAATGTAGATAATCCTCAACTTTGGCTCAAAGCGGATGCTGGTGTCACCAGTGCTCCTAACGTCTCTTATTGGTCAGATCAAAGTTCAAATGGAAAAAATGCAGAGCAATCCTCTATAGGCAATCAACCTGCCAAGGTTGATAATTCTATCAATTTCAATCCAGCTATTTCTTTTGATGGAATGGATGATTATCTAAGCATCTCAAATGGTATTTTTGAAAACCAAACATATAATAATGTCAATATATTTGCAGTAGCTAAAACTAGTTCGATTCAAGATCACTATTTGTTTTATGAATCTGTCTCTCCTGATCAACTTAGTGCTCAATTACCTGGTAGCTCTAACACTATTCATTGGAATGCGGGAAATATTTCTGCTTCATATAGGCTCTCTACTTCTTGGACTGAAACAATTAATCAACCTTATATTTGGTCCTTTAATTATAGTGCAACCAATACACCATATGGGCATAATCGTAATATAGGAAAAAATGGAATTAGCATTGCAAGTAATACCAATACTTCATCATTTCAAGGAATGAATGAAGCCTTTAATATAGCCGCAGATAATACAGGGACTTCTTCTTTTCATGGCGCCATCTCAGAAATGATTATTTATTCAGATACAATAAGTTTAATTAATCAACAAAAAATCCAATCTTATCTAGGGCTTAAATACGGTATTCATCTTTCTCATAATTATTTGGCATCAGATTATGATGGCATGGGTAGTGGTACCCAATTCGAACCCCTTTGGGATATAACAATAAATGATGGCTGGAATAATAATATAACAGGTATTGGTAGGGATGATTGTTCATCTCTTGATCAACGACAATCTAAAAGCAACAATAATAGTGGGATGGTAGAAATCTATCATGGAAATGTTACGACTTCGTTTCCTACAGTAAATTCATCCAATACCAATGCTTTTAATTCAGATAAAAGTTTTATGCTCTGGGGGAATAATGGCTCTAGTCTCAATGCTTTCAGTGAGAACATATACGGTAGTAATAGCATTAGTAGACTTCCAAGGATATGGAAAGTAAGTGAAACAGGAATAATTGACACTGTGACTGTTCGGGTTTTAAAATCAGATTTGCCTTCAACGAATAAATATTTTTTATTTATCAATAGCAGCAGCGACAATACCTTTCCTAATGATTTTTCAACTAAAAAAATTGAACTTACAGATAATGGCAGCTATTTATATGCAGCTGTTATTTTTGACAATGAAGATATATTTTCTTTTGGCGAAGATTGTAATGGATTTCCGGGAAGCATCTGCGGTTCGCAATTATGGCTCAAAGCCGATACAGGAGTAAGCGGTACAACAGCAGTTTCCGCATGGGCCGATCAAAGTAATCATAATCATAATGCCATTCAAAATACAGCTATTAATCAACCAGCCTTAAGTACTTCAGGTATCAACTTCAACCCAGCCATCACCTTAAATGGAATTGATGATTTCATGAAAATCACAAATGGTATTTTTAACAGTACTACTTATTCAGATATGAATTTTTATGCTGTTGCACAAACGAATGCAATCCAAGATAATTATCTTTTTTATGAGGCAGTTAGCCCTGAAATAGTAAGCGTACAATTACCAAAAATTGATAATACTATATACTGGGATGCTGGTCATTCAACTGGTGATCATAGACTTTCATCAACATGGGGGCAAGCCTTAAACACCCCTTATCTATGGTCTTTTAATTATAGTACAAGTGCTACACCTTATGGCCATAAGCAAAACATCGGACTAAATGGCAGCAGTATTAAAAACGATGCCACTGCTACTGCTTTTACAGGTACTGGTGGTAGCTTTAGTTTAGGCGCTGATACTACTGGAATAAATCCTTTTTCTGGCGTTCTTGCAGAATTGATCGCTTATCCTAAAAACATCAGCTTGACCGCCCAGCAAAAGATTCAATCTTATTTAGGCCTAAAATATGGTATAACACTTTCTCATAATTATCTAGCCTCCAATTATGATGGTGCTGGTAGCGGTACACAAGCCAACCCTATTTGGAATGCAACATCTAATGCTACTTATCATAACGATGTCACAGGTATTGGTCGAGATACAAGTACATTATTAGATCAACGTCAATCTAAAAGTATAAATAGTACAGGAGTAATAGAAATATATAATGGAAACGTTACCACTTCTTTTCCTACAACAAATAGCTCTAATAGCAATGCGTTTAGCACAGACAAAAGTTTTTTAATTTGGGGTAATAATGGTGCTGGTTTCAGTAATTATAATACCAGTATCTATAGTTCACCTTCTTATGGTCGCGTGGCTCAATTATGGAAAGTTTCAGAAACGGGAACGGTTGGAACTGTAAGTATTCGACTATTGAAATCAAGTTTACCCGCTGCAAATAAATATTATTTATTTGTCAACAATAATGATGACAATACTTTTCCTAATGATGTAACGACTCAAAGGATACTATTGACTGATAATGGTACTTATCTTTATGCAACGGTAGATTTTACTGATGGAAATATTTTCTCTTTGGGTACTGAATGTAATGGATATCCTGGAAATATTTGTGGCGCCCTATTATGGCTCAAAGCAGATACAGGTGTAATAGGTACAACAGCAGTTTCCGCATGGGCAGATCAGAGTAACAATAATCATAATGCTATTCAAAATACCGCTTCAAATCAACCTACACTCAATGCAGCAAGTATCAACTTCAATCCTTCTATTACTTTAGATGGCAGTAATGATTTTATGAAAATCACAAATGGTATTTTTGAGAATGCTGCCTCATATACAGATTTGAATATTTATGCTATTGCACAAACGAATACTATTCAGGATAACTATCTTTTTTATGAAGCAGTCAGTCCTAATCTTATTAGTGCTCAATTACCTTGGAGTGATAGCACTATATATTGGGATGCTGGAAATTCAATAGGGGACTATAGGCTTTCTGCTACTTGGGGGCAGGCCCTAAGTACACCCTATCTTTGGTCTTTTAATTATAGCACAAGCACTACGCCATATGGTCATAAACAGAATATAGGGCTAAATGGAAGCAGCATCGGTAATGATACTAATGCTACTGCTTTTACAGGAAGCAGCGGTAGTTTCAGTATAGGTGCAGATACTACTGGAACAAATCCTTTTTCAGGTGCTGTTGCTGAATTGATTGTATTTCCTAAAAATATCGATTTAACAGCTCAGCAAAGAATAGAAACCTATTTAGGGTTAAAATATGGAATAACACTCTCTCATAATTATTTGGCATCCAATTATGATGGATTAGGCAGTGGTACACAAGCCAATCCTATTTGGGATGCTACGGCTAATGCTACTTATCTCAATGATGTAACTGGTATTGGTCGAGATACCAGTACACTATTAGATCAACGTCAATCCAAAAGTATAAATGGTACAGGTATAGTAGAAATATATAATGGAAACGTGACTGCTTCTTTTCCGGCTACTAATGCTGCAAATAGTAATGCGTTTTCTGTAGATAAAAGTTTTTTGATTTGGGGACATAACAATGCCGGGCTTAGTTCTTATAGCACCAGCATTTATAGCTCAACATCAAATAGTCGCGTTCCTCAATTATGGAAAGTTTCAGAAACAGGAACAGTAGGTCTCGTAACGATACGATTGTTAAAATCAAATCTACCTTCAACTAAAGCCTATTATCTATTTGTAAATGATAATAATGACAATACTTTTCCTAATGATGCAACGACTCAAAAAGTAATCTTAACAGACGATGGCACCTACCTTTACGCAACAGTAGATTTTACTAATGGAGATATTTTTTCTTTTGGTACAGATTGTACCGGATATCCAGGAAATGTATGTGATTCTAAATTATGGATTACAGCAGATACTGGTGTTACAGGCACAACTTCTGTTTCTACTTGGGCAGATCAAAGCTCTAATAATCGTAGCATTATTCAAGGAACATCTCCTAATCAACCTGCTCTAAGTAGCACAGCCATAAATTTCAATCCTGCAATCACCTTTGATGGTTCTGACTATTTCAATACTTCTCTTAGTATCAATCATGATTCTATGCCTGATGCAAGTATTTTGGCTGTCTATCGACCTCATATTGACAATGCCGGAAGTGTCTGGGGGGAAGATGATGGTGGATGGGACCGATTCTTATTAGATCATAGTGCTTTGAATAATATGGTCTCGGATGGTTCTGGAGGCAATAATAATATCAACAATCTTTTCGTTGCCAATCAAACCAATTTAAGTGCTGTTTTATATGACAATACTGTTTCAAATGGATCTTCCGTATTTGTCAACGGTACCAGTGAAGTTACTTTTACAGCAAATCATACTGGGACTTCACCCAATTTACAAATTGGAGCATTAGGTGGAAGCAATTATAATTTTGATGGAGATATTGCAGAATTGATTGTTTATAATAAATTACTGAGCACAATCGAACGTCAAAGAATAGAATCTTATTTGGCAATAAAATATGGCTTATCCATTTCTTCAAATTATCTAGCTTCCGATTATGATGGAACAGGTAGTGGTACACAAATCACTCCTATTTGGGATGCCACTGCAAACTCAGCTTATCATAATGATGTCACTGGCATTGGCCAAGACATTGGAACATCATTAGATCAACGTCAATCCAAAAGTGCCAACAGTACAGATATTTTAGAAATCTATCATGGGGATGTTACGGCTTCTTTCCCTACAGATAATACAAGCAATTCCAACGCCTTCAGTACAGATAAAAATTTTATGCTCTGGGGACATAATGGAGGCAGCCTTAGTGCTTGTACTAATATTCAAAGTGGTGTAATAATTAATCGTTTTAGCCGAATTTGGAAAGTAATAGAAACCGGAACTATTGGAACAACCACTATTAGAATTCTAAAATCTTCTATACCGAATTATCTCACACATTTGTATCTGAACAATAGTGATAATACTGCATTTCCAAATGATGTTAGCACCAGAAGCATTAGTTTAACAGATGATGGTACATATCTTTATGCAACAGTAGATTTTGTAAGTGGAGAAATATTTACCCTTGGTGGCACCTTCATTCACCCTGGAAATGTACATGATGCCCAACTTTGGCTTAAAGCGGATGTTGGGACAACAGGGACTAGTACAGTGTCTGCCTGGGAAGATCAATCATGTAGTGCAATTAGTGTGACACAGACTACAGCCTCTAATCAAGGAGCTTTATCTAGCGCTGCGATTAATTTCAATCCTGCGATCACCCTTGATGGTTCTGATTATTTCAATACTTCGCTTAGTATCAATTATGGAACGATGCCAGATGCAAGTATTCTTACCGTCTATCGACCTCATATAGATAATGCTCAAGGCGTCTGGGGAGAAGATGATGGTGGATGGGATCGCTTTTTAGCAGATCACAGCGCTTTCAATAATATGGTCTCGGATGGTGCAGGTGGCAATAATAATATCAACAATCTTTTCGTCGCCAATCAAACTAATTTGAGTACTGTTTTATATGATAATACTGTTTCAAATGGGTCTTCCGTATTTGTCAACGGTACCAGTGAAGCTACTTTTACAGCAAATCATACAAGTACTTCGCCTAATTTACAAATTGGAGCATTAGGTGCAAGCAATTATAATTTTGATGGAGACATTGCAGAATTGATTGTTTATAATAAATTACTGAGCACAATCGAACGTCAAAGAATAGAATCTTATTTGGCAATAAAATATGGCTTATCCATTTCTTCAAATTATCTAGCTTCCGATTATGATGGAACAGGTAGTGGTACACAAGTCGCTCCTATTTGGGATGCCACTGCCAATGCGGCCTATCATAATGATGTCACTGGTATTGGCCTCGACAATACTACAGGCTTGGATCAACGTCAATCCAAGAATCAAAGTACGACTGGCTTATTCGAAATATATAATGGTGATGTCACAGCTGCTTTTCCAACTACCAATACTGGGAATAATAATACATTTACCTCAGATAAAAGTTTTTTAATTTGGGGCCATAACGGTGAAGACATAGATAACTATTGTACAAATATCTATAGTGGCACAAGTATAAGTAGGCTTTCACGAATATGGAAGGTAAAAGAAACTGGGACAATTGGGACAAGTACCTTCCGGGTTTTGAAATCAGCACTACCAGAGGGCGCTTCTCATTTATACCTGAATAATAATAATGATGCCACATTCCCCAATGATGTAACTACAAGGAGAATAGCATTTATAGATGACGGTACTTATCTATATGGAATAGTTGATTTTGCAGACGATGAAATCTTTTCTATTGGAGGTGCAAAAGGGAGTCCTGGAAATGTCTTAGGTGCCCAACTTTGGCTTAAAGCGGATGCAGGTATTAGCGGAAATACTTCTATATCTGCATGGAGAGATTTAAGTTGTAATAACAACCACACAGCCCAAGCAACAAGTACTAATCAACCAACAATAAGCTCAGCTGCAGTAAACTTTAATCCTGCAATCACCTTTGATGGAAGTGATGATTATATGAGTATTAGCGGAGGGCTGTTCAATACAAGTACTCATACAGATGTGAACATATATGCGATTGCTCAAACTAATTCTATCCAGTCAAATTATTTATTTTATGAAGCCCTTAGCCCTTCAAATATTAGTGCACAGGTACCTCATACAGACAATTCTATATATTGGGATGCTGGGAATAGTAGTGGTGACTATAGACAATCAACGGCATGGGGAGGCGCAATTAACACCCCATACCTATGGACTTTTAATTACAGTACCACTACTACGCCATATGGTCAAAAAACAAAATATTGGTCGCAATGGCGCTAGTATTGTAAATGATAATACCGCCTCAAGTTTTACCGGAACCGCTGCCGATTTTGCTATTGGAGCAGATGCTTCCGGAACCAATCCTTTTAATGGTTTCAATTGCTGAATTAATCGTTTTCTCCAAATCATTAAGCTTAATTGAACAACAAAAAATTGAAACCTATCTAGGGATTAAATACGGCATTCACCTTGCACATAATTATCTGGCTTCCAATTATGATGGTACAGGTACAGGCACACAAGCCACTCCGCTTTGGGATGGCAAACCACCAATTCAACATATCATAATAATGTAGCTGGCATCGGACGAGATAGTATTACTTTTTTAAATCAACTTCAGTCAAAAAACAGTACAGGAATAGTAGAGATATATAATGGGGATGTCACGGCCTCTTTTCCGACGAGCAATGACGGAAATAGCAACCTTTTCAGTACCGATAAAAGTTTTTTAATTTGGGGTAATGATGCTGCAGATGTAACAAGTTATGGCGTCATGGCCTATGATTCTATAACCAATCGGCGCATCACAAGGCTTTGGAAAGTCGCAGAAACGGGAAGTATTGGTACGACAACTATTAGAATCTTAAAATCAAGTTTACCAACAACTGCCCATAGCCAGTTTTTTATATATCAACAACAATAATGGACAATACTTTCCCAAATGATGCAAGCACTCAAAAGAATCACACTTACAGATGATGGTACTTACTTATATGCAGTCGTAAATTTCACAGATGGAGACATCTTTAGTTTTGGTCGTGTTTGCTCTGATAATGATCGAGATGGAAATTGCGATGACGAAGACTTGGACGATGATAATGATGGGATTCTGGATGCCTCTGAGTGTTGTTGTGTTTCAAGTCTTACGAATGGCAGTTTTGAATCTCCGGGGATTAGTCCAAACCCAAGTGGTTATCAAACTGTTTGGGGTTCAAGTATCCCTGGATGGGATACGTATGGCACTTCTAATATGTGGGTCAGTGGGCCTATAGGAAGTCCTCAATCTGGTGGTAAATATATTGAATTACATCCAAGTTCCCGGATTTATCAAACTTTGACGCTGAATGGAGCAAGTGGCACTTTGTCTTGGTCTATGTATCATAGGAGACATAATGGTAGTAGTAATGCGCAGGTTTCAATAGGTCCAGATTTATCTTCATTAACCGCAGTTCAAACAATGTCAAACGGTGATTCTTGGACTTATTATTCTGGAACTTATACTATTACAGCAGGGATGACAAGTGTTGTTATTGCAATTGATAAATTGACTAGTGGAACTTATAACATCAATTTTTATTGACAATGTTCAGGTAAGCATTGATGTTGGTTGTAAAGATACAGATGGAGATGGTATTACTGATGATCGTGACCTAGATTCCGACGGGGACGGTTGTTCTGATGCTGATGAAGCTGGTCATGGACAGACGGTTCGTGCAGACAGCACAATTGCAGGGCCTTATGGTGACAATGGATTGGCGCTCTCTGTAGAAAGTGATGATACCCAATCTGCAACGAATAACTTTACCATTACCCAGGCTAATGCAGGTACAAATGATTTTCAATCAGCAGGTGTAAATACAGCTTGCTTAGTCCTTCCTGTGGAATTAAGTTATTTTTCTGCGAAAACAAAACCATGTAAGGCGGAGCTTGCCTGGCATACCGCATCAGAAGAATCGTTTGAACATTTTGAGATAGAGCGTAGCCAAGACGGAATCAATTTTCAAGCTATTAAAAAGATATTAGGGCAAGGAAAAGATGGCAATTCCACTTATCAATATGAAGATATGGAACTCGAAAGTGGATCCTATTATTATCGATTAAAAATGGTCAATAATGATGGAACGTATCAATATTCGGCGGTAATCAATATTGAAGTCCACTGCAATGAATTAGAAGAATTAATGGAAGTCCTATTATATCCAAACCCTCTAGATAAGAAGACTGGATTTATTAATCAATTGATTACTAGTAAACAAGCAACTGAAGTAAACATTATTTTGATAAATGCCCTCGGTCAAAAATTAAAAGAAATCAATGTAAGTCTAGATGTAGGAAGCAATAATATCAGATGGGATATTTCCGATTTAAGTATAGGAACCTATCATTTAATAATGGAGTCCAAAGGTATAAATGTCAAAACAATTCCTTTTGTTGTATTTGGGGAGTAGAGTCAGGGGGTCAGAGTGGTCAGGTAAATCAGGGAGTCAGAGTGGTCAGGGAGTCAGGGGGTCAGGGGGTCAGAGGTTTTGATAATTCTTCTATATATTTGAAAACAAAGAATAAACCTGTAATTTGCAAAATAAATAACAGGTCATGATGGAAATAGTTAATCTTAAAGAAAAATTGAGTTTATTCAATGAACATTGGACTCCAAAAATCGTTGGAGAATTGAATGGGCAACAGGTTAAATTAGCAAAATTAAAAGGAGAATTCATCTGGCATAGCCATGCGGATGAAGATGAACTTTTTATGATTATCAAGGGGCAATTAAAAATTGAATTCCGAGATAGAATGGTTGAACTTAGTGAAGGAGAAATGATTATTGTTCCGAAAGGTGTTGAACATCGACCAATTGCGGATGAAGAAGTACATGTGATGTTATTCGAACCTGCCGCAACCAAACATACTGGTGCCATTGAACATGAACTGACAAAAAAGGAATTGGATTGGATTTAGGGATACGACTTAGAATCAATATTCAAACCTATTCTTTGAACTTGAAAGAAAATTAAAATTCTATGAATATTAAATACCTCCCTACTCTTCTTATTCTTTTTTACTCAGTTCTAACTTTTGGGCAAACACCGTTTCCAAATCCAGGCAAAGTCTTTAATGATGATATTGTCCCTAAAGTTTATATTGAAATTGCTCCGAATGATCTTACCGAATTATACAATACCTTAGAGAATGAATCCCATTATCCAGCAACTTTTATTTTTGATAATGGAAGTAATCCAGATACCCTTTTGAATGTAGGGTTAAGGTTTAGAGGGAATACCTCTTTATTTTCTGCAAAAAAATCCTTTAAACTCTCGTTTAATTCTTTTGAGCCAGGAAGAAAATATAAAGGTCTCGAAAAAATGAATATTAATGGAGAGCATAATGATCCTTCAGTCATTAGGTCTAAATTAGGTTGGGATCTTTTCCGACAAGTCGAGGTGCCTGCATCCCGAGCAAATCATGTAGAGCTCTATATCAATAATGAATATTATGGTTTGTATATTAATGTGGAGCATATCGACGAAGAGTTTGTACAATTGCGATTCGGTCAAGAATTGGGTAATTTATACAAATGCCTCTGGCCTGCAACTTTAGAATACCTGGGCACAAATCCAGATCTATATAAAGTGGAATCTGGAGATAGACGAATTTACGACCTTAAAACTAATAAGGATGAAGATGATTATAGTGATATCGCTCAGTTTATTTATATTCTCAACAATACTTCAAATGATAATTTACCCTGCGAATTAGAGAAGGTTTTTGATGTACAGAATTATTTAAAAGTTATTGCTTTAGATGTATTGACAGCCAATTGGGATGGTCCAATTTTTAATAAAAACAATTTTTATTTGTATAGTAATCCTCAAACAGGTAAGATTCAATACATCCCTTATGATTTGGATAATACCTTTGGAATACAATGGTTTGGCGAATGGGTAAATCGAAATATTTATACCTGGGCACCCAATAATGAACCTCGGCCGATTTATACTAAGATAATGGCCAATGATATCTATCGAGCTCAGTATACTTATTACATGAGCCAGTATTTAGATTTATTTTATAACGAAACGTCCTTTTTCGACAATATTGATAATATAAAAAACCTGATCGAAGCATCTATCCCAAATGATCCATTGTATCCATTAGATTATGGTTTTGACATTGATGATTTTAATAATTCTTATACTCAGGGACTTAGTGCTAATCATGTACCGATCGGGCTAAAAGAATATGTCAGTGGCCGGCAGGCATCCGCATTAGGTCAAATAGAGTCTACAAATGCACTTCCCATTATTTCTAATATCATACAACAAGATGCAAATGCAAATCAAGATATTTTTATTCGTGCAAAAATCGAAGATGAAGGTTTAGTAAACGCAAGTATTGAATATACTTTCGGTAGCCAAACTGGACAAGCTATCCTTTATGATGATGGATTACATAATGATGGTAATCCCAATGATGAAATCTATGGCGCAATTATTCCTGCATTTAATGAATCAGGTACGTTTGAATATTACATTCAAGCAACTGACCTGCAATCTAATACTAACCGTTTTCCATATTGTGAAGTGTTAAACATTCCGATTGAGCAATCAATAATTGAATTGTATATCAATGAATTTCAAGCCAACAATGTCTCAACAGTTGAGGATGAAGCCGGAGAATACGATGACTGGATAGAACTTTATAATGCCAGTAATCAGGCGATTAATCTCGAAGGGCTTTTTTTATCTGATGACTTGGATTCCCCTAACAAATGGGCCTTGCCAGAAGCAATGATTCAAGCTGGTGAATTTCTTATCATATGGGCAGACAATGATATTGATCAGGGGATTTTTCATACAAATTTCAAATTGAGTTCAAGTGGCGAAACAATCCTACTTTCTAATGCCACAGGGAATACCATTGACCTAATCAGTTATGGATTTCAAGATGATGATGATGTAACAGGAAGAATTCCAAATGGCACTGGAATCATGCAAAATGTTTTCCCAACACCAGGCGCTTCTAATATTCTTTCTATAAATACAACGGAAGTTTCTACTTCTGATTTTAAGGTTTTTCCAATTCCTTTTGACAATCAAATCACCATTCAAGGCACATCAGAAATTGCGAGGATTGAAATATCTAATTTAAATGGGCAACAAGTTTTAATCAAACAAACAGCAAGCAGCACTGTAAAGGTAGAAACAGACGGATTATACCCCGGAATTTATTTTTTGAAATTTAAATTTAAAAATGGGCAAACAGGGATACACAAAATTCTAAAATTTTAAACGTCTATCCAAGTGCATCTAATAAATCAGCTCGAAGTCTTTCTAGTTCTACCCTCTTTTCCGCTTTCAATGCAGTGAATTTCTTTTTAGCAATCCATTGTTTAAATAGTTCTATATAGATTTGTGCAAAATAACCGAAGAAAGGCAAAGTGATTACAAAAAAGATAATACTGGGGTCTTTAATGATTAGACTAATCATCAGAAATATCAACCAATAAATCGTATACCCTACCATTCCAACTCCATAACGAATAGAGGATTTAAATTCAATTTTCTTGATTTTCTTATTGGCTATATTTTGTGCTAAGAACAGTGGCAAAAAACTAAAAACATATCCAATCAAGCAAGGAATAAAACCAATTATCAAAACAAGTATAGTCAATAAATCATTAGTATTATTTTTCACTAATCCTATATCATTGATTCCAAATTGGCTTAATTCTTTATCGTAAGTTTTTACTTTTTTCCGGAGCAATTCTTTTTGAGTATCCGAGAGTCTATTGAATTGTTCAACGGCATTGTATTCTTTTTTCCAAAGTTTTGAATCTGGAGAAAATACTGGAAAGAGATTATATTTAAAACTATTTCTACCAATCTCTAATAAGCGATTGATCCATATATCATCATTTCGATCTTCAATATGAATTACTAAAGTCCGCATTTCAGCCTCGATCTTTTCTGTCAATTGCTTTATCGCTCTTCTTGGATTTTCTTTATGCACATCCATAAAGTCTTCCACGTGAATAGGTGAGCCTACCTCTGTCATCACATACGATCTATAAGCATCTGAATCTGAATAATTAACCCCTACTGGAAAAATAAGTACCTCTAAGCCTGGATTGGCTTCAATCGCTCCAAATGCCATCCTTGCTGTACCTTTTTGTATAGGTCGCAATCTTTTTTCATGCTTGGTCTCCCCTTCTGCTAAAATAAGTATACAGCGATTTTCAGCAAGCTTATCATACACCGTTTCCATCGTAGCCTGATTATTCTTCAAGCTGGAGTATCCATCTCTAAATCTAAAAATTGGGAGCATTTTCAATCCATTCAATAAGGCAAGAATTAATTTGCCTTTGAAAATATCACCTCTTACCATAAAATGGGTTGGGCGTTTCAAGAATGTTCCGATTATTACAGGATCAAGAAATGCAGTAGGATGATTAGCCGCAAAGATGATGGCTTTATCTTTCGGGATCTCGCTCTGGTAATGAAAGAATATTTTCTTAAAATTTACTCTTAATGCTATTTTACTTAAAAACTTGGCTATATAATATATCATCCTAGAATTAAATTTGAATCCTATCTGACTAGTGCTTAAATCCTGATAGGATTACTTTTCGTATATCCTGAAAATTATCTAGTTCTGATTGGTTAAGTCCTTTTAATTTTTGAAGCTTCTGCCATTTTGAAAAATATTCTTTATAAAGGATAGCATAATATCCAAAAAAAGGTAAAACAAACAAAACGAACATCAATTTATAATACCCCGTCAAAAGTAGAAGGATAAAAAGAAATAATAAATAAAATAGATACAGAAATATAGCCGTGGCGATTTTCACTGATGCCCTAAATTCTATAATAGGCACTTTTTTATTTCCAACCAAATTCGCGATTTGTAAAGGTAAAAAGTTACCGATATATCCAAATAAAAAAGGAATAATCCCTAATAGAATTACAAACCAATTTTTAGCCTCTGGTATTTTTCCTATTGCTATGGCATAATCATCTAGTCCTCTTTTGTTTAGATTATTAAAGTATTCATTGGCTTTAATACCTAATACAACCTTATCCTTATCCTCCATTTCATTAACCATCTTAGCGATATTAATTTCACTTTTGAGTAAATGATTAATCTTCGATACTACAGGTTGTGTTGGCTCAGGATAATTATTTCGATTTATAGTCAGGAGTTTTTCTACGAGTGCTTCATCTTCTTTTCGTTCAATAATAACGATATGTTTTTCAAGGTCTTCTCGCAGAGTTCTGGTAAGCTGTTTAATTGCTAAGTTTGGATCTTTTTTATATTCATCAAAATAATCCTGAGCGGCAATAGGTTGACCAAATTCTATCATAGCATGACTTCGAAACTGATCAGAATTTGTATAATTAACCCCAACGGGAACAATTTGAAGGTCTAGGTCTGGAAATTTTTCTAAGGTGCCCATTGCCAATCTTCCAGTACCTTTCTGCAATGATCGAAGTCTTTTTTCATGTATAGTAGTTCCTTCAGCCAAGATCATAATCACCTTTCCTTCGCCTAATGTATTAAAGCATTTATCAAAAGTAGAAAAGTTGTTTTTGAGATTTTTATATCCTCCATCTTTCATTCTAAATATTGGAAGCATATGTAAGGAACGGAGAATTTTATTAAAAATTGGTTTTTTAAAGACATCTCCTCGAACCAGAAAATGGAGTGGTCGCGGAAGTAAAACCGCTAAAATACAAGGTTCTAAAAAAGCAGAAGGGTGATTCGCAGCAAGAATGACAGGTTTATCTTTAGGCACAACCTGAGCATTAGAAAAATAAATTCTTCTAAAATTAGTCGTCAAAGCTATTTTAGCTATAGGCCTTACTATCCTATACGGTAATTTTGCGTTCCTCAATGGTTTTTCCCTATTTATTCTTGTAAAGATAATATTTGTTTTGAATATGGCTTTTCTTTGATTCAAAGAGCTTACTTTTACACTCTAATCATTGTCTTCATTTCCATGTCTAAAGAAAAGTATCTGATCATAGTTGGAGGACCTACAGCCAGTGGAAAAACTGGACTTGCTATTAAGATTGCTCAACATTTTCAAACTGAAATAATTTCAGCTGACTCTAGGCAATTTTATCGGGAAATGTCAATTGGCACTGCTAAGCCAAATAAAGAAGAACTTGCACAGGTTCCTCATCATTTTATCGATTGTATTAGTGTTCATGAAAACTTTACAGTAGGAGATTTTGAGCGGGAAGGTTTGTCTTTATTGAATGTTCTCTTTCAAAATCACGATGTTGTTGTACTTACTGGAGGAAGTGGTTTGTATATTCGGGCACTTTGTGAAGGTCTAGATAAATTTCCTGACGTTCCACCAGAAATACGCACTGCATTAAATACCCGTTTTGAAAAAGAGGGTTTGATTGCCTTGCAAAATGAATTAAAACAGCTCGACCCAAGCTATTACAATACTGTAGATCATAATAATCCTCAACGCTTGATCAGAGCACTGGAAGTTTGTCTCGCAAGTGGCCAAACCTATTCTTCTTTTAGAAATGGAACGAAGGCCAAAAGGCCATTCGAAATGATACAAATCCAATTGGAATGGGAAAGAGCCCTACTCTATTCAAGAATCAATACCCGCGTAGATCAAATGGTCGAAAATGGCTTGATTGATGAAGTGCATACCTTATATCCATTCAAGCATTTAAATGCGCTTCAGACAGTTGGCTACCAAGAGTTATTTAATTATTTTGACAAAAAAACAAGTTTGGAAGAAGCTATTGAATTAATAAAAAGAAATTCACGTAGATATGCCAAACGACAACTTACCTGGTTGAGAAAAGACAGTTTTTGGAAGCTATTCAAACCAAATGACATTAATGCAATGATTACATATATCGAAAATCACTTAAATGATAAGGTATAATTAAGATAAAAAAAACCAAATCACAATAAATCCAACACATTTTCAGGCGGTCTACCTAAAACTGCCTTTTTACCATCAATGACTATCGGCCGCTCTATTAATTTAGGATTCTCAATCATCGCTACTATCCATTCCTCCTCTGTCAAGGTTTTGCCTTTATATTTCTCTTTATAAATCGCTTCACCCTTGCGAAGTAGCTGTTCCGGCTTAAGCTTTAATTTTTTCAAAATAGCTTTAAGTTCTTTTTCTGTTGGCGGGTTTTCTAAATATAATACAATCTCTGGTTCTTGGCCTTTTGATTTGAGTAAGTCCAGCGTCTGGCGACTCTTCATACAACGAGGATTATGATAAATTTTCATTGAATTTTTTAATTGTAAAGATAGTTTTTTTAAGCTATTCGCTCTAAGTTGTTTAGTAAAGAGATAAATATTAAAAATCAATAATTAAGACATCAAGGAACACTAAAACCACCATTGTCAATCTATTGACAATAACATTACTAATTAAAAAACCAGTAAGTGTCCTAAAAATGCTAATTTTGGCTACCAATCTTAAAACTAAATCTTAATTGGTACGGTTCTGTTATTACCTTTATAATAAAATTAATCTAAATAAAATTAAAAATGAAGAATATTTCCTTTTTGGTATTGTGTTTATTCCTCTCTAATGCCATATCTGCCCAATTGAATATGACTTATAAATCTCATGTGGAGTATAATGAGAGTCTAAATGATGTATGGGGCTATGCTGCACCAGATGGTCGTGAATATGCCTTAGTAGGCTTAAGAAATGGTGTTTCTGTCGTTGATGTCACGGATACTGAAAACCCAGAAATTAAGGGTTATGCTACAGGGCCTTCTTCTACGTGGAGAGATATCAAAACTTTTGGAGATTTTGCTTATGTTACTAATGAGTCCAGTGATGGTTTATTGGTAATTGATTTATCAAATCTTCCAAATGAACTAACAAATGATGACTTTTGGTATTGGGCGCCTCAAATGGGTACTTTAGGTACATTATCTTCTTGTCATAATATTTATATTGATGAATTTGGTTTTGCTTATTTAGTAGGTTGTAACCTTAATGCTGGTGGAATGTTGTATGTAGATGTTGCGACAACACCAGGTCAGCCCATTTTTGTTGATGCTGGTCCTCCAGTATATGCTCATGATATCTATGTTAGAGATAATATTGCTTATAATTCAGAAATATACAATGGAGAATTTGTAGCCTATGATGTATCAGATAAAAGTAATACAACAGCATTAGGAGCTCAAAATACGCCATTCAATTTCACACATAATGCTTGGATAAGTGATGATGGCGATTATATTTTTACGACAGATGAACAAGCAGATGCTCCTGTTGCCGCTTATGATATTTCTGATTTAAGTGATATCGAAGAAGTTGATCAATTCAAGCCACTAGAAACATTGGGAGAAGGTGTGATTCCACATAATGTCCATGTCTGGAACGATTGGTTAATTATTTCTTATTATACTGATGGTTGTATTATAGTTGATGGATCACGACCAAGTAATCTTATAGAAGTTGGAAATTTTGACACTTTTATTCCTGCTAGTACTGGTTTTGATGGCGTTTGGGGAGCATATCCTTTCCTTCCTTCTGGGACAATACTCGCAACAGATATTGGAAATGGATGTTATATTCTTGAACCAAATTATGTAAGAGCATGCTGGCTTGAAGGAAATGTCACGGATGCTGATTCTGGATTAGATATTGAAGGTGTAGAAGTAGAAATAGTTTCTACTGAATTAAATGGAGCCAATACAAATAATCTTGGTAATTATGCTACTGGAGTCGCTACTGCAGGTACATTTGATGTTACCTTTTCTCATCCTGCTTATGCCTCATTAACAGTTCCTGCTGTTTTAGAAAATGGAGAATTAACTATTTTAAATGTACAATTAGGAGGATTAACCACTCAGGCTTTTAGTGGTACGGTCATCGAATCTGGTTCTGGAAATCCAATTCCTAATGCGGAGGTATTTGTGGATGGAGATGCTATTGATTTTGAGGTTACTACAGATGCTAATGGAAACTTCTCTTTGCTTTCTGTTTTGGAAGGAGACTATACAGTTTATGCAGGTAGCTGGGGACATGTGAATGGAAGCGTTGAATTATCAATTTTAGGAGGCGCAGCGACTACAGTTATTGAGTTAGAAGAAGGATATGCTGATGATTTTATTGTTGGATTAGATTGGGATGTAGTAAGTACTTCATCTTCTGGAGCTTGGACGCGCGATGAACCAATCGGTACGTTCTCTAATAATGGAAACACTACAAATAATCCAGAGTTTGATGTAGATGGTGACCTGGGTGATTTATGTTATATAACAGGTAATGGAGGCGGAAATATCGGAAATGATGATGTTGATCAAGGATATACCAGATTAACTTCTCCAGTCATGGACTTGTCTACTTATAATTCTCCAATGCTAAAATTCAATTATTGGTTTTATAATAATGGTGGCAATGGATCTCCAAATGATAATTTGACAGTAAGTGTTGACAATGGAACTGAAACAGCAACAATCCAGGTATATACTGAATCGAATAGTTCTTGGGAAGAGAGTGAATTCAGCCTAAACGATTTTATTGATATTACTAATACCATGCGTATTACCTTCGAATCTTCAGATCAAGTCAATGATAATGATGGACATATCGTAGAAGCAGGAGTTGATGCATTTGAAATATTTGATGCCAGTCCAAACGCAACATTCGAATTGGATCAGAACGGTGTAGATATTGTAGCTATGCCTAATCCGTTTAGTCAAACATTAACCATTAAATATCAATTTGAGGCCATTCCAAACCAAGCAGCACTTAATATTTATAATATTTTAGGACAACAAGTGGAGCGTATTATTCTTGACAATATAGCTGGGAATATAGAGATCAGTACAATCAATGAGAAAGGTATTTATTTCTTGCAAATTGAAGCGGATGGAAATACTACTCAAGCCATGAAGGTGATTAAACATTAATTACTTCTATAATACAATAATTGATGGATTGATAAATCTTTGTCTTCTATCATTTATCATTAAGTCATTCAGGAATTCCTGAATGACTTAATTTTTTATAAAGGCCAGTAATATTGTTTTGGTCTATTAAATATTACTTCCAGAATATCCATCAATAGGCACATCAAGCCTTGTCTCTTCAACTGCATCAATATTCAGAAAGTCCAGAATCGTATCAAATGAATTTTGCAATTTCTGCAATTGTTCAGGAGACAGTTGTTTTAATTTTTCAGAAAGTTGCTTATGGAGTGGTTCAGGTGTTTTTTCAAGCAATTCAACACCGCTTACCGTTAAAGAAATCAGTACAATTCGTTTATCTTTTTGCCTAGGTAAACGGGCTACAAACCCCTTCTTTTCAAGTCGGGAGATAATGCCCGTTACTGTACTGGCATTTAAGTTTAAAAAGTCTTTAATTTCTTTATGAGTTGCTCGAAAATCTTCTTTCCCAATAAGAAAATTGAGACAAAGCAATTGAGGAATACTAATACCGTATTCTTTTTCAATTCGCTTACTTTCCAAATTTACCGAGCGAACAATTTGCCTGATTTGGGTTAATATTTCTGTATATTTCATTAGGCATTAGCAAAAAGAGGTATCGCCAATTATTCAATTTGAAGGCATTAGATCACTGAAGGCATTTTGTCTTTATTAATAACTTCATAGAATCCTCCTTCTACTTTCTTTTGAAAAAAGCGAGTTCCCATTTTTATTTCATTTCCGTAGGGTAAGAATCTCAATTCAACGTGAGTTGGCTTAATTTCTATGATTTCTACTTTTTTAATTTCATTTGTCATAAGCATTATTTTAATGAGTTAAAAAAAAGTTGGCGCTTTAAGAGTTCTTCGAGAGGTTTGTCTTCAAACCTGATATTTCGTCGAGATTATTTAGACAAGGTCCAAAATCGGATTTTAGCCTTTTATTATGGTAAAGTTGTAACGAAGCGAAATATAAGCGAAAAAATACAGTGTTAACTTAGTTTGGTATAGTATAGCATATCAAACTCAACAATAGCCAGAAGATTGACTAATTACTCAACGGACTCTAAATTAAGTAAAATTTACTTTTTTTCTAACATTTTAAGTTAATATATGATAGCTTCCAGCCGACAAATATTTACGATAAGGAATGTCATTCAGTATAGTTTCACAACAATGTAAGCTATACTAAATGACATTTCTGTATAAACTTATTTAAGTATTCTAAAGATTTAAGTCATTCTAAAATCTGGAATGAATGATATCTTTGCCTTACTTAGTATTATGTATTAAGCAACCTTTTTAAAATCAACATCAATAAATTTACTCCCATTCCATTGCCCTAACCATTCACAATCTTTATGTTGTTTTAAGTAGTTAGAAAAAGCATTTTCTGCCTCTTCTCTAGTCTTTCTAAAAATAGTAATATTGCTATTATATCCACCACTAACATTAAAGTAATAAACTCCAGCGGTCATTTTAAATCCTTTCTTTCTTTGCATAATCTAATTTTTAATCGAAAAATAAAGTCTAAATATAGTTTTCTCAAATACTTATTATAGTAGCATTTAAGTTATAATCTTCAACAACTCTGGTCACATATGCCTTATTCCCTCTACCTGCCAAAAGATATACCTTCCCTCCTTTCATAGAAGTCAAGGTACAAAACAGCTTCCATTTTGAAACCATTGTTCGTTTATCGTCCTCTTTCATGGCAATTTCAATATAGTTTTTTCTCCCTTGAGCTACACCTGTAATATCTGGCATTATTGCTTCGCCTTCTCCAGATCTAGAAATAGGAACAGGCGTTTCAAAATCATCAATATTTGCTTTAATATCTGTAAAACCTCTTTTTTCAGCCCATGCTATAGCTTTCTTATATAATTCAGATTTCATATTATAAATGATTTTATTGTAAAATGTGTTTATTATGAATAAGTGCTTACCTTATTAGCATCTATCAATCCTAAATGCATCAAAAACGCCGCAAAGATAGCAATTTATACAAGCTAATGGGAAAAAGAGTGGAAAGGAAGTAAATATTGAGAATATTGGCTATCATATAAGATCTTATGTTAACTATAACGCTTAAAGTACAAAATAGTTTCTAAAGAAACTATTTTTTTTCTGATAAATGTCCTTTTCACCCTTAACAGGCCATATCTAGCTCCTTTAGAATAAGTATTCTTACCATCTAAAGGACATTTTCGAACTCAAATGTATTTCAGATCAGGAATTAGCTTAGAATAATGATTTAGATTCTAAATGTATTAATTTGGATTAGCACTACCGCTGGGATCACCGATTTTTATTCCAATGAAATCTACAATATCATCAGATTCGACAATGGCACTGGTAGGAGAAAATCTCCAGGATTCAGACTCTGGAAATGAATCATTAATTTGTAATATAACTTGACGCATACGTACAAGATCAAGAGAGGACACCGTGCCATTATTATTTGCATCGGCTGCAATGATTTGCAATGGATCAGTAAAAGGTGTGATTTCTAATATATGACGAGAGGCAATAACAATATCGAATGTCGAAACACCATTTCCTGGTAGTGTATCTTTATGTGATTCAAGGGTATAAGTCGGCCCTGAAGGCACTTCTAGGGTATAATCTCCATTGCTGTTGGTATAAGTAGTATATTCATCTAAATTATCGCTAATTGCTATAATTTGAACATTCTCCATGCTTTGCCCTGTTCGTGCTTCTACATTGCCACTAATGTTAATCGTATTCACGACTTCTGGTTCAAGTGCATCCAAAATCAATTGTCCAGTACCTGCGGGGTCGAGCCATTCCATTAATCGTTGTTCAGCAGTAGGGCCTTCATCCCAACTCAATGCAAATCGCCCAAAAAACGCTTGAAAAGTAGAACAACTAGCATTTCCCCCATGCAATTGCCCTGTAATCCTCCCCGCTTCATCAAACATACTACTTCCCGAAGAACCATCTTCAATAGTCCCCAGGTCAAAATGTATTTCATAATGATGATTGGGCGGCGTAATCACTCCATTGCTCCAATCTATTGAATTGGTATGAATATTTGCCACATGATAATCCTGAGAAATTTTCTTAATATCGCCTCGTGGATGATGGAGGATTGTAGTGGTATCTGGGAGATGTGTAAGTGTGCGATTCCAACCGTTAAATCGGATATTATATGATCCTGGTACATTTTCCAATAACTCTAATAATAAAACATCCGTATCTGACCAACCAGCTCGTAAATTACATCCCATCATTGAATTATAGGTAGGTTCTGAAACAGGATTAGAACAATCCATGGATTCATAGCTAAAATCAAAGCGCCAAACATCTAATTGTGGTGTAAATCCATCATAACAATGATAAGCACTCAAAACATAAGGTTTTTCATCTTCATTCGTATTATTGATCATTGAACCACTACACCAGCCCATTCCTTCATCAAAGACCCTTAATATTCGTACGACGCTTCGTTTTGTATCCTGCCAATCATCGCCTTCCGCACAATTAACATTCGTATGGCAAGCTAATGCATCTCCAAAACCTGCATTGGCTTTATAGACATTATCAGGTAAGGTAATTTTGAAGTCATTTTCATAAGCATAGTAAATACGTGAAATATCAATAATCCCTTGCCCTTTTACACTGCTTGGTTCGTAATATTCTAAGATTGCCGTTTCTCCTTCAATCATTCCTGTCATAAACTTCCCACTTGGCTTATTATTACGACGTGTATAAGCACCTTTGATCTCTGAGCCATCTTCATTATACATAAAGAATCGACCGCCTTTGGGTAAATAAAAATCTTCATAAAATACATACATCCCCAAAGCATCTTTTGAGTATAATTTTAAACGCCAAATTCGATCTCCATTAGGTAAAACAATCCAGGTACCATTCTTTTCGACAGCATAATCCACGTCAATAGGCGCTGCAAAACGGCTACTCCCCTTTTTTGCATCTTCCTTTAGCGCTTTATCCATATCAAAAGCAGGGACGATCACTTCGTCTATCGGTTGATTTAATATTAAATCTTGGAAATTCTTTTGAAAAGTAATTGGAGTTCCGCCTGCACTGAGTTGTGCAAAACTATTGATAGTTAATGAAAACACTATAAATACTACAATAGCAATCGTCTTGGTCAATATGCGCATGGTTAAAAATTATATGTTTATAAAAACGCACGTGTACCCTTATATTTAAAACCTGTCCAAAACTCATTCATCGGCTTGCAAAATCACACTTTAAGAACCTGATTTCACCTTTTTGTATTCCATAACTGAGGCTATGAAAAGACAAAAACGCTTCTTCAGAACCTTAAATTGAGTTTTTTCACCTTCGACAATAAAATTTGGACAGGTTTTTATATTTTGCTAAGATAAAATTACACTTTTTTAAGGGGAAAGTAAAGGAATAAACTGTTTGTTAACATAGAAAGCAGTTTTGAAGAATATTCCAATTAAATTCCCCTTAAAGATGAATCACCTTCCCCTTATTCCTTGGCATTTTCTTTAACCCAAGCCAAACAATCTTTGAAAGTCTCAAAAACTTGTTCAGTAGGAATCAAATCGGGTATAATATCAATCCGTTCCAGCATATATCGTGGTTGTTCAATAATATCTACCAATAGTACCCTTTTACCTTTTTGCACTAAATTGACTAAAACATCTTCCATTGCATATAAACCAGATTGATCCATATATTGCATTCTCCCCATTCTTATAATTACGGTCGATGAAGCATCAGGAATTTGTTGAGCCAATTGTTGGAAATCACTAGTAGAACCAAAAAATAGTGGTCCTTTGAGGTGTTTAATGAAAATTTTCTTTTTCAGTTCATTAGGGAAACTAGCCTCATCTCCCCATGCTTTTTCCTGATCAAGAGATTTTACATCTGATCGCTTTGCTGTCAAATCTCCAATTTTCTTCATAAACATTAAAGATGCTATGACTAAACCTATTCCAACTGCATAAACTAAATTCCATACAGAAGATAATACCAATACT